>NZ_JARJBC010000003.1:0-529279 GCF_029269905.1 Streptomyces silvisoli | reverse complement strand
GGGGCTCCGGGCGGCCAAGTCCCTTGAGCCTTGCCAACGGCGCCCACATGACAGCCATACCCAGAGCCCCTGGGCCCTCCGATCTTACGAATGACCAGATCAGACCCATGCCTTGAAAGGTAGGACCGTCATGACGTGTTGCCACCCCCAGCGCGCGGCAGCCGACGCCCACCCCCTCGACCCGCTGACCGCCGACGAGATCGACTCCGCCCGGCGCGTTCTCCAACGATCCGGTAAGGCGGGGGAGTCCACCCGCTTCCCGCTCGTGCTGCTCGACGAACCCGACCGGCACACCGCCACCGCACACCGCGACGGCGACCCCGTGACGCGCCGACTGCGCGTCACCCTGCTCGACTCCCGTACCGGCGCCGCCGCCGAAGCGGTGGTGGACGTCACCGCCGGGCTGCTGCTCTCCCACCGGGAGCTGGACCCGGCCACCGAAGGCCAGCCGCCGGTCACCTTCGAGGAGTACGAGGTCGTCGATTCGGTGGTCAAGGGCGACCCGGGCTGGCGCAAGGCCATGGCCGAGCGCGGCATCACCGACACCGGACTCGCCATCTGCGCACCACTGTGCGCGGGCAGCGCCACCGACCACGGCGACGGCGGCCGCAGACTGCTGCGTTCCCTGACCTGGCTGCGCTGCGACGCCACAGACAGCCCCTGGGCGCATCCGGTGGGCGGGCTGTTCGCCGACGTGGATGTGATCGAGCGGCGCGTGGTGCGGCTGATCGACACCGGCGCGGTGCCCGTCCCGGCCGAATGCGGCCGGTACGAGGCCGAGTTCAACGGGCCGCCGCGCACCGGTCTGCGCCCGTTGGAGATCCGCCAGCCGCAGGGGCCCTCGTTCGAGATCTCCGGCCGCCAACTCAGCTGGCAGAAATGGAGTTTCCGTATCGACTTCAACGCCCGTGAGGGCCTGGTACTGCACCAGATCACCTTTCGGGACGGGGACCGCGAACGCTCCGTACTGCACCGCGCCTCGCTGGCCGAGATGGCGGTGGCCTACGGCGAGGCGGAGGCGTCCCGCAACTGGGTGGCGTTCCTGGACGCCGGAGAGTACTCGCTGGGCCGCAACGCCAACGCGCTGAAGCTCGGTTGCGACTGCCTGGGCGAGATCCGCTACCTCGACGCGGTGCTCGCCGACGACGAGGGCGCCGCGTACACGCTGCCCAACGCCGTCTGTGTGCACGAGGAGGACGTCGGGCTGCTGTGGAAGCACACGGACATCTTCAACGACGACGCGGCGCACAGCCGCCGCGCGCGGCGGCTCGTCGTCTCCTACATCGCGACCGTCGGCAACTACGACTACGGCTTCTACTGGTACTTCCACCAGGACGGCACCATCGGGTTCGAGGCCAAGTCCACCGGCATCGTGCAGACGTCGGCGATCCGGCCCGGCGCCGGATCGCCGCACGGTACGGAGGTGGCGCCGGGGCTGCTGGCGCCGTACCACCAGCATCTGTTCTGTGTGCGGTTGGACGCCGCGGTCGACGGCGCGCGGAACACGGTGGAGGAGGTCGACGTCGTACCGGTTCCCACTGGTCCCGGCAACCCCAACGGCAACGCCTTCACCGTGCGCGGCACCGTGATCGCTGACAGCGCGGAGGGCGGTCGGATCGCCGACGCGGCGGTGGGCCGGCGGTGGCGTATCACCAATCCCGGTGTGCGCAACCGGATGGGCGAACCGGTGGCGTACACACTCGTGCCGCAGCCCGGTCCCGTGCTGCTGGCCCGGCCCGGGTCGGCGGCGCGGCGCCGGATGGCCTACGGCACCAGGCACCTGTGGGTCACCCGGTACCGGCCCGACCGGCACTACCCCGCCGGGGACTACCCCAACCAGCATCCCGGCGGGGCGGGACTACCGGAATGGACCGCCGCCGGTGAGCCGTTGGAGAACACCGAACTCACCCTCTGGCACACCTTCGGGCCCACACATCTGCCGCGGCTGGAGGAGTGGCCGGTGATGCCCGTTGACGTGTCCGGGTTCATGCTGAGGCCGACGGGGTTCTTCGACCGCAACCCCGCGCTGGATCTTCCCAGTTAGCGCCTTATGGCCGCAGCCGCCTGGCCCGCAGGTACTCGCGGACCAGCACGCCCAGCGCCGCCGGCGACGAAGGGCTTGCCGGACCGCGCAGCAGGGCGATCTCCTTGGTGGCGGCCGCGGTCACGGTGAGCCGTTCCAGCTCGATCAGCGCCCGGACCAACGGGCGGTTGGCGGGCGGCACGAGGTCCACCAGGGCGCGGGCGGCGACCAGTTGGCCGTCGGCCTGGTCCAGCAGATGCTGAAGCAGCTCGCGGGTGCCCGGGGTGTCGTGGGCCTCCTCCAGGTCGGCGCGGGTCACGCCGTACTGGTCCATGACCTCCACCGGAACGGCCAGCCGTCCGCCGCGCAGGTCCTCGGCCAGGTCGTTGACGAAGTCCAGGCGCTGGCTGCCGTCGATGTACGTACGGCAGGCCGCGCGATACGCCTCCAGACCGTCCTGCGGTGCCAGCAGGCAGGCGATCAGCATGAACGAGGGAAGCGAGTAGCCGTCGACGTAGCGCTGGTAGTCCGCCTCGGTCGGGAACCCGGAGAACTCCAGGTCGGTGCGGGCCGTGCTGAGGTACTCCTCGACATGGTCGCGCAGCCGCGGATGGGCGCCGATGGAGTGCAGCAGCGCCCTGAGCACCGGCAGATCGCTCTCACCGGTGTCCAGCGCCTCGCGTACCCGCTTCTCCCACCCCGCGTAGCTGTCGGCCCGTTCCGCCTCCGGACCGCTGTCCATGACAGTGTCGCCGTGGTGCATGAAGGCCGTGGCGGCGATCACATGCGGGAACAACGCAGCGGGCAGCAGCAGCCTGGCGGCCAGATAGGAACTGCGCCGGTATCGCGCCACGATCTTCCGCTGCTCGGTGTAGTCGTCGCGCAGCCCGGTGTCCCTGATGTCAGCCGCGTCAAGTGCCGTCTTCCATGAGCTCATTGGCCGTTGACCGTTCCTCCTTGGGGACTGACTGGCACCGGAAGCCTATCGGTAAGCGGAATGGCCGAATGTGTGCGGTCGGCGCGGGGGCCGGGGACGTGACGGAGCCGTACCGCCGTAGGCTGCGGCGGGGAACCGGTGACAGGGGGTGTGGATGCGTACGGCACTGGTACTGGGTGGCAGCATCGCCGGGCTGATGGCGGCCAGGGTGCTGAGCGACCACGCGGAGCGCGTGGTGATCGTCGACGCGGACGACCTCGACACGGACGGCGCCCGGCCGGGCGTGCCGCAGTTGGCGCATCTGCACGTCCTGCTGGACATGGGAGGCACCCAGCTCCAGCGGTGGTTGCCGGGGCTGATCGGCGAACTCGTCGACGACGGGGCCGTGCTGTCCGACTGGGATCGCATGTGGCAGTACCTTGACGGAGCGCGCAAGGTTTCCGTCTCCGGACGCCAACTGCTCGGTGCCACCCGCCCGTTCATCGAGTCCCGGGTACGGCGCCGGGTCCTGGCGCGGGAGAACGTCACGGTGGTGCGCGGCCGGGTCGACGGGTTGCGGTTCACCGGCAACCGGGTCAGCGGGGCGTACTACCTGCCGCTCGGCGCGGACCGCGACGGCCGCGAGGAACTGGCCGGGGACCTGGTGGTGGACGCGACGGGACGCGCCAGCCGGCTCGGTGCCTGGCTGGAGGCGGCGGGCTGGCAGGCGCCGCCACTGGAGCGGATGCGCATCGACCTCGGATACGCCACGGCGCTGTTCGGCCGCGGCACCGAGCTGCCGGGCGTCACGACCGCGCAGTGCCTGAGCAGCGCTCCGGCCGCCGGACAGCCGCCGGAGGACACCGCGGCCATGTCCGAGGTGGAGGGCGGCCGCTGGATGGTGGTACTGGCCAACTACGCTGACCGGCGGCCGACCAGGGATCCGGAGGAGTTCCTCACCCGGTGCGGCAAGCTGGGGGCCGAGCCGTTCCAGGAGGTGGCGGCGCGGTGCGAGATGCTCGGCGAGGTCGTCGTGCACAGCGTGGCGGACAGCCGCCGCCGCGACTTCCGGCGGCTGGACCGGTTCCCCGCCGGACTGGTCGCGGTGGGTGACGCGGTCGCCGCGTTCAACCCGGTCTACGGCCAGGGTATGGCGTCGGCGACGCTGCACGCGTCCTGCCTGTCGGCCTTCCTGCGCTCGGGAGAGTCGCTGCAGGAGCCCGCGTGGGGGTACTTCCGCCGAGTGCGGGTGGTGGTGGACGCGGCCTGGCAGCTCTCCACCCTGGGCGACCTCGCGCAACCGCATGTGACCGGCCCGTACCCGCCCGGCTACCGCTTCGCCAGCTGGTACAGCGAGCGGTTCTTGGCCGCGACCGTCACCGACCCCGAGGTCAACCAGGTGTTCGTCGACGTGGTGAACATGCGTGAGCACCCCAGGTTGCTCACACGTCCGTCCACCGTGTTGCGCGTGGCCAAGGCGCTGACCGGTCGCAGGCGGGCGGGTTAGCCCACCGGGACCAGACCCGACAGGTCCCGTAGCACGGTGTGGTTGCGGTCGGCGATGGTGCCCAGGGTGTAGTGCGGCCACAGGCCGAAGTACTCGGCGCGGGTACGCTGACTCCAGCGTTTCGCCAGCTCTGTCCGGGTCTTGTAGAAGTTGACCTGATATCCACCGGTGTGGCAGCGCAGTAGTGCGTAGCCGCCCGGATACTCCTTGGTGGCGGCGACCTCCAGGAACTCGACTGCGCTGCTGTCCTGCGCGAAGGTGCGCTTGTTGCGGTGGGTGTGCCCGCAGTGGTGGAAGAAGACGCCCGGGGTGCGCCGGTAGAGCGCCTCCAGTTCCCGGGCCCTGCCCTGGTCCAGGTCGAAGCCGGGACCGGCCGCGGTGGTGACCGCCGACTCGAAGGTCACCGGATGGTGGCCGAACAGCAGCGTTGGACGGTCCCGGTCCTCCCGCAACGCCCGTCTGAGATCGGCCAGTTGGCCGTCGTCCAGGGTGCCGCCCGCAGCGTCCAACGTCGTGGTGTCGAGCCCGATGATCCGCAAACCCCCCACCTCGTGGGTGGACAGCGTCTGCCGCCGGTAGGGGAAGGTGTCCCCCCAGCAGTCGTGGTGGTCGTCCGCGCCCGGCACCGGAGTGCACCCCGCGTAGTCCTTCCCCACGTGCGGGCGGTCGTGGTTGCCGCGGGCCACGAAGTAGTCCCGGCTCAACCTGCCCCAGCCGTCCAGCAGTTGCCGTACCCGGGCCACGTCCTGCGGCCGGGCCTCGGCGGTCAGGTCACCGGCGACCAGTAGCGCGTCGGCGCCCCGGTCCGGCTTGCGCAGGTCGTCCAGCAGCGCTTCCAGCATCACTTCCGGATACGGCGGCAGCCCAGGGTCCTGCTGGAACGACGGCGGCCAGTCGCCGACGATGATGCCGGCGGTCTGCTCGCCCATGTGCAGGTCGTTGCAGAGCGCGACGGTGAACAGATGGCGACCGGGCGGCGGCACCAGCGTGGTGAACACCCCTCGGGCGTCCATCGACCCACCGCTGCCCGGGAACTGCAACGCGGCCTGCTGGGCGACCTGCCCCGCCGACCGGCCCTGGAAGGCGTACGTACGCCCCGGCTCCAGCCCGTGCACCTCGGCGTAGTGGAACGCCGTCGGGGCGGTGTCGTGCAGCACGGTCCGCAGCGAGCCGGGGTTGCCGGGTTCGCCGAGCAGCAGCTCGGTGTCGGCGGGCACGGGGGTGGGCGCACCGTAGCGGTCCGCGTCGGTCGTCGAGCCGGTGAACCAGGTGATCACCACACTGGTGTCGGTGACCGTCACCACTTCCAGATCGGTCACCAGCAGCCCCTTGGGCCGCGCGGCGGCGGAGGCGGCGCCCGCCCCCGTGGCCACGTCGGCGAACGGCAGTACCGCGACCAGACCGGCCCACAACAGGGCCTGCCGGCGAGAGGAGGGACAGCAGTCCATGGCTGGGAAGTATGCTCCTCCGCCTTGAACTTGGGGAGAATCCGGGATTACGGGTCTCCCGATACGACCCGATTGCCGCACCCGTCCGTCGCGGGCCAGCAGCCCACCGGCACCGCGACCGCGACCGCCCGCACCGGCGGCCGGTCCCGGAACCGC
Source organism: Streptomyces silvisoli (assembly GCF_029269905.1). Classification (NCBI taxonomy): domain Bacteria; kingdom Bacillati; phylum Actinomycetota; class Actinomycetes; order Kitasatosporales; family Streptomycetaceae; genus Streptomyces; species Streptomyces silvisoli. The sequence continues at coordinate 523,229 of NZ_JARJBC010000003.1, read as the reverse complement.
AGCGCGAACCGCACCCGTTGGCCGGCGCGCAGCGGCACCGGAACGGTCACCACGAGGTCCCCGGCCATCGGTGCCATCGCCAACTCGCCCCGTGCGGGCACCGCAAGCGCGCCGGTCGGCAGCGAGCGGCCGGCGGCGCCCAGGTGCTGGTGCCGCAGCAGCGCGACGGGGCTGTCGAACTGCCAACTGGCCCCGGTCAGTTGGGCAGGGACATCGCCGGGGTTTCGTACGGTGAAGAACGCCGCCGTCCGCGCGCCCGCACCGTCCGAGGGGATGAGGATCGCCCCGTCGGCCACCTGGACCGGCCGCGCCCTGCCCGCGCCGCCCGTCAGCACCCAGCCGCACAGCAGCGCCAGCGTGGTGACGGCCGCGCCGAGTGGTGCCAGCGCCGTGGTCAGCGGCTTCATCGCGGACTCCCGGAGATCGGGACGCGCCGGGGCGCGGGCTCCCAGGTGCGCAGCCGCAGGCTGTTGCCGACGACCAGCAGCGAGCTGACCGACATCGCCAGCGCCGCCAGCATCGGGTTGAGCAGCCCGACCGCGGCAAGCGGTATCAGTACGGCGTTGTAGCCGAACGCCCACACCAGGTTGGCGCGAATGGTCACCAGGGTGCGCCGGGCCAGCCGTACCGCGTCGATCAGTGCCTCGATGTCGCCGCGCACCAGGGTGAGCCCGGCCGCGCCGATCGCCGCGTCGGTGCCGGTGCCCAGGGCGATGCCCAGGTCGGCGGCGGCGAGCGCGGCGGCGTCGTTGACCCCGTCGCCGACCACGGCCGTGGTGCGGCCGGACGCCCGCAGCGCCGACACCACCTCGGCCTTGTGCTGCGGCGTGGCGGCCGCGTGCACCCGCTCCATGCCCAACTGCCGGGCCACCGCGTGGGCCGCGCCGGGCTGGTCGCCGGTGAGCAGCACGGTCGCCAGACCCATGCGGCGCATCCGGTCCACCGCGCGGTAGCTGCCCGGCCGCACGGTGTCGCCCACCGCGAAGACCGCCGCGGGCAGGCCGTCCAACTCGGCCAGCACCGCCGTGTGCCCCTGCTCCGCCGCCCGGTCGAGCGCCTCCCGCAACGGTTCCGGCAGCGGTGCGCCGCCGTCCGGCCGCAGCACCCGAACCCGCCGTCCCGCCACAACTCCCGCCACTCCGCTGCCGGGTGTGGCGGTGAAGTCCGTGACCTCCGGCAGCGGCGTGCCGTGGCGCTGCCGGGCGGCGGCCGCCAGAGCCCGCCCCAACGGGTGCTCCGAGCGGTGCTCCACCGCTCCGGCCAGCCGCAGCACCTCGTCGTCGTGGCCCGGGGCGAGGGTGGTCTCGGCCAGTCGCATCCGGCCGGTGGTCAGGGTGCCGGTCTTGTCCAGCACCACGGTGTCCACCCGCCGCAGGCTCTCCAGCACCTCGGGTCCCCGCACCAGGACGCCCAGTTCGGCGCCGCGTCCCGCGGCGGCCATCAGCGCGGTGGGCGTGGCCAGCCCCAGCGCGCACGGGCAGGCCACCACCAGCACGGCGACCGCCGAGGCCACCGCCGACTGCGGCGCCGCTCCGGCGCCCAACCAGAAGCCCAGCACGCACACCGCGACGGTCAGCACACAGGGCACGAACACCCCGGCCACCGCGTCCGCCAGCCGCTGCGACCTGGCCTTGCCCGCCTGCGCGTCGGCCACCAGGGCGGTGATCCGGGCGAGTTGGGTGTCGGCGCCGACCGCGGTGGCCCGCACCACGAGTGTTCCGCCGATGTTGAGGGCGGCGCCGGTGACCTGGTCGCCGGGGCCGGTCTCCCGCGGGGCGCTCTCGCCGGTGAGCAGCGACAGGTCGACGGCGGAGCGGCCGTCCACCACGATGCCGTCGGTGGCGACCTTCTCGCCCGGCCGCACCACGAACTCCTGTCCCGGCAGCAGCCGATCCACCGGAACGCGTTCTTCCGTGCCGTCCCGGCGTATCCACACGTCCCTGGCGCCGAGTTCGGCCAGCGCCCGCAGCGCCGATCCGGTACGCCGCCGCACCCTGCCCTCCAGGTACCGTCCGCACAGCACGAACAGCGGTACGCCGACCGCCGCCTCCAGGTAGATGTCCGCGCCCGCGGTGGCGCCCGCGGTGAGCGAGAACGGCATCCGCATGCCCGGGGCCCCGGCGCCGCCCACGAACAGCGCGTACGCCGACCAGCCGAAGGAGGCCAGTACGCCCAGGCTCACCAGGGTGTCCATGGTCGCGGTGGCGTGCCGCAGACTGCGCCAACTCCTGTGGTGGAACGGGTAGGCGCCCCAGGTCGCCACCGGCGCGGCCAGCATGAAGCACAGCCACTGCCAGTCGCGGAACTGCAGCGACGGCACCATCGACAGGGCGATCACGGGTACGGACAGCGCGGCCACCAACCCCAACCGGATCCGGTCGGCGTTCTCGCCGGGTGCTTGCGGATCCACCGGGCGCTGGTCGCGCACCAAGTCGGCGGTGTAGCCCGCGCGTTCGACGCAGGCGATCAACTCCGTCGTCTCGACACCGGCGGGATGCACCACCCGCGCCCGGCCGGTGGCGAGGTTGACGCCCGCGGTGACGCCGTCGATCCTGGTCAGCCGCTTCTCCACCCGGGACACGCAGGCCGCGCAGGTCATACCGCCGATGGCCAGGTCCGTGGTGCGTGTGTCGGTCACCGGTGCGTGCCCTCCATGGTCATGCCGGGCATACCGGGCATGCCGCCGTCCCCCGAGGACTGCTGCGGTCCCGGCCGCAGGTCGGGGGCGACCGGTCCCACGGACCTGCCGACCAGGAACGACGCCGCGAAGGCGACTCCCAGGGCGACGGCGAAGCCAAGGAGCGCCGGTACCGTCCTTCTTGCCGAGTACGTTGCGATCACGTCCCGGTAGTCGGCTCGGGTCCGCGGCTGGTTCCCGTCGCCTGGCGACGCCTGGTGGAACGCTGGAACCGGACGGGCGGACCGTCCGACTACTGTCGCGTGGAACTGAGCAGCGAGCAGCCGGGCCGGGTCGCCACCCGCCACCCGGACTCCCCTGATGGCGGCCTGGACATACGACTTCGCGGCGTGGTGTGCAGACACGGCCGACTGGAGGCGGTGGGGGGTGTCGACCTCGATGTGGCCGCGGGCCAGAAGGTCGCCCTCACCGGTACCAACGGTTCCGGCAAGACCACGTTGCTGCGGGCGGTGCTCGGGCTGCACCGCCAGGTGGACGGCGAGATCCTGGTCGGCGGCCGGGGCTGCCGCAGGGCGGCCGAGTGGGCGTGGCGGCGCAGGGCCTGCGCGTGGATCCCGCAGCGTCCGGCGCCGGGCCGCTTTCCCCTGCTGGCCGGGGAGTTGCTCAGCAGCGGCGGTGACCTACCGGAGGCGGTACGTGCCGCGCGGCGGCTGGGCGTGGGCTCTCTGGTCGACCGGCCGTTGAGCAGCCTGTCCGGCGGCCAACTGCAGCGCATGCACCTGGCTCGCGCGGTGGGATGTGTGGCGGCTGGCGCCGGGGTGGTGCTCGCGGACGAGCCCACGGCGGCACTGGACTTCGCCGGACAGGAGGAGGCCGCCGAGGTGCTCACCGGACTGCCGGTGACCCTGCTGGTGGTGACCCATGACCGGGCCATGGCCGCGCGCTGCGGCCGGGTGCTGGAGATGGCCGCGGGGCGGCTGCGGGAGGTCTCGTGAGCGCGCTCGACCAGATGGCGCAGCTGGTGCGGCTGCTGCCGGTGCAGCGAGCCGGAGCCGGGCTGGTGCTGGCCGCGCTGGGGCTGCCCGTGGTGGGCGTGGTGATCGTCGGCCTGGACATCATGCCGGTGCGGTTCGCCATGATGCATGTGGCACTGCTGGGCATCGCCATCGGCCAACTGGTCGGTTTCGACCCGGTGTTGTGCGCGCTGCTGGCCTGCGCGGTCGCGGGTGCGGGAGTGGCACCGCTGGCCCGTACGCCGGACGCGCTGTCCGGTGCGATGGGGCTGCTGATGAGCCTGGCGATCGCGGCGGCGCTGCTGGTTCTGGCACTGTCCGGGGTGAACGCCAACGGGGCGTTCGCGCTGCTGTGGGGCTCCATCCTGGCGGTGCGGCCGTCCGATCTGGCGGTGCTGGGAACGCTGGCGGTGGTGGTGCCCGCGCTGTTCGTGTGGCGGCGGCGGGACCTCGCACTGCTGCTGCACGACCGGGAGTTGGCGATCTGCTCCGGCGTGCCCGCACAGCGGCTGACGGTGCTGCTGCTGGTCCTGGTGGCGGTCTCGGTGGCGGGCGCCATCCGGCTCACCGGGGCGCTGCTGGTCGACGCGCTCACCCTGCTGCCCGCGCTCGCCGCACGGCGGCTGGGCCGCTCGCTCGGCGCGATCACGCTGTGGGCCGTCGGCATCGGTGTGATGGTCAACGCCACCGGCTTCCTGGTCGCACTGGGCTGGGACCTGCCGCCAGGACCCGTTCTCGTCCTGGCGGCGGGCGCGGTGGCCCTCGTCGCCCATCTGCTGCCGGAGAGGGGGACCGGCTCATGGCGTGCGCTCGATGCCGTGGCACCGCACTGACCGGCTCAGCCGGCCTCCCGGCCGGTCCCTGCGGGCTGGTCCGCTACCGCGCGGTGTGCCGGGGAGCAGCGGGCGAGTACGGCCCGCGCGATGGCGTCGGCGTCGGTGAGCGTCACCGAGTTGACGCCCGGCCGCACCCCGGCGGCGGTCACCCAGTGCACCGCCTCGGTGGGCACGCCGAAGGCGAACCGGCCCGGATGCGCCCTGCCCGCCGCGTCCACCACGTGGTACGGCCGCTCGGTGACCGCCAGGCCGCCGGTCTCGTACGTCTCGCCGACGGTGTAGGGACGGCACTGTCCGGTGCGCAACAGATGGCCCAGCAGCGGATCGGCGGTGCGCCGCAGATCGGGTTCCGGCAACCGTGCCTCGATGAGCACGCGAGCGTGGGTCCGCGAACCGGGCACCAGGGGCGATTCGCCGATGTACGTTCCCGTCTCCGGCGATGTCGCTATTCGGGTGGCCGGTCCCAGTACGGTCAGCACTCCGGCCTGGATCAGTGCCGCCATCTGCTCGGTTCGGTGAGCGGGCGGCCCGATGGACAGGAAGGCGTTGAGCGGGGTGTACCAGCGCTCCAGATCATCGCGCTGGGAGCGCGCGGTCAGTCCGCCGTGGTCGACCACCAGGCGTATCTCGTTGCGCAGGTCCCGCAGCACGTCGAGGGCCGACTTCACCGGGCCGTCGATGTTGCCCTCCCGGGCCGCCGCGACATCGGCGCGCAGATGGTCGAGCAGCCAGTCGTGGAAGTCCGCGGTACCGGTGAACTCCCGGTCGGCGTAAGGCCGGGCGATCCGCTGCCAGTCCCAGCGCCCGGCCGGGCCGACGCCCGCCTCGGCCAGCAGCCGCGTCTCCTCGGCGCTTCCCCACGGCGCTGCCAGGTACCGCTGGCGGAACGGAGCGGGCGCGGCGCCGCTGCGGGCGACCAGCGCGGTGTAGTAGACGGTCTCCACCTCCTTGGCGATCAGCGGCCAGACCTCGCGCCGGAAGTCGGTACCGCCGCCGCGTCGGCCGCGCTCCCGCAACCCGGCGACCACCTCGGGGGTGAGCACCCGCGGCTGGTGGCGGCCGTGCGCGCCCTTCTGGTTCTCGCCGCGGGCGTGGTGCGGGACGCCGCGCCGGGAACCGGCGTACAGCCGAGGCTCGCGCCCCGACGGCCGGTAGACCAGCCGGCCGTCCTCGGTGGCGAAGCGTCCGCCGCGACCGACGGTCAACAGGGCCATGTGGTCGAAGAAGTTGAGCCCCAGTCCGCGCAGCAGCACCGGTTCGCCGGGCCGTACCACCGACAGGTCGACGTCGGCCGGACTGGCCGGCGGAACATAGACGGCGCCGTGCCGTTCGGCGAAGTCGGCCAGCTCCGCCTCCACCCCGGTGGTACGCGCGGCGGTGTGCCCCTGGGCGAGCACCACCGCGTCCAGGTCGCTCAGCACCGTGCCGTCGCTGAGCCGGACGCTCTGGCCGCCGTCCGGCGTGTCGTCCAGTGCCACGGCGCGGGCCTGATGGGTCACCACATGGATGCCGCCGGGCGCGGTGGCCGTGGTGCGCCGGAAGACCCACTCCAGATAGTGCCCGTAGAACCGGCGGGTCGGATAGGAGTCGGGTCCCAACTCTCGGGCCTCGACCAGGACATGCTCGTCCATTTCCTCCAAAGTCCCCATCACGGTGAGGAATCTGGCCCATTCGTGAAGGCTGGGCCCCGGGCACAACGGGCCTTCGAGCTCCACGCTTTCGTCGGTGAACAAGGTCACCTGGGAGGCGACGGTGTTCATCAGTAGCTCGCCCGACTGGTCGGTGCGCCAGGTATTTCCGGCCCCCGGCCGGTACGGGTCCACCAGATGCACGAAGAGTTCCGAACTCGGCTGTCTTACGGCCGCGTTGGCACAGATTCGTTCGAAGACCGACAGTCCACGCGGTCCGGATCCGATAACGCAGACCGCGAACTGCCGTGTTGTCATCCGGTTTCTCCCAGGGTCGAGGCATCGGCGATGGCCGACATTAGACCCTGCCGAACTACGACGCCATGCACCGGGTCGATCCCGGCGCAGGGTAATGCGGAGGGAAAGCGTTGACTAGAGTCGAACACTAGAGTAGAACTATGGAAAGTGACCTATGGTACGGGGAGCAGCTAAACCGGACATCTGCGATGCCATCCACGGAGCAACGGGAGGGGCTTCATACGCGATGGATGCCAAAACGGGGGAATATTCAAGGATTTCGTTGGCTTGCGAAGCAGTTGACCGAATCGCGGAGGTGGCGTTCAGCGGCGGCGTACCCGCCCGCCACCTCGTGCAGGCGGTCGCCCTGGCCGTGCTCGCCCGCCAGGCACCGGACCGCACCACCACGGTGCGTACCGGATCGGCGAGCCTGTCCGTAACACCGGGCCCCGACGACACCGTGACCGGTATCGCGCGGCGCATCGCCGACGCCACCGCGAGCGCCCGGGGGCCGATCACGATCAGCACCACGGGCACCGGTTCCGGACTGCCCGGCCGCGCCACCCTGCACGTGCTCGAAGGGCCTGGTGACCGACTGGCCCTGCGCACCGACCTTTCGGAACGCCAGATCTCCCGGGTTATCACGGCCGTCCAGTCACTGCGACCGGCCGGCGGCGGGCCACCCCGGGTGCGCGAACTGCCGCTGTGCTGCCCGGCCGACGCCCGGGAGCTACAGGGCTGGAAGCGGCGGCTGGCGAGCGTGCCCGCCATCTCCCTCGACGAACTGGTCGCGCGCTGGGCCCGGCAGCGGCCGAACCGTTCCATCGCCGTGGCCGACGGGCGCACCCTCGGCTATGCCGAGGCCGACCGGCGGGCCACCCGGCTCGCCTCCGCGCTGGTCCGCGGCGACGTACAGCACGGCGAGCCGGTGCTCGTGTGCACCGGTGACGGTCCGCAGACGGTCGTCGCCCATGTCGCGGTGTTACGGGCGGGTGCCGTGTGCGTACCCCTTCCGTGCGGCGCCGTCGAACAGGGGCTGCGCGAGGCCGTGCGGCTCACCCGGGCCCGAGTGGCGCTGTGCGACCGGCCGCCCGCCCCGAGCCAACTCCCGCCGGGGATGCGCGCGCTGGGCGTGGCGGACCTGCTGGACGGCGACGCGGACCCGGCCGACCGCTCACTGCCGCGCTCCGGTTTCACCGACTGCGCCTACTTGATGGTGCGGACGGGGGAGGACGGGCGGATCCACGGTGACCTGATCGACCACCACGCCTGGGTGAGCGCCACCACCGGGCGCATCAGCCGGGCCGGGGTGCCCGCCGAGCGGGTGCTGGTGGACGGTCCACTGTGCGCGCCCGCCGCCCTCGCGGGCATGTGGTGGGCGCTCCAGTCCGGCGGCACCGTGTGCCTGGCCGACACCGGGGCGGGGCAGTGGCCCCGACGCGGCTTCACCGAGGCCCTGTTGACACCCACGGCCTACGCCCGACTGCTGCCGCGGCTGGACGAGGCGCGTCCGCCGCGGTGCGTGGTGCTGACCGGCGGCCCCTGCCCACCGGGCGACCAGGCCCGGCACTTCGACCAACTGCCCGGCACCCGGCTGTTCATGGAGTACGCGCCCGACGACGGCCCGCTGCCCTGGGCGGCGGCCGAGGTCAAGCCGGGCGACGGCGAATGGGGGGACCCGCGCGGCAGGCTGCTGCCAACCACCGACATGCGGCTGCGCGTTGCCGACGAGGACGGCCGCCCCTTGGGGCCGGGCCTGATCGGCGAGGTGTGCGCCGACGGCATGGCACTGCCCTGCGACCGCATCGGGCTGGCACCGCCGTCGCGGTTCGAGGAGGCCGACGGCGTCGCGGTGCACCGTTCCGGACGGCAGGGCCGCTGGCGGTTCGACGGCACGCTGGAGATTCTCGACGGCCGCTCCGAGTAATTCCCGGATCCGTTCGTCCAACCCGTTCCACGGGACGATCGAATTCCGTTTGGGCCGCCGGAACCTCCAAGTCGATGGCCGGAACCGGCCGTTCTTCCCAGGCTTTCCGTTGCGTCTTCGAAGAAAGGCGCGGTACCTGGCGTGGAAATAGCTGTGGCACGCCTGACCCGCCTTTGGGCCGCCGCTCGGTACGAGCGGCCCCAACGGCCCTGCGCCGCTTGACATTACGGGGGTGTTGACGAATAGGGGCCGCGCCCTGCGTGCCGCCCGCCGAAATCGCTCGACCTTTTCGCTGTCACTCGCCGGACCGGCTGCCGCACGCGCCGGGCCGGTGGCCTTCGTGTGCCGATTCCCAAAAGACCCGCAGTTACCAGGAGTTCGTTGTGCGCAATATCACAGACCGTACCGGGCCGATTTCCGCCGCGCCCGGAACGGGGTGTCCCACCGCCATGTCCCTGCCAGGCCCCCGATGCGCCGACGGCGCCGGGGGCCACCCCGACGCCCCGCTGGCCGGACTGACAGCCCACGGCACCGGTCACGGCACCGCAGGCCGGGTGGCGCTGCGCCACCTGGTCGACCTCGGGGCCACCCCCGGTGCCGCCCACACCGGGACGTACACCCCGGTACAGGGCGACCTGGTCACCCTGTACCGCTCCGCAGGCCCCGCCGAACAGCCGCTGCTGGACTGCCGGATCGACTGGGCGTGTCCCGGTGGCACCCCGCTGGCCGACGAGACCACCGTTCAGGCGGCCACCGGACTGATGGCGGTGCACGGACGCAACCGGGGCACACCGCGCCGAATACCCGTGGAGTACGCCTCGACCTGCGCCGGAGTCATCGCGGTACAGGGCGTACTCGCCGCGCTGGTGGCCCGGGAACGCGGCGCCCGGATCAGCACCGTGGGCACCAGCGTGGCGCACGCCGCGCTGCTGACCATCTCGCAGTACCTGGCCGCCGGAACCGCCCCGGAGACCGAACACCTCCCGGCTGTCGAGGGCAGGCCGGGGCCGCCGTTCCGTAGCCGGGACGGTGTCTGGTTCGAGATCGAGGCGCTGGACGCGGCCCCGTGGCGGGACTTCTGGACCGCGCTGGGCGCGCCCGCCAAGGACATCTCCTCCGGCTGGCCGGCGTTCATGCTCCGCTACCCCAAGGCGCTCTCCCCACTGCCGCCGTCACTCCACCAGGCCGTGGCGGCTGTGGAGTTCGCCCGGATCCTGGCCGTCGCCGAGGCCCACCGGATGAGCGTCTGCCGGATCCGCACCATGGCCGAGCGCCGCACCGACCGTGACGCGCTGCGGTACGGAAGGGTCCCACCGCCCTGGCGGTTCCGCCCGTACGGTGACGCGTCCCGCCCCAGGCCGTCCGCCACCGTGCCGGGACCCGAAAGGCCGCTGGACGGGCTGACCGTGATCGAGGCCGGGCGCCGGGTCCAGGCGCCGCTGGCCGCGCACATGCTGGGCCTGCTCGGTGCCCGGGTCGTCCGTGTCGAACCCCCGGGCGGCGATCCGCTGCGCGGGATGCCGCCGATGGTCGAGGACTGCTCCGCCCGCTTCCTCGCGCTCAACCGCACCAAGGAGGCGGTGACCGCCGACCTGAAGACCCCGGCCGGGCGGAACACCGTGCGCGAACTCGCCCGGGACGCCGATGTGTTCCTGCACAACTGGGCACCCGGCAAGGCGGCCGAGTTCCAACTCGACGCACCGGAGCTTGCCGCGCTCAACCCGCGGTTGGTGTACGGCTACGCCTCCGGGTGGGGCGACGCGCTCGGTGAACGGCCGCCACTGGGCACCGACTTCATGGCACAGGCGCACTCCGGCCTGGCCGATCTGATGGCGGACGGCGACCGTCCACGACCGTCCCTGATGACCCTGCTCGATGTGCTCGGCGGCCTGGTGGCGGCCGAAGGGCTGCTGGCCGCGCTGGTGGCCAGGGAACGCACCGGGCGCGGTCGGCGGATGGACAGCTCGCTGCTGTCCGCCTCCACCGTGCTCCAGTACCAGGCGCTGGAGCGCCCGCAGCGGCGCCACGCCCCCGGCTGCGGCACCGCGGGACTGCCCGAGGTCGAGGGGCCGTACCGCACCGCCGACGGCTGGCTGGCGGTGTCGGCGGGCTCCACTACGGCCGTTGGCCGGCTGTGCCGGGAACTCGGCCTGGACCCGGCCGCGCCGCAGGACGTGCTGCGGCGGCGGATCGCGGACCGGCTGGCGGACCGTCCGGCCGCCGAGTGGGTGGCCCGGTTCGCCACCGCCAGGGTGTCCGCCGCCGTGGTGGCCACCGACCTCGACGGGCTGGACACCGCGCCCGCGACCGCCCCCGCGCTGACCCGTGAAGCGTGCACCTTCGTCAACTCCCCCTGGAGGTTCGGCGCATGACCATCCACTTCCACGACCTGGTGCCGCGCGAGGTCCGCGCCCAGTGGACCGCCGAGGGCCGCTACCCGGGCAGGCCGATGTTCACCCTGTTCCGGGAGCACGCCGAACGGCAGCCGGACTTCCCGGCCGTCATCGACGACGAGGGCACCACCACCTACGGCGAACTGCTGCCGCTGTCCTTGGGACTGGCGCGCTCACTCGCCGACGCCGGGATCACGGCCGGTGAGGTGGTCGCGGTCAACCTGCCCAACGGCCGGCTGGCGTGCGCGCTGGACCTGGCGGTGGCCGCGCTCGGCGCGATCTGCCTGCCCTATCCGATCGGCAGGCGGCGGCAGGACACCCTGGCACTGCTGCGCCGCTCCGGGGCCGCCGCCGTGGTGATCACCCGCCAGGTCGGCGAGACCGACTACGCGCGGCTCGTCCAGGAACTGCGGCCCGAACTCCCGGCACTGCGCGAGGTGTTCGTACACGGTGACGCGCTGCCCGGCCAGCGATGTCTCGACGCGATCCTGGCCCACCTGCCCGACCCCCTGGACAAGGTGGCGGAACCGGACCCGGACACCATCGGGCGCATTCTGCTCTCCTCGGGCTCGGAGGCCGAGCCCAAGATGGTCGCCTACTCGCACAACGCCCTGTGCGGCGGGCGCGGTGAGTTCCTGCGCTCGCTGCACCGCGGCGAGCGGCCGATGCGCAACATGTTCCTGGTGCCGCTCGCCTCGTCGTTCGGCTCCACCGGAACGGCCGTCACCCTGTCGTACCTCGGCGGAACGCTGCTGGTGATGGCCCGCTTCGACGCGGAGCGGGCGGTCACGCTGATCGGCCGCCACCGCCCCACGCACATCCTCGGGGTGCCGACGATGTTCCAGATGATGCTCGCCGATCCACGACTGGCCCCCGGCGCCGCCGACCCGGTCGACACCTCCTCGCTCGTCGGCCTGATCTGCGGCGGCGCCGGTGTGGACCCGGCGACAGTGGCGGCCTGCGCGGAGCGGTTCGGCTGCGCCTTCGTCAACCTGTACGGGTCGGCGGACGGGGTCAACTGCCACACCCAGATCGAGGACACGCTGGAGACCGTGCAGACCACCGCGGGCCGCCCCGACCCCAGGGTGGCCAGCATCCGCATCGTCGCCGACGACGGCACCGACCTGCCGCCCGGCGCCGAGGGCGAGATCTGGTCGCGCGGCCCGATGAGCCCGCACTGCTACGTCAACGCCCCGGAACTCGACGCCCGTTACCGCCGGGAGGGCGGCTGGGTCACCACCGGCGACCTCGGCCGTATCGACCCGACCGGACGGCTGCGCATCACCGGCCGCAAGAAGGAGATCATCATCCGGGCCGGGCTGAACATCAGCCCCGCCGAGGTGGAGGGCCTGGTCACCACCCATCCCGCGGTCAGGTCCGCGGTGTGCCTGGGCGTCCCCGACGAGCGGCTGGGCGAGCGGGTCTGCGTCTGGATCGTCGCGAACCCCGGCAGCGCCGCCCCCGACCTGGCCGAGCTGCGCCGCTACCTGTTCGAGGAGAGGGGCCTTGAGCGGGCCAAGCTCCCCGAAGCCCTCTACGAACTACCGGAGTTCCCGGTCAGCCCGGCCGGCAAGGTCGACAAACACGCGCTGCGCGCCACCCTTGAGGCGCGGAAGGAGTCCTCCGATGTCCGCCCCTGACCGCACCTTGGCCGAACCGTTCGAAGGATCCGGCGAGTTGCGCACACTCCGCGACCAGGTACGGGAGTTCCTGGACGAGGAGGTCATCCCGGCCGAGCCGGAACTCGCGGCCGGAGGGCCGACCGCCCGCGCCACCCTGACGGCGCTACAGGACAAGGCCAAGGCCAACGGCCTGTGGGCGCTGCCGCACCCGCGCGAGCTGGGCGGCCACGGGCTGCGGCTCGCGGAGTACCTGTGCATCAGCGAGATCGAGGGACGCTCCGCGTACGGTCCCGTGGCGCTCGGGTCGGACAGCCTGCTGGACGCGCTGATGCTCCAGCGGTACGGGGGCGCCGAGGTCCGCGAGCGCTTCCTGGAACCGCTGGTGCAGGGCCGGTTGACGCCGTGCTTCGGCATGACCGAGCCCGGGCGCTCCGGCTCGGACCCCAGTCTGATGATCACCCGGGCCCGTCCGGACGGCGGCGGCTGGGTGATCGACGGCCACAAGTGGTTCTGCCGGGCCAAAGACGCCGACTTCATCACCGTGATGTGCCGGACCGAGCCGTTGGGCGTGCCGCACGCCAAGGCGTTCACCATGTTCCTGGTGCCGCTGCCCAGCGAGGGGTTCAGCGTCGTACGGCCGCTCACCGTGCTCGGCGCGGAGGACGGCCACTGCGAGGTGGCGTTCGACGGGGTACGGGCGACGGCGCGCCAGATGATCGGCGGCCGGGGCGAGGGCTTCCCGGTCTCCGGTGAGCGGCTCTCACTGGGGCGCACGCTGCGCGCGATGCGCTGGCTGGGCCAGGCGCAGCGGGCCTTCGACCTGATGTGCAACCGCCTGCACCAACGGGAGGCGTTCGGCGGCCTGTTGGCCACCAAGCAGCTGCTTCAGCAGCACGTCTTCGACTCGTACACCGACATCCGGTCGGCCCGTTCGCAGGTGCTGAGGGCGGCGGCCATGCTGGACGCGGGCCAGGACGTGTACATCGAGGTGGCGACCGCCAAGGTGCTCGCCTCCAACGCGCTGTACCAGGTGCTCGACCGGGCGGTGCAGATCCATGGCGCCGAGGGGCTGTCGGACAGCACTCCGCTGGCGGAGATGTTCCGCTGGGCCCGGGCGACCCGGATCTACGACGGGGCGGACGAGCTGCACACGCACATGGTGGCGAAGCGCATCCTCAAACGCTATGAGCAGGGCGGGGGTTACGACTTCAGCGCGGTGTGAGCGGGTGCCGGGGGCCTAGCCCCCGGCACCTCCCGCCAACTGTGCGAGGGCCGACGCCAGGAAGTGGTCGCCCCAGATCAGCTCATGGCCGGTCGCGGTGCCGCTCGCCATGTCGTAGCAGCCGTCGAGCAGCATCCCGGCCGGGCGGTGGTCCGCCGATCTCCCGTGGGCGCCGGTCAAATGGTCCTTGACCAGCGCCGACACCAGCTCCCGCGCGGAGTCCGCGTCGTCCAGTGCCAGCAGTGCGACGGCGGCGATGGCGCCGGCCGAGGTGTCCCGGGGGCCGTGCGGCTCGGTGAAGCTCCACGAAGGGACGGACGCCGCCGTGCAGTTGGCCCAGTACCGGGCCGCCCGCCGCGCGGCATCGGCGAACCCGGCGGACCGCAGCTCACGGGCGGCCGTGGCGAAGGCGAGCATGCCCCATGCCTGACCGCGGGACCAACCGCCCGGCGGATGCGTCCCCTCCGGCTCCCCGCCGAGGGCCACGGTGGCCCGTACGGCGCCGTCCGCGGCGAGGCACAGCTCCAGGTGGCGGACGGCGTTGGCGTGGGCGATCTCCAGCCAGCGCGGGCGGTCCGCGGTACGGCCCGCCCAGCAGAGCAGCGCGGTCACCGCCGCCACCGAGTCGATGGCGGTGGTCGACAGGCCGCGGTCGCCCTGCCCGAACGCGGTGCCCAACGGGATGAGGCCCAGCCGTTCGTCGTATGCGGTGGCGAGCGCCGCCGCGCCGTCCAACGCCACGGCCAGCGCGGTCTCGTCGCCGCACAGCAGATGGCCGGACGCGGCGCCGTACCAGAAGGTCATGGCCCGGGTGACGGTGTCGTCGGCGGTCCGCTCGCGCAGCCGGGTGGTCCAGGTGACCGCCCGGTCACGGTCCTGCGGGTCACCGCTGTGCCGGGCGGCCAGCCAGAGCAGGCCCGTCCAGTAGCCCGCGGTCCAGGAACCGCGCCGGGTGGTGGTCCACGCCCCGCTGCCGGGGTCGGCGTACAAGGGGTAGCGGTCGCCCACCTCCTGTGCGGTGGCCCGCACCCGGTCGAGCATCGCGGACAGTGACGCGTCCGGGTCGAACTCGTCAGTGGATGACTTCACTTCAGGCCTCCGACACCAGCAGGGTCTGCACCGCGCTCCCGATCCGCCCCGCCTCGTCCAGCAGCGCGGCGTGCGCGGCGCCGCCGCCGGTCGGGCCGGTGCGGGTGACGGCCCGTAGCGCGATCCACCGTCCGGTCGGCGGACGGTGCAGATGTACGCTCAGATCGACGTTGACGCAGCTGTACAGGTCCGGCGGCAGGGATGATCCGGTTCCGTAGCAGAACTCGGCCGCGGCCACGGCGAGTTGCTCGGGCAGCACGGCTGCGTCCGGGAGCACCGGGCAGCGCAGGCGTACCCACGCGGTGTCCGAGGCGTCGTCAACCAGGCGCAGCTCAACGGCGTCCCGGTTGAACGAGACCGTCCCACCCGTATCGCGCAGCCGTATCCCGGCGTGCGGCGGCGGTGGCGGGGGATCGTCCGGCGGCCCGTCCGGCAGCGTCGGCGGCCGGGTGGCCCGCAGGTACACAAGGCTGCCGCGTGCCACCGCTGTTCCGTCGGCGGTGACCAGGGCGTCCACCACGTCGAAGCTGCGGCCGGTGCGGAGCGGGGAGACCGCCACCCGCAGCGGTTCGGCCGGAACCGGACGCAGGAAGTCGACGGTGAGCCGGGCCAGGGCGCGCCGGGCGTCGATCCCGCGCCGGGCGTAGTGAGTGACCAGCAGCGCGACCGCCGCGCCGTGCAGCCGTCCGGCGTCCCACGGTCCGGTGGCGTGCGGCGCGGGTACGAACTCGACGCCGCGCGGCACGAACAGCGGGCCGCCGTCCGCCGACTCCACGGTGGACCCGGCGGTCACCGCGGACGTCATGCGCCCGCCTTGGCGGCCGAGCGCCGACCGCCCGTCGCGCACAGCGCCGCGACGGCGAACACCGCGGCGACCAGCGTCCAGCCCACCGGGTAGCCGCCCCTGGTGTCGACCAGGAAGCCGAACGACAGCGGGCCGACCACGAATCCGGCGAAGAAGCCCATGGACACCAGCGCGGAGGCGTGGCCGGTGCTGCCGAAGCCGCGGCCCTTGACGACGGCCACCATGGAGACCGCGTTCGCCGCCACCGCGGAACCGCCCAGCCCTATGGCTCCGATCCAGATGAGCCAGTGGGCGCTCGACGCGCTGGGCACCAGCACCGCGAAGCAGACCGCGGCGATCGCCAGCACGATCAACGAGGCGGAGAGATTGGCCAGTCGGTCGCTGAAGCGCGCCCACAGTATGCGCGCGAAGATCCCGGAGACACCCAGCGCCGCGATCAGCGCGCCCGCGGCCTGGTCGCCCATGCCCAGGTGCTGGTGGGCGTAGAGCGGCAGATAGGTGTTGAGCGCGGCCAGACCGCTGCCGATGCACAGCGAGTAGGCCATCAGCCAGCGGGTCGCGGTGTTCGGCATCCCGGGCAGCGACAGCCGCCTGGCCTGGCCGGTGGCGGCGTCCCGGGGCAGCACCGCGGCCAGCACCGCGGCCACCACGGCGACCGGTGCGACCAGGGCGAGCGCCCCGCGCCAGGACAGCGCCCTGGCCAGCGTGGGCAGCAGCAGCCCGGCCACGAAGGCGCCGAGCTGTACACCGGACTGCTTGACGCCCACCGCGGCCGCCCTGCGCTCGGCGGGCAGATGGGTGGCTATCAGCTTGTTGGTCGAGGGGTTGGCGAGGGCCTGCGGCACTCCGGCCAGCACCAGCGTGCCGAGCAGGAACCAGTACGTACGGGTGGCGGCCAGCAGACCGAAGTCCACGGCGATCAGCGCCAGTAGCGCGACCAGTGCCCGGCGGCCCCCGATGACATCGGTGAGATGGCCCGCGTACAGCGACAGCACGGTGGCGGTTCCGAACGCGACGGCGGTGAGCAGTCCCAACTGGGACTTGGATATGTGCAGATCATCGATGATGAACGGCCCCAGCGAGCCGATCGCGTACAGCACCAGCATGGACAGCGCCATGCCGCTGGTGAGCAGTGGGAGCAGGGTCCTGGGTGAGCTGCCGGGACGGTCGGCGGTGGGTGCCGCCGCGTTGGTGGTGTTCTTTTCAACCGATTCGGTGGCCATCGCTTGCGTCCCCCATTGCATGGATGCCAATAATGGAGTGAATTTCAATGTAGTAGAACTCTAGATACACACTATAGTAAGTAGGTAGTGATGGCGACGGCGAAGAAGACCGACGGACGGCGCGCACGGGCCGAGCTGACCAGGGCGCGGATGCTGGACGCGGCCATGCGCCTGTTCGTCGAGAACGGCTACGGGGCGACGACCATCGAGTCCATCGCCCGCGAGGCCGGGGTGGCCGTGCAGACGATGTACTTCTCGTTCGGCAACAAGCAGAAGATCCTCAAGGAGCTCATCGACCGGCATGTCGCCGGTGACGACGACCCGGTGCCCACCCTGGAACGCCCCTGGGTGGCCGAGGCGCTGGACGCCCCCGATCCGGTGGAGCAGTTGCGGCTGCAGGCGCGGGGCGCCCGGGAGATCTACGAGCGGGTGGGCGGCCTGCTCGAGGTGCTGCGCAACGCCGCGGTGGTCAGCGGTGACGCGACGGAGCTGTGGCAGACCAACCAGCACCAACGGATCGTCGTCCAGGGGCACTTCGTGGACGCGCTGGCCAAGAAGGGCGCGCTGCCGGACGGCATGGCGCGGGACCGGGCCGTGGACATCTGCTACGGGCTGCTCGGTCCCGAGCTCTACCACCTGCTGGTGCACGAACGCGGCTGGACCCCGCGCGAGTGGGAGCAGTGGGTGTTCGACAGCCTGCGCGGCCACCTCGTCGGCGAGGGGCGGTCCGCGGGCGGCGACCGGTAACGCATCGACCAGCGTGAGGAGTTGGGGGCATGACGGTGTCGGACGAGGGCCTGGACACACAGGTGGTGATCGTCGGTGGCGGGCCGGTCGGCCTGGTCACGGCGCTGCTGCTGGCCCGGTGGGGGGTGCGCAGCACGGTCCTTGAGCGGCGGACCGAGCCCTCGCCGCTGCCCAGGGCCAGGGCGCTGACCGCGCCCACCATGGAGGCGCTGCGCTCGCTCGGTCTTGAGCGGCGGGTGCGGGCGGCTGCACTGCCGGTCGAAGTCACCGGCCGCCACTACTACTTCGGCCGCTCGCTGACCGACCCGGACTTCCGGCGGCTGGCCCGCTCCAGGTCCTCCCGGCTGACCGAGGCCAGCGCGGTGGCACCCGCGATCTGCACCCAGGACCGGCTGGAGCCCGTCCTGCGGACCGCCGTGCGCGGCACGCCCGCCGTCACCCTGCTCACCGGCGCCGAGGTGACCTCCGTCGAGCCGCGTGCGGACCGGGTGGAGGTCGGATACCGGTCGCGCGGCGCCCGGCCCGGGCGCGTCTGCCGGGCGGCCTACTGCGTGGCCGCCGACGGTGCGCACAGTGTGGCGCGCGAGGCGGTGGGGATCCGGATGAGCGAGCCGGAAGAGACCTCGCACAACCTCAACATCCTTTTCGAGGCGGACCTCGACCCGCTGCTCGCCGACCGGCGCAGTGCCATCTACTTCCTGGACAGCGGAGAGGTGCACGGCTACCTGATGCCCGGCGACGGCGCACGCCGCTGGTTGTTCAACCAGATACTCGACGGCCCCTACCGCCCCGCGACCGACGACACCGACCGGTGTGCGGACGCGGTACGGCGCGTCCTCGGCCCCGGCGGCCCGCCGGTGAGCGTGGTCGACCGGCAGCGCTGGACCGGGGTGAGCCGGCTCGCCGAACGGTTCGGCGAGGGCCGGTTGGTGCTGGTCGGCGACGCGGCGCACGTCGTCACCCCGTTCAGCGGGATCGGACTGAACCTCGGGGTGCAGGACGCCTGCAACGCGGCCTGGAAGCTCGCCGGTGCGGTACTGGGCTGGGGCGGCCCCGCGCTCGTGCGGTCCTACGAGGTCGAGCGGCGGGCGGTCGCGGCGTGGACCATCGCCGAGGACCGGGAGACGATGCGGGCCGCCCGCCCGTCCGGCGCCCCGCCCGACGACCAGGCGGGCATGGGCCGTTGGGGCCACTGGTACGGGCGGATGCTGGAGCGCCGCAACGACCAGGGGCTGGTCTTCGGCTACCACTACGACTCCACCGCGGTGCTGCCGGACGGCAGCCCGCCGCCGTCCAACGACGACCCGTTCGGCTCGTACGTCCCCTGCGGGCGGCCGGGGCACCGGGCGCCGCACACCGTACTGGAACTCGCCTCCGGCGCCCGGGTGCCGGTCGCCGACCTGTACGGCCCCCGGTTCACCCTGCTCGTCGGCGACACCGCGTCCGCCGTGCCGGACCGCCCGCCGGTACGGGTCCACCAGGTCGCCTCCGCCGAGCCGGGCACCGACTGGACGCAGCTGTACGGCATCGCCAAGGACGGCGCGGTGCTGATCCGCCCGGACGGGCATGTCGCGGCCCGCTATCCGTCGGTCCCCGCGGACTTCGCCGGGGTTCTGGGGAAGGACCTGCGCCGCCTTGTCGGCGAGGTGCGGTAGTGGCGTCACGGCCGGGTCCTCGCGTGGCGGGCGCCGCGCGATGGCGTCAGGCTGGGGGCATGAGCCGGTATCCGTATGTGGTGTACGCGTGGGACGGGCACAGCCCGTACCGGCTGGTCATGTTCCCCAACGAGAGCTACCGGCAGGTGCACACCAGGGAGGAACTCGAGGTGCTGGCCAAGGAGTGGGGGCTGGACCTCGACGATCCCGACCAGGTGGTGTGGGAGGGCGGCGACCTCTGGCCGCCGCCGTCACAGCAGTGACCGCCTGGCCCCGGCCGACGTGTCACGGCGGAACGCCAGCACCGCCGCGTCGTCGTTGAGCGAGCCGCCCGCGTACGCCCGCACATCGGCGAGCAGTTCGTCCAGCAGTGCGTCGGGGTCGTCCGCCCGCATCGCGGCGACCCGCTCCAGCAGTGGGTAGAACCGGTCCGCCGCGTCGCGTGCCTCGGAGACCCCGTCGGTGTAGAGCAGCAGCAGCTCACCCGGGCGGAAGTCGACGGTCCGGGCGGTGTAGGCGCCGCCCACCAGGGACAGCAGCGCCAGCGGCGGGGCGTACGCGGGTGGGTCGACCTCCACCGTGGCGCCGGACGCGTCACGCAGCAGCGGCGGCGGATGGCCGCAGTTGACGATCGTGGCCGGGCCGTGGTCCGGGACGCCGACCAGTACGGCGGTCACGAACTCCTCGCCGCCCGGCCGCCGGGCGAGCGCCCCGTCCAGGCGGCGCGCCACGGCGGTGAGGTCCGGCTCGGTCTGCGAGGCGTCCCGGAACACCCCCAGCACGTCCACGGCCGCCTCCACCGCGGACAGCCCCTTGCCGCGCACATCGCCGAGCAGCAGCCGCGTGCCGTACGGCGTGGGCAGCACCTCGTACAGGTCACCGCCGATCCGGGCCTCCGCCGCGGCGGCCACGTACCGCACCGCGACCCGCAGCGGCCCGAAGCGCCGGGGGACCGGCCGCAGCAGCGCCTGCTGGGCGGCGGCGGCCACACTGCGCACCTGGGCCAGTTCCCGCTCCCGCGCGGCGACCAGCGCCACCGAGGCGGTACTGGTGAAGGTGACCGCCAGCACGGTGGCCGCGGCCGTGGCGTGCACGACCGTGGGCACCCCGCTGTTGGCCACGCTGAGCACGCCCACGGCCAGCGTGCCGACCAGCCCGGCGACCAGCGGTACCGCCACCTTGCGGGTACTGATCGCGGCCAGCACGGGCAGCGCCGCCAGGATCGGGGAGAACGTCGACCCGGGGCCGGTGAGCAGGTCCACCACGATCGCGGCCGCGATCAGCAGGTACGCCAGGCCGACCAGGACCCGCACCCGCGGCGACAGGCGCACCGGCGGCAACTGCGGCTGGGCAACCGCGACCCCGGCCATGGCTCCCTCCTGCCCGACTCGCCCGGCAGTCAAGAACCATTATCCCGCGCGGTCGCCCGCCAGGATTGGCCGAAAGCGCCACCGGAGAAGAAGGCCCCCGCGCCCCCGAATCCGCCCCCGGGAGCTCCCGTGTCAGGGCCCGGGCCCGTCCCCGGGACGACATCCCCGGCGGCCACGGCCCTGGAAGGCCCACCAGACGGGGCCCAGGACGCCATCTGCCGTTGTGCGCCGGTGTGTTGGGCGACCATCTGCCCTCGCGCCGTCACCGCGCCCGGAAAGCAGAAGGCCTGCCCGGTGCGACGGGGGATGCACACCGGGCAGGCACAAGGATCTTTTTACCGCATCGAGGGGTGGTTATGCATCAAAATCTTGTTCGCTTTGCCATTCACCGCGCCACTGGCAACGAAATCAGGCCACCGGCCCTCATCGAGGGGGCCGCCGCCGCAGTGCCCTCCGGCGAAACGGCCAGCTGTGGATGCCGTGGCCGAGCGAGAGATGACCGGACTGCTCACGCCGCGGATCCAGGGCGTCGGCGCCGGGGTTCTGCATGGTCAACGACTCTAGATGCCTTGGTGGTTGGGCGAGGGGCGGCGCCGGGCCGTGGTGGCGCGGCGCCGCCCCTGCGGTGCAGGTGGCCCTGACCCCCGTCCGGGGCCACCTCGCTGTGGCGCCGTGTGGACACGGCACCGGTTCAGGGGCTTTGGGGTGGGTCGGAGGGCAGGTTCATCTCGCGGCGGAACTGGCCGATGATGGTGGTGAGGCAGTCCTGGACATCGGGCGGAAGTCCGACCGCGCGCAGCGCGATGGCGCGTACCCGCTGGTCGCGCATGGCGACGAGGAAGCGGACCTCCTCCTCCACGCGCTGGGTCTGCGAGGCGGACAGATCGCCCAGCAGGTATCCGACGGGCACGCCGAAGAACTTGGCCACGGCGCGCAGCACATCCGGGCTGGGGTTGGCCCGCTTGCCGTTGCGCAGCATCGACAGGTACTGCTCGGTGAGGGTGACCCCGCCGTACTCCTCGGTTCCCTTGCTGATCTCGGCAGCCACATGGGCGTTGGTGTAGGGGGCGCCTGGCGGGTGCATGTGCGCGAACAGGTAGTTGAGGCGTTCGGCCAGCGGCCCGCAGGTGGGCTTGGGCGGTGTGTCACCTCCGGCTGCCATCTCCTACCGTCCTTCCAACGTCTCACCGCCAGTTAAGCCACTTAACTGCACGCTTGGCATCCTGCCATGTAAGCGCTGCCATGCACCAGTCCAATTCAGAAACCGGCTGGTCAGGCTACTTAACTGGCGGTGAGGGAGTTGTCCGGAAGGGCTCAGACGCCCACGTCGCAACAGCAGTCACGGCGCAACTGCCGACCGACCGCCAGCCATTCCGCGTCCGTCACCGACGCGCGGTGTGCGGTGTGCCCGGGACCGGAGAAGGAGTCAACCAACTCGGCCTGCTCGTACGGGACTCCACCGCGCAGCACCGACACCGTCCGCACCAGCGAGTCGAAGTCGGTGAACGGATCGCCGTCGACCACCGTCAGGTCCGCCAGCTTGCCCTCCTCCACGGTGCCCAACTCGCCCTCCACGCCGAAGACCTGGGCGGGGACGACTGTGGCGGTGCGCAGCGTCTGCGCCGCCGACAGGCCGTAGCGGTGCAGCGCGCGCAAGCCCATGTGCAGATGGAGGCCCACCGGTACCAACGGCGAGTCGGTGCCCATCGCCACCAGGCCGCCACCCGCCAGCACCCTGCGGTAGACGCCGACCTCCGTCTCCAGAGCGGCCAGTTGGTCGGCCGTCGGCGGTTGCGCGGCGAGCTGGCGGACCACCGCCGTGTCCCACGGCGGCATCAGCGCCGTGACCCTGGGGTCGGTGGCCAGCGCCGGTTCGGCGCCGACCAGCGGTGCCGCGGTGAACGGTGTGGCGATCATCCGGAAGTCCGTCGCCGTGTACAGCTCCAGCAGGTCCTCGTAGGAGTGCCCGGTGGCCGTCACGTCGTGTCCGAACTCCAGCCGCTGAGTGGCGTGCAGATGGGACGTCAGGTCCTGTCCGAGCTGGATGCCAGGTGTGCACAGGTGGCCGCCGCTGCGCACCCCGAGCCGTTCGTGCGCGAAGCGCGCCGCCGTCTCCATCACCCAACCGGGCGCCCGCACGTAGGTCTTGACGAAGTCCCAGTCCAGCGCCGCCCCCCGGGCCAGCGATCGGGCGAGCCCCTCGCGGGTGCGGTGGGCCCTGCCCATGCTGTACGCGACCCGTGAACCGTCCAGCAACTCGCCGGTGGCCAGCAGCCGCGGCCCGGCCAGCGCGCCCGCCGCGACCGCGTCCCGGATCCGCGCCTGCTCGTAGGCGAAACCGCCCAGCGAGACGGCCGTGGTGATCCCGTAGGCGAGTTGCAGGGAGGTCTGCCGACCGCCGTAGGTCGCCTGCCACGGATGGGTGTGGGAGTCCCACAGCCCGGGCGTGACGGTGTACGCGGAGGCGTCGATCCGCCGCCGCGCGGGCCGCCCCGCGCGGTGCGGCTCCACGGCGGCGATCCGCCCGCCGCGCACCACCACGTCGACGTCGTGCCGGACCCGCTCGCCGGTGCCGTCCCACAGCTGACCGGCGTGCACCACGGTGTCGGCGGGCGCCGGGCGCCGGTAGTCGAGCGGGACGCGGACCGTACGGGCCGTGCCGCCCGCGGCGTCGATCATGCGCAGCGCGCCCGACGACAGGTACAGCAGGGTGCGTGAGTCCCCGGACCAGGAGGGATGGTCGGCGGGCTCGTCGGTGAGCTGCCGTGGCGCCCCGTCCGGGGTGCCGTCCGGACGTACCGGCAGCAGCCACAGCGCGGACTCGGAGATCACCGCCATCCACCGGCCGTCGGGGGACCAGACCGGGCCGGAGTCGTAGCGGTCGGAGATGGACACATGCGGTGCCACGGCGTGCAGCCGGGCGGTGCCGTCCGTGGTGTCCACCACCCGGATCAGGTTGTAGCCCTCACGGAAGCGCTGGTTGAGCCGGTTGCGGTCGCAGAACGCCAGGTACCGCCCGTCCGGCGACCAGCTCGGCCGGCCCGGCAGACCCCCGCCGCCCAGCGGAGCCGCGAGCACCCGCTCGGTGCCCTTCGCCAGATCGCGCACCACCAGGTTGCCGGACATATCCACACAGGCCAGCCGGTTGCCGTCCGGTGACAGCGCCGGGTACACCCGTCCGCCCGAGGCCAGAACCGTTTCCGTTCCCGAGGCGAGGTCATGGCGGCGCACCGCGTACAGCCCGTCCCGGTCGTCCGCGTACAGCAGTGACCGCCCGTCCCGCGCCCAGACCGGGCCGAGCACATAGCGGGTGGGGTCGGCTCTGACGATCCGGCGCGGTTTGGCGCCCGAAGTTCCGCACAGCCACAGCGAGTTGAGCGCCGCGAAGGCCACCTGCCGTCCGTCGGGGGACAGCGCGGGCAGATGCACCCCGCGCACCGGGCGCACGCCGGTGCCGTCCAGGTCGTACTTCTTCACCCGGTAGCGCGGCAGGTCCACCGGCAGCGTGCCGGCGAACGGGATCCGCCGGGCGTCACCGGGCCGCTGCGGGCGCAACAGTCGGAACTGGCCGTCCACGTTGACCAGCAACTCGTCATCGGACGTCCAGCGCGGCGGTGCGGGCGCCACGTCCCCGTCGACGCGTACCGGCGTGCCGTCCACCACCAGCGTGCAGGAGGCGGCGGGCGCGGCGGTGGTGCGCAGATAGGCGAGCCGTCCGCCGGGCGAGACGGCCGGGACCATCAGCTGGACGCCGGGCGTCGGATCGGTGTGGGTGACCGTGACCGGACCGGAACCGTCGGCCGGGACCGAGGCGATGGTACGGGCGTCCAGCGCGGTGCCGCCGGGCGTGCCGGAGGCCACCGGCCGGGCGCGCACGAACCGCACCTCGCGGCCGTCCGGTGACCAGGCCGGGTCGAAGTCCTCCCAGGGGCCGTCCTGCAGGGGCCCCTGCTGGCCGGGCAGGCCGGTGATCCGGGTCAGCCGCCCGGTCGCCACGTCGAGCAGCCAGATCCGGTAGGGGCTGCCCGCCACCGGGTCGCCGCCGCGTTCGGAGGCGAAGGCGATCCGGGTGCCGTCCGGCGACCAGGACGGACCGCGGTCGTCCCAGGGGCCGTCGGTGCGCTGCTTGAGCTCCGAGCCGTCCGGGCGCAGCGTCCAGATGTGGAAGCCGCCTCCCCGGTAGGCGCACACGACCAGCAGCTTGCCGTCGGGGGAGAAGACCGGGCGGGTCGGCTCCAGGTCCGGCGTGCTGATCGGCACCGCGCGGCCGCCCGTGGGCGGCAGCGACCACAGCACGTTCTGCACTTCGGCGACCAGCCGGTCACCGGTGGGGGAGAGGGTGGCCGAGCCGTTGGTGCCGGAGGTGAAGGACAGCGTGACGCGCCCGGTGGCGGCGCCGGCCGGGTCCTGGTCGGCGAGGGCTTCACCCGGAAGGCCCAGTACGGCCCCGGCGGCCGCGGCTCCGGCCGCCGCGTGTAAGAAACCGCGCCGGGAGAGCGCGGAACCGGTTGTGTCGAAGGGGTCCTGAACGGCGTCCAAGAGGGCTCCCTGGCTTGGAAGTTGAGAGGGGTTCGACGTCTCGCGCTGCTGATCGTGGCACAGCCAGGGGGGCCGTCGGCACTGAGTTCCCGCTGGTCACCACCGGCGAACCGGAGCTTTGTGACTAGACACACCGACCGGCCGGAGTCAAGGTTCGGTCAAGTAGTTGCGCGGATATGCAAGAAAGAGGCTAGACTTCAAACGAAGTTGCAGGAGGCACCTCGTTCGGTGAGGCGTCTGCACGGACACAGGCCACTGATCCCACCCGTCGAGAGACGCTCCGGATCAGGACAGGTCTCCCCGAGTTAAGGGGTGACCCCAAGTGGCTTCCCGCCTCTGGCGGGACACGCCGTGGAGTGCCAAAGCTCTGACGAGTTGGGGTGAACCAGCCGTATCGGGCTGGTCCGCTCCTTGCCGAGTCCGTACGGCGCCCTGCGCCCCGGCCGGGAGGAGGCGAGAGACATGGATTGCAGTAGCAGTAGTCCGGGCCATAGTCGGCCCCGAATCCGCTTGTCCTCGTTGACCTCCGGCACGCGGTAACCACCTTCCCTGCGCGCACCACAGCACCACTGATCGCGGTCCCGTACGGCCTTGTGCCGCTCGGCCGCGGTTCGGCGTGCGCTCGCAGGGGGGATTGCTGCTGCGTGCCCCCTAGCGAAGCCCCCAAAGGGGCCTGGGAGGCTCGTAATGACCACCATCACCGAGACCGCCGCCGAGCAGATCACGCGCTCCGCGGTCCTTGACGACGCGCATGTCGGCGACATCCGTGGTGCGCTTGGCACTATTCGTTTGGATGACACCGCGCCGCGGTTGGGTTTGTCGGCGAAGTTGAAGACGTTGTTGGCGATCGTGGGTCCTGGCCTGATCGTCATGGTCGGTGACAATGACGCGGGTGCGTTCGCCACCTATGGGCAGGCGGGGCAGAACTACGGCACCAAGTTGCTGTGGACGCTGCTGCTGCTGGTGCCCGTGCTGTATGTGAACCAGGAGATGGTGCTGCGTTTGGGCGCGGTCACCGGTGTGGGGCATGCCCGGTTGATTCTGGAGCGGTTCGGGAGGTTCTGGGGCGCGTTCTCGGTCATCGACCTGTTCTTGCTGAACGCGTTGACGTTGGTGACCGAGTTCATCGGGATCACGCTGGCGGCCGGGTATCTGGGGTTGCCGAAGGCGGCGTCGGTGGTGTTGGCGGCGGCGGTCATCGTCGCGTCGGCGTTCACCGGGTCGTTCCGCCGGTTCGAGCGGATCGCGATCTTGTTGTGTGCGGCGTCGCTGCTGCTGGTGCCGATCTACTTCATGGTGCATCCGGCGACTTCGCGGATGGCGCATGACTTCGTGGTGCCCACGATGCCGGGTGGGTCGGGCGGGTTGGCGACGGTGATGCTGCTGATCATCGGGATCGTCGGTACCACGGTGGCGCCCTGGCAGTTGTTCTTCCAGCAGTCGTATGTGATCGACAAGCGGATCACGCCGCGGTTCATGCGGTATGAGAAGGCGGACTTGTGGATCGGTATCGCGGTGGTGGTCGTCGGTGCCGCCGCGATGATGGGTTTCACCGCCGCGGCGTTCGCGGGGACCAGGGGCTTTGGGAACTTCTCCGACGCGGGTGCGATCGCCACCGGTCTTCAGGCGCATGCGGGCAAGCTGGTGGGGGTGTTGTTCGCGATCGCGCTGCTGGACGCCTCGATCATCGGTGCGTTCGCGGTGTCGTTGTCGACCGCGTACGCGATCGGTGATGTGTTCGGGATGAGGCACTCGCTGCACCGCGGGGTCAAGGGGGCCAAGGGCTTCTACGCCGTGTACGCGGGGTTGGTGGCCGCGGCTGCGGCGATCGTGTTGATCCCGGGCTCGCCGTTGGGGTTGTTGACCGAGGGCGTGCAGACGCTGGCCGGTGTGCTGCTGCCGTCCGCCTCGGTCTTCTTGCTCCTGCTGTGCAACGACAAGGCCGTCCTCGGCCCGTGGGTCAACGGGGCCAAGACCAACGCCTTCACCACGGCCGTGGTCGGCGTGCTGGTCACGCTGTCGATCATCCTGACCGCCTCCGTGCTCTTCCCGGACATCACCGCGGGCGCGATCATGGACATCATGGCCGCCTGCGGAGTGGCCGGGGTGCTCGCCATCGGCTACGCCGAGGTGCGCCGCCGCCGCAAGGGCTGGGCGCGCGCCGGCGCGGGCATCGACCGCAGCGGCCGGGACGAGTGGCGGATGCCGCCGCTGGAGACGCTGGCCAAGCCGGTCATGTCCACCGGCTACAAGATCGGCATGGGGGCACTGCGCTCCTACCTGCTGATCGCGATGGTCCTGGTGGTCATCAAGATCGTCGAGGTCGCCCTCGGCCACTGAGGCCCACCGGTGGCGGCGGGCACCCGCCCGCCGTCACCGTCACAGCTTGGCCTCCGCGCCCGGTTCCAGGGTGAGCACGCCGTCGTCGGCGTCGTAGTCGAACAACTCGCCGTAGCGGCCCCAGTCGATCGCGATGTCGAGCTGGCGCCGGGCCTCCTCCGCGGAGTACCCGCGGCGCAGCAGATCGAGGAAGAACTCCTCGCGCAACCGTTGGCCCTCGGTCGCGGCCAGCGCCTGGACGATCGCCCGCACGAGCGGGGCGTGCCGGGCCGCGTGCCGGGCGAACAACTGCTTGCTGGTGAGGATGTCGGCGGCGGCGAACTCCCGGCCCTGCTCGGTCACCGTGATCCGCGGCCCCTCGGTGCGGGCCAGACCCAGCAGCACGGCGGCGTCCACCAGCGGCAGCAGATCGTCGATCTCGAAGCTCAACTCGTCGGCCAGCTCCGCCAGACCGTCCTCACCGCCGCGCGCCACCAGGATCTCCAGCAGCC
The DNA here is from genome assembly GCF_029269905.1 of Streptomyces silvisoli. Classification (NCBI taxonomy): domain Bacteria; kingdom Bacillati; phylum Actinomycetota; class Actinomycetes; order Kitasatosporales; family Streptomycetaceae; genus Streptomyces; species Streptomyces silvisoli. The sequence continues at coordinate 495,394 of NZ_JARJBC010000003.1, read as the reverse complement.
CGGCCAGCCCGCCGACGCTCACCTCGGGCAGCGGTACGGCGATCGGGGTGGCCGCGGCCCGCGGGGGTCCGGTGGGTGCCTGCACCGCGGCGGCGGCCGCCACCTCCGCGGCCTCCTCCCGGCCGGTGAGGATCCCGTACACCGTGTCGACCAGGGCCTCGAACTGCGGGGTTCGGCGGTCCCGTGGCCTCGGCAGGTTCACCGTCAACTCGGCCTTGATCCGGCCCGGGTTGGACGACAGCACCAGGATCCGGTCGGCGAGCAGCACCGCCTCCTCGATGTTGTGGGTGACGATCAGTACCGAGCGCACCGGCGCCTCGTGCCCTTCCCACAGGCCGACGATCTCCCGCCGCAGGTTCTCCGCGGTCAGCACGTCCAGCGCGGAGAACGGCTCGTCCATGAACAGCGCGTCCGGCTCGACCACCAGCGCCCGGGCGACACCGACCCGCTGCCGCATGCCGCCGGACAGCTCCTTGGGGTAGGCGCCCTCGAAACCGTCCAGGCCGATCAGGTCGATGGCCTTCAGCGCCCGCTCCCTGCGCTCGTCCTCCGTGACGCCCCGGGCCTGGAGGCTCAGCTCCACGTTCTGCTGCACGGTCAGCCAGGGCAGCAGCGCGAAGGACTGGAAGACCATCGCAACCCCGGGGTTGGTCGCGGCCAGCGGTGTGCCGCGGTACGAGACGGTGCCCGCCGAGGGGGCGATCAGCCCGGCGAGGCAGCGCAGCAGCGTGGACTTGCCGGAGCCGGACTTGCCGAGCAGCGCCACGATCTCGCCCTCGTTCACCTGCATGCTGATCGCGTCCAGCACCGGCAGCGCCCGCCCGTCGGGCGTGGTGAACGTCTTGGTCACCCCTTCCGCCCGGACGATCGCGGCGCCGGTCTCGGACCTGCTGGGCGTGTTGGTCATCGGCGGCTCCGGGTCACAGCGCGTAGCGGGTCTCGGCCAGGTGGTAGAGGCGGCGCCACAGCAGTCGGTTGAGCGCGACGACATACACGCTCATCACTGTGACCCCGACCAGGATCTTCGGGAAGTCACCGGTGCCGGTCGCGTTCGCGATGTACGCGCCCAGCCCGGTCGCGGTCAGGTGGTGGTGGCCGAAGCGGACCACCTCGGCGACGATCGAGGCGTTCCAGGCGCCGCCCGCCGCGGTGATCCCGCCGGTGACGTAGTACGGGAAGATCGCTGGCAGGATGAAGTACCGCCAGCGCAGCCACCCGCCCACCTGGAAGCCGGTCATCGCCTCCCGCAGGTCGGAGGGGATCGCCGAGGCTCCCGCGATGACGTTGAACAGGACGTACCACTGCGCGCCCAGCGCCATCAGCAGGATGCTGCCCACGTTCAGCGAGACGCCCAGCGCCACGAACGCGGCCGTGGCGAACGGGAAGAGGAAGTTCGCCGGGAAGCTGGCGAGCACCTGCACGACCGGCTGGGCGAACCTGGTGACCCTCGGGCTCATCCCGATCCACACCCCGACCGGCACCCACACCAGCGTCGCCGCCACCAGCAGCACGATCACCCGGCCGAACGTCGCCGCGCCCAGCGCGAAGGCGTGCCCGAACTCGCCCAGGCCCACCGACGCCCGCACGTAACCCAGCGCCTTCCACACGCCGTAGAGCACCACCACCGCCAGCGCGCCGCCGAAGAACACATCGCCGGTGCGCTCCCGCGCCGCGGGCCTGACCAGCGGGTGTTCGGCCACCCCGAACGGCCGGGTGGCCGCGTCCAGGGCCCGGCCAGCCGAGCGCAGTGGACGCGCCATCAGGTCCGCCAGCGAGGAGCGGCGCAGCAGCTCCAGCACGACGCTGCGCGGCCGTTCGGCGGCCTCGGACTCCTCCACCCGGAACCGCTCCGACCAGGCCACCATCGGCCGCCAGAACAGCACGTTCACGCCGATCACCATTACAACCATCACACCGATGGCGATGCCCACCTCGCCCAGGTCGCCGCTGCCGATGGCGGTGGCCGCGTAACTGCCCACGCCGGGCAGCGCGTACTGGTGGTTGAGGACGCTGATGGTCTCGGAGGCGGCCAGGAAGAACCAGGCACCGCCGAAGCTCATCATCCCGTTCCAGACCAGCGGGATCATGCCGCTGGGCACGTCCAGCCGCCAGAACCGCTGCCACTTCGTCAGCCGCATCACCCGCGCCGCCTCGTCCAGTTCGTGCGGCTGGCTCACCAGCGAGTGGTAGAAGGCGAACGTCATGTTCCAGGCCATCGAGGTGAAGATGGCGAAGATCGACGCGCACTCCAGGCCCAGGGTGGAGCCGGGGAAGAGGTTGATGAACGCGGTCACCACCACGGACAGGAAGCCCAGCACCGGCACCGACTGAAGGATGTCCAGCACCGGGAGCAGCACCTTCTCGGCCCTGCGCAGCCGGGCCGCGGCCACCCCGTAGACGAAGGTGAACAGTACCGAGAGGATCAGCGCCAGGAACATCCGCAGCAGCGAACGTACCGCGTAGAACGGCAGGTTGGCCGGGTCGGTGGAGACCGTCCTCGGTGCCTGGCCGGGCAGGAACGGCGAGTTGAGCGACGGCGCCAGCTCCAGCAGCCCGTACAGCAGTCCCACCAGCGCCGCCGCCACCAGCAGGTCCACCCAGCGCAGCCCGGGACGGCGCCAGACATCCCGGGACGGAAAGCCGTCCGCGCCCGCCACCGCCTCACCTCCGTCGCCGTGGTCCTCAGCGAATCACGGCACCGGTGACGGCGCGGGGGTTGCGGACGGCAACACCCCGACGCCCACCGGCTTGGACGACAGACGGCGGGACGGTCAGTGCGGGTGCGGTCCCTCGCGGTGCACCGGGCCGTGCGCGTCCGCGCAGTGGCCGTTGTCCTGCTCCGCGCCCCGGCGGGTGACCGCGAGCAACTGCTCGGGGGCGTGGTCGACCTGGAGCGTGGTGTGGGTGATGCCGTAGTCCTGGTGCAGCAGCTCCACCAGGTCCCGCTGCACCGCGTGGCAGTCCCCGGACGGCTCGACCAGGACGTGTGCGGACAGCGCGGGCTGGCCGGAGGTGATCTGCCAGACGTGCAGGTCGTGCACCTCGACCACGCACGGGTGGCCTACCAGCCGGTCACCGATCGCGTCGGGGTCGACCCCGGCGGGTGCCGCCTCCAGGAAGATCCGGCCCGACTCGCGCACCAGGCCCGCACCGGCCTTCAGCATCAGCGCCACCACCACCAGCGAGGCGATGGCGTCCGCGCGGGCGAACCCGGTGAGCAGCACGACGAGGCCGGCGACCGCGGTGGCGATGAAGCCGTACAGGTCGGTGAGGATGTGCTGGAAGGCGCCCTCCACGTTCAGCGAGCTGCGGTTGGCCTTGGAGATGCACCAGGCGGCGATCACGTTGACCACGATCCCGACCAGCGCCGTCACCAGTACCAGGGCGCCGGTCACCGCGGGCGGCGAGATCAGCCGCCAGGCCGCCTCGTACGCCAGCCACAGCGACAGCACCAGCAGCGTGATGCCGTTGGCCTGCGCGGACAGGATCTCCGCCCGCTTCAGTCCGTAGGTGAAGCCACCGCGTGCCGGGCGCGCGGCGAGCCGCATCGCCACCAGCGCGAGCACGATCGAGGCCGCGTCGGTGAGCATGTGCGCGGCGTCCGAGATCAGTGCCAGCGACTGGGCGAACAGGCCGACGACGACCTCGACCGCCATGAAGCCCACGATGAGGCACAGCGCGATCGTCAACCAGCGGCGGTCGGTGTCGGCCGCCACACCGTGCGAGTGCCCGTGGTCGTGTCCGTGCCCGGCGTGGCCGTGCTCGTGCCGCCGCTCCGCCTCGTCGCCCATCCCCGATCCCTTCCACTGCGGACATGTTGATTGGGCATCTCGTCGTACCCGGTCCAAGGCAGTAGACCGCGAATTGGCGAAAGATCCAAAGACTGCACTGGCAACCGTTATCGAAGCCGGTAAGACGGCTGTGACCTGCGGGTTCTTCGTGAGCGTGAAAGTGGCGCCGACGTCAGCCGTGCTTGGTGGCCACCCACTGGGTGACCGGCATGGCCTGCCGCCATCCGGTGAAGCCGCCCACCGGAACCGCGTGGGAGACCCCGATCCGCACCAGCTCGCCGCCGTACCGTCGGTAGTGGTCGGCCAGCAGTGCCTCGGACTCCAGGGTCACGGTGTTCGCCACCAGCCGGCCGCCACTGGGCAGTGCCTCCCAGCAACTGTCGAGCAGCCCCGGCGCGGTGGCGCCACCGCCGATGAACACCGCGTCGGGCGTGGGGAGTTCGGCGAGCGCGTCCGGAGCCCGGCCGGTGACCACGCGCAGGCCGGGCACGCCGAGCCGTTCCGCGTTGCGGGCCACCCGCTCGGCCCGCACCGGGTCGCGCTCCACGGCTATCGCCCGGCAGCCGCGGTGGGTGCGCATCCACTCGATGCCGATGCTGCCGGAGCCCGCACCGATGTCCCACAGCAGTTCACCGGGCGTGGGGGCGAGGGCGGCCAGCGTCATGGCCCGGACATGGCGCTTCGTCAACTGGCCGTCGTGTTCGAAGGACTCGTCGGGCAGGCCCGGGGTGTTCGGCAGCCTCGGGGTGCCTTCGGCGGGCGCGCACTCGACGGCGACCACGTTGAGCGGATCGCCCGCGGGGTGCGACCAGGTGGCGGCGACCCCGGTGAGCTGGCGTTCCCGCTCGCCGCCGAGGCTCTCCAGCACCCGCATGCGGCTCGGGCCGTAGCCGCGGTCCCGCAGCAGCGCGGCGACCTCGGCGGGGGTGGCGGCGCCCGCGCTGAGCACCAGCAGCCGCCGCCGGGCGTGCAGCGCGGCGGCCAGGGCGGCCACCGGCCGTCCGACCAGGCTGACCACCTCCGTCTCCTCCAGCGGCCAGCCCAGTCGCGCGCACGCGTAGCTGACCGAGGAGGGGTGCGGCAGTATCCGCAGCCGCCCGGCGCCCGCCACTTCGGTCAGGGTCCGGCCGATGCCGAAGAACATGGGGTCCCCGCTGGCCAGTACGCACACCCGGCGCCCGGCGTACCGGTCCAGCAGCCCCGGCACCGCCGGGCGCAGCGGCGACGGCCAGGCGACCCGCTCGCCGCCGCACTCCGGTGGCAGCAGCCCGAGTTGCCGGGCGGCACCGATCACCACCTCGGCGCCGAGCAGCGCTTCGCGGGCGCCCGTTGAGAGCCCGTTCCATCCGTCGGCCCCGATCCCCACCACCGTGACCGGCACGGCACCGTCGTCGCTGTGGGCTGCGGCGGAACTCACGGGTCTCCTCGGCGGTCGGGGACGAAAACGGAATCCGAACTCTACTGACCCGCCGGGGGCCGGGCTCCCGGCGGGCAGGGTGCCGCACGCCAGCGCGTAGGATGTGCAACTGCAATAGACTTGCAAGAAAGGTTTGGCATGGGCGCCTCCCCGATCGTGCTGGGCATCGAGTCCTCCTGCGACGAGACCGGCGCCGCACTGGTGCGGGACGGACGGCTGCTGGGCCAGGCGCTGGCGTCCAGCATGGACGAGCACGCCCGGTACGGCGGCGTGGTGCCCGAGATCGCGTCCCGGGCGCATCTGCACGCCATCGGGCCGGTGGTGCGGGCCGCCCTGGCCGACGCCGGGCTGCGGCTCGCGGACGTCGGCGCGGTCGCGGTGACCACCGGTCCCGGGCTGTCCGGTGCCCTGCAGGTGGGCGTGGCCGCGGCCAAGTCCTACGCCTACACGCTGGGCGTCCCGCTCTACGGGGTGCACCACCTCGCCGGGCATGTCGCCGCCGACACCCTGGAGCACGGCCCGCTGCCGAACCCGTGCATGGTGCTGATCGTCTCCGGCGGCCACACCTCGCTGCTGCTGGTACGGGATGTGGCCCGGGATCCGATCGCGCACCTCGGCGACACGCTGGACGACGCGGCGGGGGAGTGCTTCGACAAGGCCGCCCGACTGCTGGGCCTGCCGTACCCGGGCGGACCGGCCATCGACCGGGCGGCGCGGGACGGCGATCCGAGCGCTGTCGCCTTCCCCAGGCCGCTGACCGGGCCGCGTGACGCGCCGTACGCCTTCTCCTTCTCCGGGCTGAAGACCGCGGTCGCCCGCCACACGGAGGCCCGTGGCGGTGCGGTCGCGGTCGGCGACGCGGCGGCCTCGCTCCAGGAGGCGGTGGCCGATGTGCTGACCCGTAAGGCGGTCGCCGCCTGCCGGGAGTACGGAGTGCGCGCCCTCGTGGTGGTCGGCGGCGTGGCGGCGAACTCCCGGGTGCGTTCGCTGGCCGCCGAGCGGTGTGCCGCCGCGGGGGTCGAACTGCGGGTTCCGCCACCGCGGTTGTGCACGGACAACGGCGCGATGATCGCCGCCGTCGGCGACCTGCTGGTCCGCGCGGGCGCGCCCGCGGCGCCGCTGGACGTCTGTGTGGACCCGTCCGCCCCGCTGGAGTACGCGGCGCTGTGCCCGGTGGCCGCGGGGCGCGTATGACGAAGGTGCCGGCCCCTGGGGGACCGGCACCTTCTGAGGTGGTGCGCTGAGCGGTTTCGGACCGCTCAGAAGCTGAAGACGTACGCGTTGTTGGTCTTCATCACGCACTCGTTGGCGTAGGTGTGCGAGTACGAGATCCGCTGGCCGTTCCAGACGCCCTGTGCGCTGACCGTCACCGGCATCCAGATCATCGGGCATATCCCGTGCGGCGAGTTGGTGCTCAGCTCGGCGAAGTCGCCCCCGACGGCGCCGAGTTCGGCACACGCCTGGTACGCGTCCGGGTGGTCGCCGCCAACCGCCGGCGAACAGCGGAGGGTTACCGCGCGCTCTACGGTGGCGGTGTTCGGGTTGGTGCCGTTGGCGATGGTGAGCACCAGGGCCGAGGGCGCGTGCGTCGCCGGGCCGCCGTCGGCGGCCTGCGCGGCGGTGGCCCCGATTCCGGTCAGTCCCAGGGCGAGGGTCGCAGCGAGCCCGATGGTCCGCTTGGTGAACCGCATTCCGAACACTCCTTGGCTTGGGGGTGCAGATAGCGGACGGGAGTCTTGCCGAATCCTCCACCTAACGCACATCGAACGAACACTTCTGGTCACGGGGTGCGATCGAGTGATGGCTCGCAGTGGCGTCGGGGCTGCTCGGAGGTGGTGCGGGGTGGTCGCTGGGCAGGAGTTGATTATGAATTCCGTGTTACGCAACTGCAGTTGACGCCTTGCTCACCTGTGCGAATGTCGAACAGGTCATCCCCCGCGTCGACTGGAGTCGGCTGAAAACGCACACCTGCGCCCGTACAAAAGGGACGCCCGTGCAGTGCACGGGGCATATCCGCGGGACGTACGAAACACAGCGGAAACACCGTGGCCCCGCGGCGGAAAGCCGCGGGGCCACGGTGGGGCGGTGTGGGGTCAGCCGTCCCGGCGCAGCCGGGCCAGCGGCGCGGGAGTGGTGATGAAGCCCTCGGCGCGGGCGTTGGCGATGCCGATCCGGGGCAGCTGCGAGGTCTTCTCGAACAGCAGGAAGCGCGGCTCCCAGATCGGGCGGTACTTGGAGTTGGAGCGGTACAGCGACTCCAGCTGCCACCAGCGTGAGAAGAACAGCAGCGCCGAGCGCCACATCCGCAGCACCGGCCCCGCGCCCAGCCGGGCGCCCTCCTCGAAGACCGAGCGGAACATCGCGAAGTTCAGCGAGATCCGCTCCACGCCCACCGTGCCCGCGTTCTGGATCAGCTCCAGGACCATGAACTCCACCAGGCCGTTCTCGGACTCGCGGTCCCGGCGCATCAGATCGAGGGACAGGCCCTTCGGCCCCCACGGCACGAAGCTCAGCAGCGCCCGCAGCTTCCCCTCACCGTCAACGCACTCGATCATCACGCACTGGCCGTCGGCCGGGTCGCCGAGCCTGCCCAGCGCCATGGAGAAGCCGCGCTCGGTCTGCCCGTCACGCCAGCGGTCCGCCGCCTCCAGCAGCTCGGCCATCTCGTCGGCCGGAATGTCGTCGTGCCGACGGATACGCGTGGTGTAACCCGCGCGCTTCACACGGTTGTAGGCCTGCCGTACGCCGCGCATCGCACGGCCCTCAAGGGTGAACTCCGAGGGGTAGACGATCGCCTCGTCGCCCATCTCCAGCGCGTCCAGCCCGTGCCGGGCGTAGACGTTGCCCGCCTCCTCGCTGGCACCGGTCACCGCCGGGATCCAGGCGTGCTCCCGGGCCTCGGCCAGCCAGGCGTCGATCGCGCCGGGCCACGCCTCCACGTCCCCGATCGGGTCGCCGGACGCCAGCGTCACCCCGCCGATCACCCGGTAGGTCACCGCCGCCTTGCCGGTCGGCGAGAAGATCACCGACTTGTCGCGGCGCAGCGCGAAGTACCCCAGCGAGTCACGCGAACCGTGCTTGTCCAGCAGGGCCCGCAGCCGGTCCTCGTCGTCCCGGTCCAGCCGCTCGCGACCCCGCGGCGAGCGGAACAGCGCGTACAGCACCGCGAGCAGCAGTGCCAGGCCGGTGAGGTTGATACCCGCGCTGACCCAGCGGGCCACGTGCAGGGTGCCGAAGTCCTTGTCGTTGGTGAGGGTGGCCAGTCGTAGCGCCACGTACCACACCCGGTCGCCGATGCTGGCCTGGTCGGGGCCGACCGCCGTCACCAGGGTCGCGCCGACGAGGACGGAGATCAGCGCACCCACGCCCAGCACCGCGAGAGCCAGCTGCGGGTTCGTACGGTCGCCCTTGGCGTAGAACTCGCGGCCCGAGATCAAGGCGAACAGCAGCACCAGGCAAGTGATCGCGAACGAGATCCAGTTGAACGGATGGCGGCGCAGCTCCTCCCAGGCCACCAGCCACCACGCGGTCAACGCCGCGTAACCGCCGCACAGCAGGATGAAGACGATCCACGCCATCCGCTTGCGCCGCGCGAGCATCATCGCCATGAACAGCGCCGCCGCCGCCGAGCCGAATCCGGCGAACAGCATGAACGGGGTGAACAGCTCACCGGTGTTGTGCTCCTGCACCCGCTCGCGGAGCGCGAACGACACCGCGGTCAGCAGGTTCAGCACGCCCACCAACCGCAGGTACCAGATCGGCACCGCCGCGCTGCGTCGAGTCAGGGCGGAGGACTGCCTGCCCGACCGCCGCTGCTGCTGTCCTCCGGCCCCCGGCCCGGTGCCCGTATCGGCACTCGGCGCGGCACTGACAGCATTGCTCATGGATGACGCCCCTCAGATCCCAGGAAAACCGCTCGCTGGTGCGCCCCCATTGCCGAACCGCGTTCCGCACCAACCCTCGACTTTACCAATCACCCGAAGAGGTGACACCGCTCTGTGCCTGGCCAAACCGGACGTCTTCTGTGTGGGAACTGTGCGGCAACCATGCGGCGGCAAAGTCGCGTCCATCTCACGGGGCATTTCTCATCCGAGCCCCGCACGGGCCGCCGCAGGTCGAATTTCCGGCTGTTTCCGAGCTATTGCATGACGGTGTTGACCGCGATGACGCCGACGCCGACGTGATGTTTCCGACAGCGGCTACCGGCCGAGGATCAGCTTCTCCAGGGCCGCCCGGGCCCGCGCGTCCGACGCGGCGCGGGCCGCGATGGCGCTCGCCAGCTCCCGTACCCACTCGTCCAGCGCGACCGGGCGGCGGGAGAGCACCACGCCGCGCACCTCCTTGCACACCTCACCCGTCGGACGGCCGCCGGCCAGGTTCAGCACCAGCCGCTGCTCGCCCAGCGAGACGTCCAGCCGCTCCACCCGGCCCTCACGGCCCGCCAGCCGGTCGGCCATACCGCGCTTGCGCTCCACCGCGACCGAGCCGGGCGGCAGCGCGTCCGCCAGGGTGCCGGTGAGCACCCGCGCGTACACGTCGAGATCGGCGGCGTCCTGGCGCAGCGCGGCGGCCAGCAGCTCCACGGAGTCGGGTGAACCGCCCGGTTCGTACGGTGTGGGGTCGTTGGGGGTCATCACGAGCGAGCCTTGTCTGGAGTGGATGAATACGCTACTCGGGGCGGTCAGCCGTCCAGGCTGAGCACCATCGTGGGCCGTTCGATGACATGGTCGTCGCGCAGTGGCCGTACCGCCGTGCCGATCGCGAAGAACTCCGTGGTGTGGCCGCCCCACCGGTGGTTGTGGGAGTTCAGCTGGACGCCCACGATGCCCTCCGCGTGCAGCTCCTCCGCCTCGTGCTGCATCCGCTCCATCGCCAGCTCACGCGCGTCGTACAGGGCCTGGGTGAACGGTTCGATCTCCACGTTCTTGCCGAAGTTGGAGAACACCGAGCCCATCTTCTGGTGCGCGATGTGGTAGACGCAGGTGCCCATCACCATGCCCAGCGGCGCGTAACCGGCGCGGATCAGCGTCCAGAAGTCCTGGCCGCTCAGGTCGGAGGTGAACGGCTGGCCCTTGATGTTGCGCCAGCTGCCGTCGCCGCCCGGAGCCGGGGCGTCCGCCTTGACCGCGGTGCCGATGGCGATGAACTCCGCGATGTCGTTGCCGAATTCACGCGCCTCGACCGACAGCCGCACGCCCACGATGCCGTCCGCGCCGAGCTGCGCCGCCTCCGCCTCCATCCGCGTCATCGCCAGCTCACGCGCGTGGTACATGGCCTGGCTGAGCGTGGTCAGCTCCTGGTTCTTGCCCCAGCGGCCCAACTGGATCCCGACGTGGTAGATCGAGCTGCCCAGCACCAGGCCGATGGGCCGGAAGCCCGCCTCGCGCACCAGCAGGAACTCGTTGACCGACAGGTCACTGGTGAAGATCCCGCCCGGCTTGCCCGGCTGCAGCTCGGCCAGTCGGCGCATCGCGTCGGCCGGTACGCCCTGGGCGGTGGGGTCGGTGGCGGTCATGATCGGGTTCCCCTCGTTGCGTGGTCATCGGCGGTACGGGCGTGCGGCTGTTGGCGGATCATTCGGTACCGTCCAGTTCCGACAGCTCGGCCAGCATCTGGCGCACCTCGGTCGGATCGGTGCCGTAGGAGTCCAGCTCTCGTTCGATGCGCCTGCGCAGCCGCTTCCGCCTGGAGTCCAGCGGCATGATGCTCAGGGTGCGTGGCGGGGCCTCGCGTACCTGGAAGGCGGCCACCGCCGTGCCGACCAGGGTGGCCTCGGCGGTGTGGTCCTCGGCGTCGGACTCGCTGTTGCGGTTGCGCGCCCGCACGCAGCGCTCGCCCCATACCCTCAGGTCGCTGCTGCCCAGCACCACGCCGTTGGCGCCGCTCCTGGCGGCCTGGCCGTACAGCTGGGCCCGGGCGTCGTGCCGGGTGGCTCCGACCAGGTCGGTCCAGCCGGTGACCTCCTGGTTGCCCGCGCCGAGCCAGTTCTGCCGCCGGGTCGTCCAGTCGTTGTGCCGTACCCCGATGGACAGGCCGATCAGCAGCTCCACCGGAACCCATCCGGCCGAGACCAGCTTGGCGAACCCCTGCCCGTCCAGATGCGTGGTGAACGGCCGCGGCGGACGCACCGGCCCCTGCGCGCGCACCGCGGTGCCGATGACCTGGAACTCCAGGCAGTTCGGCGCGGCCGGAAACGGCGCGATGGTCAGGTTGGCGGCCACCACACCGTCGCCGCCCAGCGCCGAGCACTCCGCGGACATCCGGCCGAGCGCCTTGTGCCGTGCGGCCATCAGCACCTCGACCAGCGCCCGAGACCCGGCCCCCTGACCGGAGAGCGCCACCTGCGCCGGAGACGACATCCGGCCGGAGAACCCGGCGTACTGGTACCCGCAGTCGTAGTAGCCCCAGAACGGACCGCTGCGCGACACCTGGTAGACGGCCGAGCCCATCACCTGGCCCACCGGTTCGAAGCCCACCGAGCGGATCGCCGCGAACTCTCCGGTGGACACCGCGGACGACCAGGTGCCAGTGCGCCGCGCCTCGGCGGTCCTGGCCGCCGCCACCGGGGGCAGGGCCGCTCCCGGTGACCACTCGCCGCTCATGGAAAACCAACTCCCCGTCCGTGTTGGCGCGCTGGTCTGGGAGGCCGAGTCTAGGACCTCGGACCAATGGCGCGCACACAGGTGACGAAGCGGTGACGCGCGGCGGTGAAGGGCTGCTGCCGGGACCGTGGCGAGGCCGCCGCCGGGGGGCCGATACTGTGCTGACATGGCGATCAACGGGGCGGCGGACCACCAGGAACAAGGATGTGCGCTGCTGCTGACCTCCGCACCTCCCGGCAGACGCCGCGTGTTGGACACCGCCTCGGCGCTGCCGCTGCTCGCGGCCGTGCCGCCGCACGTCCTCACCGGCACCCGGTCCGGCGGCAACGTCGTACAGCTGGTGGACCCGGTGGACGCCAACACCGTGACCACCCATCTGCACACCGCCGCGACCACACCGGGACCGCTGCTGGTCTACGTGTGCGGACAGCTCACCGTCGACCGCAAGCAGCGACTGCCGCACCTGGTGCTCGGCCGCACCACGGCGGACACCGTGCGCTACACGGCGCTGCCGTGGCACTGGCTGGCCGCCGCGTTCCAGCAACGGCCGCCCGGCAGTACGGCGGTGGTGTGCGACCTGGTCGCCGACGACACGGCGTGGCAGCTGATATCCACCCGGCCCGAGCTGCTGGCAGGCGGCCTCGCGCTGTACGGGGTGTTGGCTCCGCCGCCGCCCAAGCGGGAGACCAGCGGGTGCGCGTACAGCCGCGCGCTCGCCGAGCTGCTGCGGGCCGCCACCGTCCGTCCGCCCCTGGGCCAGCTGCACCAGGAGGCGGCAGCGGCGGCCGGGGCGACGGGCGGTCGGCAGCTGTTGTTCGCAGGCGGACGGCAGCCCCAGCAGCAGTACTACGGCGGGACGGCCGCCGAAATCCCGCGCGCCGCCGGGGCGTTCGCACCGGCCCGGCCCCAACTCCCCGCCCCCAGGCCCGCGCTGCCGGAACCCGCCGACCGGGTACCGCCCGCCCCGCCCGAGCCCCCGCGGGCCGACAGCCGTGTGGCGGCCCCCGCCGCACCCCCGCCCGCCGCGGCCGATCCGCACGCCGCCATCCGCGAGGCGGCCCGCGCCGGACGCCACACCGAGGCCGCGGCCATAGCGGCCGCGTGGGAGCAGGCCGCGCTACGCGCCGCGGGACCCTCCTCGGCGGAGGCGGTCCACTGGGTGGAGGTACGGGCCGACCTCGCCATGCTCGCCCAGGACACCGGCCGCGCCTGCGAGTTGTGGCTGACGGCGGCCGACGCCCGGCTGAGGGGCGGCCAGGACACCGAGGACGAGGCCGTGGTCAACGCGGTCGACCGCGCCCACCACTGCTGGTCCCGGGTCACCGACCCGGGCCGGGCCCGACAACTCGCCCCGGAGCTGGTGCGGTTGCGCCGCCAGGTGGTGGGCCACCAGCCCGACGCGCTACGCGCCCTGCGGCAACGCCTGGACGCTCTGGGGGCTTCGCCCACGGAAGGGCTCGCCAACTAGCGTTTCCCGTCGCCTCGGTGGGGGTTCGCGCTCCGCTCGGCGGGGCCGCGGTGCCCCTGGCCTCCGGCCGCGGGACCGCGGCCCCGCCTCAGTGTCAGCCGTCGCTGCGGGGCCGTTCCAGGGTGAAGCGGTCCACCGGCTTCATCGCTCCGCCCGCGCCGGTCACCGCGTAGTACGTGACATGGATCCGGGTCCGGCCGCCCGGCTGGCCGGGGTCCACGTCGAAGGCGCAGAAGCCGTACGGGTTCTCCCGGTCGCGGAAGGCGGACCACGGCGCGTCCTCGTGCGCGTAGACCGGCTGGTAGTGGCCGTTCGCCCTGGTGTCGCCGCGGGCGACGATCACCTTGGCGGTCTTCCCGTCGTACAGCTTGCCGTTGGACGTGAAGCCCATGCCGCCACCCCCGATCACCATGTGCACGGTGCCCTTGCTGGTGTCGGCCAGCGCGAGGTCGGTGGAGACCGGGATGGGGGTGCCCGTCGCGTTGCCCTGCTGGCCGCGGATGGGCAGCGACCGTTCGTAGTGGTGCTCATGGCCGCAGACGACCAGGTCGACGCCGTACCGGTCGAACAGCGGCAGCCAGGCCTTGCGCACACCGAGGTCGGCGCCGTTGAAGTCGGCGGTGGAGATCACTACCTGGTGCATGCAGACCACGATCCAGTCGATCTCCCGGTCCGCCCTGGTGCGCCGCAACTCCTGTTCCAGCCAGCGCTCCTGGGCGCCCGCCGAGTAGCCGCGGATGTACGATCCGCCCGCGTCCTGGTAGGCGACGTCATCGTTCTGGAGCATGATGACGCGTACCGAACCGGCGGTGAACGCGTACCACAGGCCCTTGAACTCGTCCTCGGCTCCGTTGTCCGGGAAGTCGAAGTACGTCTGGTAGCCGCGGAAGCCGATGGGGCCGTTGCCCAGTTCGTTCTCGTGGTTGCCCGCGGTGGGCATCCAGGGGCGGTTGCGGGCGCTGCGGCCGTTGTTGATGAACCAGTCGCGCCACACCCGGGTCGGGTTGGCCGACAACTGGGCGTAGCACAGGTCCCCGTTGAGCAGGTGGAACAGCGGAGCCACCTGTTCCACCGCGGACGTGGTGTCCCCCGCGTACTGCGAGCCGAAGTTGTCCTGGCCCCAGAGCCCCCCGGACTGCGCCTTGTTGACCTGCGGGGTGGCCTGGTCGCCGAAGCTGGTGAAGGTGAACGGGTGCCGTCCGCGCGGTGCCGTACGGAAGGTGCCCGCCTCCGGGGTGGCCCCGTCGTGCACCGCCATGTACAGGTACTCCGTGCCGGGTCGCAGACCCCGGATGCGGGCGTGGTGGGCCTGTACCTCCTCGCCGGTGACCGGGTCGCGGTATGTCCGGGTCTCCGCCGGACAGGTGGTGCCGACGCCGTGCTCGACCGTGCCGAGCAGCACCCGGGGACGGCGTACCGAGACATCCGTCTGCCAGGAGACCGTCACCTCGCGGGAGGCGTCGGCGCCGAACTGCAGGTGCACTCCGGTGAGTGCGGGAGCGTCCAGCCTGCTCGGGGTGGTCAGCAGGGTGGCGGAGGGGGCGGGCAGGGCGGTGGCCCGGCCGCCGTCCACGGCGATGAGGGAGACACCTGCTCCGGCCGCGCTGAGCAGGCCCCGGCGGGAGACGGCCGGCCGGGACGTAGGAGGTTCGGTGCGACTCATGGGGGCCGACGATGCCCGCTGGAGGTGTCGTCGCGGATGTGACATGGCGAAGAATGGCCGACGAGCGACCGAACAGGGCTGAAACGAGACCCGTTTGGCCCGGACGCGGCGGCGAACCCGCACGCCCCGCCCGGGCCCTACAGGGTCAGCGGGCGGCGTGCGAGCCGTGCGCCCGGCGCCTGCGGCCCAGCACCAGCAGTGCGCCACCGGCGGCCAGCACGGCGGCCGCGGCACCGGCGACGACCGGTGTGGCGCTGGAGCCACCGGTCTCGGCCAGGCCGCCCGACTTCGAGGGCGAGGGGACCGGTGCGACGGCGGACGGAGAGGAGCTGAGCGTCGCCGTGACGGTGGGCAGCGGGCTGCTGGACGGCGGCGCGCTGGACGGGGTGGGGCTGGGCGACGGCGAGGTGCTCGCGCACACCGGCGCGGTCTTGGTCTGGTCCACGCTGTACCGCTGGTCGTCACCGGCCCGCACGATCAGCTCCACCTGCAACGGGCCGGTGTGCGCGGGCAGTCGGAGCGAGTTGTGATAGGCGTCGCCGAACTCGGTCGTCGGCAGCAGATCCCTGCCGTCGGCCTTGACCGTCACCGTGTTCGTGGCGCGAGCGTTGTAGTAGGTGAGGCCGATCGAGACCTTGTCGCAGGTCACCGACCATCCCGGGACATGTGCTGAGGCGGGCGCGGCGAGTACGCCGCTCCCGAGCAGGGCCGTGAGGACGGCAGCGGCGACGACGCCCGATCTCCTGCCGCCACGGCTCGCTCTGGTCATGTGCTCTCCTTCAACTTCCCCTGGCGGCGCCCCCGTTGCGCCGCGAGCCTGTGAGAGGGGCGGCACACTACTCCTGTCCGGTGACGCGCCGGAAACCAGGGCCATGGGTGGAGTGGCGTCCCGTGATGCGCGTCGAACGCTCGGTGATCTTCGAGGAGCCGCGGGTCGCGCCCGGTTCTTATGACAAATTCACTCCCCGCGTGCTAGAGGCGCTCCGGAGCGGGTTAGACTAGCTTGCTGGATACAAGCAATACACTGTGGAGGCGGAAGGCGATGGGCGAGGGGACGGACCAGGCGGGGCTGCCCGAAGCGGCGGCCGGTCTCGGTACCGAGCTGGTACGGCTCACCCGGCTGATCGCGGCCTGGAAGCAGCGCGCCAAGCACGAGCCGGGCGCCGCTGACCGGGTACTGCTCGCCAGACTGGTGATCGGTGGCGAGCGCAGGGCGACCGATCTGGCCGCGGACGCCTTCCTCGACCTGTCGACCGTCAGTCGGCAGGTGCGCTCCCTGGTGGAGCGGGGGCTGGTCGAACGCCGACCGGACCCGGAGGACCGGCGAGGGTCGCTGCTGACCGCGACCGAGGCCGGGCGCGCGGCGTTCGAGCACTACCAGCGCCAGCGCGACGCGGAACTGGCCGAGCTCCTGGAGCCCTGGCCGGCTGAGGACCGCCGTGAGCTGATCCGGCTCATGGCACGACTCAACGACGACTTGGTGGAACAACAACAGGCGCGGCTCTGCCCCGGGGGACACGCGGGCACCGCGGCGAAGCAGGGAGAAATACACGTATGAGCACGTCCGCGTCTCCGCCGACCGCGGAGCCCAAGGCGATACCCTCGCCGGGCGGCATGAGCCACCGGCAGATCCTGACCATCCTCAGCGGCCTCATGCTCGGCATGTTCCTGGCCGCTTTGGACCAGACCATCGTCAGCACCTCGATCCGCACCATCGCCGACGACCTGCACGGACTGAGCCAGCAGGCCTGGGCCACCACCGCGTACCTGATCACCTCCACGATCGCCACGCCGCTGTACGGCAAGCTGTCCGACCTGCACGGGCGCAAGCCGTACTTCCTCACCGCGATCAGCGTGTTCATCGTCGGCTCGGCGATGTGCACCTTCTCCACCTCGATGACCGAGCTGGCCGCCTTCCGGGCGTTCCAGGGCATCGGCGCGGGTGGTCTGATGTCGCTCGCCCTGGCGATCATCGGTGACATCGTGCCGCCCCGTGAGCGCGCCCGCTACCAGGGCTACATGCTCGCCACCTTCGCCACATCGAGCGTCGCCGGACCGCTGATCGGCGGCTTCCTGGCCGGCCAGAGCTCCCTGCTGGGCATCACCGGCTGGCGCTGGGTGTTCCTGGTCAACGTGCCGATCGGCATCGTCGCGCTGTTCGTCGTCGCCAAGGTGCTCAACATCCCGCACACCCGCCGCGAGCACCGCATCGACTGGTGGGGCGCCGTCACCATCGCCATCGGCGTGGTGCCGCTGCTGCTCGTCGCGGAGCAGGGCCGCGACTGGGGCTGGGGCTCCACGAAGTCCGTCGTCTGCTACGCGATCGGCGCTGTCGGCATCATCGCCTGGATCTTCGTGGAGCGGTGGATCGGCGACGACGCGCTGATCCCGATGCGGCTGTTCCGCAACGGCACCTTCAGCAAGACCAGCCTGCTGTCCGTGCTCATCGGTATGGGCATGTTCGGCGGAATGCTGATGATCCCGCAGTACCTCCAGATCGTTAAGGGCGCCAGCCCGACCAAGTCCGGTCTGGAAATGCTGCCGTTGATGCTCGGCATGATCATTGCCTCGGTCGTCTCCGGCCAGGTGACGTCCAGGACCGGGCGCTACAAGATCTTCCCCGTCATCGGCACCCTGCTGATGGTTGCCTCGATGCTGCTGTTCTACCGCGAGGTGCAGTGGGACACCCCGCTGTGGCAGACCATGGTCTACATGCTCGTCTTCGGCCTCGGCCTGGGCGGATGTCTGCAGACCCTGGTGCTCGCGGTGCAGAACGCCGTGCCGCCGAAGGACATGGGCGTGGCGACCGCCTCGTCCACCTTCTTCCGGCAGATGGGAGCCACCGCCGGTACCGCGATCTTCCTGTCGGTGCTCTTCAGCAACGTCGGCGGCAAGATCTCCTCGGCGTTCAAGGCAGCGGTGCACACCGACTGGTTCCAGGCGGCGCTGCAGGACCCGTCGGTGCTGTCCAACTCCGCCAACCAGCCCGTGCTGAGCATGCTGAAGCACCCCGGGGCGGCCGGCGGCTCCTCAGGTGTGCTCAACGACTCGTCGTTCATCCAGAAGCTGGACCCGCGGCTGGCCGAGCCCTTCAAGCAGGGCTTCGCCGACTCGATGCACACCGTCTTCCTGCTGGGTGCCGTCGTGGTCGCGGTGGCCTTCCTGCTGATGCTGTTCATCAAGGAGGTCCCGCTGCGCCAGGTCTCCGGCCTCCAGGCCCGCGCCGCCGAGGCGGCGGAGTCGGCCGGGGATGCCGGCGAGCCGTCCGCCGCACCGACCGTGGAGCAGGCCGCGGCCGTGGCCGTCGAGCCCGGCAGCGGCGCCCACCGGCGGGAGGGCGGACCGACGGAAGCCGTCGAACTGGCCGCCGCCACGGCCCTGTTGGACCGCACCGGTCTGTCGGTACGCGGTCTGGTCACGGACGGCGAGGGCGCCCCCGTCCCGCAGGCCGTGATCACCCTGATCGACGTCGGCGGGCGCCAGCTCGGCCGTACCACCACCCAGGCCGACGGCCGGTACGCTCTCGACGCGCCCGGTAGCGGCACCTATGTGCTGATCGGCTCCGCCGGGGCCCGTCAGCCGCAGGCGGCCACCGTGGTGCTCGGCGACGCCCCGGTCGACTTCGACCTCACGCTCAGCGGTGCGGCCGGTCTGACCGGTGCGGTACGCGACGCGACGGACGGCGAACCGCTGCCGGGCGCGCTGGTGGTGGCCACCGATGTGCGCGGCGAGGTCGTTGCCTCCGGCGCCGCCGGAGCGGAGGGCGACTTCTCCTTCGGTGAACTGGTTCCGGGCAGCTACACGCTCGCGGTCAGCGCCGACGGGCACCGCCCGGCCGCACTGCCCGTCGAGGTGGTGAGCGGCACGCCCAACTGGTACGAGGTGCGGCTCTCGCCGGGCGCCCGCATCCGCGGCACGGTGCGCACGCCGGACGGTGCGCCGCTGGACGCGGCCAGGGTGACCCTGCTCGACCCGGCCGGCAACGTGGTCGGCACCTCGACCACGGGGGCCGACGGCGTGTACGGGTTCAGTGACCTGGAGCGCGGCCAGTACACGGTGATCGCCAGCGGGTACCCGCCGGTCGCCACCCAGGTGCAGCTCGACACCACCGGGCGTGAAGGGTTCGACGTGGACCTGGCCCACGAGCAGTAACCGCCCATGTGGGGCGGGTCCGCCGGACCCGCCCCACTACTGGTTCCGGCGCCGGTCGAGCGCCGCGGCCACGGCTCCGACGAGAGCCGCGACCAGCAGGACGACGAGCCCGGCGCGGTCCGTCGACCGCCAGGCCAGTTCGCCCTGGCGGTTGACGAGGAACCCGTCGAAGAACAGCCAGCAGACCACCGCCACCGCCGGAGCCCACACCATCCTCGTGGTCTGCGCGGCGACCCCGGCGGTGAGCACGGCGAAGACCGCCATCGAGAACCACGGGTGACCGCGCCCGCCACCCAACGCGAGGGCGGCGGCCAGCACTGCCGCCGACGCGTACCCGACCGGCAACACAAGATCACCGATCAACGTACGCGGCCGGGAGCCACGCCGCGCCACTCGCACCCAGTGCACCGAAGCCATTGGGCTCACCTCCCGCTTGAGCCTGTCCAGCGGAAGGCGCACGGCGCCTCGAAGCGCCGGGACGTTAGCGCCACCCATACCGGCAACCAGCCTATTTTTACGGCGTGTTGACGGCCGGTGCCGCCCCACAGGCGGTACCGGCCCCCTCCTGGCGCCTTTACGGCCCGCTGACGTCGCGGGGCGTATCCATAGACCTGTGGACGGGCGCCAACGCGGGGGTCTGGCGTCCGTCCATCCAGCTCAGCGGTCGGCCGCGGCCCTCACCGTGTGGCGGAGCAGGAGCGCCGTGGTGACCGGTCCCACGCCGCCCGGGACCGGGGTGAGCGCCGCCGCGCGGTGGACGACCGCCTCGGCGTCCACGTCACCGGTCAGCCCGCCGTCGGGCGTCGGGTTGGTGCCGACGTCGATCACGGTCGCGCCGGGGCGGACATGGTCCGCGGTGATCAGTCCGGGCCGCCCTGCGGCCGCCACGACCACGTCCGCGGTCGAGGTGACGCCCGGCAGGTCGACGGTGCGCGAATGGCAGACGGTGACCGTGGCGTTCCGGTCCAGCAGCAGGTGCGCGAGCGGCTTGCCCACCACCGTGGAGCGGCCGACCACCGCGACCCGCCGTCCGGCCAGTTCGACGCCGTAGTGGTCGAGCAACGCCACCACCGCCTCGGCGGTGGCCGGAGGATGGGCGGGCAGTCCGGCCGCCAACCGGCCGAGGCTGAGCGGATTCGCGCCGTCCACGTCCTTGCCGAACGCGATGGCACCGGCCAGCTCCTCCAACGCGGCGCCGCCGGGCAGCGGCGTCTGCAGCATCACCCCGTGCACCGAGCCATCCGCGCTGAGGCGGTCGAGAGCCGCCACGATGGTGTCCGCCGCCGCGTCGGGCCCGAGGTCGACGATGTCGCAGGCGATGCCGCTCTGCCCGGCCGCCTTGGCGATGGACCGCACGTACCAGGCACTGGACTCGTCGGCCGTCGCCACCACCACCGCCAGCTTCGGCGGACGGCCGGAGGCGGTCAGGGCCGCCGCCCGCTCGGTGGTCTCGGCACGGATGGCGGCGGCGAGCTCCCTGCCGTACAGGGCGGTGGCGGTCATTCGGCGATCTCCGCGCGTACCGTGGCGGTGACCCGGTCGGCGCGGGTCGCGATGCCGTCCACCTCGCCGGCCACCTCGGCCAGTTCGGCGCGCGCCCGCTCGTCGGTGATGCCGCCCAGGTTGACCTCGATGTTGACCCGGGCGGTGGTGGCCGCCGCGCGGGCGGCCTCGACCGCGGCGGCGACGTCGGACAGGACGTTGCGGTTGCCCACCGGGAGCAGTCCTTCCGCCGCGGTCACCACCTGCTCGGCGACGCCGATGACCTCCGAGGGCGGCCAGGCGGCGCCGACGAGGGCCGCGGCGATGGCGGCCGAGCGCGCCGCCTTCTCCTCGTCGGTGCCCTTGGGCAACCGGTACGCGTCCGCCACGGCCCCGAACGCCGCCGCGTCGTCCTGCGCGAGTTGCAGGGCCGCCGCCCGCAGTTCGTCGGTCGCGGTGATGATCCGCTCGATGGCCTCGTGGTGTTCCGCGTACTTGGCACCGGTGGTGTAGCGGGCCACCATGCCCAGCAGGGCCGCCCCCTGCGCAGCGTGCAGCGCGGCCGACGCACCGCCGCCGGGGGCCGGCTGCCGCGCGGCCAGTCGCTCCAGGAATCCGCTGATCGTCTCGTCACGCACGGTCGGTTGTCCTCCGGGCGGTATGGGATGGGAAGGGCCGGAACCCAGGCGAAGAGCCTAATCCGAGCCAGGGCGCCGCCGGCCGACATCGGCGTCCGCGTCACGCCCGCAGGCGCCTCCTAGGATCGGCGCATGACAGCGACTCAGGACTTCGAGGGCCCGGCGGCGAGCTGGCGGATCGGCGCCATCACCGTGCACCGCGTGGACGAGCTGGCGCTCACCGGCATGGGTCCCCGGGTTTTCGCCGACCTGCCGTCCGATCTCGTGCCGCGCACCCCGTGGCTGGCCCCCGACCACGTCGACGCGTCCGGTGAACTCGTCGGCGCCGTCCAGACGTTCGCGGTGGAGGTCGCGGGCCGCAAGGTCCTGGTCGACACCGGGATCGGCAACGGAAAGACGCTGCCGAACCCGCGGTGGAGCGGCCTGGACACCCCGTTCCTCGACCGGCTGGCCGCCATCGGCTTTCCGCCGGAGAGCGTCGACCTGGTGGTCAACACCCATCTGCACGCCGACCACATCGGCTGGAACACCCGCCTGGACAACGGCCGTTGGGTGCCCACCTTCCGCAACGCCCGCTATCTGACGACCCGCGTCGAGTACGAGTACTGGTATTCGGCCGATCTCCCGCCGGAGCGGCGGCGGATGTTCACCGAGTCCGTCGACCCGGTGCGCGACAGCGGCCTGCTGGATCTGGTGGACGTACCGCCCACCGGTCTTGAGGTCGTTCCCGGGCTCACCCTGCTACCGGCGCCGGGCCACACCCCCGGGCAGGTCACGGTGCGGCTGGCCGGGGCGGGCGGCGCGGCGCTGATCACCGCGGACTGCATGCACCATCCGGTACAGCTGGCCAGGACCGAGGTGTGCAGCGTCTTCGACACCGACCCGGCGCAGGCCGTGCGCACCCGCCAGGCACTGCTGGCCGAGGTCGCGCAGACCGACACGCTGCTGCTCGGCACCCATTTCGCCCCGCCGACCGGCGGTCGCGTACGGCGGGACGGCGACGGCTACCGTCTGGTGTCGCGGCCGTGACCCGCGCGGCGCGGAGGACTTGCGAACCAAACCGTAAAATCACCGCGAATCCCTGACGCAGAGCCACGGAGACGAGCACCGATGACCGACCCGGCCCCAGCCGCCTCCGTACCGCCGGCGCACGACCCGCACGATCCGTTCGTGCGGGTCCGCGGCGCGCGTGAGCACAACCTGCGCGGTGTCGATGTGGACCTGCCGCGCGACGCGCTGGTCGTGGTCACCGGGGTGTCCGGCTCCGGCAAGTCCTCACTCGCCTTCGGGACGATCTACGCGGAGGCGCAGCGCCGCTACTTCGAGTCCGTCGCGCCGTACGCCCGGCGGCTGATCCACCAGGTGGGGGTGCCCAAGGTCGGCGAGATCACCGGGCTGCCGCCCGCGGTGGCGCTGGAGCAGCGCCGTTCCGCGCCGACCTCGCGCTCCTCGGTGGGCACCGTGACGACGCTGTCCAACTCGCTGCGGATGCTGCTCTCGCGCGCCGGAACGTATCCGCACGACGCGGGCGAACGGCTGGACTCCGACGCGTTCTCGCCGAACACCGCGGCGGGCGCCTGCCCCGAGTGCCACGGTCTGGGCACGGTGCATCGCGTCACCGAACGCTCGCTGGTGCCGGACCCGGGGCTCAGCATCCGCGAGGGCGCGATCGCCGCCTGGCCGGGCGCCTGGCAGGGCAAGAACCTGCGGGACATCCTGGACGCCCTCGGCTACGACACCGACCGCCCCTGGCGCGAACTGCCGCAACGGGACCGCGACTGGATCCTGTTCACCGACGAGCAGCCGGTGGTCACCGTTCACCCGGTACGGGAGGCGGACCGCATCCAACGCCCGTACCAGGGCACCTACCAGAGCGCACGGCGGTATGTGCTGCACACCTTCGCCGACTCCAAGAGCCCCGCGCTGCGCGCCCGTGCCGAGCGGTTCCTGGTCAGTGAGCGGTGCCCGGTGTGCGACGGGCGCAGGCTGCGGCCGGAGGCGCTGGCGGTCACCTTCGCCGGGTACGACATCGCACGGTTGGCGGCGATGCCGCTGGCCCGGCTCGCCGAGGTGCTGCGGCCGACCGCCGACGCCCCCGGCGACGGCGTGGCCCGGACCATCGCCCGCGACCTGGTCGCGCGCATCGAGGTGCTGACCGAACTCGGCCTCGGCTACCTGGGAATGGACCGGGCCACCACCACGCTGTCCGCGGGCGAGCTGCAACGGCTGCGGCTGGCAACGCAGTTGAGGTCCGGCCTGTTCGGCGTGGTGTACGTGCTGGACGAGCCGTCGGCCGGGCTGCATCCGGCGGACACCGTCGCGCTGCTCACCGTGCTGGAACGGCTGATCGCCGCGGGGAACTCGCTGCTGGTGGTCGAGCACGACATGGACCTGGTGCGCCGCGCGGACTGGCTGGTCGACGTGGGGCCGCACGCGGGGGAGCGGGGCGGGCGGATCCTGCACAGCGGCCCGGTCCCCGCGCTGCGGGACGTCCATGAGTCGGCCACCCGGCGCTTCCTGTTCCGTACGCCGCCCGGCGCCGAGGCGGCCCGCAGGCCCCGCCGACCCTCGGCGTGGCTGCGGCTGCGCGGTGTCACCCGGCACAATCTGCGCGACCTGGACGCGGACGTACCGCTCGGCGTGTTCACCGCCGTCACCGGAGTGTCCGGGTCCGGCAAGTCGACGCTGATCAGCCAGGTCCTCGCCGAGGCGCTGGCGGAACACCTGGGCACCGCCGCCCAGGCCGAGGAGACGACAGCCGACCTGACGGCTCGACAAGTAGCCGCCGTCGAGGGGCTGTCGGCCGTCCACCGGCTCGTGTGTGTCGACCAGAAGCCCATCGGCCGTACCCCGAGGTCCAACCTCGCCACCTACACCGGGCTGTTCGACGCGGTACGGAAGCTGTTCGCGGCGACCGAGGAGGCGAAGGCGCGCGGCTACACCGCCAGCCGCTTCTCGTTCAACGTCGCGGGTGGCCGCTGCGAGACCTGCCAGGGCGAGGGCTTCGTCAGCGTGGAGCTGCTGTTCCTGCCGGGTGGCTACGCGCCCTGTACGGAGTGCCACGGCAGCCGCTACAACCCGCAGACCCTGGAGGTGACGTACCGGGGTGCCTCCATCGCCGACGTGCTGGAGCTGACGGTCGACGCGGCGGCCGACTTCCTCGCCGACGTGCCCGCCGCGGTTCGCAGCCTGCGCACGCTGCGCCAGGTGGGCCTCGGCTATCTGAGGCTGGGCCAGCCCGCCACCGAGCTGTCCGGCGGCGAGGCGCAGCGCGTCAAGCTCGCGGCCGAGCTGCAGCGGGCCACCCGCCGCGATCGCGGGCACACCCTGTACCTGCTGGACGAGCCGACCACCGGACTGCATCCGGCCGACACCGAGGTGCTGATGCGCCAGTTGTCCGAGCTGGTGGCGGCGGGGAACTCGGTGGTCGTCGTGGAGCACGACATGGATGTGGTGGCCGCCGCCGACTGGGTCATCGACCTCGGCCCGGGCGGTGGCGACGAGGGCGGCCGGATCGTGGCCGCGGGCACCCCCGCCCAGGTCGCCGCCGAGCCCGCCAGCCGTACCGCGCCGTATCTCGCGGCCCGGCTGCCGGACGGGAAGAATCCGGCCGCCGGGTGACTTGTACGGGGACATGAAGTCGATCGTCTACACCCAGCACGGCGGTTCCGATGTCCTCACCCTTGTGGAACGGCCGATTCCGGAGCCTGGGCCGGGCGAGGTCCGGGTCCGGGTGCACGTCTCCGGTGTCAACCCCACCGACTGGAAGACCCGCACCGCCCCGGTGTTCGGCCCGCTCGGTGAGCAGGGGCAGGTGCCCAACCAGGATGGTGCCGGGGTCATCGACGCCGTCGGCGAGGGGGTGCCCGCCGACCGGATCGGCGAGCGGGTGTGGCTGTGGGAGGCGGCCTGGCGGCGCGCCGACGGCACCGCGCAGCAGTACCTGGTCATTCCCCAGCGGCAGGCCGTGGCGCTGCCCGAGCACGCCTCCTTCGAGCTGGGCGCGAGCCTGGGCGTCCCGGCGCTCACCGCGCACCGCTGTCTGACCGTCGCCGACGGGGGACCCACCCGGCTGACCCCGGGCAGCCTCGCGGGCCGCACCGTGCTGGTCGCCGGCGGGGCGGGGGCGGTGGGCAACGCCGCGATCCAGTTGGCGCGTTGGGCCGGGGCCACGGTGATCACCACGGTCAGCGGTCCGTACAAGGCGGAGCTGGCCAAGGCGGCCGGTGCCCACCATGTGGTCAACTACCGTACGCGGGACGCCGCTTCGGCGATCCGTGAGATCGCGCCCGCGGGTGTCGACATCATCGTGGAGGTGGCTCCGGCGGCCAACGCCGAGCTGGACCACGCGGTGGCCGCGCAGAACGCGGTGATCGCCTACTACGCGGGCAACCCCGATGACGAACTGCGGATCCCGGTGCGGGCGGCGATGACCGGCAATCTGCGCTGGCAGGGCGTGCTGCTGTACTTCGTCTCCGACGAGGCCAAGAAGAACGCGGTCGCCGATGTCTCGGCGGCGGTGGCGGACGGCGCGTTCCGGGTCGGTGAGCGGGCGGGACTGCCGCTGCACCGGTTCCCGTTGGAGCGCACCGCCGACGCCCATGACGCGGTGCGCGACAACGCGGTGGGCAAGGTGCTGATCGAGGTGGAACACTCCGCCTGACAGCGGTGTTGCCCCAAGGTGCGAAGAGGGAATGAGGAGGCGTGATGTCAGAGCGTGAGCACGGCCACCGCGTTACCGCGGTGCCCGGTTCCCAGCACGTCAGGGTGGAGATCGACGGCCGGATGGTGGCCGACAGCCGCCGCCCGGTCCTGGTGTACGAGACGGGCCACAAGGTCCGTTACTACCTGCCGCCGGAGGATGTCGACCTCACCCTGTTCGAGTCCACGGACACGCGGACCACGTGCCCGTTCAAGGGCGTGGCCTCGTACTGGAGTTACGTGGGCGACGGCAGCGGCACGCACGCGGACGTGGTCTGGTCGTACCAGGACCCGCTGCCGAGCGTCGAGGCGATCAAGGGCCATCTGTCGTTCTACGACACGGTGGCGTTGGTGGCCGTCGACGGAGAGCCGCCCGCCGCACCCGAGGTGTGAGCCTCACTTGGCGTCCGCGTAGCACTCCACCACGCTGGTCTCCAGCGGGAAGCGCACCGGGGTGTCCCCGAACACCAGCCGGCTCGCCTCCCGCGCCGACTCGGCGACCGCAGCCGCCACCGCCTCGGACAACTCGACCGGGGTGTGCACCATCACCTCGTCGTGCTGGAAGAACACCAGCCGAGGCGGTGTGCGGCCGTAGCCGTCCAGCGCGGCCAGCCTGCGGCGCAGCGCGGCCAGCACCGCCAGCGCCCAGTCGGCGGCGCTGGCCTGGATGGTGAAGTTACGAGTGAACCGCCCCCACGCTCGCGCCGCACGCAGCGCAGGGGACACGCCGTCCGCCGACTCCTCGTCGCTTCCCGCCCACAGGTCCGACGGGCGCGGCGAGGTGCGGCCCAACTGCGAGCGGACCACGCCGCCCGCCTCACCGGTGCGCGCCGCCTCCTCGACCAGTGCCATGGCGGCCGGGAATCGGCGGCGCAGTATCGCCAGCAGTTGCCCGGCCTCGCCGCTGGTCTGCCCGTACATCGCGGCCAGCAGCCCGATCTTGGCCCGGCCGCGGTCGCCGTCGAACGCGGTGCGTGCCAGGTCCGCGTACATGTCGCCGCCCGCCGCCGCGGCGCACAGCCCGCGGTCGCCGGACATCGCCGCCAGCACCCGGGGCTCCAACTGGCCCGCGTCGGCCACCACCAAACGGTGCCCGGGATCGGCGACCACCGCGGAGCGCAGCAGCCGCGGAATCTGCAACGCGCCACCGCCGCGCGTCGCCCACCGGCCGGAGACCACCCCGCCGACCACGTACTCCGGGCGGAACCTGCCGTCGCGCACCCACTGCTCGCGCCACGCCCAGCCATGCGCCGAGTGGACGCGGGACAGCTCCTTGTAGCGCAGCAGGATCGCGGCGGCCGGATGGTCGGCCGCCTTCAGCACATGGCTGCGGGTGGACGGCAGGCTCACCCCGACCCGGGCGAACGCCGCCAGCACCTGCGCGGGGGAGTCCGGGTTGACCGGGCGGCCGACCGCCTCCTGGAACCGCGCCGCCAACCGCTCCACCCGCTCGGGCCGGGCCCCACCCGCCGGGCGCGGCCCCAGCAACTCGGTCAGCAGCGCGTCATGGACGGCGGCGCTCCACGGCAGGCCGTCCCTGGCCATCTCCACCGCGGCCAGCGCGCCCGCCGACTCCGCCGCGCACAGCAGCCGCATCCGCTCCGGGTGCTCCACCGCCGCGATCCGCCGCCGCTGCTCGGCGTGGACCGCCACCACGGCGGTCAACTGGTCCACATCGGGCGGGAGTTGATGACGGTCGGCGGCGAACAACGACGGCTGTCCGTCGGTGCCGCCGTCGCGCGGATCATCCGGCACCGGCAGCCGGTGCAGCCGTGCCCAGGCCGCGCCCAGTGAACGAGGCTGCCCGTGGCCGCCCTCGTGGCCGAGCAGCAGGGCCTCGACGAGTTTGAGGTCATGGCAGCGGCCCAGCCGCACCGGGATCCGGTCCAGCAGCCGCGGGTACAGATCGTCGGTGGCCGCCCACACCCAGCGGGGTCGCAGCCGCTGCTCCCGCCCGGCGACCGCGGACGCCAGGTCGGGCACCGGCTCGGCGGCCGAGACGGGGGTGCCGTCCCCGTCCAGCGCCTGCAGCCGTCCGCCCGGCCCCACCGGATCGGCGGCCACGGCGATCAACTCAGCCATGGCGGTGCGCCGTGCGGTGGTAGTTGGTCACCGGCCGAGCTTAAACGCTTGTTCGGCCAGCGGCGGCGTTTCAGAAGCCGGGGGTCCAGGCGATGTCCTGGTGGGCGGTGATCAGGGCGACCAGGATGGCGATGTCGGCGATGCCGAGGAACAGCCCGAGCAGCGCACGGCCGCGCCGCCGGGTGCCGCGTACCAGGGCGACCGAGGCCAGGATGATGGCGAGCGGTCCGAAGACGATGTTCAGCACGAAGGTGCCGAGCAGCCCCAGGATGAACGAGGCGACGGCCGTGCCGTCGGCGTCCGAACGCCGGGCGGTGGCCGTGGTCCGGGCCGGGACGACGGTGTCCATGGTGGTGGATTCCCTTCCGGATGCGGGAGCGGTCAGTGGTTGCGGGCGCGGGCGAGGCGCTCACGGACGTAGAACACCAGCAGCCAGCCGCCGATCAACGCGGCGGCGCCGATGAACACCGGGGCCGGTGCGTAGGCCGCCGCGCCGAAAAGGGTTCCGAGGGCGATGACGATCAGGGCGAGAGCCATGACGGGCCTTCTCCGTAAGACGTGGGACTTCGGTGAACCGAACAGTCAGTGAACAGTTGGGATGACAGTTGTTCACTGACATGACCACTCTAGCCTGGCGAAAACGAGCGAACGACTGTTTACTGGATGATGTGAGTCACATGCTCGGGGCCGACCAGGCCCACAAACCCCTGGGCGCCAGACAGGCCCAGAAACTGCGCACCCGCCAGGCGCTGTTGGACGCGGGGCTGCGGCTGCTGGAACACCAGAGCCTGAGCAGCCTCGGGCTGCGCGAACTGACCCGTGAGGTGGGGGTCGCGCCCGCCGGGTTCTACCGGCACTTCCGCGACATGGGCGACCTCGGTGTCGCACTGGTCGAGGAGTCCTTCGGGTCGCTGCGCGAGATGGTGCGGGCCATCCGCGGCGAGCAGGCCAAGGCCGACGAGGTGATAGACGGCACCGTCGCGGTGATCGCGCGCTATGTGCGCGAACACCGCCCGCACTTCCGCTTCATCGCCCGCGAAAGGTACGGCGGTGTACAGCCGGTGCGTGAGGCGATCGCCGACGAACTCCGGCTGTTCGCCGAGGAGCTGGCGAGCGACCTCGCGGCACAGCCGGAGTCCGAGGGCTGGAGCCCGCAGGACGTCCGGATGCTCGCCGACCTCTATGTCGACCACATGGTGATGATCGCCATCGCCTTCCTGGACGTCCCACCCGAGCACCCCGAGTCCGAGGAGGACATCGCCAACATCGCCCGCCGCCAGTTGCGGCTGATCCGGCTGGGCCGAAGCCACTGGCTGGACGACTGAGACGGGAATTCCGGGCGGCCGTGGGCGTTGTGCTGTAAGTGACCTTGAAGACGCCCACGGTCCGGCTGTCGGTGCTGGACCGCTCCCGGACCCGGCGCGGACGGCACCCCTCGCGTGCGCTGCGCGACACCGTGGCGTTCGCCCGGCAGGCCGAGGCCTGGGGCTACCACCGCTTCTGGGTCTCCGAGCACCACGGCGTGCCCGGTGTCGCGGGCTCGGCGCCCACCGTTCTGGCCGCCGCCGTGGCCGCCGCCACCAGCCGGATCAGGGTCGGCACCGGCGGGGTCATGCTGCCCAACCACCAACCGATGGTGGTGGCCGAGCAGTTCGGGGTGCTCGCGGCACTGTTCCCCGGCCGGATCGACATGGGCCTGGGCCGCTCGGTGGCGTTCACCGACGGGGTGCGGCGGGCACTGGGCCGGGACAAGGACGCGGCCGACCACTTCGCCGCCCAACTGGCCGAACTGCTCGGCTACTTCACCGGTGAGCACCCGGTGCACGCCCGCCCCGCCGAGGGACTGACCGTTCCCGCGTTCGTACTGGCCACCGGCGCCGGGGCCCGGGTGGCCGCGGAGGCGGGGCTGCCGCTGGTGATCGCCGCCGCGCGCGGTGAGCGGCGGATGCTGGAGGCCATCGACGGCTACCGCGAGCACTTCCGGCCGTCCGCGTGGGCGGACCGGCCCTATGTGATCGTCTCCGGCACGGTGGCGGTCGCCGACAGCGCCGAGGCCGCACGCGAGTTGCTGGTCCCGGAGGCCTGGTCCACCGCGTACTCCCGTACCCACGGCGAGTTCCCGCCGCTGGCACCCGCCGAGGAGATCCGGGCGCTGGACATGACGAGCCGCGAGCGCACCGAGTTCGAACGCGCCATGACCGGGCACATCTTCGGTACGGAGGAGGAAGTGGCCGACGGCCTCGGTGCGTTGATCGGGCGCACCGAGGCCGACGAGTTCCTGGTGACGACGAGCGGTTACGACCGGGAAGCCATGTTCGGCTCCTACCGCAGGCTGGCCGCCATGACGAGCGCTACGCCGAACAGGACAGCGGCCTACCGCCGTTGAAGGCGACCAGGTCCTTCAGGATCGGGGGCAGCGGCAGTTCGACGCCGCGCGGCTCGCCGCGCAGCTCCGCGTATCCGCGGTGGAGGTTGGCCACCAGCCGCTCCGGCTCCAACAGCCCGGCGAACGCCCCGAGATCGGCGCCCCGCGCCACCTCCAACGGCTCCCGTCCGGCGGCGAAGCCCTCGGCGGCCAGCTCGCGCACCCAGCGCAGGTACTCCGCGTTGGCGTCCAGCACCTCCGGGCCGCCGACCGGACCGTGCCCGCTGACCACCACCTGCGCGTCCAACTCCCGCAGCGCCGCCAGCACCTCCAGGGTGCCGTCCAGCGACCCCTGCAGGCAGAACGGCGTGCTCTGGGAGAACGTGAGGTCGCCGGTGAACAGCACCCGCCGCTCCGGCAGCCAGGCCACCACGTCCCCCGTGGTGTGCGCCGGGCCCAGATGGATCAACTCGACCCGCAGCTCGTCGACATACAGCGTCATCCGGTCGGTGAACGTCAGCTGCGGCGGCACCAGCCGAACGTCACCCCACCGCACATCGGGCCAGATCGAGGGCAGGTTCACGCCTTCCCGCAGCATCGTCTCCCGGGTCCGCTCATGCGCGACGACGGTCAGGCCCGGGCCGAACACCCCGGCGCCGTAGTGGTGGTCGCCATGGTGGTGGGTGAGCACCATGGTGCCGACCGGCGCGGGAGTGCGCTCGGCGACCGCCGAACGCAGCCGCAGCGCGCTCGACTCGGTGGCCGTGCAGTCGATCAGCGTGACCGCTTCCCGGCCGACCAGCACCCCGGCGTTGCTGACGCACCACCCGCCCCGCGGCTGTACGTAGGCCGACACGCCATCGGCCAACTCGACCAACGCCGCCTCGTCCCGCTGCCCCACGCCTTTCGCGTCGTGCCGCACTCTTGCCGCCTCCTGGTGACTGGATGATCCGGAACGTCCCGGTGGAGTCTAGGACGCCCCGCCCCGCACCGTGATCACACCGGCCATGCCTGGCGGGGCGCCTTGCGGGCGGCGCGCAGGAACTCGCGGTTCATGGTGGCGATGGACTGCAGGGGGATCCCCTTCGGGCAGGCCAGCGCGCACTCGCCGGTGTTGGTGCAGCCGCCGAAGCCCTCCGCGTCCATGGTGTCGACCATGTCGAGGACGCGGCTCTCCCGCTCGGGAGCGCCCTGTGGCAGGACGTTGAGGTGGACCACCTTCGCCGAAGTGAACAGCATCGCCGACCCGTTGGGGCAGGCTGCCACACACGCCCCGCACCCGATGCACTCGGCGTGCTCGAACGCCGTGTCGGCGACGGGCTTGGGCACCGGCGTGGCATGCGCCTCCGGCGCGCTGCCGGTCGGCGCGGTGACATAGCCGCCGGAGCCGATGATCCGGTCGAACGCCGACCGGTCCACCACCAGGTCCTTCACCACCGGAAAGGCCGCCGCCCGCCATGGTTCGATGTCGATGGTGTCGCCGTCCGAGAAGTGCCGCATGTGCAACTGGCAGGTGGTGGTGCGCTCCGGGCCGTGCGCCTGGCCGTTGATCACCATCCCGCACGCGCCGCAGATGCCCTCACGGCAGTCGTGGTCGAAGGCCACCGGCTCGTCGCCGTCCAGGATCAGCCGCTCGTTGAGCGTGTCGAGCATCTCCAGGAACGACATGTCCTCGCTGATGCCGTCGACCTCGTACGTGGTCATGGCGCCGGGCTGTTCCGGGCCGCGCTGGCGCCAGACGCGCAGGGTGAGCCTCATGCGTAACTCCGCTGGGTGGGGTGGACGTACTCGAAGACCAACTGCTCCTTGTGCAGCACGGGCGGCGCGCCGGTACCGGTGAACTCCCAGGCGGCGGCGTACGAGAACCGGTCGTCGTCGCGGGCCGCCTCGCCGTCCGGGGTCTGGCTCTCCTCGCGGAAGTGACCGCCGCAGGACTCCTCGCGGTGCAGGGCGTCCAGGCACATCAGCTCGGCCAGCTCGAAGTAGTCGGCGATCCGGTTGGCCTTCTCAAGTGACTGGTTGAGCTCCTCGCCGCTGCCCGGCACCTTCACCCGGCGCCAGAACTCCGCCCGCAGCTCCGGGATCCGCTCAAGCGCCTTGCGCAGTCCGGCGTCGTTGCGCGCCATCCCGCAGTTGTCCCAGAGCAGTTCGCCGAGTTCGCGGTGGAAGGAGTCCGGGGTTCGGTCGCCGTCCACCGCCAGCAGCCGCTCCAGGCGCGCGGTGACACCGTCGACCGCCTCGGTGACCGAGGGGTGCCGGGGGTCGACGGTGTCGTGCGGATGGCGCGCCAGGTAGTCGTTGATGGTGGAGGGCAGCACGAAGTAGCCGTCGGCGAGCCCCTGCATCAGCGCGCTGGCGCCGAGCCGGTTGGCGCCGTGGTCGGAGAAGTTGGCCTCCCCGACGGCGAACAGGCCGGGGACGGTGGTCTGCAGGTCGTAGTCCACCCACAGTCCGCCCATGGTGTAGTGGATCGCCGGATAGATGCGCATCGGCACCTCGTACGGGTTCTCCGCGGTGATGCGCTCGTACATCTCGAAGAGGTTGCCGTACTTCTCCGCGACCTTCTCGCGTCCCATCCGCGCTATCGCGTCGGCGAAGTCCAGGTAGACGCCCTGCCCGCCGGGACCCACACCGCGTCCCTCGTCGCAGACGTTCTTCGCGGCCCGCGAGGCGATGTCGCGCGGCACCAGGTTGCCGAACGAGGGGTAGATCCGCTCCAGGTAGTAGTCGCGCTCGTCCTCCGGGATCTGCTCCGGCGGGCGGTTGTCGCCCTTCGCCCTGGGCACCCAGATCCGTCCGTCGTTGCGCAGCGACTCGCTCATCAGCGTCAGTTTCGACTGGTGCTCGCCGGAGCGCGGAATGCAGGTGGGGTGGATCTGGGTGAAGCACGGGTTGGCGAAGTACGCGCCGCGCCGGTGCGCCCGCCAGATGGCTGTGGCGTTGGAGTTCTTGGCGTTGGTCGACAGGTAGAAGACGTTTCCGTAGCCGCCGGAGGCCAGTACCACGGCGTCCCCGAAGTACGTGGCGATCTCACCGGTGACCAGGTCGCGGGCGACGATGCCGCGCGCCCGACCGTCGATCACGATCAGGTCCAGCATCTCGGTACGGGCGTGCATCTCCACGTTCCCCGCCGCGATCTGCCGGGACAGCGCCTGGTAGGCGCCGAGCAGCAGCTGCTGGCCGGTCTGGCCCCGGGCGTAGAACGTGCGCGAGACCTGTACACCGCCGAAGGAGCGGGTGTCGAGCAGTCCGCCGTACTCGCGGGCGAACGGCACGCCCTGCGCCACGCACTGGTCGATGATCTCCACCGAGACCTGTGCCAGGCGGCGGACGTTGGACTCGCGGGCGCGGAAGTCGCCGCCCTTGACGGTGTCGTAGAACAGCCGGTGGATGGAGTCGCCGTCGTTGCGGTAGTTCTTGGCCGCGTTGATGCCGCCCTGGGCGGCGATCGAGTGGGCGCGGCGCGGTGAGTCCTGGTAGCAGAACTGGATGACGCGGTAGCCCTGTTCGGCCAGGGTGGCACCGGCGGAGCCGCCCGCGAGGCCGGTGCCGACCACGATCACGGTGTGCTTGCGGCGGTTGGCCGGATTGACCAGCTTCGCGGTGAAGCGGCGGCGGTCCCACCGCTCCTCGATCGGCCCCGCCGGGGCCTTGGTGTCGGCGATCGGCTCGCCGGTCAGGTAGGCGGTGTACGAGGTCATGTCAGCTCACCACTCCGGTCATCACCGAGACGGGCACCGCGACGAATCCCGCGGTCAGGACGAGGGCCAGCGCGTTGGCGGTGAACTTGAGCGTCCTGTCGCGGCGCGCGTTGTTGGCGCCGAGGGTCTGCGCCGCGCTCCAGAAGCCGTGCCGGATGTGCAGCCCGAGGGCCAGCATCGCGACGATGTAGACCACGTCGGCGTACCAGTTGTGGAAGTCCGCCACCACGTTCTGGTACGGATGGCCCGCCTCACCGCGC
The DNA here is from genome assembly GCF_029269905.1 of Streptomyces silvisoli. NCBI lineage: Bacteria > Bacillati > Actinomycetota > Actinomycetes > Kitasatosporales > Streptomycetaceae > Streptomyces > Streptomyces silvisoli. The sequence continues at coordinate 461,072 of NZ_JARJBC010000003.1, read as the reverse complement.
GGGTTCACCGTCAGGGTGGTCAGGTCCAGCAGGTGCCAGACGATGAACAGGCCGAGGATCACGCCGCCCCACCGCATGGTGCGGGTCGCGTAGCCGGCCCGCGGCCGCCGGTGCGCGTAGGCCGTGGGGCGGGCGGCCAGGTCACGGCGGCTGAGCTGGTACGCGGACACCGCGTGCAGCACCACCGAGGCGGCCAGCACCACCCGCACGATCCACAGGAACCAGCTGTAGTGCAGCGCGGGCTCACCGATGGTGCGCAGCCAGTGCGCGTAGCCGTTGAACTCCGTCGAACCGAAGAAGATCTTCAGGTTTCCCAGCATGTGCGCGACGAGGTACAGCAGCATGATCACGCCGGTGACGGCCATCACGGTCTTCTTGCCGACGGTCGACCGCCACAGGGTTGCCAAGGTGGACGGCCGTCGGACCGTCCGCGTCGCCAGTGCCATGACACAGACGGTAGGCAGGTCAGGGTGGATCGGTCCAAGACATGGTGCGGCTGGTTTCGATAGACGTTCTCTATCGTGTGGCGTTATCGTGGCAGCCGTGCAGCTGCACCAGCTCCAGTACTTCGCGGCCGTCGCCGAGACCCGCCACTTCACCCGGGCCGCCGCCCGGGTGCATGTCGCGCAGCCCTCGCTCTCCCAGCAGATCCGGGCCCTGGAACGGGAGTTGGGCGCCGAGCTGTTCCACCGCGCCCGCGGTCACATCACGCTCACCGACGCGGGCGAGGCGCTGCTTCCGCTCGCCCAGCGGATCCTCGCCGACGCCGAGACGGCGCGCCGGGAGGTGCAGGAGGTCGCCCAGCTGCGCCGCGGCCGGGTCCGCCTCGGGGCCACCCCCAGCCTGTGCGCCAGTCTGGTGCCGGATGTGCTGCGGGACTTCCACGACCGCTTCCCCGGGGTGGACCTGGTGGTCCACGAGGACGGCTCGCAGGACCTGGTACGAGTGCTGGCGGCCGGTGAACTCGATCTCGCCCTGATCATCACCCCGCTGCCCGGCCAGGCCCCCGCGCTGGCCGCGACCGAGCTGCTGCGCGAGGACCTCGTCGTGGTCTCCGCGCCGTCGTCCGCCCCGGCCCGCAGCGGCCGGATCCGCATCGAGGACCTGCGCGACCAGCCGCTGGTGATGTTCCGGCGCGGCTACGACCTACGTGAGTTCACCACCTCGGCGTGCCGGGCGGCCGGATTCGACCCCGTCTTCACCGTCGAGGGCGGTGAGATGGACGCGGTACTCGGCTTCGTCCGAGCTGGGCTCGGCCTCGCCGTGATCCCCTCCATGGTCGCCGCCCGATCCGGGCTACGGGTCACCCCCTTCGCCCCGCCCGGGCTGCACCGCACCATCGCGGTCGCCCACCGCAAGGACGTCGAACCGCCGCGAGCGGCACGGGAGTTGCGCAGCGTGCTGCGCGAGCACCTGCGCTCGGCGGCGCGGGAGCAGACACTTCCGTCCAGTACCTGGCTGCTGGACGGCTGACGCCCGCCGGGGTTCGCATGCGGGACGCGGTCGGCTCGGCACCGCCGGTCTCCGCCGTCGTGGCTGCTCGCTGCCGCGGGGCTTGCCTTGAGGACTTCCTGGCCGGCCGGTCGGGCCGGGGCGGGGTGCACGCGTCTGGCAGGATGCGGCGATGAACCCGATCAACGAGCGCATACCCGATGTCGTCCCCGCGGGACGGATGGGCGGCGCCGCGCAACCCGTACTGCGCATACCCGACGCCGGGCTCATCCTGCGGCCATGGCGGCAGGAGGACGCCCCCGCGCTGGCCGCCGCCTGGCAGGACCCTGCGATCCGGCAGTGGAACCGCCCGCCTACCGGCGGCGTCGAGCAGGCCCGGGAGCGTATCGCGCGCTACGGGCGGCGGTGGCACGAGGAGGCGGCTGCCACTTGGGGCATCGCCCGTGCCGACGACGACTCGGTGCTGGGGTCGGTCTCCCTGGGCGGCATGGACCTGCGGCAGGGCACCGCGGAGTACATCTACTGGGTGCTGCCAGCCGCCCGCGGCGCGGGAGTGGCTCTGCACGCCACCAACAGGGTCGCGCGATGGGCCTTCCGCGACCTCGGTCTGCATCGGCTCGAACTCACCCACGGGGTGGCGAACACGGCGTCCTGTCGTGTGGCGGAGAAGGCGGGGTTCGCCTTGGAGGGCACGAAGCGCAGCGCGACACTGCATGCCGATGGCTGGCATGACATGCACCTTCACGCCCGCGTGGACGGCTGACGCCCGCCGGGGTTCGCATGCGGGACGCCGGGCCCGCCGCGAGCCCGAACCGGCCCCGCTAACCGTGGGAGTGACCGCGCCGTCGGCGTACGGCGCCGCAGGCCGCCAAGGCCAACAGGGCGGTACCGCAGGCGAGTTGGGGCGCGCCCCCGCCGGGGGTGCCGGTGCCCGCGTCGGCGCCCTTGGAGGGGGCGGCCTGGACGGTGACCGTGCCGGTGACCCGGACACCGCCCGCGCCGCAGCGGATCGTCACCGGATAGCTGCCGGGCCGCGCGGTCGCGGGAGTGGTGACGCCGGCCACCATCCGGTCCGCCCCCGCGGCCAGCGCCGTCTCACCGAACAGGGGTGAGGAAGCGTGGGCGCCCATCGACATGTCGCACTTCCTGTCGTCGCTCAGCCGCAACTGCTGCCCCGGACCCACCGGATCGGGGTTCACACTGGCCACGGCGGCCGCGGCGGTGAATCCGAGCGTGGCAACGGCGGCCAGGGCGACCGCGGTGATTCGACCAGAGGACATGGCACTCTCCCGGCGCCGGACGGCGCGGTCTGCATGGCCGCGTTGGCCCGACCGGCTCACCAGGATGCAACCCCCTCTCCGCCCCGCGTGCGATGCGAACCGCACGCCGGGCCTCACCCGAATGCCGGAACGCCCCCGCCAGGAGCGGGGGCGTTCGCGCACGTCAGACGGCATCTTCCGGCGCACCGACGGCAACCGGGCGGGAATCCGCCGGAAGGGCTAGTTACTGCGGGCGTCCTGGTCCGCCGCGTCCGCCGCGCTCTGGGCGGCGTCGACCTTGTGCTGCATCTGCTGGAGCTGGCTCGCGGAGGACGAACCCGGTGTCGACGTGGCCGACGGCGTGCCGCTGGCCGAGCCGGAGGCGGAGTGCCCGCACCCGGCCAGCAGCGGCACCGCCAGTGCCGCTGTCGCCAGCAGGGTGAGACGTCGGCGGCGGCTCACGCGCTCGTGGTGCTGTTGGCCGGCTTGCCGTCGCCGTTCGCCTTGCACCAGGTTGCGACGTCCTTCAGATCGCTCTGCCGCTGCTTGAGGTTGACCAGCAGGGCCTGCCGCGCGCTGAGCCGGTCGCCGAGGAACTTGGCGATCGCCGCGTGGTTCTCCTTCTTGGCGTTGTCGACGCGCTGCCTCAGGAACGCGATCGAGCCGGGCGTGCCGACGCCCGAATCCAGTCGCTTGATCTCCCGTGCGATCCGGCGGTCCAGCTTCGGTACCCGGCGGCACAGTGCCCGCGCACCGTCCGTCTTCGGACCCTTCGGGTGGGCGTGCGGGGCGGTGCCGGCGGAGGGGGACGGGCTGCTGCCGTCCGCGTACGCGGGCGCGGCCACGGCCGCCAGTGAACCGGTGAGGACGAGTCCCGCGACGGTCGCGGTCACCGTCGCCTTGCGACGCTGCATGATGACTCTCTCCACTTCGTGGTGACGGTTGGGGCGCGGTCCGCCCCCGCTGGGAGACGGTGGGCGGGCCGCTCGACGCAGACCGTAGAAGTGGTTCTTGTGGTTTCCTTGTGGGGGCGGCCGGGTCATTGCGCGGAACGCACCGAACCGCTCAACCAGTCGCGGTGCGGCGGTAGTTCGGGCATCGCCGCTGCGGACAGCGGCAGCCGCACCTCGAAGCTGCTGCCGGGCTCACCGTCGGGCCGCTCGGTGATGCGCACGGTGCCGCGGTGCAGATCGACCTGCTGGGCGACGAGCGTCAGCCCGAGCCCGGTGCCGGGGCTCTGCGGGCCGCGTTCGAAGCGCTGGAAGACCCGGTCCCGAGCCTCGGGCGGGATGCCCGGACCGGCGTCGTCCACCGTCAGCACCGCGTGCTCGTCCGTACGGCGCAGCGTCACCTGGACCTCGGACGCGCGGCCCGGCCGACGGCCGTGCACCACCGCGTTGTTCAGCAGGTTGTCGGCGATCATCCGCAACCCCGGCTCCCAGCCGCGCAGCCGAGGGGCCGCGTCCGCCCGTACGGTGATCCGCGCCTCGGGATGACGGCGGGCCGCGTCGGCCACCGCCGCCTCGACCAGCTCGCCCAGATCCACGGCGGTGAACGCGTCCGCCTCCACCAGATCGCCCTGCGCCAGCGCACGCAGTGTCACCAACAGCCCCTCCAGCCGGGCGTGTTCGTCCCGTAGGTCCGCCAGCACCTCGGTGCGCTCGGCCAGGTCCAGATCCGGATGGCCGGAAAGGATCTCCAGGTTGGTCCGCATGCTCATCAGCGGGGTGCGCAACTCGTGCGAGGCCGCCGCCGAGAACGACCGGGCGGTGGCCAGTGCCTCACCGGTGCGGGCCGCCTGCTCGTCGTAGCGCGCCAGCAGCGTCTGCAAGGTGCGCGCCAGGTCGTCGACCTCGGTGACACGGGACGGCCGGTGCTCCAGCCGGGCCTCGCTCACCCGGGGGTCGAGCCCGCTGGCCTGCCGCTGCAACCTGCGCAGCGAGCGGGTCGCCCGCTCCGCGACCAGCAGCGCCAGCAGCGCCGAGACCGGTGCCGCGATCAGCGCGGTCAGCAGGATCCTGCCGCGCACCGCGTCCACCCCACTGCGCACCACCGACGCGGGCGAGAACACCCACAGCGCGTCCCCCGCCCGCTCCCCGGTGACCGGTAGCCGGAACGCCCGCCACGCCCTGCCGTTCGCCTGTACGGTCACCGGGTTCGCCGTCGCCGCGGGCAGCGAGACGCCGAGGCCGGGCTGTGGGCCGCCCGCCGCGATCGGTGTGGCGTCCGGCCCGGTCACCACCCGTACACCAACGTCCAACGCGGTGGCGAACAGCCGGTGTTCGCGGTTGCGCTCCTGCTGGTAGCGCCCGGCACGGTTGACGTTGATCAGGTTGCGGGCCATCGGCAGCACCACGGCCGCCCGGTCCCGCAGGTGCGAGTCCTGTGCGGCGTGCGCGTCAACGCTCACCAGTCGCAGCAGCAGCGCCGCCGACGCCAGCACCAGCAGGGGCACGGTCACGCCCACCGCGATCGCGATCCGGGTGGACAGCCGCATTCCCGGCCGCCGCCCGCCACCACTCTCAAGTGAGGAGCTGCGCTCCGCCCTCATTTCGCTTCCTGCCGTAGTACGAACCCCACCCCGCGCACCGTGTGCAGCAACCGAGGGCGTCCCCGCGCCTCCATCTTCCGCCGCAGGTAGCTGACGAACGTGTCGACGGCGTCGGTGCGCACGTCGAAGTCGTACCCCCAGACCCGGTCCAGCAGCTGGTCCCGGCTGAGCACCACGCCCGCGTTGCGCGCCAGCACCTCAAGCAGCTCGAACTCGCGGCGGGTGAGCCGGATCGGCTCGCCCTGGTAGCGCACCTCGCGTGAGGAGGGATCGAGCACCAGGTCGCCGACCCGGACGGGCTCGCTGGGCGAGGGCGGGCGCCGGCGCAGCAGCGCCTGCAACCGCAGCAGCAGCTCCTGGAGCGCGAACGGCTTGACGAGGTAGTCGTCAGCCCCGGCCTGTAGCCCGGCCACCCGGTCCTTGACCTCGTCCAGCGCGGAGAGCATCAGCACCGGTGTGTCGTCCCCGGCGGCGCGCAGTCGGCGGCACACCTCGGTGCCGCTGATGCCCGGCATGGAGACGTCCAGCACGATGACGTCGGCCGGGGCCGCGGTCAGCTGCTCCAGGGCGGCTTCGCCGCTGTCCGCGAGGGTGACGGTGTAACCGTTCAGTCGCAGTCCGCGCCCGAGCGAGCGCAGGATCGCGGCGTCGTCATCGACGATCAGTACCCGGCCCATGCTTCAACGCCCCGCCTTTATACGGCGAATGAAGGCGGAGAGATGCATGCGATTGGTAGTGATGATCGCGTTGGGCGTGTCGCTTTCCCGAAGGTGTATTCGGTTCGCGGAGGTGCCCACCTCCACACAGGTGTTCCCCTCCGAGCCCGCGGAATAGGAGGACCTCTGCCAGGTGATCGAGGTGGCCAAGGCTACAACTCTCCTTCGACGCGGCGAATGAAGTCCCGTGAGGCGGCGGGTGTCAGGGCCGAGCACTCGATCCGGTCGAGCAGTGTGCGGTACTTCCTCAAACGGGATTCCCCGTCAACGAAACTGGAACCGTCCATGGTGTCCATCTGTACCGTGTCCAGCTGTGAGACCCGGCCGCCGACGTAGAGCATGGAGTACCCGGCGCCCGCGAAGCCCTCGGCGTCGAACGGGATGATCCGCACCGTGACGTTGTCCCACTCCGACATCTCCAGGAGGTACGTGAGCTGGGCACGGGACTCCTTCGTCCCGCCCACCTTCAGCCGCAACGCCGCCTCGTGGATCACCGCGCCGAACGTGCAGTCGGCCAGCGCGGCCTTGCGGCGGGAACGGAATTCCACCCAGGTGTCCAGCTTTTTCGGCGGGAGGTCCGGATTCACGTACGAGAAAGCGGCCCGCATGTGGTCCTCGGTCTGCAGGAGGCCAGGGATATGGAGCACCTCCAGTGCGCGCATGTACACCGCGTGGTGTTCCATCTCGGCGAGGTCCAGCGATACCGGGGAGAGCCGGCCGCGGAACTCCTCCCACCACCCCTTGCCCCGCTCGTTGGCCATTTCCACCAGTGCGTCGACGTAGCGCGGGTTCTCGCACGAGTAGTAGTCGGCGAGCCGCCGGACGCGTTCCTCGCTGATGCCGCTGCGGCCGGACTCCACATGGCTCATCTGGATCGGGTTGGAATTGAGGAAGGCGGCGGCGTCCCGTGCCGTGACGCCTGCGCGCTCGCGCATCCTGCGCATTTCGGCGCCCAGTCGTACCTGGCGCGCCGTGGGGTTGCTCCTGGGCGGCATGCGGTCCTACTCTCCGTACGGCTCACCTCACGCGGAGGCGTCACCAGCGATAACTGCCGAACCCTGCCGGTGAGTTACGCCAGGTCACACCATGGGAGCGGTCCCGCACGGGTGCTGACCGCTACTGTTCGAACCAGCCGCGTACGGTGTCGAGTTGGGCCAGGTCCCAGGTCGGCCTGCGGTCCTTGTCGACCAGTGCCGCCCGTACGCCCTCCGCGAAGTCATGGGTGTCCGCTGTCCGGCAGGCCGTACGCAGTTCCAGGGCCAGGCAGTCCGCCAGCGAGGCGTCCGGACGCGCGCCGCGCCGTAGCAGCTCGAAGGTCATATGGAGTGCGGACGGTGAGGCGCCGCGCAGTTCCGCCAGCGTCTCCTCGGCCCAGTCGCCGCCCTCGGCGGTCAGCCGCTCGAAGACCCCGTTCAGGCTGTCGGCGGCGAAGCAGCGGTCGATCGCCTCACGGTGGCCGGCGAGTTCGGACGCGGGCGGCACCGTGGCATGGCGGCCCAGCACCTCGGTGAGCCGCTCGCCGCCGGTGGCGGTCAACTCGCGCTCCAGCGCGGCGAGCTCGACGGAATGCACATAGTGCGTGGCCAGCCCGCACTCCACCGCCGCCGCACCCGAGATCCGGCGCCCGGTCAGCCCCAGGTACCAGCCGGTCCGGCCGCGCAGCCGGGGCAGGAAGTAGCTGGCGCCGATGTCCGGGAAGAAGCCGATCGCGGTCTCCGGCATGGCCAACCCCGACCGTTCGGTCACCACACGCACCGCGCCGTGCACCGAGATCCCCAGCCCGCCGCCCAGCGCGTAGCCGTCGATCAGCGCCACATACGGCTTGGGGTATGCGGCGATCGCGGCGTTGAGCCCGTACTCGGATACGAAGTACTCGCGCACCGCCGCGCGGTCGCCGCGCAGCGCGGCCTCGCGCACCGCCCTGATGTCGCCGCCTGAGCAGAACGCCTTGGGCGAGGTGCTGCGCACCACCACCGCACGCACCGCGTCGTCCGCGCGCCACGCGTCCAGTGCCTCCCGCATCCCCCGGACCATCCGCAGGTCAAGGGCGTTGAGCGCGCCGGGCCGGTCCAGCACCAGCGAGCCGATGCCGCCGCTGACGGCCGTCCTCACGGTCTCCACGGGGTCGTGCATGGTGCGGCCGCTCCTGTTCGTCGCGGGACAGGCGGACGTGGATCACTGTACGGGCCGCCCGGCCGAACGGATTAACCGCGGTGGGCAGGGCTGGCGGTCCCGCGGCGCACGGTGTGCGGTGCGTCTAGCGTGACCGTGAGCCGGAAGTCGAACATAACGGGAGAAACAGTGCGAATCGGTTTGACGGTGACCTCGTTCAGCTGGCCAGGTGGGCCGGAGGCGATCGGCCCGACCCTGGGGCGCGTCGCGCGCGACGCCGACGAGGCGGGGCTGGCGAGCCTGTGGGTGATGGACCACTTCTGGCAGATCCCGATGAACGGCGCCGAGGACGAGCCGATGCTTGAGGGGTACTCCGCGCTGGCGTTCGCCGCCGCGCACACCCGGCGGCTGCGGCTGGGCACACTGGTCACCGGCGTGATCTACCGGCACCCCGGTGTGCTGCTCAAGACGGTGACCACGCTGGACGTCCTCTCCGGGGGCCGCGCCTGGCTGGGCATCGGCGCGGGGTGGTATGACGCGGAGGCGGCCGGCCTCGGCATTCCGTTCCCGCCCGTGGCCGAGCGGTTCGAGCGGCTGGAGGAGACGCTGCGGATCGTGCGGCACGCGTGGACGGGGGACACCCGGCCGTTCGAGGGCCGCCACTACTCGCTTCAGCGTCCGCTGGTCTCACCCGCGCCGCTGTCCGGTCCGCGTCCGCCGATCCTGGTGGGCGGCTCGGGCGAGCGCAAGACGCTGCGGCTGGTGGCGAAGTACGCGGACGCCTGCAACCTGTTCGACACCCCGGAGGTCCCGCACAAGCTGACCGTGCTGCGCGAGCACTGCGAACGCGAGGGGCGGCCCTACGACGAGATCGAGAAGACCGTCGTAGCGAGGCTGCCGCTCACCGGCCCCGGCGGTTCGGTCGACCAGTGCGCCGACCGCTGCGAGGAGTTGGCCGCCCACGGCATCGAACACATCATCCTCAGCATTCCCGATGTCCATGACCCGCGTTCGATGGACCGCCTCGCGGAACTGGTCGCCCGTGCGGGCAAACTCATCCCCGCGGGGCGGTCGCTGGCCTGACCGGGAACCCGCCGGGACGGTCAGCGACATGGCGCGATCCGGCGGTGCCGCGGCGGCCGTCAGCGGCCTTCGCCACGGGCACCGCACCCCCGACGTCACGCCCCGGCGCGCGCCACACGCAGCGTGACGATCTCGAACGGGCCGAGAACGAGCGGCAGTTGGCCGTCGGCCAACTCTGCCGGAGCGGTCGGCCGCTCCAGCAGGTCGCAGACGTACGCCGCCGACGCGTCGAACCCGGCGCGCAGCCGGGTGCGGACCCGGCCCCTGGCGTACGGCGCGGGTCACGTCGTAGCCGTACGTGGAGTCGTTGACCAGCGCCACACCCCAGCCGGGCTCGGCCAGGTGGACGAAGCGGTGCGCGCAGGCCTCGAACTTGGCGGCGTCCCAACTGGTTACCAGGTGAACTGGGTGCTGGCGGGTGCGGAGGCGTCGAACAGCTCGCTGACCGCCCGCACTTCGATCCGGGTCGCCGGCTCTCCCGCCTCCCGGCGCAGTTCCGGCAGGTAGGTGGCGAGTTGGCAGGTGCCGCCGAGGAACCTCCGGCCGCCGCCGGGCAGCGCCTGGTGCACCTCGTAGTGCCGGACCGGCCCGGCCGACCGCCCCCAGGCCAGCCGTAGCGCGGCCGTCCCGTCGATGCCCCGCAGCGCGGCGGTGATCTGCGGCGTCCCCGGTCGGGACGGCGCGCCGGCCGCCGCGTCGTGTACGGCGAGCGATCCCAGCCGCCAGCGCACCGCGCCGCCCTGGCCGGTGAGCCGGACGTCCAGCGCGTGCACGGTGTGCCCGGCGCCGAGCACCCGGCCGAGGCGCAGCGTGGTGCTGGTCCAGCCCTGGCCGCCCGCGCGCAGCGTGCCCACCGGCAGATACCGGAACGGATACGGCGCACCGGCCGCCGGATCGGCCAGCGCGACCGCCAACTCCACGGCCACGCCGCCGGATTGGGCGTCCGAGCGGTGCACGAGGTCGACCACGGTGTCCTTGGACACCGGCAGCCGCACCGAGTAGAGCTCCACCGTACTGGCCGCCCCCAGCGCACCGCTGACCAGCAGGCTGCTGCCACCGCGCCATGCGGTGGCGAAGTCGAAGCCGACCGCGGGGCGGGCGGCGGTGGTGCGGACCACCCAGCGGCGGGCGGGCAGCCGGTCCTGTAGGCCCAGATGGTTCCACGGGGCGTCCGACAGCCGGGTGCCGTTCTCGTACCAGCCAAGGCCGTGGCCGGTGTTGAAGCTGGTGGCGAACGGCAGCCCGGTCACCGTGGAACGGTCGCCGACGGCCGAGGCGGGTGGCCGCCAGCCGCTGGTGCCGCCCGGTGCCGTGGGGTCCAGGCGCTGGCCGGACCAGAAGCGGTCGTCGCGGTCATGGAAGGCGGCGGGGCTGCGCTGGTCCTGCGGCAGGCTGGTCCAGGTCCACTCCGGCCGGTAGAACCCGTAGGACAGCACGGCGGGACCCGTCGTGGGCACCACCGCCTGCCAGTCCACCTGGGTGTCCCAGCCGTTCGACTCCACGTCCACCCCGGCCCGCACCGCGTAGCGCTCGCGGCCGAGGCGCTCCGCGACGTGAGCCGAGGAGGCGAGGCCCGCGCGGTCCCAGTCGAAGTTGAGGAAGATCGAGTCCGCGGCGGTGAAGAAGTCCTGGTTGGCGGCGTCCAGTTGGTTCTGCCAGTTGACCTGCCCGGTGTCGGTCATCGCGTCGTACCAGGTCACCCGAAGGCCCCTGGACCGCAGCCGGGCGACGAAGTCCCGCATGTCGGAGGCGAGCGCCGCATCGCCCCCGTCGGTCTCCGCGTTGACGAACCAGCCGTCGAACCCGTACGTCGCGCAGACCAGCGCCATCTGGTCGGCCAGCGGGAACGCCCCCGAGGCGTCGCGGCGCACCAGGTCGCGGGTCCAGCGCAGATCGCCGCCGTACGCCACCGGCGGCAGGAAGACCGTGCCCAGTACCGGGACGCCGTTTCGGTGCGCGGCGTCGATCACCGGAGCGTTGGGGGCCAGGATCAGGCCCTCACCGGAGGAGCCGCCCCAGAACACCAGCTCGTCCAGGTAGGCCCACTGGGTCAGCGCGTAGTAGTCGGCGGTGGGCGAGCCCTGTGCGGGATTGCCCGAGGTGTGGTCGAACGCGGCCAGTGCGCTGATCCGGGCCTGGCCGGTGTGCGCCGTGGAGTTGGGCGGCGGGGGAGCGAACCGCGGGGCGAGCGGCACCGCCGACGTGTTGAACGGCACATCGGGGTCGGTGCGCGGATCCCACTCCTTCAGGCTGCGCCACACCACGCCGGGCTGCGGGGTGCCGGACGGCAGCGAGTCGGGGAACCAGTAGGAGGCGTACGGCTGCTGGAGCGTGGCGCCCGCGGTGGCCGCGGAAGCCGAGGCCCGGGGCACGGCGAGCGCGGCGCTGGCCGCGGCCCCGGCCAGCAGGACGGCGCGGCGGGGTATCGGATACCGGTTCATCGGCCTGCCCCCTTGAGGGTCTGCGATACGGTGACGACCTCGGTGATGCCGCGGTCCGCCAAGTGCCCGGCGTCCGCGGCCCGTTCGGCCAGTACGACGGCCGGGCGCAGGCCCTGTGCGGCCAGCCGCATCCACGCCTCGAAGTACTCGCCGCCCGGCGCGCACCCGGACCGGTCGGGCGCGCCGTACGCGTCGTCCACGTCGAGCACCAACGCGGTGCGCCGCGGCGTCGGTTGGTGCTCGCGGCCCCGCTGCTCCCGTACGATCCGGGCGATCGCCCGACCCGCGGGCTTGACCTCGCGGTCGTTGGTGAGCAGCCCGAGCCCGTACTCCAGCTCCGGGAAGTCGGCCAGGGCCCGGTCCACGTCGTGCGAGCACCACCACGTCACGCCCCAAACCGCCGGGCAGTCCAGCGCGTTGGCGACGGTGGCCTCGGTGAAGGCGGCGGCGCGCTCGGGCGGGATGTGCGGGGCGGGCGCGCCGACCTCCTGGAGCCACACCGGGCGGTCCGGGCGGTCGGCCCAGGCCTTGGACAGCTCGACGAGATAGGCCGCGTGCTGCTCGGTGGCGGCGCCGGTGGCGCCGTGCCGCTGCGCGGTGCCGTTGAACACCCAGGAGTGCACGGCGGTCATGGCGCCCAGCCGGGCCGAGTGGGCGGGGGTGAACGGATGGCCGTCGTGGTACCAGGCGGCGTCGTAGCTGGCGTGCAGATGGCAGCGGCCCGGCGCGCCCCGCTCGCAGGCGTCGAGCATCCGGCGCAGCCAGTCGGCAGCCTGCTCATGGGTGACCGGATCGGGGTCCGGGTGGGGCGCGGCGGAGAACTGGTTGACCTCGTTTCCGACGGTCATGCCGAGGAAGTTGGGCCGGTCGGCGAGCGCCTCGGCCAGCGTGCGCAGGTACTCGGCCTGGCCCTCGGCCACCGCGGGGTCGGTGAACAGGTTGCGGCGGTGCCAGGTGGTGGTCCACGACGGGACGAAGTCGAAGCTGGACAGATGCCCTTGCAGCCCGTCGACGTTGACGTCGAGGCCGTGTTCCGCCGCCGTGTCGACCAGCCGCACCAACTGCTCCACGGCGCGCGGCCTGATCAGCGCGCGGTTGGGCTGGAAGACCGGCCACACCGGGAAGACCCGGATGTGGTCCAGGCCGAGCCGTCCGATGGAGTCGAGATCGGCGTGGACCTCGTCCAGGTCGAAGTCCAGCCAGTGGTGGAACCAGCCGTGCGTTGGCGTGTAGTTGACGCCGAAGCGCACAGAGCTCATAGCGGGGTCCTCCTCGGTTCGAGGCCAGGTGGCGGTGCGGGTCAGCCCTTGACGGCGCCCTCGCCGACACCGCGGAAGAAGTACCGCTGGAGGCAGGCGAACATCACGATCAGCGGTGCCACGGCGATGATCGTCCCGGCCGCGACCAGCCGTTGGTTGTTGGAGAACGTGCCGTGCAGGTAGTTCAGTCCGACCGTGAGCGTGAACTTCGAGGAGTCGGAGAGCACGATCAACGGCCACAGGAAGTCGTCCCACGAGCCCATGAAGGAGAAGATCGCGACCACCGCCAGCGTGCCCTTGACCGAGGGCAGCGCGATCCGGACGAACCGCTGCCAGACGTTGGCGCCGTCGATGACCGCCGCCTGCTCGGTCTCGTACGGCAGCTGACCGAACGCGTTGCGCATCAGCAGCACGTTCATCGCGCCGACACAGCCGGGGAGCACCACCGCTACCAGCGTGTTGTTCAGGTCGAGTTGGCGCATCAGCGTGAACTGGGCGACGACGACACTCTCCAACGGCACCAGCAGCGCCAGGACGAAGGCCAGCGCGGCGGCCCTTCGGCCCCGGAAGCGCAGGCGGGCCAGCGCGTATCCGGCGAGCGAGGCGCCGACCAGATTGGTCACCACGTTCGTCACGGCGACCGTCAGCGAGTTGAGCGCGTAGTTCCAGACCGGGATGATGTCCGCGACACCCTTGTAGTTCCCCAGAGTCGGCTGCCGTGGCAGCAGCCGCGGCGGAAAGGTGTAGATGTCCTCGGTGCGCCCTTTGAGCGATGTGGACAGCTGCCAAAGAAACGGTCCGACGGTGATCACCAGTACCGCCAGCAGCACCGCGTAGCGCAGGGCGCGGCCCCAGATCCGGGAAGTCCTCACCGCTCGCCCTCCCCTCGACCGGCGCGCAGCACCAGCAGCATCAGCGCCAGGGTGATGACGAACACCACCAGGGAGAGCGCCGAGGCGTAGCCGACCCGTCCGGACAGCCCGGTGCCGGTGCGCTCCACCAGCATCACCAGCGTGGTGTCCTGCCCGGCCGGGCCACCGGTGGGACCGGCCATCAAGAAGACCTCGGAGAACACCTTGAAGGCGGCCACCGATGACAGCGCGCCGACCAGCACCATGGTGGAGCGCACCGACGGCACCGTGATGCTGAGGAAGCGGCGCACCGCTCCGGCGCCGTCGACCGAGGCCGCCTCGTGCAGTTCACGGGACACGTTGGCGAGCGCCGCGAGATAAATGATCATGTAGTAGCCGAGGCCCTTCCACACCGTCAGCGCCATGGCGCTGAACAGCAGCAGCCAACCGTTGCCCAGGAACGGGACCGGCCCGGCGCCGAGGGCGTGCAGGATGCCGTTGATCAGCCCCCGGTCGTCGAGCATCCAGTTCCAGATCAGCGCCACCACCACGACCGAGGCCACCACCGGGGTGTAGAACGCGGCGCGGAAGAAGCCGACGAAGCGCACGCGCGGCTGGACCAGCAGGGCGAGCAGCAGCGGCAGCAGCACCGTGCAGGGCACCACGAGCGCCACGTACAGGGCGCTGTTGCGCAGCGCGGTCCAGAACTGGTCGTCGTGCAGCATGTCCTGGAAGTTGCGCAGCCCGACCCAGTGGCCCGGCAGCAGGGTTCGCGCGTCGGTGAAGGACTGCCAGACGGTGGCCAGGAACGGGTACAGGTTGAACACCGCGATGACGGCCAGGCCGGGCAGCAGGAAGAGCCAGGGGCTGGCGGCCCAATGGGTGGCGGCCCCTCGTGACTGGCGCATGGCGGGCGCCTCAGCTCTGCTTGAGCAGTCTGTCGCTCTGCGCGACGGCGTCGTCCAGCGCCTGCTGCGGCGACTTCTTGCCCTGCAGCGCGAGGGCCACCTGGTTCTGCAGGACGGTCTTCATCTCGTCGCTCATCACCACCGGGGTGTAGTTGACCGCGCCCTTGAGCATCCTCGCGGCCGCCACCCGCACCCGGCCCTCGTCGGTGCCGTCGTCCCTCGTCCAGTACGGCTCGTCCAACGAGCCCTTGGTCGACGGGAATATCGCCACCTTGTGGGCGAAGGACTCCTGGTTCCGCTTGTCGGTGACGAAATGGGCGAACGCGATGGCGGCGGCCTTGTGCCGACTGGTGCTGCTTATTCCCAGGCCCATTACGTACATGTTCGGGTGGCCGGTGTTGTCGGGCGCGTCGGTGATTCCGAGGTTCTTGTAGAGGGTGGGCGCGTTCTCCTTGAAATTGCTCAGGTCGTGCGCGCTGCCGGGATTCATCGCGACCTTCTGCTCCAGGAACTTCTGGCCGGACTCCTCCGGGCCGTTGGTGAGCGCCTGCGAGTCGAGCCCTCCGCTGGCGTAGAGCTGCTTGTATCTGGTGAGCAGTTCCACGCCCTTGGGCTCGTTGTAGGTGAACTCGGAGGCGTCCGCGTTCATCAGGCGCACGCCGTAGCGTCCGAAGTCCTCGATGGCCGGGGTGGCGGCGAGGGTGGCGACCTTCCCGCCGGAGTGCCTGGCCATCGCGTCGGCGTCGGCGAACAACTCGTCATAGGTCTTCGGGGGTCTGTCGGGGTCGAGACCGGCCTGCGCGAACAACGCCTTGTTGTAGAACAGCGGCCCGGTGTTGAGGTACCAGGGGAAGGCGTAACCGCCGTTCAGCCCCGGCATCTCGTTGGCCTGCCAGGCTTCCGGGGTGTACTCGCCCCTGTACTTGGCGCTCGCCGGTTCCTTGTCCAGGTTCGTCAACACCCCCGCCCTCGCCAGCGGATAGGCCAGGTCGGGGGAGACGTTGACGACGTCCGGCATGGTGCCGCCCGCCGCGTCGGCGCTGAGTTTGTCCGCGTAGTGGTCGGCGGGCTGGTCGACCCACTTCACCCGTACGTCCGGGTACTCCTTCTCGAACTGCGCGATGAGGCCGTTGAAGTAGTCCTTGTAGTTGGCCCGCAGATTCCAGGTCTGGAAGCTGATGTCGCCCGCGATCTTCCCGTCCGCGCTTGTTCCGCCGCCACCGCCTCCCCCGCAGGCGGTGAGCGTGAGGGCGGCAAGGACCACTGGCACGGCGGCGCCAACCGCCTTACGGGGCAGGGTTCCACGGGATATGGGCATAGCCGGTGAACTCCTTCGGTCGGGCCGGGAGTGGCGGTCACGAAGGTGCACCCGGCGAGCGGGCGCAGTCAATACTTCCGTCATGAACTAATGCGCTTTAGCATGGAGTTGCTCAAGCGCTTTAGCCCTACGGGCGGACTGATCGGCCGGTCGCGGTGCGCAGCGTTCAACGATCCTGAGAGGCCTGACCATGCGCCGACCCGCCCGCCGACCCACGATGAAGGACATAGCGCGCCGGGCCGGTGTCTCCGAGAGCGCCGTCTCGTTCGCGCTCAACGACCGGCCCGGGGTCTCACCGGCCACCCGGGAGCGGGTGCGGCGGGTGGCCGAGCAACTGGGCTGGCAACCCAGTACGGCGGCGCGGGCGCTGTCCGGGGAGGGCGCGGCCACCGTGGGGCTGGTGCTGGCCCGGCCGGCGCGTACCCTCGGGGTGGAGTCGTTCTTCCTGCGGCTGGTCTCCGGCGTTCAGGAGGTGCTGGCGGAACGGCGGTTGGGCCTGTTGTTCCAGGTGGTGGAGGACGTGGCGGCGGAGTGCGAGGTGTACCGGCGCTGGTGGGCCGAGCACCGGGTGGACGGACTGCTGGTGGTGGACCCACGCCATGACGACCCACGGCCGGGGCTGCTGGACTCGCTGGGGCTGCCCGCGGTCATCATCGGCGGCCTGGAGCCGGCGCCGCCGGACGGCGCGGTGGAGTACCCGGCCATCTCCCAGCTGCGCACGGACGACGCCGGGGCGATGGCCTCCATCGTGGACCACCTGTTCCAGCTCGGGCACCGCCGTATCGTGCACATCGCGGGGCTGCCCGAACTCGCCCACACCCAGCGGCGAACGCACTCGCTGCACGCGGCGGCGAACGCTCGCGGGCTGACCGAGGTCCGCTCGGTGAGCACCGACTACTCGGACACCGAGGGCGCGGCGGCGACCCGTGCGGTACTGGCGGGGGAGCGGCCGCCGACCGCGATCGTCTACGACAACGACGTGATGGCGGTGGCCGGTCTGGCGGTCGCCGCCGAGCGAGGGCTCGCGGTACCGGGCGATCTGGCGATCGTGGCGTGGGACGACTCCGTACTGTGCCGCAGTACGCATCCAGGGCTGACCGCCCTGGTCCGGGACACCAGCGCGTTCGGCCGCCGCGCGGCCACGGCGCTGCTCGCCCTGCTCGACGGTGGGCCCGCGGTCCACGTCCTGGACGAGCGGCCGCGGTTGACGCCGCGGGGCAGCACGGTGCGGGACGCGCGCTAGCGGGCGGTGGGTCCGGGTCGCGGTGGTTTCGGCACCGCCGGACCCCACCGCCGTGGTGGCCCACCGATGCGGCGCTCCAGCCTTTTCGGGGCAAGGCCCCATCGCACCCCGGGCCCTGCCTCATTCCGCCGGAAGCACTGCCAGGACCTCCCAGCCTCCGTCGGGCAGCGGTCCCGCGATGAGCGAGCCCCCGATCGCGTCGGCCCGTTCGGAGAGGCTGACCAGGCCGAGGCCACCGGTGTCCTCGGCCGCCCTGCGCGGGCGGTGACCGTCGTTGCGGACGGAAACGTGCAACCGCCCCCCGTCGCAGCGCAGCGCGATCCGTACGCTGGTGGCCCGCGGGCTGTGCTTGGCCACGTTGGCCAGCGCCTCCTGTACGATCCGGTGCACCGTGGTGGCCAGGTCCGGGGCGAGCCCCGAGTGGAACCGCGGGTCGACGGCGAGGCTCACCGCGGGCCGCACCGCGCCGGGCTCGGCCGAGGGCAGCCGGAACGCGTGCGCCAGGTCCTCGATCTTCTCCAGATCGGCCAGCGGCTGGCGTTGCGGGCGCTCGGCCCGCAGCACCTTCAGCATCCGACGGGACGAGGTCATCGCCTCTCCTCCCGCGAGTTCGATGCCCCGCAGCGATGCCGCGATCGACGGGTTGTCGACGGCGAGTTGCTCGCTGGCACGAGCCAGCACCGTGATCGCGGTGACGTTGTGTGCCACGAAGTCGTGGAGTTCCCCGGCCAGTTCGAGCCGTTCCGCGTTCCGCGCCGCGGTCTGCGACCGCTCCAGCTCCACGTCCCACGCGCGTAGGTACAGCCCGAGTGCGGCGGCCCCGGCCACGATGACCGCGTACGAGATGGCGGCCACGTTGTTCGACTGCGCGTCGCGCACCGGCGCCGCCACCGCCCCTGCCGCCAGCGCCGCCCCCACCAGGACCGCGGCCCGTACCGGAACCCGGCGCAGCACCTGCACGAGCAGCACGAGCAGCACCAGTGTCTCGGTCAGCCCCCAGACCACCACATGGCTGCCGTACCACAGCAGCACCACGGTCGCGGTCCAGGAGACCCCGGCCGCGACCCCCGCCCGCACCGCCAGCGGACCCCACGGCAACAGGCACAGGCTCACCAGTACCCCGGCGATCCACACCGCGAGGTGCGCGCCCGAGGGGTGGCCGCTGAGCAGTCCCCCCTCCTCCCACAGCAGGACCGCCAGCAGCGTGCCCGCCATGGCACTGCGGACCATGATCGGCCAGTGCAGCCAACGCTGGATGATCCGGGGGGACACCCGGGGGGACGACATCTGCCTCATCTACCGATCGCCTCGTGGTGCGGTGGGGGGACGACTCCTGCGACCACCTCACGGTAGGAAGTGGATCAGCCCGCGCGCCTCGGCTGTCCGGCCACTTGGCGTTGGCCGAAAGTATGAGACCGTTCAACTATTTCCCGGGCAGGCCCGGGCCACTACACCGCCAGCAGCAGCGTCGCCCCCAGCACCGCCGCCCCCGTCGCCTCGATCCCGCCGACCGCCCGGAGCGACAGCGCCCGGGTCGGCAGCACCATCGCCCGGGCCAGGTACAGGCCGAACGGAATGGCCAGCCACGGCTCCAGCAGCGTGGCGCCCACATACGCCGCACCGTGGAACCCGGCCGACGCCATGCGTCCCCGTTGCCCGCTCAGCGTCCGCGCGTGGAGCGCCACGCCCGCCAGATACAGCAGGCAGACCACGCCCACCTTGCACGCCAGCCCGACCGGCCCGTGCATCCCCAGCCAGCAGGCCACCGGCAGCAGGCCGAACGCGGGCACCACGGCGAGCGCCAGCCACGCGGCGCGGCGCGCCCGGAGCCGGGCGGGCCAGCCGCGGGTCGGCGCGTGCCACGGCCTGCGGCGCGGCGGGCGGGCGGTCATCCGGCTCTCCTTCGTACGATCCTGGCGGGCGGCGGCCCGAGATGGCCGCTCTGGTCGATTCTCCCAGTTCGTCCGATCGCCAACCGGGACGAAGGTCCCTCCTGCTGCCGGGTGTAAGGCGGCATCTAGCAGCATCTGACACAGATGACCGGAATTCCCCAATAAATGGCAAAATTCGGTAACCGTCTCCATACCCTTTGCTACCTGGGTCGTTGGGCAGAGCCCGAGCCCGATGTGTCACAGCTCGTTGTCGGGGCCCGTTCTCAACGCTCTTGGAGGCAACACACCATGAAGTCCCTTACGACGTCGTCGGCCGTTCGCGGCGCCTGGGTACTGGTTGGCGGCGCCGCCGCTCTGCTGCTCGCGGCGGGCGGCGCCTCCGCCGCTCCCTCGGTCGGCAGCGCCCAGCACCACCACGGAAAGCACCTCACCAAGGGGCACGAGGCCAGGCTTTCGCGTCACCACCGCCACCACAGCCACTACCGTCACACGCACCTGCGTCGTCACACCTCGTACCACACCGGTGTGATGCGCCACGAGCGGATGGACACGCACCGCGACATGCACTTCAAGCGATGACACCCGGTCGGATACGGGTACACCCGAGCCGCGCGGCGCCAGCGGGCACCGCGCGGCTTCCTGTGTCATCCCTCAGCGGAAGATCCCGGTGTGGCCGAGCGAGTACCGGCCGGGCTGCGGATACACACACAGGCCGTGCGGGCCGGCGCCGACCGGGATCCGGTCGATCAGCTTCCCGGAGCGGGTGTCGATCTTGTACACCTCGGAGTTGTAACGCCCGGACAGCCACAGGATGTTGCCGTCCGTGGAGACGCCGCCCATGTCGGGGCTGCCGCCGCCGGGCAGCCACCACTTGTTCACCAGCTTGCCGGTGGCGAACTCCAGTACGGAGATGGAGCCTTCACCCCGGTTGGAGACGTAGAGGTACCTGGAGTCCCGGCTGACGTAGGTGCCGTGCGCGCCCCTGCCGGTCTTCAGCAGGGTGGGCGCGGCGAAGGTGTCGCCGTTGAGCACCCACACCCCGTCCGCGGACATGTCCGCTATGTAGAAGGTCCTTCCGTCCGGCGAGAGCTTCACGTCCTGCGGCATCGAGCCCTGGTACGCCAGACGTTGCTGGCCCACCACCTTCATCGCGGCGGTGTCGACCTTCAGGAGTTCACCGGAGAACTCACACGAGACGATGAAGTACTTGCCGTCCGGCGAGAAGTCGGCGTGGTTGACCCCGCCGCAGGAGACCGGCACCGCCTTGTCGACGGCCATGGTGTGGGCGTCCCGGAAGACCAGTTGCCGGTCCTGGGAGGCCATCACCACCGCGTGCCTGCCGTCCGGCGTGAAGTAGAGGTTGTACGGGTCGTGCACGTCGACCGGCTTGCCCACCTTGCCGGTCGCCGGGTCGATCGGGGTGAGCGAGTTGCCCAGGTCGTTGTTGACCCACAGCGTCTTGAGGTCCCAGGACGGGACGACGTGCTGCGGCTGGCGGCCCACCCGTATCGTCCGGATCACCTTGTCGGTCGCCGGATCTATGATCGACACCGTGTTGGATATCGTGTTCGGCACGTATACGAGGTTCGGGAAGTTCCGCACGGCGGCGGAGAGCGCGCCCGGCCGGTCGGCCGCGTAGAGGTCGTGCGGATCGAGTGGGGGCGGCATGCCCGGCAGTCCGTCGAACGCCACGCCCATGGTGCCCGCCCCCGGCGAGGTCGAACTCCTCGGGCGGGACGGGGTGTTGTGGCGGCTGCTCAGAGACGAGCAGCCGACGGCGACGAGTACGCACACGACGGCCAGCAGCGCCGTGTGCAGCGGGGTACGGGGTATGGCACGCATCAGGTCAGCAACTCCGAGGTGGTCACCGCGCGCAGACCGCGCTGCTTGAGGCCGTCGAGGAGAGCGGGCAGCGCTTCGACCGTGCCCGCGTGCCCGAAGTGCAAGCTCACCACCGACCCGGGCCGCGCCTGGGCGAGTACGGTACGGCGCACCGCCTCGGCGCCGGGGTCGGTGTAGTCAAGGGAGTCCACGTCGTACGACAGGACATGGCGGTACCCGGCGGCGCGGGCCAATCGCTGGACCAGCGGCGTGGCGTACTGGGCCTGTGAGGGCCGGAACCAGCGGCCGATGTCACCGGTCAACCTGCGCAGCCGCTCGGCGCACTGGGTGATCTCGGCCGATGCCCGGTCCGCGGGCATGGCCGAGATGCCGCGGTGGTTCTGGGTGTGGTTGCCGAGTTCGTGGCCGCCGTCCAGTACCCGGCGGGCCATTCGCGGATAGGCGTCCAGCCAACTGCCCACCGCCAGCACGGTGATCCGTGCCCCGGCCCGCTCCACCTCGCCCAACAGCCCCTCGACGAGCCGGGGTTCACCCTGGCCGTGGAAGGTGAGCGCCACCATCTGGCGGTCCCGCGGGCCGTGGCTGATCTGGTCCGGCAGCCCGGCGGGCAGCGGCGCGCCGGGGGTGCGTGCCGGGGCGGCGCTGGACGGGGCCGCCGCCCGGGGCGATGAGGCGGGCGGCCGGCCGCCCGCGCATCCGGCGGTCAGCGCGGCGGCGGCCGCGGCCAGAACGCTGCGGCGATCAATGGACATCACTGAAACATTGTGTACAGGCTTCGCCTTCCGGGCACCGCTCAATACCGCCTTTCGGGGGCAGGTCCGGCATCTTCCGAATAAGTTTTCGCAAAGGCTGTTTGTCATGGCAATGACAGGCGGTACCGTGCGGCCCGTGCTGTCACTTGCGCGGAGATTCCGCATCCCATCCATAGCGGTCGTGGCGGTCGTCGTCACCGCCCTGGTCGCCGCGTTCACCGCGCCGGCCATGGCGCACGGCCGACCCAGAACCGGACCGACGCAACCCGTCTACTCGTACGCCAACGCCATCCGGGAGTCCGTCTGGGTCGACACCGGCCTGGACGGCGAGGGCAACGGCAAGCGCGACCGGGTGGCCGCCGACATCATCCGGCCCCGTGAACCGGCGGCGGCCGGGCAGAAGGTCCCGGTCATCATGGACGCCAGCCCGTACTACTCCTGCTGCGGGCGCGGCAACGAGAACCAGGTCAAGACCTACGACAAGAACGGGAAGCCGGTCCAGTTCCCGCTCTACTACGACAACTACTTCGTACCACGCGGCTATGCCGTCGTCCTGGTCGACCTCGCGGGCACCAACCGCTCCGACGGCTGTGTGGACGTCGGCGGACCGTCCGACATCACCTCCGCCAAGGCGGTCATCGACTGGCTCAACGGCCGCGCGAAGGGCTACAGCTCGCGCACCGGAGGCCAGGCCACCACGGCGAGCTGGGCCAACGGCTCGGTCGGCATGATCGGCAAGAGCTGGGACGGCACCATCGCCAACGGGGTGGCGGCCACCGGTGTCGCGGGCCTGAAGACCGTGGTGCCGATCAGCGCCATCAGCTCCTGGTACGACTACTACTTCGCGCAGGGCGCCGCCCTCTACGACGGTGGCCCCGACGCCCTCGCCGGTGACGTGGAGAGCCGGAACGCGCAGGCCAACTGCTCCGCCGAGCAGCAGCGGCTGCGCGACGGCGCCCCGCGCGACGGCGACTGGACGAGCGCCTGGCAGCAGCGCGACTACGCGGCGGACGCCGCCAAGGTCAAGGCCAGCGTCTTCCTGGTGCACGGCATGGAGGACCTCAACGTCCGCACCAAGAACTTCGGCCAGTGGTGGGACGCGCTCGCCGCGCACGGCGTACAGCGCAAGATCTGGCTCTCCCAGACGGGCCATGTCGATCCGTTCGACTACCGCCGCTCGGCCTGGGTGGACACCCTGCACCAGTGGTTCGACCACTACCTGATGGGCGTCGACAACGGCATCGACCGCGCCCCCATGGCCGACATCGAGCGCACCCCCGACCACTGGACCACCGACGCCGTCTGGCCCGCCCCCGGCACCGCGGCCACCGAGGTCCGGCTGGACCCGGGCAGCGGCAACGGACTGGGCACGCTCGGAGTCGCGCCCCCCGCGGCGGGCAGCACCGAGACGTACACCGACGACCCGTCGCAGAGCGAGACCGACTGGTCGGCGCAGGTCGACCAGGCCAACAGCGACAAGGTCGCCTTCACCACCGGGGTGCTCAAGCGGGACCTGCGGCTGTCCGGCAGCGGTACGGTGACGCTCACCGCGACCTCCTCCACCACCAGCGCCCATCTGTCCGCCGTACTGGTCGACCTGGGGCCCGCCACCATCCGCAACTACGGCGGCGACGGTGAGGGCATCACCACCCTGAATACCAAGTCGTGCTGGGGCGAGAGCACTTCCGGTGACAGTGCCTGCTTCCACGACACCGCCGCGGACACCACCAACGTCAACTACACGGTGTTCAGCCGCGGTTGGGCCGACCTCGGCCACTACGCCCCGTCGCTGCACGGCGTGCCGCTCACCCCGGGCCAGCCGTACACCATCACACTGCGGCTGGCCGCCAGCGACCACGTCGTCCCGGCCGGGCACCGGCTGGCCCTGATCGTCGCCGGTACCGACAACGGGCTCATCGTCGCGCCCGACACCACTCCGACCGTCAGCGTCGATCTGGCGCACTCCTCGGCCGACCTTCCGCTGGTCGGCGGCTATCCGGCGCTGATACGGGCGGTCGGCCCCGGCCCGGTGACGCATCCGGTGGGGCGGACCCTGTCCGGGGTCCGGGGAGCGCCCCGGATGTCGCGACTGCCGTAGTCCACTTCGCCGGGGAGCGGACCGGTTCGGCACCGCCGGGCTCCGCCGCGGGGTACTCGCCGTCGCGGCGGTGGCAACCCTGCGCCGCGGCGGCGTCCGGCGGTCCGAACCACCGTGACCCGGCCCCCGGATCAGCGAGGTATGCTGCCCGCATGCTCGCGCTCGTACGCCGTCGCCACGTGGACTTCGTCCGCGTCACGAGCATGTCCTGTCGCCGCAGCGGCTGATCCCACGGCTTCCCCACTCCAGTCGCCTCTCCGGCTCCGCGATCCCGCCGTACCCCGGCCCGCTCGCGGCGTGCCCGGCCACCGCCGGGGCGTGTCCGGACCTCACCCTGCGGACCACACCCATGTCGCATCAGCTTCCGGTCATCGACCTGTCCGCCGCCTCCGGCGGCCCCGCCGCGCGTGCCCGACTGCACGCCGAACTCCACTCGGCCGCGCACGACGTCGGCTTCTTCCAACTCGTCGGCCACGGCATCACGTCCGCCGAGACCGCCGCGCTCAACTCCGTGGTACGGGCGTTCTTCGCGCTGCCGGAGAGCGAGCGGTTCGCCATCTCCAACCTCAACTCCCCGCACTTTCGCGGCTACACCCGCATCGGCGACGAGCGCACCGGCGGCAGCCCCGACTGGCGCGACCAGCTCGACATCGGCGCCGAACGCGCCGCGCGCGTCCCCGGCCCCCGCGAGCCCGCCTACTGGTGGCTGGAGGGCCCGAACCAGTGGCCCGCCGCCCTGCCCGAACTGCGCGATACCGCCCTGGCCTGGATCGACCGGCTGAGCGCGGTCGCGGGCCGGCTGCTGAGGGAGTTGCTCGCCGCCATCGGCGCCCCCGCAGACTTCTACGACGACGCCTTCGCCGACCACCCCCATCTGCATCTGAAGATCGTCCGCTACCCGGGCCGCGCGCCCGACGGCGCCGACCAGGGTGTGGGCGCGCACAAGGACTACGGGTTCCTCACCCTGCTGCTCCAGGACGACATCGGCGGCCTCCAGGTCGAGCGGGAGGACGGAGTCTTCCACGACGTACCGCCGCTGCCCGGCGCGTTCGTGGTGAACCTCGGCGAGCTGCTGGAGGTGGCCACCAACGGCTATCTGAAGGCCACCAACCACCGGGTGGTCAGCCCGGCCGCCGCGCAGGAACGATTCTCCGTGCCGTTCTTCTACAACCCGCGGCTGGACGCCCGCATCGAACCGCTGCCGTTCCCGCACGCCGAGCGGGCACCGGGCACCACCCAGGACCCGGCCAATCCGCTGTTCGCCGAGTACGGCCGCAACGAGCTGAAGGGCTGGCTGCGCGCGCACCCCGGTGTGGCCCGCCGCCACCACGCCGCCCTGGCCGCCCCCACGACGGCGTAACCCCGGTTCGCACGCGGCCCGGAAGTGGGGGACCTTGGGAACCGGACCGAACGCGGACAGCGCCCGCGCAGCGGCGGGACAGCGGAGGAGAACCGAGATGTCGACCATCGCCCTGTTCGGAGCCACCGGCACCCTCGGTGGCCGCATACTGCGCGAGGCGCTCAGCCGCGGGCACGAGGTCACCGCGGTGGTGCGTGACCCGGCCAAACTCACCACCGAGCACACCCGGCTGTCGGTCACCAAGGGCGATGTGCTCGACCCGACGACGGTGGCCGCCGCCGCCCAGGGCAAGGACGCGGTGGTGAGCGCGGTCGGAGGGGGCAGTGGCAACGGTCCCGGGCACATCGCCACCATCAGGCCGGCCGCCGAGTCGCTGATCGGCGGCCTGCGCACGCTCGGCCCGCAGGCGCCGCGACTGATCACGGTCGGCGGCGCCGGATCGCTGCGCAGGGCGGACGGTACACGCGTGTGGGACGCGCCGGGACTGCCCGCGTTCCTGCTGCAGATCATGCACGCGCACGGCGAGGCGCTGGACTTCTACCGCACCGTGAAGGACGTGCGGTGGACCAGCATCAGCCCCGCGGCGACGATCGAACCCGGTGAGCGCACCGGCTCCTACCGCACCGCGTCGGAGGACCTGGTCGTCGACGACCAGGGTGAAAGCCGCATCTCCGTCGAGGACTTCGCGATCGCGGTGGTCGACGAGATCGAGAACCCGCGGCACATCGGCGAGCGGTTCGCGGTCGGCTACTGACCGGCCACCGGATCAGGTGGCGGAGCCCGCCGCCGCGCCGGTCAACCGGTCCGGACCCCAGCGCTCCAGGGCCGCGCGCAGGTCGAGCGGGCGCAGCCGGTGCGGCTCCTCGGCGCCCGGCCAGTCCTCGCGCGGCACCCGCCACATCACCTCGAACTCGTTGCCGTCCGGGTCCTTGGCGTACAGCGACTTGGACACCAGGTGGTCCGTGGCACCGACCAGGGCGTCGCGCTCGGTCAACCGGTCCGCGATCTCGGCGAGTTCACCGAGCGTGCCGACCTCCCAGGCGAGGTGGTACAGGCCGACCCGGCCCTGCTCCGGGCCGGGGGCGTGCGCGCCGACGGCGAACAGTCCGAGGTCGTGGTCGTTGAGGGTGTCCTGCGCGCTGAGGAAGGCAGCCCGGTCGGGTATCTCGGTGTCGACCTTGAAACCGAGCACATTCGTGTAGAACTCCACCGCGTCGGCGGTGTCGCGGACGTAGAGCACCGCGTGGTTCAGACGTCGTACGGGCATGGCGTGCTCCTGGGGTGAGGAAACGGCCGGGTGGGGCCGTCACCTCCACCGTACGCCCCCGAAGCTTGAAAGTTCAAGAAGGTTGGGGGCGGCGCGCACCCGGCCCCTGCGCGACAAGCCCGCCACCGCACCGGCACAATGCAGAGCAAAGCTCAGCGAGGCAGAGGAAGCGGAACGGATAGTGACGACAACGTCTATCGGGTCCACCGGTGCTACAGGCGCCACCGAGTCCATCGGACGCGTGATCGCCCAGGAGCTGGGGGTGCGCGAAGGGCAGGTCAAGGCGGCGGTCGACCTGTTGGACGGCGGGGCGACCGTGCCGTTCATCGCGCGCTACCGCAAGGAGGCCACCGGCGCCCTCGACGACGCGCAACTGCGCACCCTGGAGGAGCGGCTGCGCTACCTGCGGGAGTTGGAGGACCGCCGCGCCGCGATCCTGGAATCCATCGAGGCGCAGGGCAAGTTGGACGACGCGCTGCGGGCGCAGATCCTCGCCGCCGACTCCAAGGCCCGGCTTGAGGACATCTACCTGCCCTACAAGCCCAAGCGGCGCACCAAGGCGCAGATCGCCCGCGAGGCGGGTCTGGAACCGCTCGCCGACCGGCTGCTCGCCGATCCCACCGTCGAACCCCGGTCCGCGGCCGAGGAGTTCGTCAACGACACCGTCGCGGACGCCGCCGCCGCACTGGACGGCGCCCGCTCGATCCTGGTGGAGCGTTTCGGCGAGGACGCCGACCTCATCGGCGACCTGCGCGAGCGCATGTGGTCGCGGGGACGGCTCAGCTCCCGCGTACGGGAGGGCAAAGAGGAAGCGGGCGCCAAGTTCGCCGACTACTTCGACTTCGCCGAGCCCTTCGAGAAACTGCCCTCGCACCGCATCCTCGCGATGTTCCGCGGTGAGAAGGAAGAGGTGCTCGACCTCACCCTGGAGCCCGAGGAGCCGCAGGACGGCCCGTCCACCTTCGAGCGAGCCATCGCCGCCCGGTTCCAGATCGCCGACCGCGGCCGTCCGGCCGACGCGTGGCTGCTGGAGACGGTCCGCTGGGCCTGGCGCACCCGGATCCTGGTCCACCTGGGCATCGACCTGCGCACCCGGCTGCGCACCGCCGCCGAGGACGAGGCGGTCCGGGTCTTCGCCGCCAACCTGCGCGACCTGCTGCTCGCCGCACCCGCCGGGGCGCGCGCCACCATGGGCCTCGACCCCGGCTTCCGCACCGGCGTGAAGGTGGCCGTCACCGACCCGACCGGCAAGGTCGTCGCCACCGAGACGATCTACCCGCACGTACCGCAGCGCCGCTGGGACGAGTCGCTGGCCACCCTCGCCAGGCTGTGCGCCGCCCACAAGGTGGACCTGATCGCCATCGGCAACGGCACCGCCTCCCGGGAGACCGACAAGCTCGCCGCCGACCTGATCAAGGCGCACCCAGAGCTGAACCTCACCAAGGTCGTGGTCTCCGAGGCGGGCGCGTCGGTCTACTCCGCCTCCGCCTACGCCTCCCAGGAACTCCCGGACCTGGACGTGTCGTTGCGCGGCGCGGTCTCCATCGCCCGACGGCTACAGGACCCGCTCGCCGAACTGGTCAAGATCGACCCCAAGTCGATCGGCGTCGGCCAGTACCAGCACGACCTGGCCGAGGCCAAGTTGTCCCGCTCGCTGGACGCGGTGGTCGAGGACTGCGTCAACGGCGTCGGCGTGGACCTCAACACCGCCTCCGCACCGCTGCTGCGCCGGGTCTCCGGCATCACGGCGACGCTCGCCGACAACATCGTCCAACACCGTGACGACAACGGCCCGTTCCGCACCCGCAAGGACCTCAAGGACGTGGCCAGGCTCGGACCGAAGGCGTTCGAGCAGTGCGCGGGCTTCCTGCGGATCACCGACGGCGACGACCCGCTGGACGCCTCCGCCGTGCACCCGGAGGCGTACCCGGTGGTGCGCCGCATCGTCTCCGCGGCGGGCGGCGACATCAAGGCGCTGATCGGTGACAGCAAGAAGCTGCGCGGCCTGAAGCCGCAGGACTTCGCGGACGAGACGTTCGGCGTGCCCACCGTCACCGACATCCTCGGCGAGTTGGAGAAGCCGGGCCGCGACCCGCGTCCCGCCTTCAGGACCGCCACCTACAAGGAGGGCGTCGAGGAGCTGAAGGACCTGGTGCCCGGAATGCTGCTGGAGGGCGTGGTCACCAACGTCGCGGCCTTCGGCGCGTTCGTGGACATCGGCGTCCACCAGGACGGTCTGGTCCATGTGTCCGCGATGTCCAAGTCGTTCGTCAAGGATCCCCGCGATGTGGTCAAGCCCGGCGACGTGGTGCGGGTGAAGGTCCTCGACGTGGACATCCCGCGCAAGCGCGTCGGCCTCACGCTGCGGCTGGACGACGAGGCGGGCGCGCCGCGCGGCGAGCGCGAGCAGCGCGGCGGTGGCAAGGTCGAGCAGCGCGGCGGTGGCAGGGGCGGTGCGAAGCGGAACGCGCCGCCGAGGCAGAACCGCGGCCAGGCAAGGGACTCCGGGGGCGGTGGCGCGCTGGCCGACGCGCTGCGCCGGGCAGGCCTGGTGAGCGGCGACGGCGGCCCGGGCCGCGGCCGCCGGTAGCCCACGAGAAGGGCCGGGACGCGAGAGGCGGTTTCCAGGGATCGCCGAGCGTCCCGGCCCTTTTGGCTTTGGGGCGCAAAGGGCATGACGGGCGGGGAAGTTCGGGACCGAAGGGCCTGGGGCCGGGCGGCGAAGCCCCGACCCGGAACGCGCGGTGAAGCCCCCGAAGAATTCGCCGCCACCGGCCGGGGTGGCCCTTGCCCCGCGTGCCGCGGACTTCTAACATCCCTGATGTTACACCTGTACTGTCAAAGTGATGGCTGTCGTGGCAGGGGAGCCGGTCCATGGACGAGCCGAGAAGTCCCGGTCCGCTGGCGGGAGTCAGGGCCGTGGAGTTGGCCGGCATCGGCCCGGGACCGTTCGCCGCGATGCTGCTGGCGGACCTCGGCGCCGATGTGGTCCGCGTCGACCGGCCGGGCGGCGCGCCGCTGGGCATCGACCCCGCGCACGACGTCACCAACCGCAACAAGCGCTCCGTCGTCGTGGACCTCAAGTCCGAGGCCGGACCAGGACTCGTGGTCGAGCTGGCGCGGCGTGCCGACATCCTGATCGAGGGCTACCGGCCGGGCGTCGCCGAGCGGTTGGGCGTGGGACCCGACGAGTGCCTGGCCGCGAACCCCCGCCTGGTCTACGGGCGGATGACCGGCTGGGGCCAGCAAGGACCGCTCGCCCACAGCGCCGGACACGACATCGGCTACATCGCCACCGTCGGGACCCTCGGCATGATCGGCCCCGCCGAGGGCCCACCCTCCGTACCCGCCAACCTCCTCGGCGACTACGCGGGCGGCTCCCTCTACCTCGTCGTCGGAGTACTCGCCGCCCTGCACCACGCCCGGTCTACCGGCGCCGGACAGGTGGTGGACGCCGCCATCGTGGACGGCACCGCGCATCTGGGCGCGATGATCTGGGGGATGCTCGGCGCGGGCGCGTGGCAGGACCGGCGCGGTGTCAACCTGCTGGACGGCGGCTGCCCTTACTACGGCGTCTACCAGACATCTGACGGCGGCCACATGGCCGTCGGCGCCCTGGAGCGGCCGTTCTACACGGAGTTCGCCGCGCTGTTGGAACTCGGCGAGGACGCACCGGACCGCGACGACCCGTCCCGCTGGGGGGAGTTGCGAGAGCGCGTCGCCGAGTGTTTCAGGTCCCGTACCCGGCAGGAGTGGACCGAGGTCTTCGAGGGGCGGGACGCCTGTGTGGCACCGGTGCTCTCGCTGCGCGAGGCGGCCCGCCATCCGCATCTGGCGGCCCGCGGCACCTTCACCGCGGACGCCGAGGGACGCACCCAGCCCGCGCCCGCGCCACGGTTCTCGGCCACCCCGGGCGGGTTGCGCCGTCCGCCCGCGGTGCCGGGGGCCCACACGGGGGAAGTGGCCCGTGACTGGAACCTGCCGGCGCTCAACGGGGGTTGAGCGAACCTGTGGTGGCACGCACCGGGTGCCCCCGCCTCCGGCCAGCGAACACGACAAGAGGGAGCCAGCAGCATGCGGCGGGACCTGTTCACCGCGGAACATGAGGCGTTCCGTGAGACGGTGCGCACCTTCCTGGCCAAGGAGGTGCTACCGCACCACGCCCGCTGGGAGCGGGCGGGCGTGGTCGACCGGGACGCCTGGCTGGCCGCGGGACGGCAGGGGCTGCTGGGCCTCGCCGTACCCGAGGAGTACGGAGGCGGCGGCACCGACGACTTCCGCTACGCGGTCGTGCTCGCGGAGGAGTTCACCAGGGCCGGTGCCTCCGGGCTCGCCATCGGCCTGCACAACGACATCGTCGGCCCGTACCTCACCTCGCTCGGCAGCGAGGAGCAGAAGCGCCGCTGGCTGCCCGGGTTCTGCGGCGGCGAGAGCATCGGCGCCATCGCCATGACCGAACCGGGCGCCGGCTCCGACCTCCAGGGGATCCGAACCACCGCCACCGACCAGGGCGACCACTGGCTGCTGAACGGCACCAAGACCTTCATCTCCAACGGAATCCTGGCCGACCTGGTCGTCGTGGTGGCCAGAACCACACCGGAGGGCGGCGCCAGGGGACTGAGCCTGCTGGTCGTGGAGCGCGGCACGCCCGGTTTCGAACGGGGCCGCAACCTCGACAAGATCGGCCAGAAGGCCCAGGACACCGCC
Source organism: Streptomyces silvisoli (assembly GCF_029269905.1). NCBI lineage: Bacteria > Bacillati > Actinomycetota > Actinomycetes > Kitasatosporales > Streptomycetaceae > Streptomyces > Streptomyces silvisoli. The sequence continues at coordinate 429,961 of NZ_JARJBC010000003.1, read as the reverse complement.
GAGTTGTTCTTCTCCGACGTACCTGTGCCCAAGGAGAACCTGCTGGGCACCGAGAACGGCGCCTTCGGCCACCTGATGGCCAATCTGCCGCAGGAGCGGCTGGCCATCGCGGTCGCCGCCATCGCCGCGGCCGAGCACCTGCTGGAACTGACCCGTACCTACGTCAAGGAGCGCGAGGCGTTCGGCCGACCGCTGGCCAAACTCCAGCACGTCCGCTTCGAGATCGCCGAGATGGCCACCGAGTGCGCGGTCACCCGGACCTTCGTGGACCGCTGCGTCACCGAGCACAACCGCGGCGGACTGGACGCGGTGCACGCCTCGATGGCCAAGTGGTGGGCCACCGAACTGCAGAAGCGGGTCGCCGACCGCTGTCTGCAACTGCACGGCGGCTACGGCTACATGACCGAGTACCCGGTCGCCAGGGCCTTCACCGACGGCCGCATCCAGACGATCTACGGCGGCACCACCGAGATCATGAAGGAGATCATCGGCCGCGCGCTGCTGTCCTGAGAAGACCTTCCGACGTCCCATCAACCACGGAGAAGAAGAACGTTGAGTACCGAAGCGTACGTGTATGACGCGATCCGCACCCCGCGCGGTCGCGGCAAGGCCAACGGCGCGCTGCACGGCACCAAGCCGGTCGACCTGGTCGTCGGGCTGATCCATGAACTGCGCCGCCGCTTCCCCGCCCTGGACCCGGCCGCCATCGACGACGTCGTGCTGGGCGTGGTCAGCCCGCTCGGTGACCAGGGCTCCGACATAGCCAAGATCGCCGCCATTGCCGCGGGCCTGCCGGACACCGTCGCGGGCGTGCAGGAGAACCGCTTCTGCGCCTCGGGTCTGGAAGCGGTCAACATGGCCGCCGCCAAGGTGCGTTCGGGCTGGGAGGACCTGGTCCTGGCGGGCGGCGTGGAGTCGATGTCGCGGGTGCCGATGGGGTCCGACGGCGGCGCCTGGGCCATGGACCCGATGACCAGCTTCGAAACCGGCTTCGTGCCCCAGGGCATCGGCGCCGACCTGATCGCCACCATCGAGGGCTTCGGCCGCGCGGATGTGGACGCCTTCGCCGCGGAGTCACAGGCACGCGCCACCGAGGCATGGAAGTCCGGGTACTTCGACCGGTCCGTGGTCCCGGTGCGCGACCGCAACGGCCTGGTGGTGCTCGACCGCGACGAGCACATCCGCCCCGGCACCACGGTGGAGAGCCTCGCCGGGCTCAAGCCGTCGTTCGCCGCCATCGGCGAGGCCGGCGGCTTCGACGCCGTGGCGCTGCAGAAGTACCACTGGGTCGAGAAGATCGACCACGTCCACCACGCGGGCAACTCCTCCGGCATCGTGGACGGCGCCGCCCTGGTCGCCATCGGCAACCGCGAGGTCGGCGAGCGCCACGGGCTCACCCCGCGCGCCCGCATCGTCTCCGCCGCGGTCTGCGGCGCCGACCCGACCATCATGCTCACCGGCCCGGCCCCCGCCGCCCGCAAGGCGCTCGCCAAGGCGGGCCTTGGCACCGGCGACATCGACCTCGTCGAGATCAACGAGGCGTTCGCCGCCGTGGTGTTGCGCTTCGCCCGGGACATGGAGATCGACCTGGACCGGATCAACGTCAACGGCGGTGCCATCGCCATGGGCCACCCGCTGGGCGCCACCGGCGCGATGATCCTGGGCACCCTCATCGACGAGTTGGAGCGGCGCGACCAGCGCTACGGCCTGGCCACCCTCTGCGTGGGCGGCGGCATGGGCATCGCCACCGTCGTCGAACGCCTCTGAACACGTTCGCCGTTGCTGATTCCCTTCACCAGGGGTGCTGCCCCTGGACCCCGAAACTTGGAGCCCCAGGAATGACCACGCGCACCACCATCCGGTGGGAACAGGACGCCGACGGCGTCGTCACCCTCGTGCTGGACGACCCCGCCCAGTCCGCCAACACCATGAACGACGCCTTCGCCGACTCGCTCGAAGCCGTCGTGGCACGCCTGGAGGCCGAACGCGAGCAGCTGCGCGGCGTCATCGTCACCTCCGCCAAGAAGACCTTCTTCGCCGGAGGCGACCTACGCGACCTGATCCGCGCCACCCCCGACCGGGCGGCGGACGTCTTCGCGGGGGGCATGCGCGTCAAGCGGCTGCTGCGCCGACTGGAGACGCTCGGCAGGCCGGTGGTCGCGGCGGTCAACGGCGCGGCCCTGGGCGGCGGTTACGAGATCGCGCTGGCCTGCCACCACCGGGTGGTGCTGGACGCGCCCGGCACGAAGATCGGGTTGCCCGAGGTCACCCTCGGCCTGCTGCCCGGGGCGGGTGGCGTGGTCCGCACGGTACGGCTGCTGGGCGTCGCCGACGCCCTGCTGAAGGTGCTGGTGCAGGGCACCCAGTACACCCCGCGGCGCGCCCTGGCGGCCGGGCTGATCCACGAGGTCGCCGACAGCCGCGAGGACCTGCTGGCCCGCGCCCGTGCCTTCGTCGACGCCAACCCCGAGGCCCGGCAGCCCTGGGACGCCGACGGCTACCGGATCCCCGGCGGCACGCCCGCCAACCCGAAGTTCGCCGCCAACCTCCCGGCTTTCCCCGCCAACCTCAAGAAGCAGCTCGGTGGCGCCCCCTACCCCGCACCGCGCAACATCCTGGCCGCCGCGGTCGAGGGCGCCCAGGTGGACTTCGAGACCGCGCAGGTCATCGAGGCCCGCTACTTCACCGAGTTGGCCTGCGGCCGGATCTCCAAGAACATGATCCAGGGCTTCTTCTTCGACATGCAGACGGTCAACTCCGGTGCGTCCCGCCCGGACGGCATCGCACCGCACACCGTCCGCAAGGTCGTGGTGCTCGGCGCTGGAATGATGGGCGCGGGCATCGCCTACGCCTGTGCGCGCTCCGGCATCGACGTGGTGCTCAAGGACGTCTCGCTGGAGGCCGCCGAGCGCGGAAGGTCGTACTCGGTCGGGCTGCTGGACAAGGCGGTGGCCAAGGGCCGGACGACCCCCGAGCAGCGTGACGAGGTGCTGGCCCGGATCACCCCGACCGGCGACGCCGCGGACGCGGCGGGCTGCGACGCGGTGATCGAGGCGGTCTTCGAGGACCCGGCGGTCAAGCACAAGGTCTTCCAGGAGATCCAGGAGGTCGTCGCACCCGACGCGCTGCTGTGCTCCAACACCTCCACCCTGCCGATCACCATGCTCGCCGAGGGAGTCGCCCGGCCCCAGGACTTCGTCGGACTGCACTTCTTCTCGCCGGTCGACAAGATGCCGCTGGTGGAGATCATCAAGGGCGAGCGGACCGGTGACGAGGCGCTGGCCCGCGCCTTCGACCTGGTCCGGCAGATCCGCAAGACCCCGATCGTGGTCAACGACTCGCGCGGCTTCTTCACCTCCCGGGTCATCGGGCAGTTCATCAACGAGGGTGTGGCGATGATCGGCGAGGGCGTCGACCCCTCCTCGGTGGAGCAGGCGGCGGCGCAGGCCGGTTACCCGGCCAAGGTGCTGTCGCTGATGGACGAGTTGACGCTCACCCTGCCGCGCAAGATCCGCGACGAGTCCCGCCGGGCGGTCGAGGAGGCCGGCGGCAGCTACCAGCCGCATCCCGCGGAGGCGGTCATCGACCGCATGGTGGACGAGTTCGGCCGACCCGGCCGCAGCGGGGGAGCGGGCTTCTACGAGTACGACAACGGCCAGCGTGCCGGGCTGTGGCCGGGGCTGCGCGAGCACTTCGGCAAGCCGGAGGTGGCGGTTCCGTTCGAGGACATCAAGGAACGGATGCTGTTCTCCGAGGCACTGGACTCGGTGCGCTGCCTTGAGGAGAACGTCCTGACCTCGGTCGCCGACGCCAATGTCGGCTCCCTGCTCGGCATCGGCTTCCCCGCGTGGACGGGCGGTGTACTCCAGTACATCAACGGCTACGAGGGCGGACTCCCCGGATTCGTGGCCCGGGCCCGCGAGTTGCGGGCCGCGTACGGCGAACGCTTCGCTCCGCCGCGGCTGCTGCTGGACAAGGCAGAACGCGGCGAGGTCTTCACGAACGCGTAGCGTGGCGCCGGACGGTGTTGGGGGCTCGCCCTCAACACTGCCCGGTGTAACGGGACTTCGCACGTCCCCGTCGCCGTACGACGACCACGGCGACGATCACCGGGACGGCGGTCCAGGCCGCCAGCGCTGCCCATGAGCCGCCGACCGTTTCCGGATGCCTGCCCGGTCCCGCCCTCGCGGCAGGCATCACTCACCGGACCGCTGCGCGTACAGCGCCCGCAGCTCCTCGCGCAGGGACCGCTGGAACGCCGTGACCAGTGCCTGCACGACCAGCGGTTGCATATGCGCCGAGAGCGACTTCACCTCGCGCAGGCTGCCTTCCTCCCACATCTCGTCCCGGAACATCCGGCTCAACTCCCGTGCCGCCGCGCGGGAGTGCTGGAGCATGACCTCGCGCGCCGCCAGGATCGTCTCCAGCGCCACGGGCACGTCCAGCAGCCGTACGCCCAGGTGCAGGATGCCCGGGTCCACCTCGAACACGTTCGGGTCGTCACCGCGCCGCAGTACGTTCATCGCCGCCAGCCGGTCCACGTCCTGCTCGCTGAGCGCCCGGCCCGCCCGCCGTTCCAACTCCTCACGGGTCGCCTCCTGCGCGTCCTCCGGCAGCCAGGAGGCGACGAGCGCGCGGTGGATGGCGAGGTCGTGTGCGGTGATGTCGGCCGGGAGCTGCTCCAGATACCGTTCGATGGCGGCCAGCGTCAGCCCCTGGTGCTGCAACTCCTCGATCAGCGCCAGCCGGGCCAGGTGCTCGGGACCGTAGTGCCCCACCCGGCGCGGGCCGAGCACCGGAGGCGGCAGCAGGCCCTTGGTGCCGTAGAAGCGGACGGTCCGCACCGTCACCCCGGCCCGCGCGGCCAACTCGTCCACGGTGAGGCTCGGCGGCGGAGTCATCGACTGGCCCTCGCTTTCTGGTCGGCGACCGCGGCGGTCTGGTGAGACAGTATTGCTGTCTCAGCGAGGTTGCGAAACCGCTCACACCAGCGGTGGCACCACGGCCTCGACCAGATGCGGTCCCGGTTCGGCGAGCGCGCGGCCCAGCGCCCTCGTGAACTCCTCGGCGGTGACGGAGCGTTCGGCCGGAACGCCCATGCCCCGCGCGATGCTCACGAAGTCCAGCCCGGGCCGGGACAGGTCCAGCAGTTCGCGGGCCTTCGGCCCGGGCTCGGCGGCGGCCGCCCGCCGCAGCTCCATGTTCAGGATCGCGTACCCGCTGTTGTTCAGTACGACCGTCGTCACATCGAGGCCCTCGTGCGCCTGGGTCCACAGGGCCGAGATGGTGTACATGGCGCTGCCGTCCGACTCCAGGCAGAGCACCGGCCGGTCCGGGCAGGCCACCGCCGCACCGGTGGCCACCGGCAGCCCCTGGCCGATCGCCCCACCGGTCAGCGTCAGCCAGTCGTGCGGCGGAGCGCCCGCGGTGGCGCCTGGTAGCCAGGGGCCCGAGGTGTTGGCCTCGTCCACCACGATCGCCCGCTCCGGCAGCAGCGCGCCGACCACGTACGCCATGGTCTCGGCGGTCAGCGCGCCGCCCGGCGGCGACGGCCGCTCGGGCGCGGCCAGTTGGGCGGCGGCGCCCTTCGCCGTGGCGTCCGCCAGCGCGGTCAGCGCCCCGGTCAGGTCCTCCTGGCCGTGCGCCAGGACGTGCACCTGGCAGTCCTCCGGGACCAGATCGCCCGCCGCTCCGGGATACGCGAAGAACGACACCGGTGAGACCGCGCCGGCCAGCACCAGGTGTCGTACGCCCGCCAGTTGACCGGCGACCGCCTCCGCCCGATAGGCCAGCCGCTCCGCCACGGGCACCCCGGCCCCGCGCTCCAGCCGGGCCGGGAACGTCTCGCACAGCAGCCTGGCGCCGGTCGCCGCCGCGATCCGGCCCGCTGCCCGCAGCCCCTCGCCCCGGGTGGCCGCGCCCCCGATCAGCAGCGCCCCCGGTTCACCGGACCGCAGGACGCCGGCGGTGCGCGCCACCACCTCGTCCGCCACCGGGATCGGCCTGACCACATCGACCGTGCCGGGACCACCGGTTGCCGGGGCAGCGCTCCACGACACATCGGTCCACGCCAGATCCGCGGGCAGGATCAGGGTGGCGATCCGGCCCGGCGGGGTCAGTGCCGCGGCGACCGCGTCCGCCGCGTCGGCGGCCAGATCGTCCGCCGCGCCCGCCCGGCGCAACCAGCCGGACACCGTCGCCGCCACCGCGTCGATGTCCGACTCCAGCGGCGGATCCAGCCGCTTGTGGTACGTGGCGTGGTCGCCCACCACGTTCACCAGCGGGGTGCAGGCGCGGCGGGCGTTGTGCAGATTGGCCAGACCGTTGCCCAGACCTGGACCGAGGTGCAGCAGGGTGGCCGCGGGCCGGTCCGCCATCCGCCCGTACCCGTCCGCCGCCCCCGTGGCCACGCCCTCGAACAGGCACAGCACCGCACGCGGCGCGGGAACCTCGTCCAACGCCGCCACCAGGTGCATCTCGGACGTACCGGGGTTCCCGAAGCAGACCTCCACACCGGCGTCGGCGAGGCTGCTGATCAGGGACTGCGCACCGTTCATCCCGGTCCTCCTGCGGCAGGGCGTTCCTGTTCCCGACGCTAGCGGCTGGCCGGGGGCCGCGTGGGCGGCGACGCGAGGAGCCACCCGTTCACGCGCCGCGCAAAGGAGCACCGACGGCGTGCATATGGCGCAGCGCCTGTGCGTACGACTCCATGAGCCCGGCCTCCGCGTACGGGACGCCGAGCCGCTGGCAGTGCTCGCGCACCAGCGGCTGCACCAGCCGCAGGTGCGGGCGCGGCATGCTGGGGAACAGATGGTGTTCGATCTGGTAGTTGAGCCCGCCGAGGAACCAGTCCGTGGCGCGGCCGCCGCGGACGTCACGCGAGGTCAGCACCTGGCGGCGCAGATGACCCCAGCGCTGCCCGTCGTCCTCCGGCATCGCCATCCCCTTGTGGTTCGGCGCGAACGAGCATCCCAGGTGCAGTCCGAACAGGGCGTGGTGCAGCACGGCGAAGACCACCGCGGTTCCCACCGGCATCGCGGTGAGCAGCAGCGCCACGTACCCGGCGAGGTGTGCCGCGAGCAGTACGGCCTCGACGGCCCGGTCTCGCGGAGGCCGTCGCCTGAGGTCCTGCACGGTGGCCACCTTCAGCGCGAAGCCCTCCAGCAGCAGCATCGGGAAGAACAGCCGGGCCTGATGCTTCGCCAGGAAGCGGGCGAAGCCCTCCCGCTGGACCGCCTGCGCCCGGCTCCACACCAGCGCGCCGACCTCCACATCGGGGTCCTTGCCCACGTGGTTGGGGTTGGCGTGGTGCCGGTTGTGCTTGTCGTTCCACCAGCCGTAGCCCATCCCCAGCAGCAGGTCGCCGTGCACCAGCCCCAGCACCCGGTTCACCCCGCGGCGCCGGGCGATCTGCTGATGGCCCGCGTCATGCCCGATGAAGGCGGTACGGCCGCACAGCACCGCCAACGGGACGGCGAGCAGCAGCACCCACCAGGAGCCGCCCAGCACCAGCACGCCCGCCCAAGTGACCGCTAGGGCCAGAGCGTTGAACGTGATCGTCCGTATGTAGTATCCGGCCCGTCGGCCCAGTAGACCGCGTTCCTTGGCCAGCCGCAGCAACGGCGCGAACTCACTTCCCTTGGTGCGGGGCGGCGCGGCGAGCGTGCTGGTCGGCGGCATGCGGAACTCCTGGTGACGGGGCGGGAAGCTGACCCCTAGAACCTAGGAACCCGCCGCCGCCCGAACCATGGAGTCACCACCCGGGCTGACCGGGGGAGTCCACCGCCACCGACCCGGGGGACAACCCCCGTACACCGCCAGAGGTAGCGCCCGCACCGGCAGAAGCATGGGCCAACGACCGTTCCACGGGTGCCGACTGGGGGTACGGTTCCGTTGTCGCCAGAACGGAGACCAGCATGACTGAGGAGACCTCGTCTCACATCGGGGGGCGGCTGCGGGAAATTCGCAAGCGACGAGGGCTCACCCAGCAGGGTCTCGCGTCCGCGTCCGGTGTCTCTCTGTCGCTCGTCCGGAAGCTGGAACAAGGCGAGCGGCCCGACACCCGTCTGGAGACCGCACGGCGGCTTGCCGTCGCCCTACGCGTCCCCACGTCCCGGCTCATCGCCGACCGTCATGAAGAGGGTGCCGATCCCCAGACCGTTGATCGCTGGGCGGCAGTGCGTGAAGCGCTCCTCACCCCGGCACCGTCCGGGCCGGACGAGCCCCCCACCCTCGACGGGGTACGTGATGCCATCAAGGCAGCTGTACCGCTGTTCGCCTCCGACCAGTTCGCCGAGTTGAGCACCATTCTGCCCGCCCTGTTGCGCGATGCCGATGCCCTCGTCGAGGTTTCCTCGGCCGCACGCCGGGTGCGCGGCAGACTCTTGCAGTTGACCGGGTGGCTGCTCACCCAGACACGGCAGTTCGACGCCGCCGAGGCCGTGATGGAGCGAGCCATGGACGACGCCGCCGACCGGCTTGACGCCGCTGCGACGGTCAGCACCCAGTGCTGGCTGCTACTGCGCCGCGGCAGTGTCGCGGACGCAAGGGAGTTGGCAATCCAGTGGGCGGACGAGGTGGAGCCGCGAATGTCGCGGGCCACGCCGGAGGACCTCAGCGCGTGGGGTTGGCTCCTGCTACGCGCCTCGGCCGCGTCGATCCGCGACAACCGTCCAGGTGAAGCCGACGATACGCTCAGGCTCGCCAAGTCGGCGGCGGTCGCCACCGGTCAGGAGTGGACACCCGCCGGTGATTTCCTGCGCACCTTCGGCCCCGTTACGGTGGCGTTGAAGCAGGCAGAGACGGCGATGATCGCAGATCGACCCGACCAAGTGCTCAGACTCGCGGCCAGCATCCCAACGCAGGGATTGCGGCCATCATCGAACAACCTGAACCGGCACCGGCTTGACGTGGCGAACGCCCGTGTCCGGCAACGCCAGTACGCCGAGGCGGTAGAGGTGCTGAACGCGGTCCGCCAAGCTGCACCCCAGTGGCTGGCGCACCAGCGGTACGCACGGGACATCGTGGAGCGCATCGTCACCAGGCGGCGAACGTTGACGGGCGAGATACGAGAGTTGGCGGACACGGTCGGCCTGCCGATATAGCACTGCGTGGCACTTCGCGGCAGGCCGCTGGAAAAGTGCCATTGAGCCCCCGTCACCGGGGACCTACGGTCGGTTACCCACCGTCGATGTGCCGTTCGGAGCCGACCATGACAGCCACTCAGCCAACCCTCGCGTTCATCTACGACCGCCACGTCACCAAGAACATCATCACCCTCGACGTACGCCTGAAAGCCTGCGCGGCGTACGTGCAGAAGCAGGGCTGGGGTTACGGCGGAGGGTTCGTTGACCGGGGTGAGGACGCGCAGTCCCTCAACCGCCGCCCGGCGCTCGATCACCTGTGCAACACCATGCGCGCGGCAGGGACCGACAAGCGCCGCGTCTGCCTCGTGTTCGACTGGGAGCGGTTCGCTTACGACCTGGCAGTGCGTGGGGAGTTGACGCGGCGCGTCCTCTCGCTCGGTGGCTGGGTGGAGACCTGCCGCGGCGAGACACGCGCCCCGGACGGCCGGAGCTCGCACACGGGACGCATCACGCCGTGACTGCCACCCGCGCCGCTCAGAGCCGGACCAGAACCTGATCGAGGTCCTTGCGGTGGATGTCCGGCACCCGCGCGCCCTCGGCCGGGTAGCCGACCGGGATCACATACGAGGCGCGCTCCTCCGGCGGCCGGTCGCACACCTCGTTGAGGAACCGCATCGGGCTCGGGGTGTGGGTGAGCGTCGCGAGCCCCGCCTGGTGCAGCGAGGCCAGCAGCAGGCCGACCGCGATGCCCACCGACTCCTTGGTGTAGTACGGGCGCGGCGATTCCGGTCCCTTGTGCACCTCGAACACCACGACGACCACGGGGGCCTGCTCAAGGAACGGCTTGCGCCAGTCGGTGCCCAGCGGCTCCAGGGCCGCAAGCCACTCCTGCGAGGCCCGCCGGGAGTAGAACTCCCGCTCCTCGGCCTCGGCCGCCTCACGCAGCCGCCGCTTGCGCTCCGGGTCGGTGAGCACCACGAAGCGCCACGGCTGCACGTTGGCGCCACTGGGGGCGGTGGCAGCGGTGCGCACGGCCCACTCCACCACCCCGTCGGGGACCGGTCGGGGGGAGAAGTCACGCACCGTGCGGCGGCGTGCCATCACCTCGTGGAACGCCCTGCTACGCGCTTCCGCCTCGTCGCCGGGGACGGCCATCGGGCGCAGCGGCACCGTGCGGTGAGCGCATTCGTCAACCATGGTCGCCAGCACACCACACCACCCGCCACCACGGAAGGCCGCGCACGGCCATCTGGGCGGCGCCGGAAAATCCGATTGCCATCCGGCGCACCCCTGCCTACGGTTGTTGTCGGCCCTGTTGTCGTCGATCGGAGAAGGCCGTTGCTCTACTGAGGTCCCAGCAGACACCGCGACCGCGAACACCACGCGAAGCCGTGTGCGACCTCAGCCATGAGCCGCCTTCCGCATGCCGGGGCGCCCTCGTTCCATCTGCCGCTTGAGCGTTGCCACTTGCCGCGGTGTCTCCACGTGTTGCCCGATCCCAGATCCACTGAGCAACCGGAGACCACATATGTCTATAGCGTCCCCCTCCATCACCACCGCGGACCTCGGATTCTCCTGGCCCGACGGAACGACCGTGTTCGACGGCTTCCAGATCGCCATCGGCCCCGGCCGCACCGGCCTGATCGGCCTCAACGGCTCCGGAAAGTCCACCCTGCTGCGGCTCCTCGCGAGCGAACTGACGCCCACACACGGCACCTTGCGGGTCACCGGCGAGGTGGGCTACCTGCCGCAGAGCCTCACCCTCGACACCACCGTCCGGGTGGACGAGGCACTCGGCATCCACCGGGTACGGGCCGCCCTGCACGCCATCGAGCGGGGTGACGTCAGCGAACACCACTTCACCACGGTCGGCGACGACTGGGACGTCGAGGAGCGCGCCCGCGCCACCCTCGACCAGTTGGGGCTCGGCCGGATCGGCCTCGACCGTACGGTCGGCGAGGTGTCCGGCGGCGAGTCGGTGCTGCTGCGGCTCGCGGCACTGCTCCTGCGCCGCCCCGACGTCCTGCTGCTGGACGAGCCGACCAACAACCTGGACCTGGCCGCCCGGCAACGGCTCTACGACGCCGTCGCCGCCTGGCGCGGCGTGCTGGTCGTGGTCAGCCACGACCGGGAGCTGCTGGAGCGGGTCGACCAGATCGCCGAGCTGCGCGGCGGCGAAGTGCGCTGGTACGGCGGCAACTTCACCGCCTACCAGACGGCACTCGCCGTGGAACAGGAGGCGGCCGAGCGCATGGTCCGGGCCGCCGAGGCCGATCTGCGCAGGCAGCGGCGCGAACTGGAGGAAACCCAGGTGAAGTTGGCCCGACGGGTCCGCTTCGGGCAGAAGCAGTACGACAACAAGCGCGAACCGCGCATCGTGATGAACGCGCGCAAGCGCGAGGCCCAGGTCTCCGCGGGCAAGTACCGCACCATGCAGACCGAGAAGGTGGCCGAGGCCAAGGCCCGCCTGGACGACGCGGTATCGGCGGTGCGCGACGACGACGAGATCCGCGTCGACCTGCCGCACACCGCGGTGCCGCCCGGCCGCGACGTACTGACCCTGCGCGAGGCCGAGCTGGTGCACGGCGCGCTGGCCCACCTGGAACTGCGCGGCCCGGAACGGGTGGCACTGGTGGGCGGCAACGGGTCCGGCAAGTCCACCTTGTTGCGCACCATCGCCGGGCACCTTACGCCGGTGGCGGGCGAGTCGGTGGCGCACGTCCCGGTGCGCTTCCTGCCGCAGCGGCTCGACGTGCTGGACGACGCGCTCACCGTCGCGGAGAACGTCGCCCGGTTCGCGCCCACCGCGGAGAACAACGTGATCCGGGCCCGGCTGGCCCGGTTCCTGTTCCGCGGAGCCCGCGCCGACCAGCCGGTCGGCACACTGTCCGGCGGCGAAAGGTTCCGGGCGACGCTCGCGGCGCTGATGCTCGCCGAGCCCGCGCCGCAGCTGCTGATGCTGGACGAGCCGACCAACAACCTGGACCTGGCCAGCGTCCGCCAACTGACCAGGGCGCTGGAGTCCTACCAGGGCGCGTTGATCATCGCCAGTCATGACGTGCCGTTCCTACGCGGTATCGGGGCCACCCGTTGGCTGAGGATGGACGGTGAACTGACCGAAATCGATCCGATGTGATCGCCCGGGACGGGTTTGATCAATGCGGTGGGTTTGCGGCGGCCGACCGCGTGCCAGACATGGGGAAGTCGAGCGCAGGAGGCCGCACATGCCCGTCATCAAGCTGTCCGCCGAGGTCCGCGACGCCGTGCGGCGCGCGGCCCCGGTGGTCGCCCTGGAATCGACGATCATCGCCCATGGCCTGCCCCGGCCTCGCAACCTGCGGGTCGCGACCGAGCTGGAGGCACTGGTACGGGAGGGCGGGGCGGTCCCGGCGACCATCGCGGTACTCGACGGCGTACCCCATGTCGGCCTGGACGCGGCCCAGTTGGAGCGGGTCGCGGGCGACCCCTCGATGCGCAAGCTGGGCCACCGCGACCTGGCACCCGCCATCGCCACCGGGGCCAGCGGCGCGACCACCGTCTCCGCCACCGCGTTCCTCGCCGCCCGAGCCGGCCTGCGGATCTTCGCCACCGGCGGACTCGGCGGCGTACACCGCGACTGGACCAGCACCCAGGACGAGTCGGCCGACCTGCGGCTGCTCGCACGCACCCGCATCACCATGGTGTGCGCGGGCGTGAAGTCCATCCTCGACATCCCCGCCACCCTGCAACGCCTCGAAACCCTGGGCGTGGCCGTGGTCGGCTACCGCACCGCCGCCTTCCCCGGCTTCTATCTGCACAGTTCCGGCGAGCCCGTGGACTGGACGGTGCGCGAACCGGCCGATGTCGCCGCCGTGATGCACGCCCAGGACGCGCTCGGCGGCCCCGACTCCGCCCTGATCGTCGCCAACCCGGTACCCGAGGACCGGCAACTCGACCCCGAACTGCACGACCGGGTGCTCGCCGAGGCGCTGCACGCCGCGGCCATCGAGAGCGTCACCGGCCAGGCCATCACCCCGTATCTGCTGGACCACCTGGTACGGCACACCGGCGGCGCCTCCCTGGAGGCCAACCTTGCCGCGGTGCGCGGAAACGTACGGCTGGCCGCCGCGGTCGCGGGCGCCTGGGCACGTGCCGAATGACCGGCGACCGGGCACTGCTGGTCATCGGCGAGGCGGTCACCGACATCGTGGCCCGGCACACCGGAGCGCTCGCCCCGGACACCGACACCCCCGCCCGGATCGCGGTGCGGCCGGGCGGCGCCGGAGCCAACGCGGCGGCCTGGGCGGCGCGTTGCGGCACCGACGTCCGGCTGCTGGCCCGGGTGGGCGCAGCGGACGCCGCATGGCACCGCGACGCGCTGCTCGCCGAGGGAGTGCGGCCGGTGCTGCGCACCGACCACCAGCGACCCACCGCGGTGGTGATCGCACTGGTGGACAGCCGCGCCGAGCGCACCCTGGTCACCGACAGCGGAGCCGCCGTCCACCTCGGCCCGGACGACTGGGACGACCGACTCCTCGACGGTGTCCGGCACCTCCACCTCTCCGGCTACCCGCTGTTCACCGAGCCCGGTCGGCGGCTGGCCGCGCTCGCCATCACCCGGGCGCGGCAGCGGGGCGCGACGGTCAGCGTGGATCCCGCCTCCACCGGCTTCATGGCCCGCACCGGAGTGGCCGTGCTGCGCGACACCATACGCGGCGCCGATCTGCTGCTGCCCAACGCGGCCGAGGCCCGACTGCTCACCGGCCGACGTGAACCGGCCGACGCGGCAAGGGAGTTGACCGAGGACCACCATACGGTGGTGGTGACCCTCGGCGCCCAGGGCGCGCTGGTCGTACGACGCGGCGCGCCCACCCTCCGCATCCCCCCGGTACCGAGCACCCCCGTGGACACCACCGGCGCGGGCGACGCCTTCACCGGTGGCTTCCTGGCGGCACTGCTGCACGGCGCGAACCCGGCCGAGGCGGCTGCCGCCGGATGCCGTACCGGCGCACGGGCCGTGGCCACGGTGGGAGCGCGTCCGCCCGGTCGGCTAGCGGGAGAAGAGTCCGATGCCCTCCGGCACCGGACGCTCGGACCCACCTGACGGATGGTTGCGCACCGTCACCCGGTGGCTGCCCGGGGAGCGGGCGACCAGCGTGGAGGAACCGCCGCCGTCCAGGTCCACCGCCGACTCGGCGCCGAGCTGCCGCATCAAACTCGCCAACTCCGCGATGGTCAACCCGGCATCTCGCTCCGCGTCGCCGTCCAGCGCCAGCAGATACAACCGGCGGCCGCCCGACCCGAATCCGGCCGCCGTGCGGGTCGCGGCGACCGCCCTGTCCAGACCGGACAGTGGGCTACCCCCGCGCAGCACCGGAAAGCCGCCCACCGCGAACCGCAGCCCAGCCGCGCCCGACAGCCCGTCACTCAACCGCACCCGGGCACCAGGCCGCAGCCGCCGCAGCGCCCGCGCCCCACCGTCCCGGCCCACCAGCGCGAAGCCGTCGCGCGGCACCGCCCCGGCACCGGGCCTGCCGGCCACCGCGGTCACCCGGCCGCCGCGCACCGTCACCTCATAGGTGTCCCGGCTGCATCCCGCAGCCCGCAGCCGATCGGTGCCGCACACCGCGCGCTCCCGGGACACGCTTCCCCAGCGCGAAGTGTAGACGCCGACCCCGCCCACCGGCAGGGCGTACTGGTTGAACCCGCGCAGGGGAATCGTCCCACCAGCGGTGGACGCCGAACCGGTGAACGACAGTTGGGCCAGCCGCGCCACCCCGTCGTCGCCCACCGCGATCACATCCCGGGTCGAGGTGCCCGGCGGCAACGGAGGACCGAAGCGCTGACCGTTCGGCACCGCCGCCTTGACCGGCACCCCGCCCTCGACCGCTGGGCCGACCGCCGCGCCGGTCGCGACCACGCCGGGGTGCTGCGCCTCGCTGATGTCGAAGAAGTCCCCGTTGACCCCGGCCACCGCGCCCCGCGCGTCGGCCATCCGGGAGACCGGCTCCCGGGCCGCCACCACACCGGGCGTCAGCAGGTCCACCGAGACATGACGGTTGCTCAGGTCAGCGATGAGCAGATGCCCGTACACCGTGCCGTGCGAGGCGTGCACCGAGAACTCCTGGTACCGCACTCCTGGGGCGATCGCGGTCTGCGCACCGGCCCGCAGACTCACCGCCGGTGCGGCCTGCGCGGTGCCCGCCGCGGACTCCGCCAACAGCGCCCCGCATGCGGCGAGCACCGCCAAGGCCATACGCAGTCTTCGCGGTCGCGGATTCATGATGCCCCCTGAGGTCGGCTCTGCTGTCACTTCCTGGGATGATTGTGCTGGTGATTGAATGATTTGCTGACTCATGGCATGTCACCACGCTCTCGGACAACACGTGGGATACGGACACTGTCTGTTCGAGGAATTCCGCACCGACGTCCTACCGTTGAGGGCTGTTGGGAGGTCAGCAGTCGAACATCCCTCAACCACCGACGACGGAGGCGACGACATGACGGAGTACGACCCCGCCAGCACCAAGCCCAGCCCCACCGACTGGGTCGCCCAGCAGGCCGAGCTGTACGAGAGTTCCGGCGGCACCCAGGGCACCGAGATACACGGTTCGCCCTGCCTCTTGCTCGACTACCGAGGGCGGCGCAGCGGGGACTGGCGCCGCACCGTGCTGATCTACGGGCGGGACGGCGAGGACTATCTGATCGTGGCCTCCAAGGGCGGCGCCGACGACCACCCCCTGTGGTACCTGAGCCTGGAGAACAACCCCGACGTCCATCTGCGCGTCGGCACCGAACGGTTCGCGGCCCACGCCGAAACCCTGTCCCCGCAGGAGAAGGCGCGGGTCTGGCCGCATCTGGTGGAGGTGTTCGCCCCGTACGAGGAGTACCAGCGCAAGACCAGCCGGGACATCCCCGTGGTACGGCTGCGCCGCACCACGGCCTGAGCCCTAGTGGTTCCTGCGGGTCACCAGCTCGGCCAGCGCCAGGAGGTCCCCGGCGGCGACGCCGTCGGGGACGACTCCCGACAGATGGTCGATCGCTCCCGCCATCCGGTCGCAGGCCTGTGCCTGGGCCCAGTCACGGCCCCCTGCCCGCTCGATGGCCTCCGCCGCCCGGCACAGGTCGTCGGTGGACAGTGCGTCATCGCGAGCGTAGATCCGGTCCAGCTCGGCCCCGGCCAACGTCCCCGAACGCAGCGCCGCCACCACCGGAAGTGACTTCTTACGGGCCGCCAGATCCGCCCCGACCGGCTTGCCGGTGACCTCCGCGTCCCCCCAGATGCCGATCAGGTCATCGATCAGCTGGAACGCCAATCCCACCTGGCGGCCGAACGCGTCCAGCGCGTCCGCTGTCGCGTCGTCGGCCCCGGCGTACAGCGCGCCCAGCGCACAGGCGCAGCCCAGCAGTGCTCCGGTCTTCGCCTCGGCCATGGCCAGGCACTCGTCGAGTGAGACATCCGTGCGCCGCTCGAACTCGCAGTCCGCGTGCTGGCCGTCGCACAGCTCGATCACGCACTCGGACAGCCGGGTGGCAGCTCTACCGGCGGCCGGATGGGTGTCCTCGGCCAACAGCCGCAGGGCCAGGGCCTGCAGGGCGTCGCCCGCGAGGATGGCGTCCTCGGTGCCGAACACCGCCCAGGCAGACGGGCGGTGGCGGCGGGTTGGGTCGCGGTCGATCACATCGTCGTGCAGCAGTGTGAAGTTGTGCACCAACTCCACGGCCGCGGCGGCCGATGCCGTCGGGCCGGGTTGGCCACCGAGCGCATGCGCGGCGGCCAGTACCAGCGCGGGCCGAATCGCCTTTCCCGCGTCTGCGTAGGCGGGGGAGCCATCGGCGTTCAGCCAGCCGAAGTGGTACCCGGCGACGCGGCGCATCGACTCGGGCAGTGACTCAACCGCCGTACGCAACGCGGGATCCACGGTGAGCCGGGTACGGGACAGGATCTCCGCGGCCTCATGGCCCTCTCGATCGAGCGTTGACATTCCCATGGTTGCCACACCTCGATTTCGTCAGTGACCGCTGGGACGCAGGACCCCTCAGTTCCGAGCGCGGGCGACCTCCACGTTCTCCAGGATGCCGATGGCGTCCGGCACCAGGATCGCGGCCGAGTAGTAGGCGCTCACCAGGTAGGAGATGATGGCTTTTTCGTTGATGCCCATGAAGCGTACGGACAGCCCCGGCTCGTATTCGTCGGGCAGGCCGATCTGGTGCAGCCCGACCACGCCCTGATTGTCCTCGCCGACGCGCAGCACGATGATGGAGCTGGTGTGGCCGTCGTTGATGGGAATCTTGTTGCAGGGCAGCAGCGGTAGTCCGCGCCATGACGGCACCGCATTACCGTGGAAATCGATGGTGCCCGGATAGATGCCCAGCCGGTTGCATTCCCGTCCGAACGCGGCGATGGTCTGCGGATGCGCCAGCAGGAACTGGGAGTTGCGGCGCCGACTGATGAGTTCGTCGAGGTCGTCCGGGGTGGGTGGGCCGGAATGCGTGTGGATCCGCTGGCTGTAGTCGGCGTTGTACAGCAGCCCGAAATCACGGTTGTTGATGAGCTCGTGCTCCTGGCGTTCGCGGAGCGCTTCGATGGTGAGCCGCAACTGGTGCTCGACCTGGTTCATCGGGTGGTTGTAGAGATCGGCGACCCTGCTGTGTACCCGGAGCACCGTCTGGGCGACGCTCAACTCGTACTCGCGGGGCGAGAGTTCGTAGTCCACGAAGGTGCCGGGCAGGTCGGGCTCGCCGTCATGTCCGGAGGCCAGGTGGATGGCCGCCTCGCCGTGCTTGTTCTTCGCCAGTTGCGTGCCGCTCAGGAACCGCTGGATCTGCTCCCTTAGCGAATCCGACTGCTCGGCGATCGCCTGGAACGCCTGCCTCGGCAGGCCCAGCAGGGTCACCGGTGTCACGGCCTTCGCGGTGAACTCCCAGCTGCTGTCGTCCTGCGTCAGCATCTGGTTGCCGAAGTGGTCGCCGTCCGCCAGCACGCCCAGCACGGCCTGCTCGCCGTACTTGCCGGTGCCGATCTTGTTCACCTTGCCGTGCACTACCAGGTAGACATGGTCGGCGGGTGCCCCCGCCTCCGAGATGACCTGCCCGGCGGTGAACTCGTGCTGCACAAAACGGTCCGCCAGCGCGTTGAGCACATCGATGTCGTCGTAACCGCGCAGCACCGGCAACTCGCCGAGTTCTTCCGGGATCACCCGGACCTCGGACCCGCTTTGGACGAACGTCACCCGCCCGTCGCCCACCGTGTAGGTCAGCCGTCGGTTCACCCGATACGTGCCACCGGAAACCTGGACCCACGGAAGAACGCGCAGCAGCCACCGTGAGGTAATGCCCTGCATTTGCGGTGCGGACTTGGTGGTAGTCGCCAAGTTCCGTGCCGCCGCGGTGCCAAGGCTCAACCGAGCCGGGCCATTTGAGGAAGAGGCGTCGCCGGATTCCCCACCTGATTCCACGCCAATACCAGCATCGACCGACATCGAAAGTCCCTCCCCTGAACCCGTGTGGCCTGCAAAACAATGGTGACGGCCAGTAGCGAGGATTGTCATCACACGTTCAGGTGAAACGACGGTACAGTTGCGCGATTCGTGATGCGTCCCCATGGCTCCCTGCCCAACGGAGCCACACGGCACACTCCGCGGGACCGTTGCGGAGGTGGCGTGAGAGGGTTCGAGTGGTGGGAACAACGCGTTGTGAACGCGACGGACGGGAACGGAAACGAGGCGATCGACGTGGCCGCGGAACCGGCGGACCGGCGTGACCCGAGGGTCGCCGTGCTCACCCTCGGCGGCACCATCGCGATGACCGCCGACCCCTCGACGGGAGCCGTGCGTCCCGCACTCTCCGCGCGCCAACTCCTGGACACCGTACCGGGCCTGACCGCGCTCGGGGTGTCCCTGCGCGTGCGCGACATCCGCAACCTGCCCGGCGCCTCACTGTCACTGGCCGACCTGGACGGCCTGCACACCGCCATCGAGGCGGAGTCGGCGGACGGCGCCGACGGTGTGGTGGTGGTCCAGGGCACCGACACCATCGAGGAGACCGCCTTCTACCTCGACCTGCTGCACCGGTCCGACATCCCCGTCGTCGTCACCGGAGCGCTGCGCAACCCGACGCAGCCCGGCCCCGACGGTCCGGCCAATCTGTACGCGGCCGTGGTCGCCGCCTCCTCCGCGCGGCTGCGCGGCGCCGGATGCGTGGTCGTGCTCGGCGACGAGATCCACGCCGCGCGCACCGTCACCAAGGCCCACAGCACCAGCCCCGCCGCGTTCACCTCACCCGGATCCGGCCCCCTCGGACTGGTGGCCGAAGGGCGGGTATGGTCGCACCACGGCCTGCCCTACCGCACCTCGGCACGACTCACCGGCGACGTGGTGCGCGATGGCGTACGGGTCCTGCTGCACACCGTCACACTCGGCGACGACGGCCTGGCGCTGGAGTTGCTGCTGGACGGTGCCGCGGACCGGTGCCACGGCCTGGTCGTCGCCGGATTCGGCGTCGGCCACGTGCCGGAGGCTGCGGTGGCGCCGCTGGAGCGGCTGGCGGCACGCATCCCCGTGGTGCTCACCTCCCGTACCGGAGCGGGGCCGGTGCTCGCCGCCACCTACGGCTTCCCCGGCTCGGAGCGGGACCTGCTGTCCCGCGGGCTGATCCGCGGCGGCGACCTCACCCCGTACAAGGCGCGACTGCTGCTGCACCGGCTGCTCGCGACCCGGTGCCAACTCCCCGAGATCACCGCCGCGTTCGAGGCTGTCGGCCGCCGCGGCTGAACGGCCCGGGCTCGAACCTGTCCTGGCCACCCGTCAGGACCAAACGATCGGAGGGATGGGTGGTACGCCACGCCACTCATGGTTATTTACCACGGTTCATCCCTTTTTCGGGATAGTAACAGTGTTCGTGTGTCCTAGTGCCTGCAAGCTCCTCGTGCTGTCCGTCACCGTCGCCGCCAGCGCCGACGTGGCTCTGAGCGGCCCCGCCGGCCATGCCGCCACGCACGCGGCCGTGGCGAAGCCCGCGGCCGTGGCCAAGGTGCCGGCCAAGCCGCACAGCACCCGTTTCAGGCCGACCGTCGCGAACCCGACCACCGCCTCCGCGGTCCAGCTCGCGACGGGCGCCCGGTCCGTGGTGCTGTCCAAGCGGCTCGACTCCCGGTCGCTGGGGGCCCGGACCGGTCAGCCCATCACCCGCGGCGCCGTCATGGCGCGGGCCCACAGCTGGATCGCCGAGGGCGTGCCCTACAACCGCAACGCGTACAACAGCGACAGCAACGGCACGTACCGCCAGGACTGCTCCGGTTTCGTCTCCATGGCCTGGAACCTGCCGTCCAGTCCGGCCAACAACTACGGCGAGACCACCGGCACACTGCCGAACTTCGCCACCGAGCTGAACTCCCTGGACGACCTCCAGCCCGGTGACATGCTGGACAACATCTCCACCCATGTCGTGCTGTTCAAGGGCTGGACCGATGGCAACCACACCACGGCCAGGATCCTTGAGGAGGCCCACTCCGGCACCACCGCCCGGGAGGACGCCCGCTTCTACACGCGCGGCTACCTCTCCGCCCACCGCTACCGCCCGTTCCGCTACAACAGGATCCAGGACGCGGCGCCCCCGGACATCCTCCGGCCCCCCGCGGCCGACCCCGACGACGATGTGGAGCCGCTGGTCCGCGGCCGGAAGGCGGAGTAGGGGGCTGGCCGACGGACCGGCACTGAGCCGCGGAAAAGCAGAAAACCCCAGGTTAACTGGGGTTTTCGTCTGTGTCCGAGGGGCGTCTCGACCCATATGTACACGCCTACGTTGCGCGGGTCGCTCCGGGCCGTACAGGGTCTGCTCGGCCTGGCGGTAGAGTCCGGCTTCGCGAGCGGGCACTGGGGATCCCGTTCGAACCGGTGGTGAGCGCCGCGGCTGGCAAGTCACTGTCGGATCACTTGCGGGGCGGACAGATCCGGCAGCTTCGCCTCGTTTGCCGGCGACGTTCTGATCATGCGCTCCGGCAGCACCTCCCACCACGTGCCCGGCACTCCCGCGACACGCAACATCGCCACCGCTTCCGGCCCGGGATCACCCAGGTTAACTTTCCCGGCCCACAGGCAGCCCAGGCCAGCCATCCCCGAAACGTCACACCGTCAGCAGGCCCGACTTCCTCAGGAACAAGTAGTTTGTGGAACGGTTGAGACCGTATGACAGCCATTACAGTTTTCAAAGCGATTGTTGTTGATGCATGAAATTGATGCTGTTGCTGGTTTCGGAAAGGGCTGGTTTGCGGTGGACCTCAAGGGCGTGGACCTGAATCTGCTGGTGGCGCTGGACGCGTTGCTCAGCGAGCGCAATGTGACCCGCGCGGCAAAGCGGTTGTCACTGGGGCAGCCGGCGATGAGCGCTGCGTTGGGGCGGTTACGTAGGTACTTCGACGATCCGCTGCTGGTGCGGGAGGGCAAGGTGCTGGTGCTGACGCCGACAGCGGTCTCCCTCGGGCCGCTGGTACGTGACGCGGTGGCGGCAAACGAGGCGGTCTTCGGCCAGCATCGAGGGTTCGACTCGAAGGCCGATCGCCAGCGGTTCACCATCATGGCCAGCGACTACGTGACGCTTGTCCTGCTGCGGCCGTTGGTGGCGCGGCTGGCGCGGGAGGCGCCGTCGCAGCGTGTGAACGTCGTGCCGGTGAAGGCGGACCACGCCGAGCAGTTGCGGATGGGACAGACGGATCTGCTCGTCCTGCCTGCGGAGTTGGCTGGATTCGGGTTCGCGTTCCCACAGCGGTACCTGTTCAACGACCGGTACGTGCTGATCGCCGACGCGGACAATCACAACGTGAGGTCGGCGGTCACCGCCGAGGAGTTCGCCCGGCTGCCTTACGTGGCCTACAGCGGTGGGCCGTTGTCCTCGTTAGCCGAGGCGCAGCTGGAGGCGCTGGGAATCTCTCCGTCGGTCAAGGCCAGCACGCAGAGCTTCGTCACCATGCCGCACCTGGTGATCGGCACGCCGTTCGTGTCGCTGGTACCCGAGCGACTGGCCCGCCTAGTCGCCGCCTGGGCGCGCCTGAAAGTGCTTGAGCCCCCGGTGCCGCTCCGGCCGGTCAGCGAGGCCTTGTTCTGGCACCCTCGGCACACCGCCGATCGTGCGCACAGCTCGCTGCGGGATCGGATCGCCGACCACGCGGCGGAGCTTGACCATCAGCGGTATTGACGAAAAGCCGATCCGCACAGCGCCTCACGGAAGTCCGCGTCGAACTTCCGACCACTTCCGCCACGACTCCCGACTTTTTCGTCAGTCAGGGCCTCCACGGTACGGGGGGATGCTCACCTGCTTACGCATGCTGGTCCACCGGAATGAGTCGTCCTATGCCGAGTACGGGCAGCGCGGTAAGCAGGGATCCAATACCCCCGACCCACAGCGTGGGTACCACGCCCATCAGCGAGGACAACCAGCCTGCCAGCAAGGCGGAGATAGGGATGCTGCCCCATACGACAAATCTGATGGAGGCGTTCATCCTGCCGAGGAGATGCTTGGGGCACAAGCTCTGGCGAAGACTGACCTGCGTAACGTTGTAGACCAGCGCTGCCGCCGTCATGCAGAACTCGGCAATCGTCAGCAGCACCGTGCCCAGATTTCTGTGATCACGTGAAATCAAGCCGGCAACTGGATTGACCATGACGAACACCGCCGCTGCGACTAGACCGCCCGCGATCACGGTCCCGTCGGACAGACGGCGCCGCAGCATCGGAGCCAGACTGGCCCCCAGCACGCCGCCGATCGATCCGCAGGTCATCACCACCCCGAGCATGAAGGCGTCGAGGCCCATGGTGCGCAGTACCAAGATGGGCATCAGCGTCGAGACCATGCACACGAAGAGGTTCGAGAACCCCATCGCCACGACGAGCCGTCTGATGACCGGCTGGTCACGCACAAAGCGGAGACCTTCGCCGATCTCTGCGGCCAGGGCCCGCCGAGGCCCCGCTTCCAGCCGCTGCTGGACCTCCGAGTCCTTGGTCAATGCCAGACAGCCGAAGCTGACGAAGTAGGAAAGCGCGTCCCCGAGCATGAGGACGGGAGCGCTTACCACCCGCATGAACAGTCCACTCAGTGCCGGTCCGCCGGTGGTCGCGAGCTGCGAGGTAGCTTCCAGCCGGGCGTTGGCTCTCCCGACGTCACCGTCAGATACCAGAATGGGCACATACGACTGGTAGGCCACATCGAAGAAAACCGTCACCAGACCGACGAGCGTGGCAACCGCGTACAGGTGCCAGATCTCGAGCTTACCGGCGAACCACAACCACGGGATTGCGAGGACGACCAGTGAGCGTATGAGGGCCGCCAGCATCATCGTCGGGCGCTTGAGCCATCGATCGACCCAGGCACCGGCGGGAAGGCCGACCAGCAGGAAACTCACGGTGGATACGGGGGACTGTACGGTCACTGGTGTAACTCCCGAGCTGGAAGCGACAGTTGATGACTGACGTGGTGAGTGACACCAAGGCCCAAGAGGTGCCCGTGGACGAGGTCCTGGACGACGCCCTGATCCAGCAGCTGATGGCCCGTGCGAAGGACGGCGGGATGAAGCTGGCTGGCGAGGGCGGTCTGCTGCAGCAACTGACCAAGAAGCTGCTGGAGTCCGCCTTGGAGGGCGAGATCACCGACCACCTGGGCCACGAGAACGGCGAGCGGGCCGAGGACGGGCGGAGGGAGAACTACCGCAACGGCCACCGAGGCAAGACTGTGACCACCGAGATCGGCACCGTCGAGATCGAGGTGCCCCGGGACCGGGCCGGCACCTTCGAACCGATGATGGTCAAGAAGCGTCAGAAGCGCCTTGCCGGTGTCGATGAGATGGTGCTGTCCCTGTCCGCGAAGGGTCTGACCCACGGCGAGATCTCCGCCCACCTGGCCGAGGTCTACGGGGCGAACGTCTCCAAGCAGACCATCTCCACCATCACCGACAGCGTGGTCGCGGGGATGACGGAATGGCAAAACCGGCCGCTCGACGCGGTTTACCCGGTCGTCTTCATCGACTGTGTGAACGTGAAGATCAGGGAGGGCCAGGTCGCTAACCGGCCCGTCTACATGGCCGTGGCGGTCACCGCCGAGGGCCACCGCGACATCCTCGGCCTGTGGGTCGGCGACGGGGGCGAGGGCGCGAAATATTGGCTCCAGGTGCTGACCGAGATCAAGAACCGCGGCGCCGCGGACGTGCTGATGCTGGTCTGCGACGGGTTGACGGGGTTGCCGGACGCGGTCAATGCGGTCTGGCCTGCGACGATCGTGCAAACCTGTGTCGTTCACCTGTTGCGCAACTCGTTCAAGTACTGCGGGCGGCAGGACTGGGAGAAGATCGCGCGTGGGCTGAAGCCGGTCTACACCGCGCCGACCGAAGAGGTCGCGCTGGAGCGGTTCGTGGAGTTCGCCGAGGCGTGGGGGAAGAAATACCCGGCGATCGTGCGGTTGTGGGAGTCGTCCTGGTCGGAGTTCGTGCCGTTCCTGCGGTTCGACGTGGAGATCCGCCGGATCGTGTGCACCACCAATGCCATCGAGTCGATCAACGCCCGCATCCGCAAGGCTGTGCGTGCCCGTGGGCACTTTCCGACAGAGCAGGCCGCGCTGAAGTGCGTGTATCTGGCGGTGATGAGCCTGGACCCGACCGGGACAGGACGGCGGCGCTGGGCGATCCGATGGAAGCCAGCGCTGCAGGCATTCGACATCACCTTCGACGGACGACTCTCGGCCGCCCGCCGCTAGAACCCGACAACCGAGTTACACCACTGGCTGGACACACCCGGATACGGCCCCCAGGATGCCAACCTGCGTGTTGCTGGCATGCAGGACGTCAACAGCGATGACCGGCATACCCAGTGCGCCGATGCGCGTGCCGAACTGGGAGAGTGTCTGGCCGAACCAGAAACGCATGAAGCCGGAGCTCGACACCGAAGAGGTGCCGACCGTTGCTTGCGTTCGGACGGTCATGCCTGCGCCTCTTTCTCAGGGCTGCGGTGGCCGTTGTTCAGGAAGACCGAGCCGGGCTGTGTGGTCCTGCCCTCTGCACGATGTCCTGGACGTGTTGCATGCGGACGACGAATCGTTTCCTTACGTAGATGAGGTAGCGCTGCCGATGCACGCGGCGGGCAGCACCAGCAGGCTCGACCAATGCCGGCGAGGACAGCGCGGTCGTTGTCGGTGAACGTGGACTCGCCGACCTGGCGCCGCAGACCAGCAACTGGTGTAGCAGCGCCAGGATCTCCACTAGGGCACGGCGAGGTACGCAAGGCACAGCAGCACGAAGATCATGATGGTGTCGATGCCCTGCGCAGTGGAGACAACTGGGTGGAGGAAGGGCGGCCGGGGGCCGGGGAACCAAACCGCTTACACCCGGGTGGATGAATGATCGGCACACGCACCGTAGGGGCGTCACGGGAACTGTCGGTCTGGCGCTGCATGAACCCAATTCGTGGGGGAGCGTCCGACACCCAGACACGTCCACCTGGCGATCGTCAGCCTCTCACGAAAACACCCATGTCACAGCTGTGCATGGAGTTTTCGGCACCCGCAAGGGTCATCGGGAGAGGACAGCGCCCTTGTGCTGCAACAGATCGGCCAACTCACCCAAGGTGATCTGCTGGTTCACTTCCGCGTCGTCGATGGTCACCTTGAGGTCATCCTCCAGGGCGGCACAGATCTCGGCTGTGGTCAGCGAGTCGAGGTCGAGGTCCTCGAAGCTCTTGTCCGGCGCGATCTCGCCGCTGACCCGGAAAGTCTCTTCGAGCAGGTTGCGCAGGTAGTCGTACATCATGATGGTGTTCTCCTCCTACAGTTCTGATTCAACCGTGTTGATCTCCGGCCACACCAGTGCCGCCGATGCCCAGGCGAGCCCGGCGCCGAAGGCCGTGAGCACCATGCGATCACCGGCTCTGATCGTCCCGTTCGCCTGCCCGTGCGCCAGTGCGAGCGGAATCGACGCCCCCGCGGTGTTCCCGGTCCGCTCCAACGCGCACACCGCCCTGTCTTCGGGCAGCGAGAGCTGCTGCGCCACAGCCCGGATGATCCGCATGTTGGCCTGGTGCGGGACGAAGGTGTCAACTTCGCTGATCGCCCAGCCGCACTGGTCGAGCACCCGCAGTGTCGAGCTCGTCATGTGCTCGATCGCTTTGAGGTAGACCCGTTTGCCGGCCATCGAGAGGTAACCGCCCTGCCCCCCGGGCCAATGGATCAGGTCGCGGCCAGTTCCGTCGCTCCCCCAATCCACGGCGAGCACCGCCCCCCGCTCGTCGCGCCGGCCGCTTCTCAGCACAGCCGCCCCGGCACCGTCGCCGAACAGCACCCTCGTGGCACGGTCCGCCGGGTCGACGGCCCTTGAGTACTTCTCCGAGGCCACCATGAGGATGTCGCCGGCAAGGCCGGTCCCGATCAGGCCGGCCGACACCGCCAACGCGTAGATGAAGCCGGAGCACGCGGCGGACACGTCGAACGCGGGCACAGAACCAAGCCCGAGGCTGCTGGCAACCTGTGGTCCCGCAGCGGGTAGAGGACGATCAGGGGTCGACGTCGCCACCACCACCGCGTCGACCTCGGCGAGACCGGCCGCCTTGAGAGCGTTCTCGCCCGCCGCGACGGCCAAGTCGCGCATCGACACGTCGGGGCCGGCAATCCGCCGTGCGGCGATGCCTGTCCTCTCGCGTATCCAGGAATCGCTGGTGTCCAGGCGCTCGGACAGTGCCGCGTTGTCCTCTTCCCCCACGGGAAGGCAGGTACCGAGCCCGGCGAGCACAGCTGTCTGGTCTGAGGTGATCATCAGTCACCCCGTTGCGATGCCGACCCTATGAGGCTCTTGGGCCGCAGGTCGGTCCAGTTCTCCTCGATGTAGGCCATGCAGTCGGCTCGTGTGTCCGGGCCCTGGACCACCTGCCAACCGGCGGGCACGTCATTGAAGCTCGGCCACAGCGAGTGCTGCCTCTCGTCGTTTACCAGCACCAGGAACTGGCCGTTCGGATCGTCGAAACAGTTCATTCTCATCGCACCTTCCCGCGCGTCATGTCCGGGTCAGCAGGAAACTCGTCGAGCAGCTCAGCGGCGAGCTCGGCCACGGTCGGGCAGCCGAGGAGGACCTGCATCGGTACGTCCATCCCCAACTCAGCGCCGATCGACTTCCTGATCCTGATCAGTGCCATGGAGTTGCCGCCCAGGGCGTAGATGTTGTCGTCGCGCCGCACCGTTTGGACTTTCAACGTGCTCGCCCAGATCTCGGCCAGCCGCCCTTCCAGCAGCCCAACCTCTTCGTTCGCGACTTCGGGTGACCTGTGGTCGCGGTCGGCGAGCAACTGCGGTTCGCGTGGCAGCCGTGAGCGGTCGATCTTCCCGTTCGTGGTGAGGGGAAGCTCGTCGAGCAACGCGTAGTGGGCCGGCCGCAACGCGCTTGGCAGCTTGGCGCCGACGTGCGCGCTCAGTTCGGCGACAGTCGGCGGGGTTCCGTGGTCGGCGGGCCATATGTAGGCCAGCAGATACTGCGCCGGTTCGGTACCGGCGACGCTCACCGCGGCTGCCGACACCAGCCGATGGCTCATCAGCACCTGCTCGATCTCGCTGAGCTCGATCCGCACGCCGCGGATCTTGACCTGGTGGTCACGCCTTCCAACGAACTCCAGCCGGCCGTCTTCGGTGCGCCGCGCGTGGTCCCCGCTTCGGTACACACGACGGCCGGGGTTTCCGGAGAAGGGGTCGGCGACGAACCTGCTGGCGGTCAGGGCCGGCAGCCGGGGATAGCCGTTGCTGACGCCGATGCCGCCGATCACCAGTTCACCGACAGCCCCATCGGGAACCTGTTGGAAGGCGTCGTCGACCAGGTAGATCTCAACCCCGGAAACGGGGTCCCCGAGCGAGACAGTCCGATCGGTGTCAGCGCGGGTGAGGTAGGTCGATGTGGCGACCACGGTTGTCTCGGTCGGTCCGTACACGTTGCGCACCAGGGGAACGCCGCTGTCGAGCAGCCTGGCGACCAGGCTGGGCGGCACGGCTTCGCCGCCCAGGGTGACCAGCTGCACGCTGCTCGGCAGCGGCCGGTCGCGCATCACGTCGCTCAGCACGCTGGGCACCCCGTTGATCTGCGTCGGCCGCACGTGCGCCGGCAGGTCCGCCACCTCCACGTGATTGTTCAACACCAGCACCGAACCGCCGACGGTCAGTGCCGGCAGGATCTCGGCGACGGAGAAGTCGAAGCAGAGCGACGTTGCTGCGACGCTGCACTCGAATGTCTCACGGGGACAGTGGTGGACGGTCCAACCCACGAAGTTGTCCAGGCTCCGGTGGGTGATCCAGCACCCCTTCGGCGCGCCGGTGGTGCCCGAGGTGTAGATGACCAGCGCGGTCGCCCCCGGAACCGTTGCGCGGAAGGGCAGTTCGCCCTCGCGGTGGTTGGCCATGCACGCATCGGTGTCAATCAGCGTCCACGGCCCTGGTGGCACTGAACCGGCGCAGTCCTGGTCGACCAGCACTCGCCGCGCGCCCGAATCCGCCAGCAGGAAGGCGATTCGGTCCGCGGGGTGGCCGGCGTCCAACGGCAGGTAGGTCCGGCCGGACAGCAGTACGCCGAGCAGTGCCGCGATCAGTTCGGGCGTGCGCCGCAGCAGCAGGCCAACGGGTTCGTCGACCGGTACCTCCACCGCGTCCAGTCGCTTGGCGACCGCACCGGCCTTGCCGAGCAGCTCACGGTAGGTGAGCTGCCGGTCCAGCGTGCGAACCGCCACCGCGTCGGGATTCCGTTCCAACGCCGACCGCAGCAGGTCGGCGATGGACTCGTTGCGTTGCGGGGCCATTCAGGACTCTCCGTTGGCATGTGCGGTCTCACGTACCAGTTCGAGCCAACGCGTCCAGAGCAGCGCGACGTCCTCCGCGGGTATCCGGTCGCGGTGCACGATCTCCACGAACACCTTGTCCTCCATCGGGACGACGTCGAAGAGCAGGTCGAACATCGCTTCCACGGTGGACGGCAGGCTCACCTGGACGTCCAGGTCGCCCATCTTCGGCGATGGCATCGGGCGGTTGAGGTTGAACACCACGGAAGTGAACTGCTGGCGGGCGAGCCAGGGGTCATCGAGCTGCGCCCGGTCGGCGAGTGCACCAAGGATGCTTTCCAGCGGCAAGGTCCCGTTGGCCAAGTCCTCGCCGAGCAGTTGGCTGAACCGCTTGCGGTGCGCGGGGAAGCCGGTGTCGGTGAGTCGGCTGCGCACCGGGACGTAGCTGACGAAGTGTCCGACCAGTCCCTGTTCCGCCTCGCCCCGGCACTGGTCGACCGGGGTGCTGACCACCAGGTCATCGTGTCCGGTCACCTCGTGCAGCGCCGCGGTGAACGCGCTGAAGACCGCCATGAACGGTGTGCAGCGCAGTTGCGCGCACCGGTTCACCAACGCCGCCCACAGGCCGGAGTCGAAGTGGAACGCCTGCCGGGTCGCCGGAGCGCTCGCCGGGCGGTCCGGGTCAGCCCACGCCAGTGCGGGAGGTGTGTCCAGACGCTGCTGCCAGTAGTCGAGCGCCGCCTTTCGTTCACCCGCCGCCAGTTCCGTGGATGCGGGCTGTGTCCGTCCACCCCGCATCGTCACCGGGGCCAGGCCCCGTGTGGCGCGCGTGTAGCCGTCGGCGAGGTCGTTGAGCACGGCGACCATGGAGGTGCCGTCGAACACCACGTGGTGGGCTGAGACCAGCAGGTGGTGGTGGGTGTCTGAATGCCGAAGCACAGTGGGACGGAACAGCGGCCCCGCTGCGAGATCGAACGGTGTGTTGGAGAACTCGTCGATCACGGCCTGCGGACTGCCTCCCGGGGACACCGTGTGCACAGGTGTCGTGCTTTCGGCGCCGCCGACCACGACCAGGTCGCGTCCGTCGGAGGAGCAGACCGCGCGCAGTGCCGGGTGCCGTTGCCGTACCGCGGCCAACGCGGCATCCAGTGCCGGCAGGTCCAGCTCGCCGGTGAGCTCCAGCACCGCGGTCTCGTTATAGACCACCGATTTCGGCTCGAGCCGCTGGCTGATCTGCCACACCTCTCGTTGCTGGGCGGACATCGGCCAGCGGTCAGCCGTCCGAACCGGGGGTACGGTGGCGGCGCCGTCCAGGAACTCCGCCTCCCGCAAGTCGTGCAGACCGCGGTCCACCGCATCGATCAGGCGCTCGGCGTCGCTGTCGGTGTGGGCGGCGGACATGAAGAACGTCCTGCCCTCCCACATGTAGATGCCGTCCGCCAGCAGGCTGTGGTAGAGCATCTCCAACGGCAGCGGGTGGTACAGGTTGGACATCCCGCGGTACTGGAACCGCCACAGTGAGCCGATGGATGCCAGCGAGTACGGCACATCGTGCTGGACGAACAGGTCGGACAGCGCACCGACCACCCGCGCGGTCCTGTCGTTCAGCTCGGTGTAGACGGTGTCCTCGTGTTCTTCCAGGTAGTCCAGGGTGGCGTTGGCCGCCGCCATCGCCAGCGGGTGCTTCTGGAACGTGCCTCCGAAGAACGTGGTCTCCGCGGTCGGAGCGCTCTGGTCGCCGTAGCCCCAGCTGCCACCGTCGAGCCCGTCCATCAGGGCCTGCTTGCCGGCGATCGCCGCCACCGGAAGGCCCCCGCCGAGCACCTTGCCGTAGGTCGCCAGGTCCGGCATGATCCCGAACAGCCCCTGTGCGCCGCGGATGTGCATGCGGAACCCGGTGATCATCTCGTCGAAGATCAGCACCGTGCCGGTATCCTGGGTCAGGCGCCGCAACTTGCGCAGGAACTCGGCTGGCTGCCCAACCGGGTTGCGCGCCTGGATCGGTTCGCAGACGACCGCGGCGATCTCGTGGCTGTTGGCGGCGATGTAGTCCAGCGCGGCCTGGTCGTTGTACGGCAGGATGACCACGTCGTGCAGTGCACCGGGCGACACGCCGTCCACCATCGAGCTCACGCTGCCGAGTTCCTCACCACGCCGTCCGAGCATCCCGTCGGTGATGCCGTGGTAGGACTTCTCGAAGTAGGCCACCTTCCGCCGGCCGGTCCCGAGCCGGGCAAGGCGCACCGCGCCCATCACCGCTTCCGATCCGGTGTTGCAGAAGGAGACCCGGTCGTGCCCGGTGATCCGGCAGAACGTCTCGGCGACCCGGTAGGTGAGTTCCACCTGCGGTCCCAGTGTGAACGAGCGCGGCAGTTGCTCGGCGACCGCGTCCTGGATGAACTGCGGGTTGTGGCCGAAGATGTGCACGCCGAAGCCGACGCAGTAGTCGATGTACTCGCTGCCGTCGGGGTCCCAGAAGTGCGCTCCCCTGCCCCGGTCTATGACGATGGGGAAGTTGAGTTCCTTCAGCTCGGGCCGGAAGTTCCCCCATGGGCGGCTTTCCACCATTCGGTTGCGGTGCAGGCCGGCGAGCTTCTTCGACTGCGGGCTGCGTTCCTCCATGCGCCGCACCAGGGAGTCCACATAGGACTTCTGCCGGTCGCTGAGCCGTGTGCCGGCCGTGGCCGGGGTGGTCGACCTGGGGGCTGCGGGTGCGGTGGACCTGGAGGTTGCGGGTGCGGTGGAGTTGGGGGTTGCGGGTGCGGTGCGCTGCGGTGCCGGCTCCTTGGCGGGCGCGGCGTCCTGGACCTGGACGGCCGGCGAGCCGCCGAGCAGGGCCAGTTGTTGCTGCATGATCACGAGTTGGTTGCGAACCACCGCGTCGAGGCCGGTGGACGCGGTCAGTGCGGTCACCTGCTGAACCGGTGCGGCTGGGGCTTCGGGCTTACTGGCGGCTTCCTCGGAGAAGGCACCGGACTCCGCGAGCGCGGCGGCGAGATCACCGACGGACTGGTACCTCTCGAACAGGTCGGTCGCCTTGAACGACGTGCCATGGCGCTTGTTCAACGTGTTGACCAGTTGGAGCAGCAGGATGCTGTCCGCGCCCAGTTCGAGGAAGAAGGACTGCTGCGTGATCTGTTCCCTGGGGTACTTCAGGATCGTGGCCACTTCGTTGGCCACCTCGGCCAGGGCCTGTTCCTGTGATGCTGGCATCTTGCCCCTCCTCACTGATTCCTGCGGTGGTTCGATGCCGGTGGGAGTCCGGCCGTCCAGTGCCCAGTGGCGTACGCGCTGCCAGGGATAGGTCGGAGTGCTGGGCAGGAAACGTCCGCCCTGGTACACCGTCTGCCAGTCGAGAGCGGCGCGGCGCACGTACAACTCGGGCAGCACGGCCCGCGCGCTCGCCGTGCCGTCACCTTCCTCACCGAGCGCGTGCAGCACGCTCGCCCGCACGCCGACGGCGGCCGCGCTGGTGTGTACCGGGCCGAGCAGTGACTGTTGTGGACTGATCTCGAGGAAGCTGGTGAATCCCGCGGTGGCGGCCTGCTGCACGGCGGACCGGAACTGTACCGAGTTGACCACGCCCCGGCCCCAGTGCCCGGGGTCCATCTGCGCGCGGTCGAGCAGAGCGCCGGTGATCGAGGAGAACAGCGGGATGGACCCGGGACCGGTCGCGGTGCCGACGCCACGGCGCGCGAGTTCCTCGCCAACAGGTGCGAGATCGGGGTGGTGGGAGCCGAATCGTATCGACAGCAGTCGCGCTCGGTAGCCGTCGGCCTCGAGCTGGGCGGCCAGTTGCTCGATCGACTCGGTCGGGCCGGACAGCGTGACATTGCTCGGCCCGTTGTCCACCGCCAGCACGACGTCCTTCGGGCAGCGCGTGAGCAGGTCGCCGATCTCCTGCGGTGCAGCGGCAACCGCCACCATGCGACGATCGGCGGCGGCGTGCTGCATGACCGACCCCCGGGCGACCACCAACGCCACCGCAGCGTGGAAGTCCAGCATGCCGGAAACGTACGCAGCGGCCGCCTCCCCCGCGCTGTGCCCTATCACGGCCGCCGGCCGCAGGCCGAACGACGACCACAGTCCGGCCAGCCCGCTCTGCACAGCGAAGTGCAGAGCCTGCCCGATGTCCGCTCGAGTCAGCGCCACCTCATTGACCTCGGGGCCGCCCTGGCTCAGCAACTCGAACAGGGAAACGCCCAACAGCGGGGCGAACGCGTCGGAACAGCGGTGAACGTGCTCGACCAGGGTTGGCTCCGAGAGGAGCGCCGCACTGAGCCCGGTCGTCTGCCGCCCCAGTCCTGGGAAGACGAAGACGGTGTCGCGCCAGACCGGTCCCTCCACTGTGTCGGGCGTCCCTCCGTCGGCCAGGAACGATTCCACTGACTGACGCAACTCGGCGCGGTCCCGTCCGCTGAGCGCGATGCGCACCGGGTGGTGGGCGCGCCGCGCGGAGGCGCTGTAGCAAAGGTCCTCTGCTGCCGCGCCGTCATCCTCGGACAGCAGGGACAGATACCGCCCTGCCAACTCCCGCAGTGGCTGCCTGCCCTTGGCCGACAGCGGCAGCACCAGTGTCGCCGGCGCGGGCGTCGACGGTCGGTGTGACACCGGTTCCGCCTGCTGGACAACCACATGCGCGTTGGTGCCGCCGAACCCGAACGAGCTGACCGCACCCATCCGACGATCGGGTCCGTCGGGCCAGCGCATGTTCCGTTGGGCGACCGCGAGCCGCGTCCTGTTCGCCGACAGTCGAGGGTTGAGTTCCTCGGTGTGCAGGGAACCCGGGACGGACCCCGCTCGCAGGGAGGCCACGAGCCGGATGATGCCGGCCATTCCCGCCGCCGACTCGGTGTGCCCGATATTGGATTTCACCGAACCCACGTAACAAGAAGGGCTTCCCGCGGGCACCTTCCCGTACGTCGCGGCGAGCGCGCCGAACTCGATCGGATCCCCAAGGGGCGTGCCGGACCCGTGCGCTTCCACGTAGCCGACCTGTTCGGGCCGCACCCCGGCATCGGACAACGCGGCACGGATGACCGCCTCCTGAGCTGGGCCGTTGGGCGCGGTCAGCCCGTTGCTGGCTCCGTCCTGGTTGACTGCGCTGCCCCGGATCACCGCGTGGATCTCGTCGCCGTCCCGCTGGGCCTGGGCCAACGTCTTGAGCACCAGCACGCCGCAGCCATCCGCGCGAACGAAGCCGTCGGCCCCGGCACCGAAGGAACGGCAGCGCCCGGTCGGGGACA
The DNA here is from genome assembly GCF_029269905.1 of Streptomyces silvisoli. Taxonomy (NCBI): domain Bacteria; kingdom Bacillati; phylum Actinomycetota; class Actinomycetes; order Kitasatosporales; family Streptomycetaceae; genus Streptomyces; species Streptomyces silvisoli. The sequence continues at coordinate 395,869 of NZ_JARJBC010000003.1, read as the reverse complement.
TCATGCCGGCCTTGGACACGGACACCCAGTTGTCGGCCGCGAGTATCAGGTTCACGCCAGCGGCCAGGGCCAGCGAGCAGTCCCCCTCGCGCAGCGCACGCACCGCGAGGTGCACGGCCACCAGGGAGGACGAACAGGCGGTGTCCACGGCCATGCTTGGGCCGCCCATGTCCAGCAGGTACGACAGCCTGTTGGCCACGATGGAACTGGCATGCCCGGTGACGAAATGCCCACCGAGTTCGGTCAGCTGCTGGCCGAGCAGTCGGCCGTAGTCGCTGCCGCTGACACCAACGAACACCCCGCCGGTGGCCAGTTGGCGGCTCGTCGGCGGCACTCCGGCCAGCTCCAACGCCTCGTACGCCGTCTCCAGCAGAATCCGCTGTTGCGGATCCATCTGTTCGGCTTCCCGCGCCGTGATGCCGAAGAACTCCGCGTCGAACTGGTCGATCCCGTCGACGCAGCCGAGCCAGCGGGTGCTGATCCGGCCCGGCTCGGTCGGGTCGGGCGAGTAGAGATCGCCGAGCCGCCGGGAGTCCGGCACCTCGGTGACCGCGTCGACACCATCGAGCGAAAGCCGCAGGAGGTCCTCGGCAGTTTTCACCGCGCCGGGGAAACGACAGGCCATGCCAATGATCGCGATGTCGCGGTCATCGCGGGCAGTTGCCTTCGGGGCCATTCCCTACACCGCCTCTTCAGAACGGCCCAGCGCCTCGGTGAACTCCTCGACGGTGGGGTGGTTGAGCACCAGGGTGACGTCGATCGACCGGCCAACGACCGCCTCGACCGCGACGGCGAGTTGCTGCGCGCCACTGGAGGTGAGCCCGTAGTGCGCGAACGGTTGGTCGTCGGCGATCTGTTCTGCGGGGATGCCGACAATCCGGGCCAGCGTCAGCCGTACCATCGGGCGGACCAGACTCGCAGGAGTGGCTGGCGGCGCATCACGTGTGCCGCGCACCGGCTGGCTCAGTTCGGCGCGCAGACGAGCCAGGATCTGTCCGTCGAAGCCACCGGTTTCCAGCAGACGACGGTTTTCAGAACGCTGGATCTTGCCGCTTGAGGTCTTGGCCAGTGTTCCCCTGCGGACCACCGCCACCTCGGCGACCGGCAGTTGGCATCTGTCCCAGACCACCTCCCGGACGCGTTCGGCGAACTTGTCGGCCGTCGTCTCGGCCAGTGTGCGCGCGGTGATCTCGACGAGCACCGCCGCCTGCTCCGCGCCCCCCCGCTCGACGGCGAAGGCGGCGCACGACACGGTGGCCAGCGTGGGATCGCAATCCTCGACGATGGACTCGATGTCCTCCGGGTGGTAGTTCTGCCCATCCACGATGATCAGGTCTTTCAACCGACCGGCGATGTACAGTTCCCCGTCGTGCCGGAACGCCAAGTCGCCGGTGCGCAGGAACTCGCCGTCGCTCTCCTGTCCGGCGATGCGCCCTTGGAAGGTCTCCCGGGTCGCGTCCGGCCGGTTCCAGTAGCCCTTCGCGACGCATGGATCCTGCACCCACAACTCGCCGATCTCCTCGTCAGCCAGCTCGCGCGTGGTGACCGGATCGACGATGCGGATGGCGACGCCCGGCATCGGCGGCCCGCAGCTCACGATCGGCACGGCAGCGGGATCGTCCTCAGCGGCCGCGGTGACGGCGCCGTTGTGCAGCGCCGACGCGGACAGCCACCGGACCTTGGGGTGTTCGTCGCCCCGCGAGCCGCAGACCACCAGGGTTGACTCGGCGAGTCCATAGGCCGCGCACATCGCCCTCGGATCGAACCCGGCGGCCTTGAACTTCTCGGTAAAACGCCGCACGGTGTGCTCGCGCACCAGTTCGGCACCGTTGAGCGCCACCCGCAGGCTGGACAGGTCCAGCTGGTCCAGGTCGGTCGCCGCGTCGCGCAGGCACAGTTCGAAACTGAAGTTGGGACCGCAGATGTGCGTGGCCCTGAACCGGGAAATGGCTTCCAACAGCCGCCGAGGACGCCTCACGAACAACGCCGGTGACATCAGATACGCCGGAACACCGAGGACCCACGGGGTGACGATGCTGTACACCAGACCGAGGTCGTGGTGGAACGGGACCCAGGAGACCACCACTCCGTCGTCGTGCATGGGCCAGGCCTGGCCGATGAGTTCGGCCTCTGTGATGAAGTTGCGATGGGAGACCATCACGCCTTTTGGCCGCCCGGTTGAACCGGAAGTGAACTGGAGCATCGCGGTGTGCTCCCGGTCGATGTCCGGCGGGGTCCATTGGTCGGCCAGCGCATCCGCGATGCCGTCCGTTTCGATCAGGACCAGGTCCCGCAACTCGGGGGCGTCGGTGAACCGTGTGCGGAGTTCCCGGAGTTCCTGCCCGGTGGTCAGCACGATCCGCGTCCCGGCCGCGTCGGCGACGCGGCGGAGCCGGTCGAGGTCGCGTTGGCCTCGCGGCGTCTTCACGGGTGCGGCGGCAACGCCCGCGTACAGGCATCCGGCGAAGGCGTTGACAAACTCAAGACCGTACGGGTGGGCAAGCACGACGTTGCTCCCGGCAAGACCGCGTTGCTGGAGCATCGCGGCGCGCGCACGGGCCGATCGGTCGAGTTCCGCGTAGCTCGCCTGCTCCGCGACCTCCACATCGCCGGAAAGGAATGCGTAGAACTGGTCGTCCGGAGAATCTGCCGAACGCCTTCTCAGGACTTCGACCAGCGTTCCCGCAGATATCTCGGATTCATCCGTGTCGTTCATACGGGGGAAACTCTCCTCACTCGGCAGGCACCCAAGCGAAATCAAGCTATGAACACAGGTCGCTGCTCGTCAACAGTGCGCGTCCAACGGCCAACAGGGGTCGGACTTTCGTGTCCGCTCGAATAGACGAAATTACAACCGTCGACAGCACGATCTTCCAGTTCGCTTGACCGCAACGTGTACCGACCGTAATTTGACGCCAGTTTCCCGTTGTCATCGGGTCCGATGGACGGTGGTCAACCAATTCCGGGAGATGTGCTTGCTCATGCACCCCGACGCGAGAAGTTCGTGGTTCTGGACACCTCATCCGAGGCGGGCGCCGCGGCTCCGGCTGGTGTGTTTCGCGCACGCGGGCGGTTCGGCGGCGTCATTCTCCGCTCTGAGCACCGCACTTCCGCCGGACACGGAGTTGTGGGCGACCCAACTGCCCGGCCGGTTCGTCCGCTACCGCGAGCCAGCCCTGACTGGCCTGCCGGAACTGGTTGCCCAGATAGCGGACGCGCTCCGGTCAGCCGCCGATCCAGATGTGCCGATGGCGTTGCTGGGACAGAGTTTCGGTGGTCTGCTCGCGGCCGAGGTCGCGAGGCAACTCGAATCCGACCGACCCGCACTGGCACTGGTGGTGCTGTCCGCCTCCCCACCGCACCTGCTCAGGCCGTTTCCCGCGATCTCCCGCGAGCAGGTGCCCGATCTGCTGCTTCGCACCAACGACGGCGCGCAGGAGATCCTTGAGTGCGCCGAACTCCGCGACGTCGTGCTCGACGCTGTCTGGGCCGACATCGAGCTGTTGCGCCAGTTGCCGGATGCCGAGCGGCCCACGCTCAGCTGCCCGGTGCACGCGATCGTGGGTACCAGGGACAGCACGATCGGCGCGGCGGAAATGGCGCAGTGGCAGCAGTACACGGATTCGGTCTTCACCATGGACGAACTGCCGGCGCCGCACTTGATCGCTTCGGCGCACGCCGCCGGCCTGAGCGACACCGTCACCGAACTCCTTCGATCGGACATGGCGCGGTGCCGGAACAACCATCCGGTCCGTCAGACTGAAGGGCGATAGCGTGCATTCGAACACCACCAAGCTACTGGCTCCACTGCGTGGGATCCGCGAGGACGACGAGCGCACGGCGATCATCTCGGCCGATGGCGTGTGCACCTACGGCGACCTGCGCCGCCGCGTCACCCAGTACTCGGACGTGCTGTTCTGCGTCGGCCTGCGTCCCAACGACGCCGTGGTGATCAGCATCGAGCACGGACCAGACGCGGTCGCCGCGATCTTCGCCACGTTGGAGGTCGGCGCCGCCTTCGTGTGGCTGGACAGCAGCCAGCCGGCCACGAGGAACCGAAAGGTGGTCCGCGACTGCGGAGCCAGGTACCTGTTGACCGACAGCAGTCAGGAGGGCAAGCGGCTGGTCGCCGATCTGGCCGAGCTGAACCTGGGCCTGTTGCGGATCGGTGACTCCTCGGAGGCCTACATCGAGCGCATCAGCCGCGACCGCGTTGCGGCGACGCTGCCGGCGGACACCGCGACGGTGGTCTACACCTCCGGCTCGACAGGGACTCCCAAGGGGATCGTCCTGACGCGGAGCAACATCGACCAGCTCACCGAGTGGTACGCCGACCAGGTCGGTCTCTCGCAGGGCGCGAGGCAGTTCCAGTGGGCGCAGTTCACCTACGACGCGGCCTGCGTGGAGATCTTCTCCGTGGTCCGCAGCGGAGCAGCCCTTGTGATGCCACCGTCTGAGGTCAAGTCGGACGTGCGCGCGGTCGCGGAGTGGATCCGCCGCCATGAGCTGACCCACCTGGTGACCGCGCCCAGCCTCTACCGCGCGCTCGCCGACGCCGTGGACAGCACCGGTGCGGGTGCGCTCGAGCACATGCGGGTGCTCACGGTCTCCGGCGAGGAACTGCGGCCGGCACTGGTTACGAAGATGCGCGCCATCTTCCCGCGGGCCGACATCTACAACATGTACGGCCAGACCGAGAACATCCTGGCCACCTTCCACCTGGTCACCCCGGACGACGAGCAGTCGCCGGCGGTGCCGGTCGGCCATGCCCTGCCGGGACGGGAGGTCGTGTTGCGCACCGCCGACGGCGACGAGGTGGCCGACGGCGAGCTGGGCGAGGTGTGGGTGCGCAGTCAGTTCCTGGCACCTGGCTACCTCAACGATCCCGAGGCGACCGCCTCGGCCTTCTTCCCCGACCCGCACGGCGAACCCGGGTTCCGGATCTACCGGACGGGCGATCTGGCCCGCAGGACGGCCAATGGCGAGCTGGTATTCCACCGGCGGATGGACCACCAGATCAAGATTCGCGGCGTGCGGGTGGAGCTGGGCGAGATCGAGGCCGCCCTGCTGGACGTGGCGGGCATCGTGCACGCCGGGGTCGTTGAGAGGGAAGTCGACGAGGGACGATCCCAGCTGGTGGCCTACGTCCAACTCAGCGCCGGTGCCTCGGTGTCGCCGGAGCAGCTCAAGGCGACCCTCGCCCAACGGCTGCCGCGGAACATGGTGCCGGCGCGTTTCGTCGTGCTCGACGAGATGCCACTGACGACGTCCGGAAAGATCGACCGGAAGCGGCTGCCCGCCGTGGTGTTCGATGCCATGGGACCCGGCCGGGTCGATGCCACCGTGGACAGTGCAACGGAGAGGCAGCTGGCCCTCATCTGGTCCCAGGTCCTCGACGTCCAGCCGCAGGGTCAGGACGCGGACTTCTTCGCGCTCGGCGGCGATTCCCTGACGGTTCCTCGGGTCCGAGACGCCGTGATGGCCAGCTTCGGCGTTGACGTCCCGCTGAACTCCTTCTACGAGTGCCCGCAACTGCACCAGTTGGCCGCGCGGGTCGATATGCTGATTCAACAGGCAACGGTGCGTTTGCCCAACAACTAGGGTATTACGAACGCCTGGTGGCTGACCGCGCGGCCGGTGTGCCGCAGGCTGGTCGACCAGACCGACCGCCCAGGCGGCCGAGGACCTGATCCGCTCCGCCCGGCTGGCCCTGGTTCCTCCATTAGCCTCGGCCGCATGGTGTTCGATTCCACTCATCTTGATCTCGAGCCCTATGCCGGTTTCGACGTGGATTCCTACTCCTGCTGCGGGACACCGACTTCACGGTCGCTCGGATCGCGTCGCTCTGCGGATTCCGCCATCCCAGCGCCCCCCATCCAAATCCCCGACCGCGAGCCGACATTCCTGCGGGCTCGTCTCGACGACGGCCCGGCTCCCCGAACGCGAAACGGCGCCGGACGCGGCACAGGTCATCGAACTCGACCGGCTGAGAACGTTGTGTCCTCATCGTGCCGTTCCTGGCGATCGTGACGCCGTTCGTGTCGCTGGGTGCACGAGCCACTGGCCCACCAAGACGCCGAGGGGGCACAGAGCTGGCTGCGGGATCAGATCGCCGACCAGGCGGGCGGAGGCTTGACCATCAGGGGCATTGATGGAAAGCATTGATGGGAATCATTTGTATTGTCCCCTGAACTCCGACTAGCGTCGGGAGCGCGCCCGGCGTCGGCGCGGGCGGATCCAGAGCAACGGAGCCGATATGAATCTCTCGACGACCACTCGGTGGCCGATCACGCAGCTATGCCACGTCGCGATCGAGGTGCCCGCAACCATGCAGCCTGCTGCCATTTTGTCGATAGTGCTGTAGCGGAAGTCGGCGTTGCGGGAAGGATCACGAGTGGCAGAGAGTTTCGCAGCCATCTCTCGGCAACGCGAAAAATCAGGCTGCCAACTACCGTGGAGGAAACCATTTCGAGCAACTACGAGCGCGAACGGATAGGCGTGGCCGGTGGCCCTAGCTGGCGTATGCTGGCGGGGGCCGAGCCCACCGCGCAGCGCAACGACGCCGTGTTCGTGCTCCGGGAGGGTGGGCCGACCGGGTGCGCGACGTCTTGACAACGGTCCACATGAACCCGACCGCGACCGCAGCGACCCTGCTCGCGCGGACGCAGTCCGACGACCGGCAGGCGCTCAACGACCTGCTGGACCACATCGCGCCCTATGCCTCCGGATCTGCATGCCGACCGCCAAGCGGCACGGACCCGACGCCGCACAGGGGGCATTGTTCGCCGTCTATCGCTGCGTGCGCGACCTGCGCGACACCAGGGCGTTCTACGGCTGAGTGCGCACCATCGCTGTCCGGGAGGCGGTCCGTGCCGCTCGACTCTCGACGGCCTCTGGCGCGGACGCCCTTCACGAGGCCACCCAGAACGCCAATCCGCTGGACGTAGTCCACATCGATGACATCCTGCACCGACTGTCCCACCCTCACCAACAGGTGCTCTGCCTCAGGGGCTGGGTCTGTGGGAGGAGGAAATCGCACACACCCTGCAGTTCCCAGTCGGCACGGCCCGCTCCCGCCTGTACCGTGCCCGGTACCGCTTCCGCCAGCACTGAGATGCTGCTCTCTTCTGCCGACAGGCTGCTGGTGTCTGGGATCTGCTGCCCCAGCGGCGAATCACAGGCCCTGAGCCTTCCCGTGTCAGTGAAGGGGGCTGCATGCCGTACGGACGCGACCTTCCGGTGGACTTCGCTAGTCGACTCCCGAGCCAGCGTGCTGCCAACGCGCCGAAGTAATGGGCAAGTTGATGTGCTGTCGGGTGTCGGGTTCATCGTCGGCAGGGTAGTGGTCCTTGGGATCAGGCTGCGTTAGACGAGCTGGTGACACCCAACTCATCCCATGTTTGGGCCCGTTTACTCCACGTCGACCTTTCCTTCCCTCAAACTCCGAGTGTGCGCCTCGACGTTTCCTCGTGTGTGCGTGCCACGTCCCGTTCCGTGCTGAAGGTTGATTCCATGCCAGTCCATGAAGAAGAACCCATGCAACTGTCGGGCGCCCGGGAAGGAATCCGGTCCGCGCAGAGGCTCTATTCGGCCAACAGTGCCTTCAATGTAGTGGCAGATGCTGCGCTGTGGGGAGTTTCTACGTTATCCATCCGGTGCCGTGACCGATCCTGTTGCGCCTGCCGGTCGGTTGGTGACGGTGGCCTGCGACGGCGATCGGTCGTGCCGGCCGAGCCTCAGTTGTTTAGTCGGCCGTGACCGGCCAGCGCATCAGAGTGGTCGTCGTCGACCATCAGGAGTTCGCTCGCGCCGGAATCAGGGTGGTGCTCGGCAGGGAGCAGGAAGTGACGGTTGTCGGTGACGCCGATAACGGCCCCGAAGCACTCGACATCATAAGCAGTCAGCAGCCCCAGGTGGTGGTGGTGGACTCGGCATTGCCGCCATTCGGTGGCCTGGACTTCTGCCGGAAACTGCTCGAACGGTCGCCGGCCTCGCTGGCTGGCGTGATCATCATCACCGAGGCGCATAGCGACGAGTTGCTGCTGCGAGCGGTGCGCGCGGGCGCGCGCGGCTACATCCTCAAGAACTCTCCGGCGTGGTCCTGGTCGACGGCGCTGCGATCGGTGGCCTCCGGCGACGCCTTCCTCGCCGGGTCGGTGACCAGCCGGGTGTTCACCAGGTTCACCCTGTTACCAGGCTACGATCCCAGCAACCTGCCCAATGAGCTGAGCATGCTCAACGACCGGGAACTCCAGGTCTTCAAGGGTATCGCCAAGGGGCTGTTCAACCGGGAGATCGCGCAACTGCTCGCTGTCTCGGAGAGCACGGTGAAGGCGTGCGTATCCAAGATCATCGGCAAGCTCGGGGTGCGCAACCGGGTGGAGGTCGCGCTTGTCGCGTTCCGTCTTGGCCTTGCCTCTCCCGTTCGTTCGGTCGATTCCAGTTTTCGGGCACATCGAAAACCTGGTCGGCCACGTCAAGAAATCGGATAGGAGCAGCACTATGTCGCCAGTGTGGACGACTCCCATCCAGGGGCAGCAGCGCCTCTGGATCGCCGAGGAAATGGCTGCGGAGAGTGTGTATCACGTTCCAACTGGACTACGAATCCTGGGATACCTCGACGAGCAGGCCATGCTCAAAGCGATCCGTGGAATCGTCTCCCGACATGAGTCGCTCCGTTGTTCGTTGCGTCTGGGCGATGACGGGCAGTTGTCCTGCGCAATACAGGGGTTGGACTCGTTCGCTGTCGAACGAGTTGACCTGACCGGCATCGACGCGGCGGAGGCCCGGCTGGCGGAGTTTTCGGTCGAGTTCTCGCGGCGGCGGTTCGATCTGGCCAGCGAGGTCCTTCGGATCGCACTGGTCAGGATGACGGAGGATGATCACGTCCTGCTGGTCGTCGGTCATCACGTCGTCTTCGATGACTGGTCGGTGGCACAGTTCTTCCGAGAACTGGAGATCGGCTACCTGGCCGCATGCCACGGGAGCGACCCTGACCGATTGCTGCCGCCGCTTGAATATGGCTACGCCGAACTCGCCGCCGCGGAACAGTCAGTCATCGGCAGTGGGCACATGGAGAAGCAGATCGCTTACTGGTCTGACCGACTCGCCGGCGCACTGCCGTGCGAACTTCCCCTCGACCGACCACGGCCAGCCGTGCCGACTGGATCGGGCGCCCCGCTGTTCTTCTCCGTACCGGCCCCGCTCCGGGCGCGGCTGATGGAGGTCGGACGCACGCACGGGGCCACTGGCTTCATGACTGTCGTCGCGGTCTTCCACGCCTTGCTCCGCCGCCGCACCGGGCGCGAGGACATCACGGTGGGCACTCCCGTCTCGGGGCGCACCACGGCCGAACGTGAGCGCTTGATCATCAACCTGGTGAACCTGCTCGCCATTCGGTCACGGCTACCGGGCAAACCCCGTTTCGTCGACCTGCTGGGTGATGTCCGCACCGCGGTGCTGGGCGCGTTCGCCAACCAGGAAGCGACTCTGAGCGACGCGCTTGGCCGCCTGCGGACGGAAAACCCCGGGGAGAGGCCCGCGGACATCGGGATCCTCTTCGAGCTCCAGAACACCAACTCCCACATGGGGGCCTTCCTCGGCGTCACCGACGATGACATGCCGGCATTCGCCGGGCTGCGCACCTCCGCGTACCTGATTCCCGACATGACGGTCAGGTTCGACCTGGAGATGAAGATCGCCGTCACCGGGCCGGGCAAGCTCGACGGACTGCTGGTCTACTCGCCGGAGCTGTTCGAGGAAGACACGATGCGCGCGTTGATCGAGGAGTTCCAAGCGATCATCCGTGCGGTCGTGCGAGACCCGTTCATCGTGCTCGACGACGCGCAACTTCTCTCCGGAGACGATTAGATTGGGTCTGTGGAGCTTGGTAGTTGACATCAGGCAACTATGGGTATTCGGTCCCGGTTCATCCAGTCTGGCGGAGTGAACTCGGGGTTCCCGACGCCTCAGGACGGGAGCGTGCCTTACTATTCGCCGACACCGCCCGGCTGGCGCACCGGCTCGGCGATGCACGCTGAAGCCGCCGCCGGAGACGTCGGCCCGGGATGGCCGACGTCGCCCCGGACGGGATGCCGTTGCCAGGCCGAGGCGGAGGCCGCCGCGGCCGCTGCTCCCACGCCCGTCCGGGTGGCCGGACGAGCTGTCTATCCCCTCTGTGCGTGGAGGGTTTTGTTAAGCAGCTTGGGGCTGCTGTTCTCTGATGTGGTGTCGGTTCTCGTAGTCGATGGGTGACAGCCAGTCGCATGCCGAGTGCCTGCGGCGTGGGTTGTACCAGTCGGTGATCCAGGTCGCGATTTTGATGCGGGCCTCGGCCCGGGTGTGGAAGCGGTGGCGGTGGATGTACTCGACCTTCAGCGTCGAGTTCGTGGCCTCGGCGATCGCGTTGTCCAGAGCCGACCCGACGCGGCCCATGGACTGCACCACGCCCAGCCGGTCGCAGGCGTCGCCGAAGATCTTGGACGTATATTCGCTGCCGCGGTCGGTGTGGAATATGACGCCGGCCACGTCACCACCGCGGGTCACGGCGGCCATGTTCAAGGCGCCGACGACGAGTTCGGTGTCGTGGTGGGCGTCCATCGCGTAGCCGAGCAGACGGCGCGAGTGCAGGTCGATGACGGTGGCGAGGTAGAACTTGCCCTCATCGGTGGTGATCTCGGTCATGTCCCCGCACCAACCGACATCCGGTGCCGGAGCGGTGAACTTCCGCTGGACCAGGTCCGGGGCGACGGGCCGTTTGCCCTGCCGGGTCAGCGACCGCCTCCGCGTCTTGACGCGGCCGGCCAGGCCGAGCTCGGCCATGATCTTGGCGATCGTGTTCTTCGAGACTCGCCAACCATGTTCGCGCAGCTCGATGTGGACCCGTGGGGAGCCGTAAGTGCGGCCCGAGGCGTCGAATACCTCTTTCACTGCCAGGGCGAGATCGGCACGACGCTCATCACGCCGGGTCGGCGGGCGCCCCAGCCACTTGTAGAACCAGGACTGCGAGACCTCAAGAGCCCGGCAGGAGACGGCGTGCGGTACTCGGTGGCTGGTCCTCTGGTCGGCGATGAAGTCCGCAACTGTCACTTCGTCGCCTCCTTGACCCACAGGACCACTGATCGCTTGAGGACATCACGTTCCATCTGCGGGACGCGCCTCTGTGGACGACAACGGCCGTAACTGGCGTCCGCCGCAGTGAGGCACTGGGCATGAAGTGGTCACTCATCCACTGGGACGACTGCGCCATCGAACTCGGCTGGGTCGTAGTCGAGGAAGGCAACAGCTTCCGACTACGGAAGCTGACCAAGGATGGAGACGACAACGCGATCATCTACGTTGATCAATCCCTGATGAACGTTCTCAAGCGACAGAAGGAGCGGCAAGAGGCAGAGATCGAGCGCCTTGGGCGCGGCTGGGATGACCATGATCTTGTGTTCGCCAGGGATGGCTTCAAGCTGTTCAAGGCGGACCGAGCAGGGGCCCGCAGGACCCTGAGAAGGTCTCCGCACGGTGGAGGACCCTTCGGGCCAGGCTGGGCCTGCCCGGAGGGCTTCCGTATCCATGACTGGCGTCACTCCTGGGTGACCAACGCCCTGGATGCCGGAGAGAACCCTGTGGAGGTCTCGGCGAACGTACGGCACCACTCGCCGGGCTGCACGATGGAGCGGTACGGCAAGCGCCGTGCTGAGGGTGCGAAGAAGCTGGCTGCGAGCAACGCCAGCCGAGTAGGTCTGTCGACCCTGGTCTAGGGATCGGCTGGGCTGTTGGTCACGTGGTTGGTCACGCCACAGCCTAGAAATGACGAAAGCCCCTGGTGAGGGGCTATTCGATCTGGTGTCCGAGGGGGGACTTGAACCCCCACGCCCGATAAAGGGCACTAGCACCTCAAGCTAGCGCGTCTGCCATTCCGCCACCCGGACCGGGTTGTCGCCTCGGCGACGGGGTTAACCATAGCAAACATCTGGCCACTCTCGATCACGTCCGCAGGCCCTCGACTAGGCGGGGCCCTGGTGGGGATGCCCTGTGTGACGGGCATGTGACGGTGGCCGGGGACCTTGGGGTGTGGTGGTGCGGCGAGAGAGGATGGCGGGGACCCCGCGTGGGTGCATCGGCGAACAAGGAGGCAGCGTGAGCGAGTCGAATCCGGCACGGACGATCACTGGTGAGGACGAGGTTGTCGATCTGTGCCGCGACCTGATCCGGATCGACACCAGCAACTACGGCGACCACTCCGGTCCCGGTGAGCGCGCCGCCGCCGAGTACGTCGCGGAGAAGCTCGCCGAGGTCGGGCTTGAACCGCAGATCTTCGAGTCGCACAAGGGGCGGGCGTCCACGGTGGCCCGGATCGAAGGGGAGGACCCGTCCCGGCCGGCCCTGCTGATCCACGGGCACACCGATGTCGTACCGGCCAACGCCGACGACTGGACGTACCACCCGTTCTCCGGTGAGATCGCCGACGGCTGCGTCTGGGGGCGCGGTGCGGTCGACATGAAGGACATGGACGCGATGACGCTCGCCGTCGTGCGGGACCGGCTGCGCAGCGGGCGCAAGCCGCCGCGCGACGTGGTGCTCGCCTTCCTCGCGGACGAGGAGGCCGGCGGCGTCTACGGGGCGAAGCACCTGGTGCGCAACCACCCCGAACTGTTCGAGGGCGTGACCGAGGGCATCGGCGAGGTCGGCGGCTTCTCCTTCACCGTCAACGAGAACCTGCGGCTGTACCTGGTCGAAACGGCCCAGAAGGGCATGCACTGGATGCGGCTCACGGTCGAGGGCACCGCGGGCCACGGCTCGATGACCAACGACGACAACGCGGTGACCGAACTGTGCGAAGCGGTCGGCCGGTTGGGGCGGCACAAGTTCCCGATCCGGGTGACCAAGACCGTACGGTCCTTCCTGGACGAGCTGTCCGACGCGCTCGGCATTCCGCTCGATCCCGAGGACATGGAGACCACGCTCGCCAGGCTCGGCGGCATCGCCAAGCTGATCGGCGCCACGCTGCGCAACACCGCCGCGCCGACCATGCTCGGTGCCGGGTACAAGGTCAACGTCATTCCGGGGCAGGCCACCGCGCATGTCGACGGGCGCTTCCTGCCCGGCCTTGAGGAGGAGTTCCTGGCAGACCTGGACCGGATCCTTGGGCCGAAGGTCAAGCGCGAGGACGTGCACGCCGACAAGGCGTTGGAGACCAGCTTCGACGGGGCGCTGGTGGACGCGATGCAGTCCGCGCTGCGCGCCGAGGACCCGATCGCGCGCGCCGTTCCGTACTGCCTGTCCGGCGGTACGGACGCGAAGTCGTTCGACGACCTGGGCATTCGCTGCTTCGGGTTCGCGCCGTTGCGACTGCCGCCGGAGCTTGACTTCGCCGGAATGTTCCATGGTGTGGACGAGCGCGTTCCGGTGGACGGGCTGAAGTTCGGTGTGCGCGTCTTGGACCGGTTCCTGGACCAGTCCTGAACGCATCCCTGCGACCTTTATTCGACTGCCTGTGCGGAAGTAGTCGGAAAGGGTGAATGGAAACAGGGGCTCGTTGCCCTGCCTTATGAACCTCGTTAGATCAGTGCGGTCCGCGGCTGGGACCGCACTGTTTCAACGAGGAGGAATAAATGCTCAAGAAGGTTGTCGCCACCGCGGCCGCCACAGGCGGTCTGGTGCTCGCAGGCGCGGGCCTGGCCGTTGCTGACTCTGGTGCGCAGGGTGCCGCGATCGGCTCTCCCGGTGTTGTCTCCGGCAACGTCGTCCAGGTTCCGGTCTCGGTTCCGGTGAACGTCTGCGGCAACACGATCAATGTTGTCGGGCTGCTCAACCCCTCTTTCGGCAACACCTGCGTCAACAAGTGACGTTGAGTCGGACCCGGTAACGGTCTGGTCCCGCTCGGCCCTGGGGCACCTCCCTTTTGCTCCAGGGCCGTCGGTGATAGTCCGGGAATGGTCGGAAAATCTCAACCGAACTCATCCGCCCGTTCCCTCATCGCGGGCCTGGGCCCGCGGGTATTCAGGTACACCAGAAGGCAGGGAATCCATGAGACAGGTCGCGAAGAAGGGCCTGATTACCGCCGTCGCGACAGGCGGTGTCCTGGCCGTCACCGGCGGCAGCTATGCCTTTGCGGGCACGGGGGCCAGCGGCGCTGCCGTGGGGTCGCCCGGTGTCGTGTCGGGCAACAACGTCCAGGTGCCGGTCAGCGTGCCAGTCAACGCCTGCGGTAACACCGTCAACGTGGTCGGGGCGCTCAACCCCACTTTCGGCAACAGCTGTGCGAACGGCTCGGAGCGCCACGAGGACGGGTACGGCCACACCGGTCAGGGCCAGGGCGACCAGGGGCACCACGACCACGGTCAGGGTGACCAGGGCCATGGCGGCAACTGGCAGGGCGACCACCGGCACGTCGGGCAAGACAATCACGGCGACGACCACGGCAGGTACCAGGGCCACCACGAGGGCAGCGGCGCCCAGGCGCATGGCGTGGCCAAGGGCTCGCCCGGTGTCGGCTCCGGCAACGTGGTGCAGGTGCCGGTCGGCGTACCGGTGAACGTCTGCGGTAACAGCATCGACGTGGTCGGGGTGCTGAACCCGGTGTTCGGCAACTCCTGCGAGAACGGCGGCCCGGCGGAGAGTGGTCAGGCGTACACCCCGCCGCCGCAGTCCGTCGCCCCGCCGGCCAAGCCTCACCAGCCGCAGGCGCCCGTGCACCACGTGAACCACGTGTCGGCCCAGCCCGCGCACCAGGTGCTGGCGCACTCGCAGCCGCTCTCAACGGCGGCGGCCCCCACCCTGGCGCACACCGGTGCGGACCAGCTCGGCACGATCGGCGCCGCCAGTGCCGGGCTGCTGATCGGTGGGTACGTGCTCTACCGCCGGGGCCGGTTGGCCAGGCGCTGAGCCTTATCGCGCTGTTGCCTCGGGCACCGTCTTGATCCGGACGGGGTGGCCGCACCACGCACGGTGCGGCCACCCCGTCCGGCTGTCGGCGGTGTCTCGTGGTCACCAGCTGGCGCGGACCTGGCGAATGATCCGGCGGCGCAACCGCACCCTGCGACTGCCGTCCGGATAGAGCCGCAACCGGTCCAACTCCCAGTGCCCGTACTCCGCGTGGTCGGTCAACAGGCGCCGGGTGGCGTTACGGGAGACACCCCTGGGCACGTACACGTCTTGAAATTCGTATTCCGGCATCGAATCTATTGTGCGGGCAACCGCCCTGTACGGATAGCGTCTGCACTATGTCTGATGCCGCGCAGCCCACCGTTGCCGAGGTACGCGCCGCCGCCGAGGCGGTCAAAGCAGCCATCGACCGCCATCTGGCCGCGATCGAGAACCGCGCGGGCGAGGATGATCCGGCCGTCCTCGCCGCCTTCGACTCCCTGGCCGCGGCAGCCGAGACCTACGACGAGCTGCTCTACGACGTCCACGACGAGGTGACCCCGTTCGAGGTCCCGGCCGGGGACACCCTGCCCGCGTACGCGGGCCCCGACGAGCCGAGCGCTGTCAGCGTGCTGATCCGGCGTGACTACACGGTCGCCGACCCGCAGCGCCTGATCGCCCAGGCGGGGCGGGTGGCGGACGCCGTCACCGGGGGCGGCAGCGGGGTCAACGCCGGGCTCGGCGCGTTGTTCGGTGAGTACGAACCGGACGAAATCGCCTCCAGGCACAAGGAGTTCGGACTGGAGGAAGGTGACTCCACCCTCTGGGTCACGGCGGTGGAACCCGCCGAACCGGGGGAGTGGCTGGCAGCCCCCTTCGACCAGGCCGACCCGGAGATGATCGTCTGCCGGTTCGACGTCAGCGCCGTGTTCGACGACGAGTTGGAGTCACTGGACCCGTAGCGCTGACGGCGGCCCCGCGCTCACCCCTCGGCCGTCTGCTCGCGAAGGACCGTGCGCAACCGGGTCGTACGGTCCTTCGCAGGCACCTCGGCGACCACCCGGGGCAGCGCCTCGTCGATGCCCTGTACCACTGACAGATGGCGCTCGGCGCGGCTGAACGCCGAGTACACCCACTGTCGGGTCAGCGTGGCCGCCGCGTCCCCCGGCAGCACCACGACCGCCGCGGGCCAGCGCGCCCCGACCGCCTGGTGTGCCGTCACCGCCCAGCCGTGTCGCACCGCCGACGCCACCTGCTCACGCGGTACGACCACGGGGCCGCCCTCGCAGTCCAGCCGCAGCCCGTCCGGGTCGGCCGAGACCACGGTGCCGGGCAGTGCGCGTCCGGGGCCGGGGACGTACACCACCCGGTCGCCGGGGTCGAAGCCCGCGTAGCGGCCGGGGCCAGGGTTGAGGCGCTCCTTGAGCGCGGCGTTCAGCGCGCGGGTGCCCGCCGCCCCGCCGTGGCCCGGGGTGATCACCTGCGTCTGCCCGGCCGGTACGCCGAGGGCGCGCGGAACCGAGTCGGCGACGAGCTGCACGGTGCGGTGCACCGCCTCACCGGCGTCCCGCACCGGGACGATGACCACTTCCCGCTCCGGCGCCTCCACCTGCGCCAACTCCCCGATGCCGATACCGGAGACCAGTTCCCCGATCGGCCCGGGATCCGGCGTCCTGGACGCGACCTGCGGGCACACCTTCGCCGCAAGCAGATCGGCGAACACCCGACCGGGACCCGCCGACCACAGCACGCCCGGATCCCCGCTGAGCACCAACCGGGCGCCGTCCGGCACCGATTCGACCAGCGAGGCCGCTCGCTCCACGTCCAACTGCGGTGCGTCCAGCACGGCGAGCAGATCCAGCTCCAGCGTGCCGTCCGCGCGGCGCCCCGGCCCTTCGCCGCCGGACAGCAGCCCATCCACGGTGACCGCGGCCTGCCCGCCGTCGGCGCCTAGCAGTTCGGCCAGCCGTCGCCTGCCGTTCTCGGTGTGCGCCGCCGCATAGGCCCGCAGGCCGGCGGCACGGGCCGCCGTCACCAGGGCGGCGGGTTCGGCGCGGGCGGCCTCGCCGCCGGTGTGCGCGGTCAGGCCGCTTCCGGCGACGGCGAGGATCAGTTGCGTCGCCGATGGGGAGGGCGACTCGGTCTCGGATGGCTCCCAGGGGGTCGCGGCCGTCTCAAAGGTGTTCAACAGTCTTACCAGACCGTCCGCGAGGCTCTCTTCCGCGAGCGCGTAGCGGTCAAGTCCCAGTAGCAAGGTGACCGGTGCCTCGTCATCGGGCGCCGCGCCCTCCTGCTCGTCGTGGAAGACCATCAACTGGCCGTCCTCCACGGCCTTGCGCAGCGTTCCGTCCGGGTCGGAGACCGACTGCTTCTGGAGCGCCGCGGTCAGCACCGACCACTCGAGTGCCGTGTGCCCGGCCTCCGCGGCCCGCTCCAGCAGCCAGCCGACCACCGCCCGGCCGCGCCGCTCGTCATCAGGACGGCAGGAGGCGCCCAGCAGCGTCCGGGCGAAGCCGTCGGCCTGGTCGACCCGCACGCCGGGCAGTGACAGCACCAG
This sequence comes from Streptomyces silvisoli, assembly GCF_029269905.1. Classification (NCBI taxonomy): domain Bacteria; kingdom Bacillati; phylum Actinomycetota; class Actinomycetes; order Kitasatosporales; family Streptomycetaceae; genus Streptomyces; species Streptomyces silvisoli. The sequence goes on along the minus strand of NZ_JARJBC010000003.1, from coordinate 378,456 downwards.
CCATGGGTCCTCGGCCAGCAGCTCTCCGGCCCGCTCGCCGAGCCGGTCCACGGCCGGTTCCGCGAGGGCTTGCGGTGCGCTGCCACGGGCCAGCACCTGGCGGGCCGCCTCTACCGGTTCGCCGGACAGCGCGACCGGGCGCACGGCGGCGGACGCGGACGGCTGGGCGGCCGCGGGCGCAGCCTCAGCGGCGGGACGCTCGGGCGGTGCCGGTCGCTCGGTTCGGGGTGCCGTGTGGTCGCCGCGCTCTATCGCCCGTACCGCCTCGGCGAGGCGGGCCAGCTCCTCCGAGGGCTGCCCGGTCGGGTGGGCCGCGGGGTTCGCGTCCTCGGCCGGGGTACGGTCCGTGCTCACTGCCTTGCTCCGTTCGCTGCTCGGCTGGGGCGACGCCTGTAGGTCACAGCGTGCTCCAGTCGTGGTCGGGATAGCGATGCACCGGCGCCGAGACATCGTCCAACGCCTGGTTGATCTCATCCGGAAGCGTAAGGGCCTCCACTGACAACGCCTGGCTGAGCTGCTGCGCGGTACGGGCACCGAGGATCGGGGCGGCCACTCCGGGACGGTCCCGTACCCAGGCGAGGGCGGCATGCAACGGGCTGACCGCCAGACCGTCGGCGGCCGTGACCACCGCGTCCACGATCCGGCGCGCGGTCTCGTCCAGGTACGGCGCGACGAACGCAGCCATGTGCTCCGAGCCGCCGCGCGAGTCCGCCGGTGTGCCGTTCCGGTACTTGCCGGTGAGGACGCCGCGGCCGAGCGGAGAGGAGGGGAGCAGGCCGACGCCGAGGTCCAACGCGGCGGGCAGCACCTCGCGTTCGACACCGCGCTGCAGCAGCGAGTACTCCATCTGCACCCCGGCCAGCCGGGTGCGGCCGACGGCGCCCGACTGCCAGGTGGCGGCCTTGGCCAGTTGCCAGCCGCAGAAGTTGGACACCCCCGCGTACCGGGCGCGGCCGGAGGCGACCGCGATGTCGAGGGCCTGGAGCGTCTCGTCCAGCGGCGTCGCCGGGTCGAAGGCGTGCACCTGCCACAGGTCGACGTGGTCGGTGCCGAGTCGGTGCAGCGAGGCGTCCAGGGCGGAGAGCAGGTGCCCGCGCGAGCAGTCGAACCGCCGGTCGGGGTCCGGGACGCTGCCCGCCTTGGTGGCGATCACCAGGTCGTCGCGTGGTACCAGGTTCTCCAGCAGTCGGCCCAGCAGGTACTCCGAGCCCCCGTCGGCGTAGACATCCGCGGTGTCGACCAGGGTGCCGCCAGCCTCCCAGAAAGTCTTCAACTGGTCGGCGGCCTCCCGTTCCTCGACGTCACGCCCCCAGGTCAAGGTGCCGAGCCCGAGTCGCGAGACGCGCAGCCCGGTACGGCCGAGATGCCTTTGCTCCATGCCGGGTGAGACTACTGAGGTTCGCGGCGCGGTGTTGCCCGGGGCGGGGTGTACGGTTCGCCGTTTCGGCCCGGGGGCCGGGGAGCGCCTCTAGGTGGCGTGTCGGCCGGGCTGACCGGGCACGGGGAACGTGGACGCTCGCCGGCCGGTCGCGTGGCGGTGTGGCACATCCGACAGGCGCCGATCGGCGCGGTCCGCGCTACAGTCCCGGAGAGGACGACGTTACTGATCAGTAAGGGGAGCGGTATGGCGAGCGGAATGCGGCTCGGGATCAACCTCGGGTACTGGGGCGCCGGAATGGACGCGGACAACCTCGCCGTGGCGCGCGAGGCGGACCGGCTGGGCTACTCGGTGTGCTGGGCCGCCGAGGCGTACGGCTCGGACGCGGCGACCGTGCTGTCCTGGGTCGCGGCGCAGACCGAGCGCATCGACGTCGGGTCGGCGATCTTCCAGATCCCGGCGCGCACCCCGGCCATGACCGCGATGACCGCGGCGACCCTGGACTCGCTGTCCGGCGGCCGGTTCCGGCTCGGCCTCGGCGTCTCCGGACCGCAGGTCTCGGAGGGCTGGTACGGCGTCAAGTTCGACAAGCCGCTGGCCCGCACCCGTGAGTACGTGGAGATCGTCCGCAAGGCGATGTCCCGCGAGCGCCTCTCCCACCAGGGCGAGCACTGGACGCTGCCGCTCCCCGACGGCCCGGGCAAGCCTCTGAAGCTCACGGTGCACCCGGTGCGTGAGTACATCCCGCTGTACATCGCGGCGATCGGCCCGAAGAACCTTGAACAGACCGGCGAGATCGCCGACGGCGCGCTGCTGATCTTCCCCGCCGCCGAGCACCTGGAGGAGACCGCGCTGTCCTCGCTGCGCGCCGGTCGTGAGCGGGTGGGCAAGACGCTGGAGGGCTTCGACGTCTGCCCGACGCTGCCGATCGCGATCGGGGACGACATCCAGGCGCTGGCCGACCAGTTCCGTCCCTACACCGCGCTGTACGTGGGCGGCATGGGCAGCCGGAAGCAGAACTTCTACAACCGCCTTGCCCAGCGCATGGGTTACGAGAAGGAAGCCGCCGAGATCCAGGACAAGTACCTGTCCGGCGACAAGGCGGGCGCCGCCGCGGCGGTGCCGCACGACCTCATCGACAAGACCTGTCTGCTCGGCCAGGTCGACCGGATCGCCGACCGGATGCGGGCGTACGCCGAGGCGGGCGTGACCACGCTGACCCTCTCGCCCGCCGGGTTCACCCTGGACGAGCGGGTTTCCGCGCTGCGTGCCGGAGTTGAGGCCGTCGAGCGCGCCGGACTGGCCTGATCCGCGACCATCGGTTGGCTCGGCGGTCCTACGGCGCCGCCGAGCCAGCCGAAGCCTGAACAGGAGCCGCCCAGCGGCCCAACAGGACCCCCGCGGCGTCAGCCCGGCACCAGCCGTCCCAACAGCCTGCCGAACTCGATCAGTCGCGCTATCTGCCCCGGCCCGCCGTCCTCAAGGGACTTGCTGAATCGGAACGCCTCGGGGCGGACCCGCGCCGAGGCCACCGGGGAGTCCGGATCGGTCTGCACCGCGCTGAGTTCGTGCGGCGTCGCCGTGGCCAGCACCAGATAGACCCCGCGGTCCACCCGCTGCCCCCGCTCGTCGCGGCCGACCAGGGTGCGCATCCCCACGTGGCCGATGGCGTCCAGTGGCAGCACCTGGATCGAGGAGTCCAGCACGGTGCCGCCCGGGGCGGCCGTGTCCGTCAACTCCTCGCTGTGCCACAGGATCAGCCGCCGACCGTCGCAGACCGCCGCCTCCTGCCAGACCGAGGCACCGGACTCCGTCAGGTCGACCACCCGCTCCAGGGTGAAGCCGCGCACCCGGCGGCGGCCCAGCACGCCCCCGATCGCCTCCAACGCGATGTCGGCGTGCAGGAAGTAGGCGCGGGCGGCGTCGTCGAGGCGATCGTACGGGGACCAGTCGGAGCCGGCCGGCCCCGGCCGCGCGGTCGTCGGGTGGCGTCTGGCGGCCTTGCTGAACATGTTCACTGCTTCGCGATCCCGTCCCCTGGCGTACCACCGATCCCATCGCACCTTACCCAGCCCCACTGACGGCGTTGGGGCGTGTGCGGGGGAGGCGGTACCGGACCGGACGGTGGTGCGCGGTGGACGGGCGGACGCGGTGTGGTGACGTTTCTGCGGCCGTGGTGGGGGCTCGGGCGTCTTCCCCGCCACGGCCGTCACCGAACACAACGCACCGCGGGACGAAGGGTTACGCCGTACGACCCAGCTGTGATGGGTGGAGAACCGATACAGCACGTGGGCTGGGCCAGGGAGGTGGGCCGCTGCGGACCGGCACCGCGGCCAAGAGGCGGCCCGCGGCGGCCAACCCCCCGCGATTCACCCGGATTTCGGGCGGCATGTCACCGTGTCCGCGAGTCACCCTCCAGAGCCAACGAACCAGCGCTTCCGCTGCCCGTCCGGCCACCACACGGGGACCGGAAGATCGCGCTCGGCGCTTCTGCGTTGTCGGACCGTGGCCGTACGCTCGGAACCATGCCCATCGTGATCCTGGTCCGGCACGGCCGGTCCACCGCCAACGCCGACGGAGTTCTCGCCGGATGGAGCCCCGGTGTGGGCCTGGACGAGCGTGGCGGCGCCCAGGCGGCGGCGCTCGCCGGGCGGCTCGCCGAGCTGCCGATCACCGCCGTGGTCACCAGTCCGCTCCAGCGCTGCCGCGAGACCGTGCGCCCACTGCTGGACGCCCGGCCGGAGCTGCCCAGCCACACCGACGACCGGATCGGCGAGTGCCGGTACGGCGACTGGACCGGCCGCAAGCTCGCCGAGCTGGCGGACGAGCCGCTGTGGCAGACCGTCCAGCAGCATCCGTCGGCCGCCGTCTTCCCGGGCGACGAGGGGGAGTCGGTGCGCGCCATGCAGGCTCGCGCCGTCGACGCGGTGCGGGAGTGGAACGCCAGGATCGAGGAGCGCCACGGCCCGGACGCGATGTACCTGGTCTGTTCGCACGGCGACATCATCAAGTCGATCGCCGCGGACGCGCTGGGAATACACCTCGACCTCTTCCAACGGCTGTCGGTGGAGCCCTGCTCCATCACGGCCATCCGGTACACGCCGGTGCGCCCGTATCTGCTGCGCCTCGGAGACACAGGGGAGTTCGCCGGGCTGTTGCCCCGCCCGGCGGCACCGTTCGCAGGTGGTGACGACGCGGTGGTCGGCGGAGCCACCGGCGCACCGTGATCGGCTTCCGCAGTAGGGTGGTGCCGCGGATTCCGCTCGATCACGTGCTGGTACGTGAAGCGAGCAAGTAAACAGACAGCCGAGCAAACGGAGCGGGACGTGCCCCGTCAGGTGTTCTTCTACGAGCAGCCGGACCGGTTCGTGGCCGGTACGGTCGGGCAGCCGGGTCAGCGCACCTTCTTCCTCCAGGCGACCGCGGCCGGCCGCACCACCACTGTGGCGCTGGAGAAGACACAGGTGGAAGCGCTGGCCGAGCGCATCGACGAGCTGCTGGACGAGGTCGTACGGCGAAGCGGCGGCAGCGCCGCGGTACCGGCGGTGGCACCGGCCGAGCTGAACGACACCGCGCCGCTCGACACTCCCGTGGAGGAGGAGTTCCGGGTCGGCACCATGGCGCTGGCCTGGGACACCACCGCCGAGCGAATGATCCTTGAGGCCCAGGCGCTGGTGGAGATCGACGCCGACTCCGAGCTGTCCTCCGAGGACCTGGAGGCGGCGGAGGAGATGCTGCTCCAGGATGAGGAGAACGGCCCGCCGATGCTCCGGGTGAGACTGACCGGGGCGCAGGCCAGGTCGTTCGCCAAACGGGCCCTGGACGTGGTCTCCGCGGGCCGTCCGCCGTGCCCGCTGTGCAGCCTGCCCCTCGATCCGGAAGGACACGTATGCCCGCGCCAGAACGGGTACCGCCGGGCGGGCTGAGGTCCGCTCGCCCGCAGGGTGCCGGCGGCGTGGAGCTGCTGGCCAAGGGCGAGCTGACCGTCCGAGGACAGGTGCGGGAGGCCTCCAACGCGGTGCTGTACTGCACCGTGCAGTACGACGGCGGCAAGGCCAACTGCGTCTACAAGCCGATAGCCGGTGAGCGGCCGCTGTGGGACTTCCCCGACGGCACGCTGGCCGCCCGTGAGGTGGCCGCCTACCTGGTCTCCGATGCCACCGGCTGGGACCTGGTGCCGCCCACCGTGCTGCGCGACGGCCCGTACGGCGAGGGAATGTGCCAGCTGTGGATCGAGGCTGACCCCGGCGCCGAGCTACTGGCGCTGGTCGAGGACGACGAGCCCGGCGACGGCTGGAGGGCGGTGGCCTTCGCCGAGGTGGGCGAGGGGCGCACCGCGCTGCTGGTGCACGCCGACGACGAGCGGTTGCGGCGGCTCGCCGTGCTCGACTCCGTGATCAACAACGCCGACCGAAAGGGCGGCCATCTGCTGCCCACCGCGGACGGCCACCTGTACGGCATCGACCACGGCGTCTCGTTCCACACCGACGACAAGCTGCGCACCCTGCTGTGGGGCTGGGCGGGCGAGCCACTCACCGAGGACGCCCGTACGGCGCTTCAGAGGCTCTCCGAGGCCCTTGGCGACGACCTGGGCGAGCGGCTGTCCCCTCTGCTCACCGACGCCGAGCTGGCGGCGCTGCGCGCCCGGGTGGAAACGCTGCTGACCACCGGCCGCCATCCGGAGCCGAGCGGGCGCTGGCCCGCGATTCCCTGGCCGCCGGTCTGACGTCCTCGCCGCTTTTCGGGCCCTTCGGCCGTGAGGGTGTGGCCGTGGATCACATCAGGCCGCAGAACACAAGACCGTGAATCCGGCCATCCCTGCTGGTCCCGGGTCGTATCCGGAACGCGCATCCGGTTAGGCTCAAGGCATGCATGCCTGGCCCGCTTCGGAGGTTCCCGCCCTGCCCGGCAGGGGACGCGAACTCCGCCTCCACGACACCGCGACGGGCGGTCTGGTAACCCTGGACCCCGGTCCCGTAGCCCGCATCTACGTATGCGGCATCACCCCCTATGACGCCACCCACATGGGGCACGCGGCCACCTACACCGCGTTCGACCTCGTGCAGCGCGTGTGGCTCGACACGAAGCGGCAGGTCCACTACGTACAGAACGTCACCGATGTCGACGACCCGCTGCTGGTGCGGGCCGCCGAGACCGGGATCGACTGGACCGAGCTCGCCGAGCGCGAAACCGCTCTGTTCCGCGAGGACATGACGGCCCTGCGGCTGCTGCCGCCGCGGCACTACATCGGCGCGGTGGAGGCCATTCCCGGGATCGTGCCGCTGGTTGAGCGGCTGCGGGACGCGGGCGCGGCGTATGAACTCGACGGCGACGTCTACTTCTCCGTCGAGTCCGACCCGGACTTCGGCAAGGTCTCCGGGCTGGACGCGGCCGTCATGCGCCGACTGTCCGCGGAGCGCGGCGGTGACCCGGACCGGCCGGGCAAGAAGAACCCGCTGGACCCGATGCTGTGGATGGCCGCTCGCGACGGTGAGCCGAGCTGGGACGGAGGCTCGCTGGGGCCCGGCCGACCCGGCTGGCACATCGAGTGCGTGGCCATCGCGCTGGACCACCTCGGTATGGGCTTCGACGTACAGGGCGGCGGCTCCGACCTCGCCTTCCCGCACCACGAGATGGGCGCCTCGCACGCCCAGGTGCTGACCGGTGAGTTCCCGTTCGCCAAGGCGTACGTGCACGCCGGGATGGTCGCCCTGCACGGCGAGAAGATGTCCAAGTCCAAGGGCAACCTGGTCTTCGTCTCCAAGCTCCGCACGGACGGCGTCGACCCGGCCGCCATACGGCTCGCCCTGCTGGCGCACCACTACCGCGCCGACTGGGAGTGGACCGGCGAGGTGCTGGCGGGGGCCGAGGCACGGCTCGACCGGTGGCGTGCGGCCGTGTCCCGTCCTGACGGGCCGTCCGCCGACGCGCTGGTCGAGGAGATCCGCGAGGCGCTCGCCGACGACCTGAACGCACCCGCCGCGCTGGCCGCCGTGGACCGTTGGGCGGCGGCGCAGGAGGCCGAGGGCGGTACGGACACCAGCGCGCCGGGACTGGTCTCCCGGGCGGTGGACGCGCTGCTCGGCGTCGCGCTGTAGGGCGGCCCGGACAGAGAACGGAAGAAACGTATCGGCAACCGGGTGCCCCGGTCCGGGGCACCCGGTTCTACTCATGTGTGAGGGGCGCCCACCACTGGTGGGCGCCCCTCACACATCACGCACGGGCTACTGGCCGGATTCCTCCGGGCCTTCGGGGGGCTCCGGGTCGCCGTCCTCCTGGTCCGCCCGCTCATCGTCCCGGGCGAGCTGCGGGCCGCGTAGGAACGGACCGGTCTCCCCGCTCTCGGTGGCGTGCGAGCCGGGCTGGCCGTCCCGGCGGCGAAGGTAGCGCTCGAACTCCCGGGCGATCGCCTCGCCCGAGGCCTCGGGGAGTTCGGCGGTGTCCCGGGCCTCCTCCAACGTCTGCACGTACTCGGCGACCTCGCTGTCCTCGGCGGCCAACTGGTCGACGCCGAGCTGCCAGGCGCGGGCGTCCTCGGGTAGCTCGCCCGGCGGGATGCGCAGGTCGATCAGGTCTTCCAGGCGGTTGAGCAGCGCCAGGGTCGCCTTCGGGTTCGGCGGCTGGGACACGTAGTGCGGCACCGCCGCCCACAGGCTCACCGTGGGGATGCCCGCGTGGGTGCAGGCCTCCTGGAGGATGCCCACGATGCCCGTCGGGCCTTCGTACCGGGACTCCTCAAGGTTCAGCGTGCGGGCCAGGTCCGGGTCGGAGGTGACGCCGGTGACGGGTACCGGGCGGGTGTGGGGGGTGTCGCCGAGCAGCGCGCCCAGGATCACCACCATCTCCACGCCCAACTCGTGGGCGAACCCCATGAGTTCGTTGCAGAAGGAGCGCCAGCGCATGCTGGGCTCGATGCCCCGGACCAGGACCAGGTCGCGTGGTGTGGGGCCCTGGACACGGACCACGGACAGCCGCGTGGTGGGCCATGTGATCTTCCGGGTGCCGCCGTCCAGCCATACGGTCGGCCGGTTGACCTGGAAGTCGTAGTAGTCCTCGGCGTCGAGGGCCGCGAACACCTCGCCCTTCCACTCCCGGTCCAGGTGCGCGACCGCGGCGGACGCGGCGTCTCCGGCGTCGTTCCAGCCTTCGAACGCGGCCACCATGACCGGGTCGATCAGCTCGGGTACCCCCGCGAGCTCGATCACCCAGCGCCTCCTTCCGGCCCCGGCGGCTGTGCGCCACCGCGGCTTTGCTGTCCTGCGGCGCCCCGGGGACCGGGGCACGTGTGTCTGGTCTTTCTTGCGCCACCAGCCTACGGCTTTCGCCGCCTGGGTCCGCAGCCCTAGGCACTAGTGAGCCAACCCGGACCGGTCTCCCCGCCTCCACCGACTGCCGATGGAGGCGTAGTCCCGCCACCGCAAGACATCCGAGGTGTCACCCTGCGTCTTCTCGTTGAATTTGCTGCACACCTATGGACCCGAGAGAAGCCGTAGCGCTATACATCGGAGGGCCAAGGAAAGATCCGATGTCTTTCTGGGGGATGTATGAGTCCGACCATCACCGAGGTCGCGGTCCACGACATCAGGTTTCCCACCTCGGAACGGCTGGACGGCTCGGACGCCATGCATCCCGACCCCGACTACTCCGCCGCGTACGTGGTGCTGCGCACCGACGCGCCGGACGGTCTGGAGGGCCACGGCTTCTGCTTCACCATCGGACGCGGCAACGAGGTGGCAGCCGCCGCCATCCGAGCCCTGCGCCCCCACGTCGAAGGCCGCGCGGTGGACAGCGTCGTCGGCGATCTGGGCGGATTCCACCGGCGGTTGACGCGCGACTCCCAACTTCGCTGGCTGGGGCCGGACAAGGGCGTCACGCACATGGCGGCCGGTGCGCTCACCAACGCCGTCTGGGACCTGGCCGCCAAACGGGCGGGCCTGCCGGTCTGGGAGTTCCTCGCCGCCATGCCGCCGGAGCAGATCGTCGACCTGGTGGACTTCCGGTACGTCACCGACGCCCTCGACCGCGAGCAGGCGCTGGACATCCTGCGCGCCGCGATGCCCGGAAGGGCCGCGCGCGTCGCGGAGTTGAAGGCGAGCGGCTACCCCGCGTACACCACCTCGCCCGGCTGGCTGGGCTACTCCGACGAGAAGCTGGTCAAACTGGCCCAGCAGGCGGTGGCCGACGGTTTCGGCCAGATCAAGCTCAAAATAGGCGCCGACCTGGCCGACGACGTACGAAGGATGCGGCTGGCCCGGGAGGCGGTCGGCCCCGGCATCCGCATCGCGGTGGACGCCAACCAGAGATGGGACGTCTCCGACGCCCTCGGCTGGATGAGCGCGCTGGCACCGTACGACCCGTACTGGATCGAGGAACCCACCAGCCCCGACGACATCCTGGCGCACGCCGCCGTACGCGCCGGTCAGCCGGTCAAGGTCGCCACCGGCGAACACGTGGCCAACCGCGTGGTCTTCAAACAGCTCCTCCAGGCCGGGGCGGTCGACTTCGTGCAGATCGACGCCGCCCGGGTCGCCGGGGTGAACGAGAACATCGCGATCCTGCTGCTCGCCGCCAGGTTCGGCGTCCCGGTCTGCCCGCACGCGGGCGGCGTCGGACTGTGCGAACTCGTCCAGCACCTGGCGATGTTCGACTACGCGGCGGTCTCCGGCAGCCTTGACGGCCGGGTCATCGAATACGTCGACCACCTCCACGAGCACTTCACCGACCCCGTGGTCATCGAGGGCGGCCGCTACCGCGCGCCCACCGCGCCCGGCTTCTCGGCCCGGATGCGCCCAGAGTCGCTGGCCGCCCACCGCTACCCCGACGGACCCGTCTGGCGGGCCCGGTCCGCCACCGCGAAGGAGGCCAACTGATGCCGCACCCAGATGACTTCACCGGGCTCGCCGCCCTGGTCACCGGCGGCGCCTCCGGTATCGGCGCCGCCACCGCCGCCCTGCTCACCGCACGCGGTGCCCGGGTCGCCGTGCTGGACCGGGACCCGTCCGGCGCCCCCACCGGATGCCTGCCGCTGAAGGCCGACGTCAGTTCCGACGAGGCGGTGCGCGCCGCCGTGGCCGAGGCGGCCGGCGAACTCGGCGCCCTGCACATCCTGGTCAACAACGCCGGAATCGGCAGCGTCGGGACCGTGGAGGACAACCCGGACGAAGAATGGCACCGGGTGCTCGACGTCAACGTCCTCGGAATGGTGCGGACCGCCCGCGCCGCCCTGCCGCATCTGCGGCGCGCCGCGCACGAGCGGCCCGGCGCCGCGTCCATCACCAACACCTGCTCCATCGCCGCCACCGCGGGCCTGCCGCAACGCGCCCTGTACAGCGCCAGCAAGGGGGCGGTGTACTCGCTCACCCTGGCGATGGCCGCCGACCATGTGCGCGAGGGGATACGGGTCAACTGCGTCAACCCCGGTACCGCTGACACCCCCTGGGTGGGTCGCCTGCTCGACCAGGCCGCCGACCCGGCGGCGGAGCGGGCCGCGCTGGAGGCACGCCAGCCGATGGGACGGCTGGTCACGGCGGACGAAGTGGCCTACGCCGTCGCCTACTTGGCCGGTCCTGGCGCGTCAGCGGTGACGGGGACCGCGTTGGCCGTCGACGGCGGCATGCAAGGGGTCAGACCGCGGCCGCTCACGCGGTAGCGGTCCGGCCTCCGCCGGGTCGCGGCGAGCGACCACAACCCACGCGGTCCGGCGGTGCCACGGTGTCGATCAGCGGCCGCCGGCCGCGGGCACCGCCACCAACGCACCTCGGCGCGCACAGCGAAAGGCAGGTCCCCATGAGACTTCATTCAACCGCCGCGGCGGCGTGTGCCGCCCTACTGGCCGTCGTCGCGCTGGCGGGCTGCAACCGCGGTAGCACCGCCGCGGGCGCCTCCGGCAAGGTCGGCATCGATCTACCGCGTGCCGACAGCGACTTCTGGAACTCGTACGCGCAGTACGTGAACCAGGGCGTCAAGAGCGGTGTCGTCTCCGCCCTTCCGGTCTCCAACTCGCAGAACGACATCGGCAAACTCGTCGCCGATGTGCACGCCTTCATCGACCAGGGCGCCAAGGCCGTGGTCATCGCCCCACAGGACACCGGAGCGGTCGCCTCCACACTCGGCGAACTGGCCGCCAGGAAGATCCCGGTGGTCAGCGTGGACACCCGGCCCGACAAGGGCAAGGTCTACATGGTGGTGCGGGCCGACAACCGCGCCTACGGCACCAAGGCGTGCGAGTACCTCGGGCAGCGGCTGGGCGGGCGGGGCAGGGTCGTGGAGTTCGAGGGCGACCTCAGTTCCGTCAACGGCCGGGACCGCTCCCAGGCGTTCGGCGACTGCATGAAGACCAGGTACCCCCGGACCCAGGTCTTCGCGCTGCCCACCAACTGGCAGGGTGATGTGGCCTCCGCCAAGCTCCAGAGCGTCCTGGCCCAACACCCCGACATCAACGGCATCTACATGCAGGCGGGCGGCGTCTTCCTCCAGCCGACCCTGGCGCTGCTCCAGCAGAAGGGCCTGCTCAAACCGGTCGGCACCGCGGGCCACATCGCGATCGTCTCCAACGACGGCATCCCACAGGAGTTCGACGCCATCCGTGCCGGAAAGATCGACGCGACCATCGCCCAACCCGCCGACCTGTACGCCGAGTACGCGCTCTACTACGCCAAGGCCGCGCTCGCCGGAAAGAGCTTCCACCCGGGCGCCACCGACCACGGGTCGACCATCGTCGCCATACCCAACGGCCTGGAGGACCAGTTGCCCGCGCCCCTGGTCACCAAGGCCAACGTGGACGACCCGAAGCTGTGGGCCAACCAACTGCGCAGGCAGCCGTGATGGACGCACCCCCCGCCGTCCACGCACAGGGCATCGTCAAGCGCTTCGGCTCCACTGTGGCGCTCGACGGCGTCGAACTGACCGTACGCCCCGGCGAGTCGCACGCGCTGGTGGGACGCAACGGAGCGGGCAAGTCCACCCTGGTGTCGATACTGACCGGACTGCACCGCCCGGACGCGGGCACCGTCGCCTTCCGCGGCCTGCCCGCCCCCGTGCCCGGGGACCGCGCGGCCTGGCAGGCCGAAGTGGCCTGCGTCTACCAGAAATCCATGGTCGTTCCCGACCTCACCGTCGCCGAGAACCTGTTCCTGAACCGCTTCGACCAGCGCGGCGCCCTGATCCGCTGGGGCAGGCTGCGCTCCAGGGCCCGCGCGCTGCTCGCCGAGTACGGCGTCGAGGTGGACCCGGCCCGGCGTGCCGGGGAACTGAGCGTGGAGCAGCGGCAGTTCGTGGAGATCGCCCGCGCGCTGTCCTTCGGCGCCCGGCTGATCATCCTGGACGAGCCCACCGCCCAACTGGACGCGGACGGCATCCAGCGCCTCTTCGCCCGGCTGCGGGAACTGCGACAGCAGGGCGTCGCGTTCCTGTTCATCTCGCACCACCTCCAGGAGGTGTACGAGCTGTGCACCACCGTCACCGTCTACCGCGACGCCCGCCATGTGCTCACCGCCCCCGTCGCGGACCTCGCCCAACGGGAGCTGGTGGCCGCCATGACCGGCGAGACCCCGGCGCACCGCACCTCCTGGCACGCTCCGGCGACCGCGGCCCCGGCCGCCGGGCAGACCGTCCTACGGGCCGAACGGCTCTGCCTGGACGGTCAGTTCGAGCCGCTGGACCTGGCCGTGCGGCGCGGCGAGGTGCTGGGCGTCGCGGGGGCCACCGCCAGCGGCGGCAGCGCGCTCGGCGAGACCCTGGTGGGCCTGCGCAGGCCCACCGCCGGACGGATCACGGTGTGCGGGCGCACCGTACGCCCGGGCAGCGTGCCGCACGCGCTGGCCGCCGGGATCGGTTACGTACCCGAGGACCGGCACCGGCAGGGCCTGGTGCTCAACCGCAGCGTCGCCGAGAACGCCACCCTCACCGTGGCCGACCAACTCGGCCCCTGGGGGACCGTACTGCCGTCCCGCACCCGGGCGTTCGCCAGCCGCGCGATCGCCGCACTGGACATCAAGACGGCGGGTCCCGACCAGCCGGTCAGCGGGCTGTCCGGCGGCAACCAGCAGAAGGTCGTCATCGCCCGCGCCCTGGCCAGGGAGCCGCGCTGCCTGGTGGCGATCCGGCCGACGGCGGGCGTGGACGTCAGGTCCAAGGAGGCGCTGCTCGCAGTGGTGCGGGAGGTGGCGGGGGCGGGTCGGGCGGCGGTCATCGTCTCCGACGAACTGGACGACCTACGGGTGTGCGACCGGGTGCTGGCCCTGTTCCACGGGCGCGTGGTCGCCGAGTTCGACCGCGGCTGGACCGACCAGGCACTGGTCGCGGCCATGGAAGGCGTCACCGAGCGACAGGGAGGCGGGCAATGACCGACACCACCCGACCACTGGCCGCCGACGCCCCACCGGGCCGGGACCGTGCCATGAGCCGTGGTTCCCGGCCCGACCTGGCCCGGCTGCGGGACCTTTCACTGCTGCCGGTGGTCCTGGTGCTCTGCGTCATCGGGTTCATCGTCTCGCCCGCTTTCCTGACCACGGACAACCTGGTCGGCGTCGTCCAGCAGTCCACCGAACTGAGCCTGCTGGTGCTGGCCGAGGCGCTCATCCTGATCAGCGGGCGGATGGACCTGTCACTGGAGTCGACCATCGGGGTCGCGCCGGTCATCGCCATGTGGCTGGTGCTGCCCGCGCACGGCGGGCGCTTCAACGGCCTCGGACTGCTGCCCGGTTGGACCTCGGTGCCGCTCTGCCTGCTGGTCGGGCTCGCCATCGGCGCCGTCAACGGCTTCCTCATCCTCAAACTCCGGGTCAACGGGTTCATCGCCACCCTCGGCATGCTCACCATGCTGCGCGGACTGCAGGTAGGCATCTCCCAGGGGCAGTCGATCGTCACCGTCCCCGGCTCCTTCTCCTACCTCGGAGCGGCCGCCTGGCTCGGGGTGCCCGCCGCGGTGTGGATCTGCCTGGCGCTGTACGCGCTGGGCGGCTGCGCGCTGGCCTGGTTGCGGCACGGCAGGGCGCTGTACGCGATCGGCGGCAACCCGGAGGCCGCACGGGCGGCGGGCATCCGGGTGGACCGGGTCACCTGGACCGTACTGTGCCTGGGCAGTGTGCTCGCGGCCTTCGCCGGTGTGCTGTACACCGGGCACTACGGATCCGTCTCCGCCACCCAGGGCAACGGCTGGATCTTCCAGGTGTTCGCCGCGGCGGTGATCGGCGGCATCAGCCTGAGCGGCGGCCGCGGCACCCTGTTCGGCGCGCTCACCGGTGTGCTCACCCTGCAACTGGTGGTCAACGTGATGACGTTGGGCGGAGTGCCACCGCTGTGGAACCAGTTCCTCAACGGCGCGATCATCATCGTCGCCCTGGTCATCTCCCGCTTCGCCAGCGGCGAGCGGCAGGATTGAGTGGGGTCCGGCGTGCCGCACCCCACCGGCCTCAGAAAGCTGGGCGGTTCGGACGTCCACGTTCCGCCGCTCGGCCTGGGCACCGCCCCGCTCGGCAACCTCTACCGCGCGGTCACCGAGCACGACGCGCGGACGGTGGTCGACGCGGCGCTGGACGCCGGATGCCACTACCTGGACACCGCGCCGCACTACGGGCTGGGCCTGGCCGAGGAGCGGCTCGGCCGGGTGCTGGCCGGACGGGACCGCGGCACGTACCTGCTGTCCACCAAGGTCGGCCGCAGGCTGCGCCCCCTGGCGCCCGGGGAGGCGGTGGACGGCCAGGGGTTCGTCGACACCCCGCCGCGCGCCCGCGAGTGGGACCTGACCCGCGACGGCGTCCTGGCCACCCTGGAGGCGTCCCTGGCGCGCCTCGGCACGGACGCCGTCGACATCGTCTACCTGCACGATGTGGAGGGCAGGGAACGGGAGGTGCATGAGACGGCCTTCCCCACCCTGGCCGAGTTGCGCGCGGACGGGACGGTGGGCGCGATCGGCTTCGGGATGAACCACAGCGGTCCGCTGGCCCGGTTCGTCGCCGACCTCGACGTCGACGTGGTGCTCTGCGCGGGGCGCTGGACGCTGCTGGACCAGTCCGCGCTGGCCGACCTGCTGCCGGTGTGCCTACGGCGGGGCACCTCGGTCGTGGTCGGCGGGGTCTACAACTCCGGCCTGCTCGCCGACCCCGGGCCGGGGGCGCCGTTCGACTACCGGGAGGCACCGCCGCACCTCGTCGCCAGGGCGCTGGCGCTACGCGACGCGTGCGCGCGGCACGGCGTGCCGCTACGGGCGGCGGCGCTGCGCTTCCCGTTCGGGCACCCGGCCGTGGCGGCGGCTGTCGTGGGCGCGGCCGGTGCCGCCGAAGTGCGGAACAACGCCGCCCTGTTCGGCCGGCACATCCCCGACGCGCTGTGGTACGACCTGGTGGACCGGGGACTGCTGGGCGAGAGCGTTCCGCTGCCGACCGAAGGGTGACCGATGCGCGTCGACGCACACCACCACCTGTGGGACCTGTCCCGGCGTGAGCAGCCCTGGATGGACGGGCCGTGGGCCGACCCGATCCGCCGCAGCTACCATCTCCACCACCTGGCACCGGAGTTGGACGCCCACGACATCCAGGCCACCGTTGTGGTGCAGGCCTGCTCCTCCTCGGCGGAGACGGAGGAACTGCTGGCGCTGGCGGGGGAGTCGGACCGGATCGCCGCGGTCGTGGGCTGGGCCGACCTCACCGACTCCCGACTCGGCGACCGACTCGCCCGGTTGTCCGCCGCAACCGGTGGCGACCGGTTGGCCGGGATCCGGCACCAGGTGCAGGACGAGCCCGATCCGCGCTGGCTGTGCCGCGCCGACGTACGGCACGGCCTGGCAGGGGTCGCGGAGGCGGGCCTGGTCTACGACCTGCTGGTCACCCCGCGCGAACTGCCCGCCGCCGTCAACACCGTACGGGAGCTTCCGGAGTTGGTCTTCGTCCTCGACCACGCGGCCAAACCACCCGTGGCGCGCGGCGAGTGGCAGCCGTGGGCCGGTCTGATCACCGAGCTGGCCGCCGCGCCGAACGTCGTCTGCAAGCTGTCCGGCCTGGTCACCGAGGCCGACTGGCGGTCCTGGACGCCGGAGCGGATCCTTCCGTACGCCCGGCACGTCCTGGACGCCTTCGGCCCCGGGCGGGTGATGTACGGCTCCGACTGGCCGGTGTGCACCTTGGCCGCCGGCTACGGCCAGGTGCTCGCGCTCGCCGAGCGGTGCGTCGCCGATCTGGGCCCCACAGAGCGGGCGGCGGTGCTCGGCGGTACCGCGGCCCGGGTCTACGGCCTCAACCGTCCGGACTGACGCCCGCGGTCACAGCGTCGCGCGCAGCCACTGCTCCACGCTCGCGATGTGCACCGTCGCCCAGGAACGTGCCGCCTCCGCGTCCCGGGCGCGCAGTGCGCCGAGGATCGCGCGGTGCTCGCGCAGGGTGCGCTCCACGGCGTCCTCCTGGGTCAGACCGCGCCACACCCGGGCCCGGGTGGTCGGTCCGGACAGGCCGTCCAGCAGCGAGCACAGCACCGAGTTGCCCGATGACTGCACGATGCCGCGGTGGAACTCCAGATCGCAGGCGACCAACTGCTCCACCGAGGGCCGCGCCCCCAGCGCGTCCAACTGCTCCTCAAGGGCGTCGAGTCGGGCCGCGCTGATCCGCGGGGTCGCCAGGGCGGTCGCGGCGGGCTCCAGGATCCGGCGCACCGCGAGGAACTCCAGTACCGTGTCGTCGCGGTGGAAGTCCACCACGAAACTCAGCGCCTCCAACAGCAGTTGGGGGTCGAGGCTGGTCACATAGGTGCCGTCGCCCTGCCGGACGTCCAGGATCCGGATCAGTGACAGGGCGCGCACCGCCTCGCGCAGCGAGTTGCGGGACAGTCCCAGCTCCGCCGCGAGTTCGCTCTCCTTCGGCAGCCGGTCGCCGGGTCGCAGTGCGCCGGAGACGATCATTTCCTTGATCTTCTCGATCGCCTCGTCGGTGACCGCCATCAGCGACCTCCTCGTCCCAGACCTCCGATGTATCGGCTTATTATGCCCCGCCCACGGTGGCGGTAGCCGGGGTGTCACCGATCTGCTCCCGCAGCCACTCGTCGTCGTACACCTTGCTCAGGTAGTTGCGGCCGGAGTCAGGCAGCACCACGACCACCAGGTCCTCGGAGCCGAGCCCGGCGGCGACCCGGAGCGCGGCGGCCACCGCGGTACCGGCCGAACCGCCCACCAACAGCCCCTCCTCGCGGGCCAGTCGGCGAGCGGTCAGCAGCGACTCACGGTCGCCGATCCGCTCGAACCGGTCCACCACATCGGTGTCGAACGACTCCGGCCAGGAGTCGTCAACCGTCTCCGGGTGACGGAACAGGCCGATGCTCTCCACCGCGTACGCGGTGCCGGGCCCGCCGGAGTAGACGGAGGCCTCCGGGTCGGCGCCGATCACCCGTACCCGCCCGCCGCTGACCTCCTTGAGGTAGCCGCCGGTGCCGCTGATCGTGCCGCCGGTGCCCACGCCCGCCACCAGGTGCGTGATCCGCCCGTCGGTCTGCCGCCACAGCTCCGGGCCGGTACTGCCGCGGTGCGCGCGGGGATTGGCGGGGTTGTTGTACTGGTCGGCCAGCCATGCGCCGGGAGTCGTGCGCGCGATCCGCTCCGCCGCCGACCTCGGGTGGTCGGGGTGCTCACGGGGCACGTCGCCGGGGCAGACCACCACCTCGGCACCGTAGGCGCGCAGCACCGCCACCTTCTCGGCGCTGCTCTTCTCCGGCAGGGTGAACACACAGCGGTAGCCGCGCTGCGCCGCCACCATGGCCAGCCCCACCCCGGTGTTGCCCGAGGTGGCCTCCACGATGGTGCCGCCCGGCCGCAGCTGTCCGGCGTCCTCCGCGGCCCGCACCATGGCCAGCGCGATGCGGTCCTTGACGCTGCCGCCCGGGTTGACGTACTCCAACTTCGCGTAGACGGGGGCGGCGAGGCCCGAGGCGATCCGGTTCAGCCGTACCAGCGGGGTGTTGCCGACCACGTCGACAAGTGATTCGTAGACGTCCATCGCAGCAGTCTGCCGGACTGTGTCACTTCCGGGGGTGCCCCCCGGACCTCCAGCCGGAACAAGCGAGGGCCCGGGAGCAAGCTCCCGGGCCCTCGCGGTGAAACGCGTCAGCCGCGCTTCGCCAGCAGCTCCTCCACCTTGGCCCGCACCTCGTCGGTGTCCAGGCCGCGGATGGTCAAGGTGGTGCGGCGACGGAGCACGTCGTCCACCGTCTCAGCCCACTCGTTGTCGCGGGCGTACACCACCTGCGCCCAGATCTCCGGGCCGTCCGGGTGGATCCGCTCGGCCAACGACGGGTCCTCGTTGGCCAGTCGGGCGATGTCGAACGACAACGCGCCGTAGTGCGTGGCGAGGTGGCGTGCCGTCAGCGGGTCCAGGCGGGTGCCGGGCTCCCGGTCGACCAGCAGTCGGTGCGCCACCGCGTTCGGGTTGGCCACACCCGGCAGCGGCACCCGGCGCACCAGGTCGCCCACCGGCTGCATGTCCTCGGTGAGCGGGCTGCCCGGCAGCTTGGCGAGCTTGTCCATCACCGTGCGGCCGATGTGCCGGTAGGTGGTCCACTTGCCGCCCGCGACGGACAGCATGCCGCCCTTGCCCTCGGTGACCACCGTCTCGCGCTTGGCCTGCGACACGTCCCCAGGACCACCGGGCAGCACCCGCAGGCCCGCGAAGGCGTAGGTCATCAGCGAGCGGTCCAGGTCGGCGTCGCGGATGGAGAACGCGGCCTCGTCCAGGATCTGGTGGATGTCGGACTCGGTGGCCCTCACCTCCGCCGGGTCACCCTCGTACGCCTCGTCGGTGGTGCCCAGCAGCAGCTGGTCCTCCCACGGGAGAGCGAAGGTGATGCGGTACTTGTCGATCGGGGTGGCCATCGCCGCCCGCCACGGCGAGTTGCGCTTCAACACGATGTGCGCGCCCTTGGACAGCCGGATGGACGGGGCGGCGCCCTTGTCCTCCATGGCCCGCAGGTGGTCCACCCAGGGGCCGGTGGCGTTGAGCACCACCCGGGCGTTGACGCCGAACTCGGTGCCGTCCAGCCGGTCCTTCAGCTCGGCGCCGGACACCCTGCCCTGGGCGAAGCGCAGACCGGTCACCTCGGCGTGGTTGAGCACCACGGCGCCGGACTCCGCTGCCGCGCGGACCGTCATGACGGCCACCCGCGAGTCGTTCATCTGGTGGTCGTAGTAGACCGCCACGGCCTTGAGGTTGTCGGTGCGCAGCGCCGGGTTGGCGGCCTGCGCCTTGGCCGGCGATATGACCTTGCCGACGCCGTCGCCGAAGGCGGACAGCGCCGAGTAGGCGAACACACCCGCGCCCAGCTTCGCCGCGCCGACCGGTCCGCCCTTGTAGACCGGCAGGTAGAAGGTGAGCGGGTTGACCAGGTGCGGGGCCACGTCCTTGGCCAGCACCCGGCGCTCGTGGTGGTTCTCCGCGACCAGCTTGACCGCGCCGGTCTGCAGGTAGCGCAGACCGCCGTGGACCAGCTTGGAGGACGCGGAGGAGGTGGCGCCGGCGAAGTCGCCGGCGTCCACCATGGCGACCCGCAGCCCGGCCTGGGCCGCGTGCCAGGCCACTGAGGTGCCGAGGATCCCGCCGCCGATGACCAGTAGGTCGTACGTGGCGTGGCTTAGCAGGTCCCGGGTCTCGCTGCGGCTGGGGTTGCGGCCGTTGGCCGGATGCGTCCCGAGGGTGGGGACGCTCTGCAGGGTGCTCATGTGTCTCAGTGCTCCTCTTCGATCCAGCCCATGGTCCGCTCGACGGCCTTGAGCCAGCTCTTGTACTCGCGGTCACGGGTGGCCGCGTCCATACGGGGGGTCCATTCGGCCGCGCGGCGCCAGTTGGCGCGCAGCTCATCGGTGTCCCGCCAGAAGCCGACCGCCAGCCCGGCCGCGTAGGCGGCGCCGAGGCAGGTGGTCTCGGCGACCATCGGGCGGACGACGGGGGCGTCCAGCACGTCGGCGATGGTCTGCATCAGCAGGTTGTTGGAGGTCATACCGCCGTCGACCTTGAGGGCGGTCAGCTCGACGCCGGAGTCCTTGTTCATCGCGTCGACGATCTCGCGGGTCTGCCAGGCGGTGGCCTCCAGCACCGCGCGGGCGATGTGCGCCTTGGTGACGTAGCGGGTCAGGCCCGCGATGACACCGCGTGCGTCGGAGCGCCAGTACGGCGCGAACAGTCCGGAGAAGGCGGGGACGAAGTACGCGCCGCCGTTGTCCTCCACCGAGCTGGCCAGCGTCTCGATCTCCGCGGCGCTCTTGATCAGGCCCATCTGGTCGCGCATCCACTGCACCAGGGAGCCGGTGACCGCGATGGAACCCTCCAGCGCGTAGACCGGCGCCTGGTCGCCGATGCGGTAACCGACCGTCGTCAGCAGGCCGTTGTACGAGTTGACCGGGGTCTCACCGGTGTTGAGCAGCAGGAAGGTGCCGGTGCCGTAGGTGGACTTGGCCTCACCCTTGGAGAAGCAGGTCTGGCCGAACAGCGCGGCCTGCTGGTCGCCGAGCGCGGAGGCGACCGGGACGCCTTCCAGAGCGCCCTTGGCGTGGCCGTAGACCTCGGCGGAGGAGCGGATCTGCGGCAGCACGGCGGCCGGGATCTCCATGGAGGTCAGGATCCGCTGGTCCCAGTCCAGGGTCTGGAGGTTCATCAGCAGGGTGCGGGACGCGTTGGTGACGTCGGTGACATGCACACCGCCGTTGGGGCCACCGGTGAGGTTCCAGATCACCCAGCTGTCCATGGTGCCGAAGAGGATCTCGCCCGCCTCCGCGCGCTCCCGCAGGCCCTCGACGTTGTCGAGCACCCAGCGGATCTTCGGGCCGGCGAAGTAGCTCGCCAGCGGAAGACCGGTCTCCCGGCGGAACCGGTCCTGGCCGACGTTGCGGCCGAGTTCCTTGCACAGGGCGTCGGTTCGGGTGTCCTGCCAGACCAGGGCGTTGTGCACCGGCTCACCGGTGTTCTTGTCCCACAGCACGGTGGTCTCGCGCTGGTTGGTGATACCAAGCGCCTTGACGTCTTCCTTGGTGATCCCGGCCTTGGACAGCGCGCCCGCCACGACCTCCTGGACGTTGGTCCAGATCTCGGCGGCGTCGTGCTCGACCCAGCCCGGCTTGGGGAAGATCTGCTCGTGCTCCTTCTGGTCGACGGAGACGATCCGGCCGTCCCGGTCGAAGACGATGCAGCGGCTGGAGGTGGTGCCCTGGTCGATCGCGGCGATGAACGGCCCGGCGGTGTGGTTGTCGGTCACGTGGGTGCTCCTGGGGTCTGAGGTCTCGGCGGCGGTGCGCGGCTGGTTCATACGAATGGCTTAGCGGACGGCCTACGCGAAAGCGAGGTGGTAGATGCCGCCGGCGAGGACGGCGCCGATGATCGGTCCGGCCACCGGGATCCACGCGTAGCCCCAGTCCGAGCCGCCCTTGTTGGGGAGCGGCAGCAGGCTGTGGACGATGCGCGGGCCGAGGTCGCGTACCGGGTTGATCGCGTAGCCGGTGGGGCCGCCGAGCGACAGGCCGATGCCGACGACGAGGAGCGAGGTGAGCAGGATGCCCAGGCCGTTGAGGGCCAGTCCGTTGGTCATGCCCTGGGTGAGGATGAACAGCACCAGCACAGTGGTGGCGATGATCTCGGTGAGCAGGTTCTGCACCGGGTTGCGGATCTCCGGGCCGGTGGAGAAGACGCCGAGCACCGGGCCGCCGGGGTTGCGGGCGCCGTCCCTGGTGACCGGGCCGGCCGGGTCGACGTCGTGTCCGGCGATCACCTCGGGGTCGGTGAGGTGGGCGGTGAACTGGCCGAGGTAGGTCACCCAGACCAGGAACGCGCCGATCATCGCGCCGAGCAGCTGGCCGCCGAGGTACACCGGCACCTTGCTCCAGTCGCCGGTCTTGATGGCTATGCCTATCGTGACGGCCGGGTTGAGCTGTCCGCCGGAGTAGCCGTTGGCTATGTAGGCGCCCGCCAGTACGGCGAAGCCCCAGCCGAAGGTGATCGCGAGCCAGCCCGCGTCCTTGGCTTTCGACTTCTTGAGCGTGACGGCGGCGCAGACGCCACCGCCAAGCAGGATGAGAACGGCGGTGCCAATGGTCTCGCCGATGAAGATGTGGCCGCTGGACATCGCGACTCCTTTGTCTTCGTCCAAAGTGGCGGACCGGGTCCCGTCCGGTGTTCGACATTGTCGACCGCCGAACGGCAGTTTTATCCTCCGTAGGAAACGCGTCAAGGGTTCGTAACCTAGGAGTGACCCAGGACTCCAAAAGCGCCGAAGGTCCGGTTGGTCCTTCGTGCCGGGAAAGCGGTCAGATCCTAAAAGCGTCCGCCTCCCAGATCGCGCGACACGGCGCGCGCGCAGTCCCGGACCGCCGCCACCAGACGGGCCCTTATCTCCCCGTCCTCGCACACCCGCTCCACCGCGCCGGTGATGCCCACCGCGCCCACCGGCATCCGCCGCCGGTCGTGCACCGGGGCCGCCACGGACGCCACGCCGTCCCACGTCTCCTCCAGGTCGGCGGCCCACCCCCGGGCCCGGGTGAGGTCCAGCACCCCCTCCAACTCGTCGGCCGCCGTCACCGTGCGGGGCGTGAAGCGCTCCCGCTCCAGCTCCAGGGCCTCCCGGTGGGCGACCGGGTCGAACGCGGTCAGCACCTTGCCCAGCGCCGTGCTGTGCAGCGGGTGCATGGCGCCGACCTCCAGCACCTGGCGGCTGTCGTCCGGGCGGAAGACGTGGTGCACGATCAGCACGCCCTGCTGGTGCAGCACGCCGAGGTAGACGCTCTCCCCGCTGGCCCGCGCCAGGTCGTCGGTCCACACCAGCGCCCTGGCCCGGAGTTCGTGCACGTCCAGATAGCTGTTGCCGAGCCGCAGCAGCTCCGCGCCCAGCTGGTACTTGCCCGACGCGTCGTCCTGCTCGACGAACCCCTCCTGCTGGAGGGTGCGCAGGATGCCGTGCGTGGTGCCCTTGGCCAGGCCAAGGGCGGAGGCCACATCGGTCAGGCCCAGTCGGCGCTCGCCTCCCGCGAGCAGGCGCAGGACCGCAGCCGCGCGCTCAACCGACTGGATGCTTCCTGCCATCGGGCAACCTCCGTCTGCGTTCTGCCGGGCGTCAGCACAGGGTCGGCAATGCTGAACACCATTGGGCGATGCCGACCACCCATCGTAGTAGCCCGAATCCCTCGGCGGTGCGGTGCGGTGGCCGATCCACGGGCGAGGTGGCTTGATTGAGTCGGTCCACCCCTTGAAACGCCTGGCGAAACCCAAGCCGACGACGGTTACCCTGGCCGGGTGCGTGCCCCTGTACAGGGCACGCAAAGCCGACAGCCGTCGCATCCCAGGGAGCATGTCCATGGCCTCGCCGTCCCAGCAGACCGCCCAGCAGTCCCGAGCCGACGCCCTGCGCAGGGCGCTCGCCACCCGTGTCGTGGTGGCCGACGGCGCGATGGGGACCATGCTCCAGGCCCAGGACCCGTCACTGGACGACTTCGAGGGCCTCGAAGGGTGCAACGAGGTACTCAACGTCACTCGCCCGGACATCGTCCGCTCGGTGCACGAGGCGTACTTCTCCGCGGGCGTCGACTGCGTCGAGACCAACACCTTCGGCGCCAACCTCGCCGCGCTCGGCGAGTACGACATCGCCCACCGCATCCACGAACTGTCCGAGGCCGGTGCCCGGTTGGCCCGCGAGGTCGCCGACGGCTTCGCCACCCCCGACCGCCCACGCTGGGTGCTCGGCTCCGTCGGACCCGGCACCAAGCTGCCGACCCTGGGACACGCCCCGTACACCGCGCTGCGCGACGCCTACCAGACCGAGGTCGAGGGACTGATCGCGGGCGGGGCGGACGCCATCCTGGTGGAGACCACCCAGGACCTGCTGCAGACCAAGGCGTCGATCATCGGCGCCCGCCGGGCACTGCGCGCCGCGGCCGTCGACCTGCCGCTGCTGTGCCAGGTCACCGTGGAGACCACCGGCACCATGCTGCTCGGCTCCGAGATCGGCGCCGCGCTCACCGCCCTGGAGCCGCTGGGCATCGACATGATCGGGCTCAACTGCGCCACCGGGCCCGCCGAGATGAGCGAGCACCTGCGCTATCTGTCGCGGTATGCCCGGGTGGGTGTCTCCGCGATGCCCAACGCGGGCCTTCCGGTGCTCGGCAAGGACGGTGCGCACTACCCGCTGACGCCCGAGGAACTCGCCGACGCCCAGGAGGTGTTCGTCCGCGAGTACGGCCTGTCGCTGGTCGGCGGCTGCTGCGGCACCACACCCGAGCACCTGCGCCAGCTCGTGGAGCGGGTTCGCGGCCAGGAGATCACCGGGCGCCGCCCGCGTCCCGAGCCGGGCGCCGCCTCCCTCTACCAGAGCGTGCCGTTCCGGCAGGACACCTCGTACCTGGCGATCGGCGAGCGCACCAACGCCAACGGCTCCAAGAAGTTCCGCGAGGCCATGCTGGACGCCCGCTGGGACGACTGTGTGGAGATGGCGCGCGAGCAGATCCGCGAGGGTGCGCACCTGTTGGACCTGTGCGTCGACTACGTGGGCCGGGACGGCGTCGCCGACATGAGGGAGATCGCGGGCCGCCTGGCGACCGCCTCCACCCTGCCGATCGTCCTCGACTCCACCGAACCGGCCGTCATCCAGGCCGGGTTGGAGCTGCTCGGCGGGCGCGCGGTGATCAACTCCGTCAACTACGAGGACGGCGACGGGCCCGAGTCCCGGTTCCAGAAGGTCACCAAGCTGGCGGTGGAGCACGGCGCCGCGCTGATCGCCCTCACCATCGACGAGCAGGGCCAGGCCCGTACCGCCGAGCACAAGGTGGCGGTCGCCGAGCGGCTGATCGCCGATCTGACCGGCAACTGGGGGGTGCGCGAGTGCGACATCATCGTGGACTGCCTGACCTTCACCATCGCCACCGGCCAGGAGGAGTCCCGCAAGGACGCGGTGGCGACCATCGAGGCGATCCGCGAACTCAAGCGGCGCCACCCCGAGGTCCAGACCACGCTGGGACTGTCGAACGTCTCCTTCGGCCTCAACCCGCCCGCCCGGATGGTGCTCAACTCGGTCTTCCTCAACGAGTGCGTCGAAGCCGGGCTCGACTCGGCCATCGTGCACGCCGCCAAGATCCTGCCGGTCGCGCGGATCCCCGAGGAGCAGCGAGAGGTCGCCCTCGACCTGGTCTACGACCGGCGGCGTGAGGGGTACGACCCGCTGCAGCGGTTCCTGGAGCTGTTCGAGGGCGTCGACACCAAGTCGGTCAAGGCGGGCCGCGCCGAGGAACTGGCGGCGCTGCCGCTGGAGGAGCGGCTGCAGCGGCGCATCATCGACGGCGAGCGCAACGGCCTTGAGGCCGATCTGGACGAGGCGCTGGGGGCACGTCCCGCGCTGGAGATCGTCAACGAGACGCTGCTGGCAGGCATGAAGGTGGTCGGCGAACTCTTCGGCTCGGGCCAGATGCAGCTGCCCTTCGTGCTCCAGTCCGCCGAGGTGATGAAGGCGGCGGTCGCGTACCTCGAACCGCACATGGAGAAGACCGACGACGAGGGCAAGGGCACCATCGTGCTCGCCACGGTGCGCGGCGATGTGCACGACATCGGCAAGAACCTGGTCGACATCATCCTGTCCAACAACGGCTACACCGTGGTCAACCTCGGTATCAAGCAGCCGGTTTCGGCGATCCTGGAGGCGGCCGAGGAGCACCGGGCGGATGTCATCGGCATGTCGGGACTGCTGGTGAAGTCCACGGTGATCATGAAGGAGAACCTCCAGGAGCTCAACCAGCGCGGCCTGGCGGCCAGTTACCCGGTCATCCTCGGCGGCGCCGCGCTCACCCGGGCCTACGTGGAACAGGACCTGCACGAGATCTACGAGGGCGAAGTCCGGTACGCCCGCGACGCGTTCGAAGGACTACGGCTGATGGACGCGCTGATCGCGGTCAAGCGCGGGGTGCCCGGGGCGACGCTGCCGGAGCTGAAGCCGCGCCGGGTTGCGCAGCGGACCGTCGAGATCGACGAGCCCGAGGCCAACTACGGTCAGATCCGCTCCGACGTGGCCACCGACAACCCGGTGCCCACCCCGCCGTTCTGGGGCAGCCGCGTGGTCAAGGGCATCGCGCTCAAGGACTACGCGTCGTGGCTGGACGAGGGCGCGCTGTTCAAGGGCCAGTGGGGCCTCAAGCAGTCCCGGGCCGGTGGCCCCAGCTACGAGGAGCTGGTGGAGACCGAGGGCCGTCCGCGGCTGCGCGGCCTGCTGGACCGGTTGCAGACCGACGGGCTGCTGGAGGCCGCGGTCACCTACGGATACTTCCCTTGCGTCTCCAAGGGCGACGACCTGATCATCCTGCACGAGGACGGCAGCGAGCGGACGCGGTTCACCTTCCCGCGGCAGCGCCGGGGCCGCAGGCTGTGCCTGGCGGACTTCTTCCGGTCGCGGGAGTCCGGGGAGACGGACGTCGTGGGCCTGCAGGTGGTGACCGTCGGCAGCAGGGTCTCCGACGCGGCCAACGAACTGTTCGCCACCGACTCCTACCGTGACTACCTGGAGCTGCACGGGCTGTCCGTGCAGCTCGCGGAGGCGCTCGCCGAGTACTGGCACGCCCGGGTGCGGGCGGAGCTGGGGTTCGCCGGGGAGGACCCGGCCGACGTGGAGGACATGTTCGCCCTGAAGTACCGCGGGGCGCGCTTCTCCCTGGGCTACGGGGCCTGCCCCGACCTGGAGGACCGGGCGAAGATCGCGGAACTCCTCGAACCGGAACGGATCGGCGTGCGGCTCTCGGAGGAGTTCCAGCTCCATCCGGAACAGTCCACGGACGCGATCGTGATCCATCATCCGGAGGCCAAGTACTTCAACGCGCGCTGAGCGCGCGGGGGGAGGGGGCCGGGGGCGCGGCCCCCGGCCCCACGCGTCCCTGCCCCCGGGATCATCTGGCGGGCCGCCCCCGGTCCCCGGGCCTTCCGCGGTGCCCTGCCCCGGGGCTGCGGCGGGTGTGGCACTGCCGGACCGCGCCGTGGGGGTGCTCGCTGTCGCGGCGGGGACCGGCCGACGTCCCGGCGCCGGGTGGCGCAATGTCCTGCCGCCGTGGCGCTGAGTGACCACGACGGCGGGGACGGCGGGGTGAACCGGCCGGGGCCCCGGCTCCTCACCTGGGGTTTTACGGATCGCCATCGGCGAGATGCGCGCTTGATCCGCGAGCGTCGTAGAATGGACGGTCCGGTGGAGGCCGGTCGCGAAGGCGACCGGCCTCTTGTTCCCCGTACGGAGGTGCGACCCGGATGACCAGCAGCATCCCCGCCGTCACGACGGCCCGCGCCGAGGGCTCCGCCCTCCAGGCGGTGCTCCTCGACATGGACGGCACCCTGGTGGACACCGAGGGATTCTGGTGGAAGGCGGAGTCCGAGGTCTTCGCCGAACTCGGGCACATCCTGGAGGAGGAGCACCGCCAGATCGTCATCGGCGGCCCGATGACCCGCAGCGTCAATCATCTGATCGACGTGACCGGAGTCCAGCTGACGCTCTCCGAACTGTCCGTACTGATCAACAAGCGGTTCGCCGAACTCATAAGCCACGGCGTGCCGTTGATGCCCGGTGCCCGGCGGCTGCTGACCGAACTAGCCGCCCACGAGGTGCCCACCGCGCTGGTCTCCGCCTCGCACCGGCACATCATCGACACCGTGCTGCGTTCCCTGGGCCCGGAGAACTTCGCCCTGTCGGTCGCCGGTGACGAGGTCGAACACACCAAGCCGCACCCCGATCCGTACCTGCTGGCCGCCGCCGGGCTGGGTGCGGACCCCGCCCGATGCGTGGTCGTGGAGGACACCGCCACCGGTGTCGCCTCCGGTGAGGCGGCGGGCTGCCGAGTGGTCGCCGTACCGTCGCTGGTGCCGATCGCGCCGGGCCCCGGCCGCACCATCGTGGGGTCGCTCGAAGAGGTGGACCTCGCTTTTCTGCGCTCTCTGGTCACGGCCGCGCACTGACCGTGCAACTTCCGCGCGCCTGGTAATTCGGCGGGGCGCGCGGCGGAAACTGTGGGCGGTCGGCCGACTGTTTTCCGTGACGAATGTGGTGGCCGAAATTCCGTGCCTGTCCGGCCCGTTGGTTCCGTGATACTTATCACATTCCCGCCCAGTCGACAGTCGGCGCGCCGTCTGATCCCGCCCTCTCGCCCGCTGCCCTTGTGTCCTGATTGGTCACACGGAGAGTAGATCGCTCCAGTGTTCGGATATCGGGACGCGGCATGCCGTTATCAGTGCGTGATATCGCCTCAACTGCACTGTGCCTTAGCGGAGTCGAGCGTTCCCACTAGGGTCCTTGCTGGTCAATGCCGAATCAACCGATCGGCGTTTGAGCAAGGGGATTCACGAGATGTCACGTACGAAGCGTGTCGTCGCTGCCACCACCGTTGCCTTCCTGGCCATCGGTGTATCCGCATGCGGAGGCGACAAGGGATCAGCGTCCGGTAGCAAAGCGATCGTGGTCGGCACCACCGAAACGGTGTCGTCCCTCGATCCCGCGGGCGCGTATGACTACGGCTCCTGGGAGGTTCTCGACAGCGTCTTCCAGAAGGTGATGCACCTCCCAACCGGCGGAAACAAGCCGGAGCCTGACGCCGCGAAGTCCTGCGGCTTCACCGACCCGAAGACCTACTCCTGCACACTCCAGGCGGGGCTTGTCTTCTCCAACGGTGACAAGCTCACCGCCAATGACGTGAAGTTCTCCTTCGACCGGATGGTCGGCATCGCCGCACCCAACGGGCCGTCAAGTCTGCTGGCCAACCTGGACCACACCGAGACCAAGGGCGACGACCAGGTCATCTTCCATCTGAAGAACCCGGACGCCACCTTCCCGATGGTCCTGGCCACCGACGCCGGACTGATCGTGGACAGCAAGGTCTACCCCAAGGACAAGCTCCTCGACGGCTCCAAGGTGGTCGGATCCGGCCCGTACACGCTGGCGAAGTACTCCGCCAAGCAGTCGGCCGAGTTCGTGGCGAACAAGGACTACAAGGGTCCGGACAAGCTGCAGAACCAGCAGTTCGTCATCCAGTACTTCTCCGACTCCTCGCCGCTGAAGCAGGCCATCCAGGCCGGCGACGTCGACGTCGCGTTCCGCACCTTCTCGCCCACCGACGTCAAGTCGATGCAGGGCGCCAGCGGCGTCCAGGTCGTGCAGGGCTCCGGCACGGAGAAGCGCTACATCGTCTTCGACGCCAAGGTGAAGCCTGCGGACCAAAAGCCCGTTCGGCAGGCGATCGCCCAGCTCATCGACCGCGAGGAGATCGCCAAGAGCGCGTACAACGGCACCGTGGAGCCGCTGTACTCGATGGTGGGCAACGGCCTCCAGGGCCAGATCCCGGCCTTCAAGGACAAGTACGGCGCGCCCGACAAGGACAAGGCCGCCAAGCTGCTGAAGGACGCCGGCATCAGCACCCCGGTCACGATCCAGTACTTCTACACCCCGAGCCACTACGGTCCCGCCTCCGCCGACGAGGCCACGACCATCAAGCGGCAGCTCGAAGCCAGCGGCCTGTTCAAGGTGAACGTCCAGACCACCGAGTGGACGCAGTACCAGAAGGACGAGAAGGCCGACAACTACGCCTCGTACATGATGGGTTGGTACCCGGACTTCCCCGACCCCGATGACGACCTGGCGCCGTTCCTGACCAAGCAGCCGTTCCTGGGCACCGGTTACCAGAACTCCCAGATCCAGGACGACCTGGCCAAGGAAGAGAGCTCGACCGACCCGAACGCCCGCAACCAGGCCCTCGCTGACATCCAGAAGACCGAGGCGGAGGACGCGCCGATCATTCCGGTCTGGCAGGGCAAGCAGACCGCGATCGTCCGCACCGGCGTCAAGGGGACCGACAAGGCCCTCGACCCGTCGATGTTCCGCTTCTACGAACTCAGCAAGTAGCGGCATGTGACGTCGGCCGACCCATGGCGACAGCCACGGGTCGGCCCCGTCGCCCGGTGAAGAAAGACGTCCCCTATGAGCAAGCAGTCCGGGTCGCTGCGCCGCTACATCCTCACCAGGATCGCGCTCGCGGTACCCATGGTCTTCATCCTGCTGGTTCTGGTCTTCGTCATGATGCGGGTCGCGCCAGGCGACCCCATCGCGGCGTCCCAGGGCGGCAAGCTGTCCGCGGCCGAACTCGCCATCCGCAGGCACGCGGCGGGCTTCGACAAGCCGTTGTACGAGCAGTTCTGGGAGTACCTGAAGTCGGTCGCCACCCTGAACTTCGGCACCACCTTCTCCGACAACCTCAGCGTCCGCGACGTCATCATCCAGCGCGGCGGAGCGACCCTCTCGCTCAGCTTCGGCGCCCTGCTCGTCGCCACCGTCATCGGGGTCCCGGTCGGGCTGGTGGCCGGCCGGTTCCGCGACCGCGGCATCGACGTCACCGGGCGGCTGTTCGCCATCATCACGTACGCCGCCCCCGCGTTCGTGCTGGGTCTGCTGGCCCAACTCGCCTTCGGGCCCAACGGGCTGAACCTGCTGCCGACCTCGGGGCAGTCCTCGCTGCTGGTCGGCCTGAACGTACCGACCACCACCCACATCCTGATCCTGGACGCGGCGATCGCCGGTGACTGGGGCGCGGTCGGCGACATCGCCCAGCACCTCGTACTGCCGTCGGTCACGCTCGGCCTGATCATCGTGGGTGTCTTCATCCGCATGATCCGGGTGAACGTGATCCAGACGCTCCAGGGCGACTACGTGGAGGCGGCCCGCGCCCGCGGCATCAAGGAGACCTCGGTGGTCACCCGGCACGCCTTCCGCAACGCTCTGGTGCCCGTGGTCACCGTGCTCGGCCTCCAGGTCGCGATGCTGCTCGGCGGTTCCGTGCTGACCGAGAAGACCTTCAACTGGCCCGGCATCGGACAGGCGTTGATCACGTACATCAACGCGCGGGACTACGCGGCGGTGCAGGGCATCGTCACCGTCTTCGCCCTGGTGGTCGTGGTGATCTCCATGCTCATCGACTTCGTGAACGCACTGATCGACCCGAGGGTGCGGTACTGATGACCCAGACAGCCCTGCTTCCGCCCACGGACGCGGACGAGGTGGCCAAGCCCACCGTCAAACCGGGCCGACTGCGCGGACTGCGCCGCACCTTCGCGCCCGTCGCCCAGGCCCACGGCATCCCCAAGTTCATGCTCTGGTCCGGGTTCGTGATCTCCGGACTGTTCGTGCTGGTGGCGCTGTTCGCGCCGCTGATCGCGCCGTACGGATTCGCCCAGTACCAGTCAGGCGGGAAGCCGTTCCCCAAGCAGGGGGCGCCGGACGGTGCCCACCTGTTCGGCACGACCGTGCAGAGCCTGGACGTGCTCTCGCGCACCATCTACGGCGCGCGCACCGCGCTTGAGGTGATGGTGCTCGCCGTCGTCTTCTCGCTCATCCTCGGTGTGCTGCTCGGCCTGTTGGCCGGTTACTTCGGCGGCTGGCTGGACCGGATCCTGGTACTGGTGATGGACGCCCTGTTCGCCTTCCCGTACCTGCTGCTGGCGATCGTCGCCGGATTCGTGTTCTCCGGCGTCGTCGGCGGCGGTGTGGTCACCGCGGCGCTCTCCATCACCGTGGTCTACATCCCGCAGTACTTCCGGGTGGTGCGCTCCTCGGCGCTCTCCGCCCGTGAGGCGCTGTACGTGGAGGCGGCGCGGGCGATGGGCGCCAAGCCGTCCGTGGTGATCCGCAAGTACCTGTTCGGCAACGTGGTGCAGTCCGTGCCGGTCATCACCACCATGAACGCCGCCGACGCCATCTCCACGCTGGCCGGGCTGGGCTTCCTCGGCCTGGGCATCCAGCCCACCGAGGCCGCCGAGTGGGGTTATGACCTGCAACGCGCCATCGACGACGTCAACGCGGGCATGTGGTGGACCGCGCTGTTCCCGGGCATCGCCATGATCCTGGCGATCCTCGGCTTCACGCTGGTCGGCGAGGGCCTCAACGACACCCTCAACTCCTCACTGCGCAAGCGTCGTATCACCAGGGTGATCCTCCCTGCCCGCACCGGAACCCGCCGCGTCGTCACGGCCGGGGCACCGGCCGCCAAGACGCAGGAGGCGGCTGTCGAGACCGAGCCCGCGGCGAAGGCGGCTACCGCCGAGGAGGCCCCGCAGGCCCAGCCCGAGCCTGCCGCGAAGCCGGAGCCGCAGGCCCAGCCCGAGCCGGACGCCGAGGCCAAGCGGGAGTCCGGGCCGACCGCCGAGGCCGAGCCGGAGCCGGAGGCCGAAGCGGACACCGAAGCCGAGCCCGGCGCGGAGGCGAAGTCCGAGGCCGAGCCGGACGCTGAGGCCAAGAGCGACGACGCCGAGGCCAAGAGCGACACCGAATCCGTGCCGGACGCCGACCCCGCGTCGGACGGCGAGTCCGCCGAGACCCCGAAGGAGGGTCGATGACCACCACAGATGCGGCCGCCCAGCCCGCGCCCGCCGCGGGCGAAGCCCGCGAACCCGTGCTGTCCGTGCGCGACATGCGCGTCTGGTACGGGACCGAGCGCGGCCCGGTCCGCGCTGTCGACGGCGTCAGCTTCGACGTACGGCCGGGAGAGACCCTCGGTCTGGTCGGCGAGTCCGGCTGCGGCAAGTCGACCCTCGGCCGAGGTGTGCTCGGACTGACGCCGCCCGGTTCCGCCGTCGACGGCGAAGTACTGCTGCGCGGTACGAACCTCGTCGAACTCACGCCCAGGGAACTGCAGAAGCGGCGTGGCCCCGAACTGGGGCTGATCTTCCAGGAGCCGATGACCCGGCTCAATCCGCTGATGAAGATCTCGGAACAGTTCGAGGAGACCCTGCGCACCCACGAAAAGAGCCTGTCCAAGCAGGAGATCCGGGAGCGCTCGCTGGAGGCGCTGCGCGGAATGGGCATTCCGCCCAGCCGTTACGAGAACTACCCGCACGAGTTCTCCGGCGGTATGCGCCAGCGCATCATGATCGCCCTGGCCCTGGTGCTGCGACCCGCTTTCGTGGTGGCCGACGAGCCGACGACCGCGCTCGACGTCCTGGTTGAAGCGCAGATCATCAAAATTCTCGCGGACCTCCGCAAGAACTTTGACACCGCCTTGGTTCTCATCACGCACAATCTAGGTATTGTCGCGGAGGCGTGCGACCGGGTCGCGGTGATGTACGCGGGGCACATCGTCGAACAGGGCGATTCCCGCGAAGTGTTCGCCAACCCGCAGCACCCCTACACCAAGGAGCTGCTCCGCTCCACCATCTCGCTGTCCACCACCGGGTTGCACTACATTCCGGGCAGTCCGCCGGACCTCGGCAACCCCCCCGAGGGTTGCCGGTTCCACCAGCGGTGCCCGGTGGCGATGCGGGGATGCGCGACCGCGGAGCCGCCCGAGGCGCAGTTGCGGTCCGGTGTGCGCAGCACCTGCTGGCACCAGGCGATCGAGGTGGACCCCTCGCTGGCCGACGAGTTGGGAACGGACGGGCGCGAGCCGCTCGCCGCGGTGAAGGAGATCAGCGTTGCCGACGAAGCCTGACACGGACGCCGCCGTAGCCCTGGACAAGCCGGCCGAGGAGTCCGCCGAGGCCGGGACGCTCGTCGAGATCGAGGACCTCGAGGTCCACTTCGGTCTGCGCGGCAGCTTCCTCAGCCGGGTGACCGGCCGCGGTGCCGGAGCGGTCAAGGCGGTCGACGGGATCAACCTCACCCTGCGCAAGGGCGAGGTGCTCGGCCTGGTCGGCGAGTCCGGCTCCGGCAAGACCACCCTGGGGCGCACCCTGCTCGGCCTCAACTCGCCGACCGCGGGCGCCATCCGGTACCGCGGCGAGGACATCGCCCAGTACAGCGAGCGTCAACTGCGGCCGCTGCGGCGCAAGCTGCAGATGGTCTTCCAGGACCCGCACGCCTCGCTCAACCCGGCCATGGACATCCGTACCGCGGTCGGCCACCCGCTGCTCATCCACAACCTCGTCCAGGACGAGGCGGAGTATGAGGCGAAGGTGGTCGATGCCCTGGACCGGGT
The DNA here is from genome assembly GCF_029269905.1 of Streptomyces silvisoli. Classification (NCBI taxonomy): domain Bacteria; kingdom Bacillati; phylum Actinomycetota; class Actinomycetes; order Kitasatosporales; family Streptomycetaceae; genus Streptomyces; species Streptomyces silvisoli. The sequence continues at coordinate 344,155 of NZ_JARJBC010000003.1, read as the reverse complement.
GGGTTTGACGCCGCCCGAGCGGTATCTCACCAAGTACCCCTCGGACCTGTCCGGCGGCCAGAAGCAGCGCGCCGTGCTGGCCAGGGCGATCATCGCCGAGCCCGAACTGCTCGTCGCCGACGAGCCGATCTCGATGCTCGACATGAGCGTGCGCGCCAAGATCCTGCAACTGATGCTGGACCTCAAGCGCGACCTGGACCTCACGTACGTCTACGTCACCCACGACCTGGCGAGCGCGAAGTTCTTCTGCGACAACATCGCGATCATGTACCTGGGCCGGATCGTGGAGTACGGGCCCACCGCACAGGTCTTCGCCGACCCCAAACACCCGTACACCAAGGCGCTGTTGGCCGCGATCCCGGAACCGGACCCGAACCGGGCCGTGCCGCGCGAACTGCCGCGCGGCGAGATCCCCGACGCGGCCCGTCCGCCGCTCGGCTGCTCCTTCCACCCCCGGTGCCCGGTGGCGCTGGCGACCTGCGGCTGGGAGGCGCGTGACCTGCGCGCGCTGCTGGAGCGGCGTTGGCTGGAGATGCCCGTGGAGGAGTACGCGAAGGAGAAGGCGCTGTTCGCCGACCTCGCCGCGCTCGCCGAACCGGACGTCCCCCGGCTCACAGTCGCACCCGGGCGTGGGCACACCGAGGAAGAGGTGCTGGAATACCTCCGGAACCTTCGCGAAGAGGGTTCCGCCGCGCAGCCGCGCGAGCCGTTCTGGAGCGGCGTGGTGGCCATGCAGGCCGAGGGGGGCCACGTTGTGCTGGAGTTCGAACAGTCGCGGGATCCGCGGCTGCGGCTGCTGCCGGAGACCGGGGTGCGGGTGGCCTGCCACCTCTACGACGGCACCGGTGACGAGTAACAACAGAAGATGACGTAGAAATCCGGGGGAGCGGGTGGCGCAGGCGTAGCGCCACCCGCAGCTGTGAACTACCAGCGCCGAACAGGGAGACCAACGAGGATGAATCGCAAGCTACTGGTGCTGCCGGCTGTGGTGGGTCTGATCGCGCCCGCCCTCGCCGCGTGCGGTGGATCCAGCGGCAGCAGTGGAGGCGGCGGCGATGCCATCGTCGTGGGCACTACCGACCGGATCGAGGCGACCAAGGACGCCCCGGCTCCGCTCGACCCGGCGGCCGCGTACGACGTCGCCGCGTGGACGGTGCTGCGCAACACCTTCCAGACGCTGCTGAGCTACCCCCGCACCGGCACCGACCCGGTACCCGAGGCCGCCGAGCGATGCGGCTTCACCGACCAGCTCAGCGAGACCTACCGGTGCACCATGCACACCGGGCTGCAGTTCTCCAACGGAGACCCGCTGACCGCCGCCGACGTGAAGTTCTCCGTGGACCGCATGCTGGCGATCCGCGACCCCAACGGCCCCTCCGGGCTGCTGGACAACGTCGACAAGGTGGAGACACCGACCGACTCGACGGTGGTGTTCCACCTCAAGACCCCGGACGCCACCTTCCCGTTCAAGCTGGCCACCCCGGCCGCCTCGATCGTGGACAGCAAGATCTACCCGGCCAACAAGGTCTACTCGGGCACCTCGGTGCTCGGCTCCGGCCCGTACACGCTGGCCTCGTTCGACTCCAGCAACGAGGCGGTGTTCCAGAAGAACCCGCACTACAAGGGCAACGCCAAGCTCAACAACAGCAAGATAGAGCTGAAGTTCTTCAAGAGTTCGAGCGACATGGAGGCCGCGCTCAAGGCCGGTCACATCGACGTGATGAACCGCTCCATGACGCCGGACGAGATCTCCGGGCTGAGCAACGGCACCTCGCAGAACATCAACCTGGTCGAGGCGCCCGGCACCGAAATCCGCTACCTGGTGTTCAACACCAACGACGCGACGGTGAAGAACCCCGCCGTGCGCAAGGCGGTCGCCCAGATCGTCGACCGCTCCGCCCTGGTGCGGGATGTGTACGCGCGTACCTCGCAGCCGCTGTACTCGATGGTTCCGCAGGGCATCACCGGACACACCAACTCGTTCTTCAACATCTACAACAATCCGAACGTTTCGGCCGCCCGCAGCACCCTGGAGAAGGCGGGCATCAGCACCCCGGTCCCGCTGACCCTGAGCTACACCACGGACCACTACGGTGAGTCCACCACCAAGGAGTTCACCGAGCTGAAGAACCAGCTGGAGTCGAGCGGCCTGTTCAAGGTGACGCTCCAGGGCGTGCCGTGGTCGGCCTTCCGGCCCGCCGAGCGCAAGGGCCAGTACCAGGTCTACGGCATGGGCTGGTTCCCCGACTTCCCGGACCCGGACAGCTACATCGGCCCGTTCTTCGGCAAGGACAACTTCCTCGGCAGCCCGTACCACAACGACGCCATCGAGTCGCAGTTGCTGCCGCAGACCCGCACCGTCGCCGAGCGCAGCACGGCGGTGAACGCCTTCCAGGAGATCCAGGACGACATCGCCAAGGACGTGCCGTTCCTGCCGCTGTGGCAGGGCAAGCAGTACCTGGCCGCGCAGTCCCAGATCACCGGCACCGAGTGGGCGATGAACGCCTCCTCCGAGCTCCAGTACTGGGAGCTGGGCAAGGGCGTCAAGGGCTGACCCGCACAGCGTGAAGGGGCCGGGGCGAACGCCGCCCCGGCCCCTTTCGGCTTCACCGGCTCACTGGGCGCCCGGTCGCACCAGACCGCTCTCGTAGGCGTACACCGCCGCCTGCACGCGGTCGCGCAGCCCCAACTTGGTGAGCACATGGCCGACATGGGTCTTGACCGTGGTCTCACTCACGAACAGTTCCGCCGCGATCTCCGCGTTGGACAGCCCGCGGGCCACCAGCTTCAGCACCTCGACCTCACGCTCGGTGAGTGTGTTCAGCGCCGGAGGCACCGGTTCCTCACCGGACGGCAGATGCCCGGCGTACTTGTCCAGCAGTCGCCGGGTGATGCTCGGCGCCAGCATCGCCTCACCGGCCGCCACCACCCGGATCGCCTGCACCAGCTCGTCCGCCGGGGCGTCCTTGAGCAGGAAGCCGCTGGCGCCGGCGCGCAGCGCCTCGACCACGTACTCGTCCAGGTCGAAGGTGGTCAGCACCAGCACCTTGGCCGGACCGTCCCGGCCGGGCCCGGTGATCTGCCTGGTCGCCTCGACGCCGTCCATCCGCGGCATCCGGATGTCCATCAGGACCACGTCGGGCTGGAGCGCACGCACCTGGTCCAGCGCCTGCAGACCGTCACCGGCCTCTCCGACCACGGCCAGGTCCTGCTCCGCCTCCAGAATCATCCGGAATCCGGTGCGCAGCAGCGGCTGGTCGTCGACCAGCAGGACGCGGATTGCCACGTGATCTCCTATCGGTAGGCCGCCCCTATTCTTCCCTACGACGGTTCGCCCGCGCCGGGTGGCCGTCGCATGGTGGGCAGCGGATAGACCGGGGGAGTGCCACCGAACGCCGGACACACCGGCTGGTGGTCGCACCAGTCGCACAGCCTGCTCGGCCGTGGCCGCCAGTCCCCGGACTCGGTGGCGCGCTGGATGGCGTCCCACAGCGCGAGCAGCTTGCGCTCCACCACCCGCAACTCGTCCGCCGTCGGATCACAGGTCACCACATCGCCGCTGCCCAGATAGACCAGTTGCAGCCGGCGCGGCACCACACCGCGCAGCCGCCACAGCACCAGCGCGTAGAACTTCATCTGGAACAGCGCGTCCGCCGCGTACTCCGGCCGGGGCGCCTTGCCGGTCTTGTAGTCCACCACCCGCAGGTCGCCGCTGGGCGCCACGTCCAGCCGGTCCACATAGCCGCGCAGCACCAACCCGGACTCCAGCGCGGTCTCCACGTACAACTCGCGCTCCGCGGGCTCCAGCCGCGTCGGGTCCTCAAGCGAGAACCACCGGTCCACCAGCCGCTCGGCGCTTTCCAGCCAACGCGCCAACCGCTCGGTACCCGGCTCCGCCTCCTCGTCGGCGAACAGCTCCGCCAGCTCCGGCTTCGCCGCCAGCAGCCGCTCCCACTCCACCGGCACCATCGCCCGCGCCCGCACCGCGGTGCGCTCCGCCGTGGGCGCGTCGAAGAGGCGCTCCAGCACCGCGTGCACCACCGTGCCCCGAGTGGCGGCCTCGCTGGGCTTCTCCGGCAGCTTGTCGATCACCCGGAACCGGTACCGCAGCGGGCACTGCATGAAGTCCGCCGCCCGCGAGGGCGAGAGCGACGAAGGGGGCGCGGGCGTGGCGCACGGCGCGGCCGAGCCCGACTCGGGGGTGCTGGTCATGGCATACGACCCTACGGGTTGCCACTGACAACCGTCCGCCACTCGTCGTTACCATCGACGGCACATGCCTCCGCACCGCATGATCGGTCATCATCGGTCAGGGCCAGGAGGATCCGGGATCGAGGGGACGCATGAACACGAGCGGGCAGCCGCAGTCCGGCACCGGGGGAGCGGCTCCCGGGGGTGGCCGGGGCAACGGCAAACGGCCACGGGAGACCGGCGGCGGGATCCTGATGGGCCGCCCGTTCGGCGTCCCGGTCTATGTGGCGCCCAGTTGGTTCCTGGTCGCCGCCCTGATCACCTGGGTGTTCGGCGGCCAACTCGACCGGGTGCTGCCGGAACTCGGCGCCCTCCGCTATCTGGTGTCGCTGTTCTTCGCGGTCGCCTTCTACGCCTCGGTGCTGGTACACGAGTTGGCGCACACGGTCGCCGCGCTGCGCTTCAAGCTGCCGGTGCGCCGCATCCAGTTGCAGTTCTTCGGCGGGGTCTCCGAGATCGAGAAGGACTCCGACACCCCGGGTCGCGAGTTCGTGCTGGCCTTCGTCGGGCCGCTGCTTTCTCTGGTGCTGGCCGGGCTGTTCTACCTCGGCATGCGCGGCGTCGAGCCGGACACGGTGCCCGGCGTGCTGCTCGCCGGGCTGATGGTCAGCAACCTCATCGTGGCCGTCTTCAACCTGCTGCCCGGCCTTCCGCTCGACGGCGGCCGGATGCTTCGGGCGGTGGTGTGGAAGATCAGCGGCAAGCCGATGACCGGCACCGTGGCCGCCGCGTGGACCGGCCGGGCGCTCGCCGTCGCGGTCCTGGTCGGGCTGCCGCTGCTCAGCTACGCGGGCGGGGTCAGCGAGTCCAAGACCGGCGCCGACTCGCTCACCGACGCCCTGCTCGCCGCGATCCTGGCGGCCATCATCTGGACCGGCGCCGGAAACAGCCTGCGGATGGCCCGGCTGCGCGAGCGGCTGCCCGAGCTGCGGGCCCGCTCGCTGACCCGCCGGGCGGTGCCGGTGACCGCCCAGACCCCGCTGTCCGAGGCGCTGCGCCGGGCACACGAGGCGGGTGCCCGCGCCCTGGTGGTCGTGGACGCCATGGGGGAGGCCACCGGACTGGTCAGGGAGGCCGCCATCGTCGGCGTCCCGGAGCACCGCCGCCCCTGGGTCGCGGTGAGTGGGCTGACTCAGGAACTCCGGCCCGGAATGCGGGTCTCCGCCGAACTGGACGGCGAGGACCTGCTGGAGACGCTGCGCGCCACCCCCGCCACCGAGTACCTGGTCGTGGAACCCACCGGCGAGATCTACGGCGTGCTGTCCACCGCGGACGTGGAGCGGGCCTTCGTCGCGGCCATGGCGCAGCCCTCCCGGGCATAGACCCCCTCAGACCTCGGATACCCTGGTCACATGTCCGAACCGACCGGTGCCGCCCGCCGTCGCGGGCCCTTCCAGGTCGGGGACCAGGTTCAGCTCACCGACCCCAAGGGACGCCACCACACCTTCACGCTCGAAGCCGGGAAGAGCTTCCACACCCACAAGGGTTCCTTCCCGCACGACGAGCTGATCGGCGCTCCCGAGGGCACTGTTGTGCGTACCACGGGGAACATCGCGTATCTCGCGCTGCGACCCCTGCTCCCCGACTATGTCCTGTCCATGCCCCGCGGCGCCGCCGTGGTCTACCCCAAGGACGCGGGGCAGATCCTGTCGATGGCCGACATCTTCCCCGGCGCGCGTGTCGTCGAGGCGGGCGTCGGTTCCGGCTCGCTCAGCTGCTTCCTGCTGCGCGCCGTCGGTGACCAGGGCATGCTGCACAGCTACGAGCGCCGGGCCGACTTCGCGGAGATCGCCGCGGAGAACGTCCGCCGCTACTTCGGCGAGGAGCACCCCGCCTGGCAGCTCACCGTCGGCGACCTCCAGGACAACCTTTCGGACACCGACGTCGACCGCGTCATCCTGGACATGCTCGCGCCCTGGGAGTGCCTGGAGGCGGTCTCCAAGGCGCTGGTCCCCGGCGGCATGCTCTGCGCGTACGTCGCCACCACCACGCAGCTCGCCCGTACCGTGGAGGCGATCCGCGAGCACGGCACGTTCAACGAGCCGACCGCGTGGGAGACGATGGTCCGCACCTGGCACATCGAGGGCCTCGCGGTCCGCCCGGACCACCGGATGATCGGCCACACCGGCTTCCTGCTGACCGCCCGTCGCCTCGCCGACGGCGTGGAGCCGCCGATGCGCCGCCGCCGCCCCGCCAAGGGCGCGTACGGCGAGGACTACGCCGGCCCCGGCAGCGGCAGCGCGGGCTCGCCGCCGCCCGCGTAGCAACGCCGCGCCACCCCAACTCCCGGGCGCCGCCGCCGAGTTCCGCATCAGACGGGAACCGGCGGCGGCGCCGTTTCGTTCCCGGAACGGGACCCGTAAGGAACCCGGTACCCGGTGTTCCGGTGCCGTGTGACGTGTGGCACGATGCTGGGCACCGCCAAACGATCAAGCCGCTCGGCTCAAGCCCCAGGAGACAGCCGCGTGCAGCCTTCGGCAGGCCAGGACCTCCCACACACGCGTACCCACCCGGCACACTGGCTCGCCACCGGTGTGGCCGTCGCCGCCGTCATCGGGATCGCCACCCTGACCCGGCCGGCGGGCGCCTCGGCGACGGACGCCGGGAGCGGTCCCGACGCGGCCGCCGCGCACTATCCGGTCAACTGCGGTGGCGGCCCGGTGGACGTGGTCGCCAGGGCGTCCGGCGACATCGAGGGCGACGGGCGCCCGGACACCGTCGCGGTGGTGCGCTGTCACACCGACTTCGGAACCCCGCCCAGCGGCGTCTACGTGCTCTCCGCCGGTACGTCCCCCGGCGTGCCGCCGAGGGTGGTGGCCACGCTGGTGGACCCGGCGCGCAAACTCAGCGTGCAGGACCTCGCGGTGACCGGTCGTACCGTCAGCGCGACCCTGCTCGGCTACTCGTCGGACACGGTGCCGCGCTGCTGCCCGGACCTGCGGCGGCAGTTCGACTGGGACTGGCGCGACGGCCGGTTCAACGCGGTGCCCGGGCCGCATGCGGGGAGTGTCTGAGCCGTCACCCCCCGCCCGTCGAACCGTTACTCCGCGCCCGGGCCGTACACCTCGGCGCCGTCGGAGACCCGGCGTACGTGGATGCACTCGCCGGGGCACTCCTTTACCGAGTCCACCACGTCGTTCAGCAGCGGCAGCGGTACCGGGGCGGTGGCGCCGGCCTCGGTGCGCAACTCGTCGTCGTCGCCCTTCACGTAGGCCAGGCCGTCGATGTCGAGCTCGAAGACCTCGGGCGCGTACTGCGCGCAGATCCCGTCGCCGGTGCACAGGTCCTGGTCGATCCAGACTTCCAGCGCCTCGCCGACTGCGTCGCTCACGGGTACCTCGCCTGCCGTTCGTCCATCGGGAAGTAACAGCCCCTGGCGGCTGTTGACCGAAACGACGATACAACCGGTCGCTTTCCGATGTTGTTGGGTGGGTATCTCCCTGGCGTGGGGACGTGCGCAAGGGTGAAGATCGGACACACCCCGACCGGGTTTGTGATCTAGGGGTTTCAACCCCCACCGGCCCAGGTAGGGTCTGAAAGCGTCCAGCTCCCCCTGGAGGAGGTGAGGACCGTGGCAGCCCACGACGACGACATCAACCGTGGCAACCGGCCCGCACGGGGTTCGGAGGACCCCGCGAGCCAGGTGGCCTTTCTTGAGCAGGAGATCGCCGTCCTGCGACGCAAGCTCGCCGACTCTCCGCGTCACACGAGGATTCTCGAGGAGCGGATCGTCGAGCTGCAGACCAACCTGGCAGGTGTGTCCGCACAGAACGAACGGCTGGCCAACACCCTTCGCGAGGCCCGCGACCAGATCGTGGCCCTCAAGGAGGAAGTGGACCGGCTCGCCCAGCCGCCTGCCGGATTCGGCGTGTTCCTGCAGGCGAACGACGACGACACGGCCGACATCTTCACCGGCGGCCGCAAGCTGCGGGTGAACGTGAGCCCGACCGTCGAGCTCGATGAACTCCAGCGCGGACAGGAGCTCATGCTCAACGAGGCGCTCAACGTGGTTTCGGCCATGGAGTTCGAGCGCGTCGGCGAGATCGTCACCCTCAAGGAGATCCTTGAGGACGGCGAACGGGCCCTGGTGATAGGGCACACCGACGAGGAGCGGGTGGTCCGGCTCGCGGAGCCGCTGCTCGACGTCAACATCCGCGCCGGTGACGCCCTGCTGCTCGAGCCCCGATCCGGTTACGTCTTCGAGGTCGTGCCCAAGAGCGAGGTCGAGGAACTCGTCCTCGAAGAGGTGCCCGACATCGACTACAACAAGATCGGCGGGCTGGGGAACCAGATCGAGTTGATCCGCGACGCGGTCGAACTCCCCTACCTGTACCCGGATCTGTTCAAGGAACACGAACTGCGCCCGCCCAAGGGTGTGCTGCTGTACGGCCCGCCCGGCTGCGGCAAGACGCTCATCGCCAAGGCGGTGGCCAACTCCCTTGCCAAGAAGGTCGCCGAGGTCACCGGGCAGCCCGCGGGCAAGAGCTACTTCCTGAACATCAAGGGCCCGGAACTGCTCAACAAGTACGTCGGCGAGACCGAGCGGCACATCCGCCTGGTCTTCCAACGGGCCCGGGAGAAGGCCAGCGAGGGCACCCCGGTCATCGTCTTCTTCGACGAGATGGAGTCGCTGTTCCGCACCCGCGGATCCGGCGTCAGCTCGGACGTGGAGAACACCATCGTCCCGCAGCTGCTCGCCGAGATCGACGGTGTGGAGGGGCTGGAGAACGTCATCGTCATCGGCGCCTCCAACCGCGAGGACATGATCGACCCGGCCATCCTGCGCCCCGGCCGCCTCGATGTGAAGATCAAGATCGAGCGTCCGGACGCGGAGGCGGCCAAGGACATCTTCTCCAAGTACCTGACGGACACGCTGCCGCTGCACGCCGAGGACCTCGCCGAGCACGGCGGCTCGCCGGAGGCGACGATCGGCGCGATGATCCAGTCCGTGGTCGAGCGGATGTACGCCGAGACGGAGGAGAACCGCTTCCTCGAAGTCACCTACGCCAACGGCGACAAGGAAGTCCTGTACTTCAAGGACTTCAACTCCGGCGCCATGATCCAGAACATCGTGGACCGGGCGAAGAAGATGGCGATCAAGGACTTCCTCGACCACAACCAGAAGGGCATCCGCGTCTCCCACCTGCTCTCCGCCTGCGTGGACGAGTTCAAGGAGAACGAGGACCTGCCCAACACCACCAACCCGGACGACTGGGCCCGCATCTCCGGCAAGAAGGGCGAGCGCATCGTCTTCATCCGGACGCTTGTCACCGGCAAGCAGGGCGCCGACACCGGCCGCTCGATCGACACGGTGGCCAACACCGGGCAGTACCTGTAGAACGGCAGCCGGCTGCGGGTACCGGAACTCCGGTACCCGCAGCCGGACGCTTTTCCCGGGGCTCCCAGCGGGCGCCACCCGCAGGCCGCCAGACGTCCGGAAGCCGAGGAATGACTGTAATGATCTCCCCACTGCCGCCGCCGCGTTCTACGCTCGTCGGTACCGCGCCACACGGTGCCGCCGACGGGCGGAGCCGGGCAAGGAGGGCCGCATGACCGTACGGCGAGTAATGGGCATCGAGACGGAGTACGGGATCTCCGTCCCCGGCCACCCGAACGCCAATGCCATGCTCACCTCGTCCCAGATCGTCAACGCCTACGCGGCGGCGATGCACCGGGCCCGCCGCGCTCGCTGGGACTTCGAGGAGGAGAACCCGCTGCGGGACGCCCGCGGCTTCGACCTGGCGCGCGAGTCGGCCGATTCCAGCCAGCTCACGGACGAGGACATCGGCCTGGCCAACGTGATCCTCACCAACGGGGCCAGGCTCTACGTGGACCACGCCCACCCCGAGTACAGCGCCCCCGAGGTCACCAACCCGCGGGACGCGGTGCTCTGGGACAAGGCGGGGGAGCGGATCATGGCCGAGGCGGCCGAGCGGGCCGCCCAGCTGCCCGGCGCGCAGCCGATCCACCTGTACAAGAACAACACCGACAACAAGGGCGCGTCCTACGGCACCCACGAGAACTACCTGATGAAGCGGGAGACCCCGTTCTCGGACATCGTGCGGCACCTGACGCCCTTCTTCGTCTCCCGGCAGGTCGTCACCGGCGCGGGCCGGGTCGGCATCGGCCAGGACGGCGGCGAGCACGGTTTCCAGATCAGCCAGCGGGCCGACTACTTCGAGGTCGAGGTGGGCCTGGAGACCACGCTCAAGCGCCCCATCATCAACACCCGGGACGAACCGCACGCCGACGCGGAGAAGTACCGCCGACTGCACGTGATCATCGGTGACGCCAACCTCTCCGAGATCTCCACGTACCTCAAGCTGGGCACCACCGCGCTTGTCCTGTCCATGATCGAGGACGGCTTCATCGCGGTGGACCTCGCCGTGGACCAGCCGGTGCGCACCCTGCACCAGGTCTCCCACGACCCCACACTGCGACGGCTGATCACCCTGCGCAACGGCCGCACGCTGACCGCCGTGCAGCTGCAGATGGAGTACTTCGAGCTGGCCCGCAAGTACGTCGAGGACCGCTACGGCACCGACGCCGACGAGCAGACCAGGGACGTGCTGACCCGCTGGGAGGACGTCCTGGGGCGGCTGGAGACCGATCCGATGAGCCTGTCCGGCGAGCTGGACTGGGTGGCCAAGCGCGAGCTCCTGGAGGGCTACCGCAGGCGCGACGGCATCGACTGGGACGCGGCCCGGCTGCACCTGGTCGACCTCCAGTACGCCGACGTACGCCCCGACAAGGGCCTGTACAACCGCCTGGCGGCCCGCGGGCGGATGAAGCGGCTACTGGACGAGACGGCCGTCTCCAGGGCCCGTATCAAGCCCCCGGAGGACACCAGGGCCTACTTCCGCGGCCGGTGCCTGGAGCAGTACGCGGACGACGTGGCCGCCGCCTCGTGGGACTCGGTCATCTTCGACCTGCCCGGGCGGGACTCCCTGCAACGGGTGCCGACCCTGGAGCCGCTGCGCGGCACCCGCAACCATGTCAAGGAACTCCTTGACCGCTGTCGTACCGCGGAGGACCTGGTACGGGTGTTGTCCGGGGGCTGAAACCGCGCGGTTGCGGGAATCATCGGGGTGGCTCCCGGACGTTGAACCAGTGGAAAGCACGTGAGCGAGGGTCCGCGAGTTCCGCGAGATCACCGGAGAACAGGGCCGATGTCAGACCCGGCTTGTAGGGTCTGATCTTGTAGGACATGCAAACCGAGCGGGCGATCGGGGTGAGGTGCACATGGCTACCAAGGACACCGGCGGGCAGCAGAGGGCCACGCGTTCCACCGAGGAGGTCGAGGAGACCGCCCCGGAGGCGCAGGCCTCCGACGACCTCAAGGAGCGTCAGGAGAAGCTCTCGGACGACGTGGACTCCGTCCTGGACGAGATCGACGACGTCCTGGAGGAGAACGCCGAGGACTTCGTTCGTTCGTTCGTACAGAAGGGCGGTCAGTAGCCGCTCTGCCGTCCGTCCCGCCTCCGGTGCCCAGGTTCCGGACGCGGGACGGATGACTGGCACGGCCAGGGGTATGGTCCGTGGCAAGTGATCGAAACCGGCCGCTCCCCGGGGAGAGGGAGACGGTCCGCAGTCATCGTGGAAGGAAACGTGTGGAAGCCAACACTCGTAGTACCGGGCGTCTGCCGGCGGCCTTCCTGACGCCTGGTTCGTCGTCCTTCATGGACTTCCTCGGCGAGCACGCGCCGGAACTGCTGCCCGGCAACCGGACGCTGCCCCCCGTACAGGGCGCGCTGGAGATCCCGCACGGGACGACGATCGTGGCGGCCACGTTCCCCGGCGGCGTGGTGCTCGCCGGTGACCGCCGGGCGACCATGGGCAATGTCATCGCGCAGCGGGACATCGAGAAGGTCTTCCCGGCCGACGAGTACTCCGCGGTCGGTATCGCCGGAACCGCGGGCCTGGCCGTCGAGATGGTCAAGCTGTTCCAACTGGAGCTGGAGCACTACGAGAAGATCGAGGGTGCCGGGCTCTCCCTGGAGGGCAAGGCGAACCGGCTGTCCACGATGATCCGTGGCAACCTGGGCATGGCCATGCAGGGCCTCGCGGTGGTACCGCTGTTCGCCGGGTACGACACGGACCGCGAGAAGGGCCGGATCTTCTCCTACGACGTGACCGGCGGGCGCGCGGAGGAGCACGGCTTCACGGCCACCGGCTCGGGTTCGGTCTTCGCCCGCGGTTCGCTCAAGAAGCTCTACCGCAAGGACCTGACGGAGCAGCAGACCATCACCGCGGTCGTGCAGTCGCTGTACGACGCGGCCGACGATGACTCGGCGACCGGCGGTCCGGACCTCGCCCGGCAGATCTACCCGCTCGTCACCGTCATCACCGACGAGGGCTTCCGGCGGCTCACGGAGGCCGAGGTCTCGGAGGTCGCCCGGGCTGTCCACGAGCGGCGTCTCGAGGAGCCGGACGGCCCCCGCGCCTCGCTTCTGTAACGGTCGGATCCGGGAACTTCCCACACAGACAGAAAGGGACGGATAGCCGGTGTCGACGCCGTTCTACGTCTCACCCCAGCAGGCCATGGCGGATCGCGCCGAGTACGCCCGCAAGGGCATCGCGCGCGGTCGCAGCGTCGTCGTACTGCAGTACACCGACGGAATCCTCTTCGTCGCCGAGAACCCGTCCCGCGCGCTGCACAAGGTCAGCGAGATCTATGACCGCATCGCCTTCGCCGCGGTCGGCAAGTACAACGAGTTCGAGAACCTGCGCATCGGCGGCGTCCGCTACGCCGATCTGCGGGGTTACACCTACCACCGTGAGGATGTGACCGCGCGGGGGCTGGCCAACGTCTACGCCCAGACGCTCGGCACCATCTTCTCCAGCGCGGCGGAGAAGCCGTACGAGGTCGAGCTCATCGTCGCCGAGGTCGGCTCGGCGCCGGAGGAGGACCAGATCTACCGGCTGCCGCACGACGGCTCGATCGTCGACGAACACGGCGCGGTCGCGGTCGGTGGCAACTCCGACCAGATCGGCAGCTACCTCGACCAGCGGCACCGCGACGACATGACGCTCGCCGAGGCGCTCGGACTGGCGGTGGAGTCGCTCAGCCGGGACAACAACGGCGGTGAACGACAGCTCACCGCCGAGCAGTTGGAGGTCGCGGTCCTTGACCGCACCCGCCCCCAACAGCGCAAGTTCCGCCGAGTACTCGGCCGCCAACTCACCCGCCTCCTCTCGCCCGAGGGCACTCCCGAGGGCACCGAGCCGTCGGAGACGGAGCCGGAGGAGTAGCCCGCGCACCTTCCCGGCGCGGGCGGGCCCGCGGCTCTCGAAGGCGGTCGCGGTGGCCCTTCCGGGCACGCCACGAAGTCCCGGGCGCATCCGGGCATTTGAGGCTGGCCTCAACCCGCGCCCGGGGGCGCTGGGGCTTGCCCCAGCGATTTCCGCCGCAGGGGCGAACAACTCCCGCGGTGGAGACCGGCGGTGCCGAACTCGCCGCGGGCCGACGTGAGCCGTGGACTCGGAGGGTGACCAAGCACGGGGCCTTCCCTGGGCGTTGAGGCCCCGTCACGAGGGCGCCGCGGCCGGTGAGCCGGGTGTTCGCCCCAACGCCTTCCGCTGCGACGTCGAATAACCCCCGCAGTGCGGACCGGCGTTGCTGAGCGCAGCTCAGGCCGGAGCGGTCAGAGGGTTCGGCCCGCCCTACCCTGGGGACGACGGTGCGCTCCCCAAGTTCCAGCCGCGGCCGAGGACCCTTGCCCCGACAGGATCCTCGCGGCGGCGGGAGCGGCGCCCCTCAGCCCTCCGCGGGAGCGGCCGTCGTGCCGCGTACCGCCAGGTGGACGGGGAGGATGTCGGGCGGCTCGGGCGGACGGCCGTCCAACGCGCCCAGCAGGGCGGACATACCGCGGGCGCCCACCTCGTCGGCGGGGAGCTGGACCGTGGTGAGCTCCGGCTCCACCGCCGTGGCCAGCGCCAGATCGTCGAAACCCGTGACGGACACGTCCTCCGGCACCCGCAGCCCCAGCCGCCGTACCGCCTTGCACGCGCCCACGGCCAGCAGGTCGTCGTCGCAGACCAGCGCGGTCGGCCTGGGACCCGGCGCGGTGAGCGCCCGCCGGGCCGCCTGAAGGCCCTCGTCGACGCTCAGCCCGGCGGGCTCACGGCCCGCCACCGCGCCCGGCAGGCCGACGATCGCGGTCTCGAAGGCGCGCCGCCGTACATGGAACGTCCAGGAGTCCACCGCCGCCGTGATGTGCGTGATCCGCCGATGGCCCAGGGCGCCCAGATGGTCCATCACCTGCCGCATGCCGTCGGCGAGGTCGAGGTTGACGGTGGCCGCCGCACCGGCCGCCCCGGGCTCGCTGTCCAGCATCACCAGCGGCAGCCCGGCCGTCCCGGCCGCCGGATCGCCGCTGATCGCGTCAAGCGCTCCGACCGCCATGGACGAGGCGATCACCCCGTCCAGCGCCGCCCGCGCGGAACCGAACGGGTCGGGAGCCGGACCGACCCCCTCCGGGGACGGATAGAGCACCACGCCGACCCCGTTGCGCGCCGCGACCCGCGCCGCGCCGGTGTACACCCGGGCGAAGTAGTCGTTGGTGAGTGCGGGCACCACCAGCAGCGCCGTCCTCGTGCGCCCCAGCCGTAGGTTCCGGGCGGCGATATTCGGCCGATATCCGAGCTCGGCGGCGGCCGACCGCACCGACTCCGCGGTGCGCTGCGAGACCCGGCCACGCCACTTGTCGCCGAGTACCAGCGACACCGTGGCCTGGGAGACGCCCGCGGCGCGTGCGACGTCCCGTGAGGTCGGACGGTCGGTCCCGGTCACCGGTTCATGTCCCTTCTGCGTCCCGCGGCTGGACCCGCGGCCGAGCGCCATGCTACGTATGACGGGTAAGTTATACGTAACACTACCGAGGGTGGAAGGTCCGTCCACGGAGAACGGGGAGGGTATGGCCACGGCGTACCTGGAACTGCTGCGCACGCGGTACGCGATACGGCTGCTGGGCGGAACGCTGATCGGGCGGCTGCCGAACGCCACCGCCGCGTTGGCGGTCGTACTGTTCACCCGCGCCCACGGCGGCAGTTACGTCCTCGCCGGGGCGTTGTCCGCGGTCTACGGCCTGGGCACCGCGATCGGCCAGCCCGCCCTGGGCCGCCTGGTCGACAAGCGCGGCCAGCCGCGGGTGATGCTCGGCGGGGCGGTGGTCTCGGCCGCCGCCATGACCGCCTTCGCCGTCATGGGTCCGGACCCGCTCGCCGCCGCCTGCGCCGCGATGGCCGTGGCGGGCGTGGCCACCCCGCCGCTGGAGGGCGGGCTGCGCGCCCTGTGGCCGAGCGTGCTGGACCGCGCCGACCAGGTGCACAGCGCGTACGCGCTGGACGCCGCCGCGCAGGAGGTGATGTACGCGGTCGGCCCGCTGCTGGTCACCCTGCTCGTCGCCACCGCCTCCACCGCCGCCGCGCTGGTCGGGCTGTCCCTGATCGGTGTCGTCGGCACGCTGCTGGTCGTCACCACCGAGCCGTCCCGCCGCTGGCGGGCGGGTGAGCGCGAGGCGCACTGGCTTGGGCCGCTGCGCTCGCCCGGACTGCTCGCGCTGCTCGGCTCGTTCTTCTTCGTGGGCCTGGCGCTCGGTTCGATAGCGGTCGCCGCGGTCGCCTACGCCGACGCGCACGGCGGCGGCATGGTCTCCAGCTATCTGCTCTCCGCGCTGGGCGTCGGGGCGCTGATCGGCGGTGTGGTCTACGGCGCGGTGCGCTGGTCCGGTGTGCCGGAGCGCAGGCTGCGGGCGCTGATGCTGTGTCTCGCGCTCGCCTACGTACCGCTGGTGGCCGTGCCCGGTGTGCCAGCTATGACTGCTTTGGCTGGTTTGTCCGGTCTGTTCCTCGCGCCGTCCCTCGCATGCGCCTTCGTGGTGGTGGACCGGCACGCCCCGGCGGGTACCGTGACCGAGGCGTTCTCCTGGCTGGTCACCGCCTTCGGCGTGGGCGCGTCGGTGGGTACGGCGGCGGCCGGACCCGCCGCGCAGTACGGTGGCGTTCCGGCCGGGTTCGCGGTGGCGGGGGCCGGTGGGGTCGTCGCGCTGCTGGTGCTGCTGGCGGGCGGCCGGGTGCTCGCTGCCCCAAACGCGGGGCGCCGACCGGAAAATGATCGAATCGACGCCGTCGAACCCGGTTTCAGTGAGACGCATCGGGCGTAATGTTCACTCATGGACCGCCGCATTTTCGGGCTGGAGAACGAGTACGGCGTCACGTGCACGTTCCGGGGACAGCGTCGTCTGTCCCCGGACGAGGTGGCGCGGTACCTGTTCCGCCGTGTCGTGTCATGGGGTCGCAGCAGCAACGTCTTCCTGAAGAACGGCGCACGCCTCTATCTCGATGTGGGTTCGCACCCGGAGTACGCCACTCCTGAGTGCGACAGCGTCACCGAACTGGTCACCCACGACAAGGCCGGTGAACGCATTCTGGAAGGGCTGCTGGTCGACGCCGAGCGCAGGCTGCACGAGGAGGGGATCGCCGGCGACGTCTATCTGTTCAAGAACAACACCGATTCCGCGGGCAACTCCTACGGCTGCCACGAGAACTATCTGGTCGCCCGGCACGGGGAATTCTCCCGGCTCGCCGACATCCTCATCCCGTTCCTCGTCACCCGGCAACTGCTCTGCGGCGCCGGCAAGGTGCTCCAGACGCCGCGCGGCGCGGTGTACTGCGTCAGCCAGCGCGCCGAGCACATCTGGGAGGGCGTCAGCTCCGCCACCACCCGCTCGCGTCCGATCATCAACACCCGCGACGAACCGCACGCCGACGCCGAGCGGTACCGGCGGCTGCACGTCATCGTCGGTGACTCCAACATGTCGGAGACCACGATGCTGCTGAAGGTCGGCGCCACCGATCTGGTGCTGCGCATGATCGAGGCGGGCACGGTGATGCGGGACCTGACACTGGAGAACCCGATCCGGGCCATCCGCGAGGTCAGCCACGACATAACGGGACGCCGCAAGGTGCGGCTGGCCAGCGGACGCGAGGCCTCCGCCCTGGACATCCAAGAGGAGTACTACTCCAAGGCAGTTGACTTCTGCGAGCGCCGTGGCATCCGCACCGGAGTGACCGAGCAGGTTCTCGACCTGTGGGGCCGCACCCTGGAGGCGGTCTCCACCGGTGACCTCGCCTCGATCAGCACCGAGATCGACTGGGTGATGAAGTACCAGCTGATCGAGCGCTATCGCAGCCGCGACAACATCACCATGTCACATCCGCGAATCGCCCAGATAGACCTCGCCTACCACGACATTCACCGCCGTCGTGGTCTGTACTACCTGCTGGAACGCAAGGGTCAGGCCAAGCGGATCTGCGATGACCTGAAGATCTTCGAGGCCAAGTCGGTGCCCCCGCAGACCACTCGGGCGCGGTTGCGCGGTGAGTTCATCCGCCGCGCGCAGGAACAGCGGCGCGACTTCACCGTCGACTGGGTGCACCTGAAACTCAACGACCAGGCGCAGCGCACGGTGTTGTGCAAGGATCCGTTCCGCTCGGTTGACGACCGGGTGGAGAAGCTAATTGCCGGAATGTGACCGGAGGGCGGACGAAAGCAACGCCGGGGCCCCGTACGTTTCTCGTACGGGGCCCCGGTCGCGTCGTAGAGTGGCCCGCATTGCACACCCGGAAGATCCATTGATGAAACCGAGGCAACGTTGCGTCGAATTGCCCCGCCGCCGCCCCCAGGTCCGGCAGCCACCGAGTCCGCCGCCCCGCCGAGGAAGCGCCGTGCCTCGCGGCTGCTGGCCGCCCTGGTCGTACCGCTGCTGGTGCTGACCGCGGCGGCCTGCGGTAGTGAGAACACCCCGCCGAAGATCACCTCCGGGGCCGACTTCGGCCAGAAGCCGACCGTTTCCAAGGGCAAGGGCACGCCGCCCAAGAACCTGGAGGTGAAGGTCCTCCACCAGGGCAACGGCACCACCCTGAGCAAGGGCTCCATCGCCCAGGTCAACTACCTGGGTCAAACCTATGACTCCGACACACCCTTTGACACCAGCTTCGGCAAGCAGCCGTTCAGTCTGGTGGTGGGCACCGGTCAGGTGATCAAGGGCTGGGACCAGGCGCTGGAGGGGCAGAAGGTCGGCAGCCGGCTCGCGATCACCATCCCGCCGGATCTCGGCTACGGCCCCCAGGGCCAGCCCCCGCAGATCCCGCCGAACGCCACCTTGTTCTTCGTCGTCGACATCCTCAAGGGCACCAACCCGCCCAAGAGCGCCCAGGGCGCGGTCCAGCCGCAGAAGGACAGCAGCCTGCCCAAGGTCGGTACCAACACCGACGGCAAGGCCCCGTCGCTCGACGTGCCCAAGACCCCGGCGCCCAAGAAGCTGGTGTCGAACTACGTCATCGAGGGCAGCGGCCCGGTGGTGAAGAACACCGACACGGTGGTCGTGCAGTACAAGTCCGTGCTGTGGGACGGCTCCAAGTTCGACAGCACCTACGACCGGAACGCGCCCACCACGCTGACGCTCAATCAACTCCCGGTCAAGGGGCTGACGCAGGGCCTCACCGGCAAGAAGGTGGGCAGCCGGGTGCTGCTCGTGCTTCCGCCCGACCAGGCGTTCGGCAGTCAGCCGCAGAACGGCGTACCGGCCAACTCGACCCTGGTCTTCTCGGTGGACATCCTCGGAACGATGTAAAACTGTGCAGGTTGCACACACCGTAATGAGGAGCAGAGACGTGAGCATCGACAAGCCCGAGATCGACTTCCCGGGCGGCGAGCCCCCGGCGGACCTTGAGATCAAGGACATCTGGGAGGGCGAAGGCCCGGAGGCGAAGGCGGGCGACTTCGTCAAGGTCCACTACGTGGGCGTGGCCTTCAGCACCGGCGAGGAGTTCGACGCCAGCTGGAACCGCGGCAACCCGCTGGAGTTCCAGCTCGGCGTCGGTCAGGTCATCTCCGGCTGGGACAAGGGTGTGCAGGGCATGAAGGTCGGTGGACGCCGCCAGCTGACCATCCCGGCGCACCTGGCCTACGGCGACCGTGGCGCGGGCGGCCGGATCGCCCCGGGCGAGACGCTGATCTTCGTCTGCGACCTGATGGCCGTCCAGGGCCGGTAGCAGCCCGAACCGATGGCCCCCGCCGCCCGGCGGGGGCCATCGGCTTTTGCGGGACGACCTGGGAACGGTAGGTTCATCGTGAGAGCAGAACAGGAGGGGTGCGTCCGATGGCCATCGCCAAGGCCGAGCGGCTGATGAACCTGGCACTGTGCCTGATGAACACCCGCCGCCCGCTCAGCAAGCGCGAGTTGCGAGCTTCGGTCGAGGCCTACCGGGAGATCGCCTCCGAGGAGGCCTTCAACCGGATGTTCGAGCGCGACAAGGACGACCTGCGCGAACTCGGCCTGGTCATCGAGACGGTGGACGCCATCGACGGCGAGACCGGCTACGTCGCCCGCCGCGACCGCAACCGCCTCCCCGAGATCGCCCTCGACGCGGAGGAGGCCGCCGCGCTCACCCTGGCCGCCAAGGTCTGGCAGCAGGCCCGGCTGGCCGGAGCCGCCAGCGGAGCGCTGCAGAAGCTGCGGGCCGCGGGCGTGCCGTTCCAGGAGTCCGGCTACGAGCCCGCCGAGGGCCACAGCGTGATCGAACCCCGGATCCCCGCGCACGAGCCCGCGTTCGAGCCGCTGATGCTGGCCGCTCGCGACCGCCGCCCGGTCTCCTTCGACTACCGCAAGTCCAACGCCGTGCGCCCCGAGCCACGGTCGGTGGAGCCGTGGGCGCTGGAGTGCTGGCGCGGCCACTGGTACCTGGCCGGATGGGACCGGGACCGCGAGGCCCGCCGGGTGTTCCGGCTCAGCCGGATCACCGGCCGGATCCGGTCCCGTGGCGGCCAGTTCACCGCCGAGGTGCCGGACCACGTCGACGTACGGCAGACCGTGGCCAGCTGGGCCGGTGAGGGCGCCACCGCCACCGCGCGGATCCGGCTGCGGCGCGGTGCCGGATACCCGCTGCGGGCCAAGGCGGTGGAGACGACGCCCGCGCCGGGAGAATGGGCCGCGGAGTGGGACGAGCTGGAGATCCCGTACGGACACGGGCTGGACGCCTGGCTGGTGGAGTTCGGGCCTGACGTGGTCGTGCTGGCCCCCGCGGAGCTGCGCGATGACGTGGTCGACCGACTGCGCGCCGTGGCCCGCGGCTGAGGGGAGACGAACCACGATGTCCAACGCGATCGACCAGACCCGCCGGATGCTCTCCCTGGTCACCTATCTGAAGGAGCGGCCCGGCGCGCACGTCAGCGATGTGGCGCGCGCCTTCGGGGTGACCGAGGCCGAGCTGATCGGCGACCTCAACGTGCTGCCGATGTGCGGCACCAGCTTCCGCGGCGGCGACCTGCTCGACATCGACACCGACGGCGAGCGGATCTGGTGGCACAACGACGGTGCCTTCGGTGAGGCGGCCCAGCCGTTGCGGCTGGCCGCCGACGAGGCCACCGCGCTGCTGGTCGCGGCACGGGCGGTGGCCACCCTGCCGGGGCTGCGGGACAGCGACCGCCAGGCGCTGCTGCGGGCCTACGCCAAGCTGGAGGCGGCGGCCGGTGAGGCGGCGGGCGCCAGCGCCCGGCTGTCGGTCACCTTCGAGTCCGAGGGCAGCGTCTTCGCCGATGTGGACCGGGCTATCGCCGAGCGGCGCAGGCTGTGGATCCGCTACTACTCACCCGCCCGTGACGAGTTGACCGAGCGCGAGGTCGATCCGATCCGGTTGTTCGCTGTGGGGCACACCTACTTCGAGGCCTGGTGCCGGTTGTCCGAGGACCGCCGGATGTTCCGGCTGGACCGGGTCGCCGAGATCAAGCTGCTCGACGCCCCCGCCGACCCACCCAGGATCGAGCCGCGCGACCTGTCCGCCGGACTGGTCCAGCCCGCCGGTGACGACCCGGAAGTGGTGGTCGAGGTCGGCCCGGGCGGGCGCTGGGTCGCCGAGTACTACCCGCACGACAGCGCGGAGGAACTGCCCGAAGGCGGCCTGCGCATCACGTTGCGCACCCCCGACCCCGGTTCGCTGCGCCGCCTGGCGCTGCGGCTCGGCCGCGACGGCCGGATCGTCTCCCCGCGGGCGCTGGCGGACAGCGCACGGGCGGCGGCCGAGCAGGCGCTCGCGGCGTACGGCGACGAGTAGAGGACGCGACATGCAGGTGCCCACGGCGCAGAGCGTGGTCTTCAAGGCGATGTGCCCCGACTGCCGGGGCCGCTTCGAGCTGACCGCCCCGGCGCTGCGGCTGGCCATCGGGCGTACCGCCAGGACCACCTTCTACTCGTTCACCTGCCCCGACTGCGGGGCCTCGGTGCGCAAGCCGGCGGGGCAGCGGATCGTCGCGCTGCTCACCAGCGGCGGAGTGCGCACCATGCGGCTGCACGTCGGGTGAGGCGGGGCCGCTAGGCTCGCGGGCATGGTCTGGATCCTGGTCACCACCGCCCTCGCGTTCTGCGGCATCGCCGTCCTCGGCGTCCTCGGCATCCGGGTCTATGTGGAGGTACGGCGGCTCGCCCGGCAGGTCGGCGACAGCTCCCAGGCGCTGGCCGGCGCGGCCGAGCAGTTCCAGCGCAGCGCGGAGCCGCTGGCTGCCCGCGCCGGTACCGCGGTCCGCCGCTGACCCGGCGGGCGGCGGTCCGCCTGGCACAGGGCGCGGCCCGGCCGAGGGTAGGCTGATCGCCGCGGGCCGTACGCACGGCGCGGGCGGCCACCTGGCGGCCCTTGGGGGATTGCCAGGCGTTCACCACCGCGCGTTACGATCGCTGTCACTGAGATGTGACGCGTACGTAAGTGCCCCGACCGGTACACCCAAGCCGACGACGACCGGCTGCCGCACGAGATAGGGACGTGGGTTGCTCAAGTCCGCCCGCAAGAAGAAGGACCCCGAGGGGCGGATGCCGCTCGCGGACCACCTCCGCGAGCTGCGCAGCCGCTTGGTGAAGTCGCTGCTGGCGATCGGGCTGGTCGCGGTCGTCGCGTTCATCTACCACGACCAGCTCGCCGCGTTCCTCACCGAGCCGCTGCTGAAGTCGGTCGGCTGCAAGGCCAGTTTCCAGGACATCGCCAAGCACGGCGAGCACTGCGCGACGCTCAACATCAACGGCCTGCTCGGGCCGTTCAGCATCCTGCTCAAGGTCGGCCTGATGGCCGGTGTGGTGGCGGCCTCGCCGGTCTGGCTCTACCAGGTGTGGGCCTTCCTCGCGCCCGGGCTGCACAAGCATGAGAAGAAGTACGCGCTCAGCTTCGTCGGAGCCGGGTTCCCGCTGTTCCTCATCGGCGCGTGGTTCGCGTACACCATCATTCCGACCACCGCCAAGGCACTGCTCAGCCTCACCCCCGACCATGTCACCAACCTCGTGCCGCTGGACGGGTATCTGGACCTGCTGGTGCGGATGGTGCTGGTCTTCGGGCTCTCCTTCGAACTGCCGCTGCTGCTGGTGCTGCTCAACTTCGGCGGGGTGCTGAGTGGGCGGCGGATGCTGGGGTGGTGGCGCTGGATGGTCATGGGCATCACCGTCTTCTCGGCGGTCGCGGTGCCCAGCCCCGACCCGCTGTCCATGCTGGCGCTGGCGGCGCCCATCTGCGCGCTGTTCTTCCTGGCGGTGGGCATCTCCATGCTCCACGACAAGCGCAAGGCCCGGCGTGCGGACGACGGCCTGAGCCCCGACGAGGCCTCCGACCTCGACCTGACCCCGGAAGCCCTCCCCGAGGTGGAGTCCGTCTCCAGCCCCCAGGCCCTCCCCTCCGACGACTACGACGACGCCACGTAGGCCTGGCGGTTCCCCCGGCAGGCGGTTCCCTGGGGCGCGGCCCCGAGCGGGGTCCGGGGGTCGGAGCTGCCGAAGGGGTCCGGTGCGGAGCCCCCTGGTAAAGATCGGGCACGTTGTCACACCCGGCCGGTAGGCTCGAAAGCACGATGACCGACGAGATCTCACCAGCCGAGCGGTACGCCGACGCTCGGCGTCGCGCCGCCGAGCGGGCCACCGCCCTCGGCTCCTTCCGCGAGATGTACGACTTCCCGCTGGACCCGTTCCAGGTAGCGGCCTGCCAGGCCCTGGAGGCCGGAAAGGGCGTACTGGTCGCCGCGCCGACCGGATCAGGCAAGACCATCGTGGGCGAGTTCGCCGTCCACCTGGCCCTCGCCGAGGGCCGCAAGTGCTTCTACACCACGCCCATCAAGGCGCTGTCCAACCAGAAGTACGCCGACCTCGTAAAGCGTTACGGCTCCGACAAGGTCGGACTGCTCACCGGCGACAACAGCGTCAACGGCGACGCTCCGGTGGTCGTGATGACCACCGAGGTGCTGCGCAACATGCTCTACGCGGGATCCCAGGCGCTCAGCGGCCTCGGCTACGTGGTGATGGACGAGGTGCACTACCTCTCCGACCGCTTCCGCGGCGCGGTCTGGGAGGAGGTCATCATCCACCTTCCGGAGTCGGTGACCCTGGTGTCCCTCTCCGCCACGGTCTCCAACGCCGAGGAGTTCGGCGACTGGCTGGACACCGTACGCGGCGACACCGAGGTGATCGTCGCCGAGCACCGCCCGGTCCCGCTGTGGCAGCACGTACTGGCCGGACGCCGGATGTACGACCTGTTCGAGGTGAAGAACAACGGTTCCCCGAACGGCGGCGGCAAGCTTGAGGTCAACCCCGACCTGGTGCGCATGGCCCGCGTCCAGAACACCCTGGCGTACAACCCGCGCGACCGCCGCCGTCGCGGCTACGAGGCGGACCGCGAGCGCGCCCGGCGGCAGAACTCCAGGATCTGGACGCCCGGCCGCCCCGAGGTGATCGAGCGGCTGGACGCCGAGGGCCTGTTGCCCGCCATCACCTTCATCTTCAGCCGCGCGGGCTGCGAGGCCGCCGTACAGCAGTGCCTGTACGCGGGGCTGCGGCTCAACGACGACGAGGGGCGGGCCAGGGTCCGGTCCATCGTCGAGGAGCGCACCGCGGCCATTCCCGACGAGGATCTGCACGTCCTCGGTTACTACGAGTGGCTCGAAGGGCTGGAGCGGGGCATCGCCGCGCACCACGCGGGCATGCTGCCGACCTTCAAGGAGGTCGTGGAGGAGTTGTTCGTCCAGGGCCTGGTCAAGGCGGTCTTCGCCACCGAGACCCTGGCGCTGGGCATCAACATGCCCGCCCGCTCAGTGGTGTTGGAGAAGCTGGTCAAGTGGAACGGCGAGACCCACGCCGACATCACCCCGGGTGAGTACACCCAGCTCACCGGACGTGCCGGACGCCGCGGCATCGACGTGGAGGGCCACGCCGTGGTGCTGTGGCAGCGCGGTCTCGACCCGGTGGCGCTCGGCGGCCTCGCGGGAACCCGTACGTATCCGCTGCGTTCCTCGTTCAAGCCCTCGTACAACATGGCGGTCAACCTGGTCGGCCAGTTCGGGCGGCACCGCTCGCGGGAACTGCTGGAGACCTCGTTCGCGCAGTTCCAGGCCGACCGGTCGGTGGTCGGCATCTCCCGCCAGGTGCAGCGCAACGAGGAGGGCCTGGCGGGCTACCAGGAGGGCATGACCTGCCACCTCGGCGACTTCGAGGAGTACGCCCGGCTACGCCGGGAGTTGAAGGACCGCGAGGCCGAACTGTCCCGGCAGGGCGCGGCCCAGCGCAGGGCCGCGGCGGCGGAGGCGTTGGAGCGGCTGCGCCCTGGCGACATAATCCACGTACCGTCCGGCAAGTTCGCGGGCCTCGCGCTGGTCCTGGACCCCGGTGTGCCCGCCGGACGCAGCACGGGCCGCCACCATCCGCGGTACGGCGGGCAGAGCTACGACGACGGGCCGCGCCCGCTGGTGCTCACCGCCGAGCGGCAGGTCAAGCGGCTGGGCTCGGTGGACTTCCCGGTTCCGGTGGAGCCGCTGGACCGGATGCGGATCCCCAAGACGTTCAATCCGCGCAGCCCGCACTCGCGGCGCGACCTGGCCTCCGCCCTGCGGTCCAAGGCCGGGACCGCCGGGATCCACGCCCCCAAGCGGCGCAAGCAGCGCGCCGCCGGGGCCGACGACACCGAGATCACCCGGCTGCGCACCGCGATCCGTGCCCATCCCTGCCACGGCTGCGACGAACGCGAGGACCACGCCCGCTGGGCCGAGCGCTACCACCGGCTGCGCCGCGACACCCAGGCGCTGGAGCGGCGCATCGAGGGCCGCACCAACACCATCGCCCGCACCTTCGACCGCATCTGCGGCCTGCTGTCCGAACTGGGCTATCTCGACGGGGACCGGGTCACCCCGGAGGGCCGGCGACTGGGCCGTCTCTACGGCGAGTTGGACCTGCTGGCCAGCGAGTGCCTGCGGGAAGGGGTGTGGGACGGGCTCGGCCCGGCCGAACTCGCCGCCTGCGCCTCGGCGTTGGTGTACGAGGCCAGGTCCGCCGAGGACGCGCTGCCGCCGAAGCTGCCGAACGGCCAGGCCCGTACGGCACTTGGCGAAATGGTGCGGATCTGGGGGCGGTTGGCCGCGCTGGAGGAGGAGCACAAGATCAACCAGACGGAGGGCGTGGGCCAGCGCGAGCCGGACCTCGGTTTCGCCTGGTGCGCCTACAGCTGGGCGTCCGGGCAGGGCCTGGACTCCGTGCTGCGGGAGGCGGACATGCCCGCTGGTGATTTCGTCCGCTGGACGAAGCAGTTGATCGATGTGCTGGGGCAGATTTCCGAGGCCGCGCCCCAGGACTCTCCGGTACGGCGGAACGCCCGCAAGGCGGTTGACGGGTTGTTGCGGGGAGTCGTGGCGTACTCGTCGTTGGGCTGAAGCCCTTCGGCGGTGGCGGGTCGCGGTTGGTCCGGCTCCGCCGGGCCGCGCCGGCGTGGTTGCTCGCCGTCGCGGCGGAGACTTCTTCCCGTCGCGGCGGCGAGCACGCCGCTCATCAAGCCGCCGCCGGCTCCTGTTCCGCCTCCACCCGCTGGTTCCACTCGCGCT
This sequence comes from Streptomyces silvisoli, assembly GCF_029269905.1. Taxonomy (NCBI): domain Bacteria; kingdom Bacillati; phylum Actinomycetota; class Actinomycetes; order Kitasatosporales; family Streptomycetaceae; genus Streptomyces; species Streptomyces silvisoli. Next base: position 318,009 of record NZ_JARJBC010000003.1, on the reverse strand, counting down.
TGGTGGCCTGCCAGTTGTCCTCGTCGGAGCCGTGGCGCCAGTAGCCGGAGATGGACAGGCGGTCCCGGTCGATGCCCCGGTCGACGCGGAGCAGTCGGCGCAGTTCCTTGACGAAGTGCGCCTCGCCGTGCACGAAGGCGTGCGGGGTGCCGGACGGGAACTCCAGCGCCTCGACGGCCGCCACCAGTGCCTCACCGACCGGGCGGGTGCCGCGGTGCACCCAGGTGATGGAGGCCCCGGCCGGGGCGTTCAGCTTCTGCTCCTCCGCCGCGTCCGGCACCTCGATGAACGCATGGCAGACCGCCTCCTCCGGCAGCCGCTCCAGCGCGGCGGCGATCGCCGGAAGGGCGCTCTCGTCGCCGGCCAGCAGATGCCAGTCGGCCGCCTCGTCGGGGGCGTATGCGCCGCCCGGGCCGAGGAAGAGGATCTCCGCACCGGGCTGGACGCCGGCCGCCCACGGTCCGGCCAGGCCCTCGTCCCCGTGGACGACGAAGTCGAGGGTGAGTTCACACGCCTCGGCATCCCAGCGCCGCACGGTGTAGGTGCGGGTGCGCGGCCACTGGTCGCGCGGGAAGTCCGCACGGATCGCCTGGATGTCGAACGGCTCGGGGTAGGCCACCCCGTCCACCGGGAACAGCAGCTTGACGTAGTGGTCCGTGTACTGCCCCGCGGCGAAGCCGTCGAGCCCCTCGCCGCCGAGGACGACCCGGACCATGTGCGGGGTCAGCCGCTCGACGCGCACCACACGACCCCGGCTGACTGGCTGGTTCCTACGTTGTGAAGCACGCTGTGAAGCGTCCGCCATGAGGACTCCCTGATCATCGAATGACTTAGGGAAGCCTAACCAATGTGGTACTGATCCGGTACCGATTACCGCGCGGCCCGCAGGGACAGCGCCGCCAGCAGCCGCTGAAGCGATCCGCCGAGCCCCCACCGCTCGGCCAGCGCCTCCAGCGCCGCCGGGTCACGCGGCTCGCCCGGCAGCGCCGTGCTGACCGGCGGCAGCGGAACGTCGGCCGCGACCCGGACCACCTTCGGTGCCACGGCGAGGTACGGCCGCCCCTCGATGAGCCGCTTGCGCTGGGACGGGGTGAGCCCGGAGCGCGGATCGTCGACGGCGGCCAGTACCCCGGCCAGATCGCCGTACGCCGCCAGCAGCCTGGCCGCCGTCTTCTCGCCGATCCCGGCCACGCCGGGAAGCCCGTCGCTGGGGTCGCCGCGCAGCACCGCGAGGTCCGCGTAACCGCGTCCGTCCACCCCGTACTTGGCCCGCAGCGCCGCCTCGTCGGTCATGTGCAGGGTGCCCACGCCCTTGACCGGGTACAGCACCCGCACCCCGCGGGCGTCGTCCACCAACTGGTACAGGTCGCGGTCGCCGGTGACGATGTCGACCGGCCCGGCCGCCCGGGCGGTGAAGGTGCCGATGACGTCGTCCGCCTCGTACTCGGGGACCCCCATCCGTGCGAGGCCGATCGCGTCCAGCACCGCCTCGATCACCGGGACCTGCGGGGAGAGGGTGTCCGGCACCTCCTCCACGTCCGGCCCCGCCGGGGTCTCCTCGGCGACCCGGTGCGCCTTGTAGGAGGGGATCAGGTCCACCCGCCACTGCGGGCGCCAGTCGGCGTCCATACAGGCCACCAGGTCGTCGGGGGAGTGGTCCTCGACCAGCCGGGCGATGAAGTCCAGCAACCCCCGCACCGCGTTCACCGGCGTGCCGTCGGGCGCCCTCACCGATTCGGGAACGCCGAAGTACGCGCGGAAGTACAGGCTCGCGGTGTCCAGAAGCATCAGACGTCGACTCACCCGACCGATGATGCCCTACCGGTCGCGGGCGGGGACCGCCGCACCCGCCGCGCACTGTGATCTGGGCCACGAATTGTTTGGATCGGGAGATGTCGGGCAGCGGCTGGCCGGAGTGGACCCGGCGCACGGCGGGTCTTTTTGTCGTTCGACCCGCGAGGTGTCAGTGCCAAGCCTGCAAGCCGACCACCTGTACAAAGTCTTCGGGCGACGGCCACTCGACGCGGTACACGAACTGCAACAGGGCGCCGAACGGGCCGCGTTGCGGGACGGCGGCAGCACGCCCGCGGTGATCGACGCGTCCTTCACCGTCGAGGAGGGCGAGATCTTCGTCATCATGGGGCTGTCCGGCTCCGGCAAGTCCACCCTGCTGCGGATGCTCAACGGCCTGCTGGAACCCACCTGCGGGCGGGTGCTGTTCGGCGGTCAGGACCTGACCGCGCTCGCCCCGAGCGAGCTGCGCCGGGTGCGCTCGCACCAGATCAGCATGGTCTTCCAGCACTTCGCGCTGTTCCCGCACCACGGCGTGCTGGAGAACGCCGCCTACGGGCTTGAGGTGCAGGGCGTACCGCGCGAGGAGCGGCTGCGGCGGGCCACCGAGGCACTGCACCTGGTCGGCCTGAAGGGCTGGGAGAAATCCTGGCCCGACGAGTTGTCCGGCGGCATGCAGCAGCGGGTGGGCCTGGCCAGGGCGCTGGCCACCGACGCCGAACTGCTGCTGATGGACGAGTCGTTCAGCGCCCTCGACCCGCTGATCCGCCGCGACATGCAGGACCAGCTGCTGGAACTCCAGCGGAGCCTGCACAAGACCATCGTCTTCATCACCCATGACCTCAACGAGGCGATGCGGCTCGGCGACCGCATAGCCGTGATGCGCGACGGCCGGATCGTGCAACTGGGCACCGCCGAGCAGATCCTGGTCGAACCGGCGAACGACTACGTGGCCTCCTTCATCCAGGACGTGGACCGCTCCCGGGTGCTCACCGCCGCCTCCGCCATGGTGCCGCCGCACCGCCCGGACGCCGCGGGTTGCGGCTGCGAGACCGTCACCCCGAACACCACGCTCGCCGAACTGCTCCCCGTCACCGCCCGGGTGCCGCACCCGGTCGCGGTCCGCGACGACGGGGACCGACTGCTGGGCGTCGTACCCCGGCAGCGCGTACTGACCCTGCTCGGCGACCACGACGGACCGCAAACGCCGTGCGACGCACGGCCGACGGAGAAGGAGGCCACCGGTGCCTAGGCTGCGACTCGGGCAATGGGTGGACAGTGCGGTCAGCTTCCTGCGCGACCACCTCGCCTGGCTCTTCGACTTCGTCACCGCCGTCGTCTCGCACATGTACGACGGCGTCAACGCGGTGCTCTCCGCGCCCCAACCGCTGCTGCTGGCGGGCATCTTCGCGGTGCTGGCGCTGTGGCTGCGCGGGCTGGCCGCCGGTGTGCCGGCCTTCGCGGGCTTCGCGCTCATCGACTCCGTACAGCAGTGGGACCCGGCGATGCAGACCCTCTCGCTGGTACTGGTCGCCACCGTCATCACCGTCGTGCTCGCCGTGCCGCTGGGCGTCTGGGCCGGACGCAACAGCACCGTCAGCACGGTGCTGCGGCCGGTGCTCGATGTCATGCAGACGATGCCCGCCTTCGTCTACCTGATCCCGGGCATCTTCTTCTTCGGCCTCGGCGTGGTGCCGGGCGTCATCGCCACCATCATCTTCGCGATGGCGCCGGGCGTACGGATGACGGAGCTGGGCATCCGGCAGGTGGACGGCGAACTCGTGGAGGCCGCCGAGGCGTTCGGCACCACCTCGCGCAACATCCTGCTGCGGGTGCAGTTGCCGCTGGCGCTGCCCACCATCATGGCCGGGATCAACCAGGTCATCATGCTGGCGCTGTCCATGGTCGTGATCGCGGGCATGGTCGGTGCGGGGGGTCTGGGCGCCTCGGTGTTCACCGCGATCAGCCAGGTCAACGTGGGCCTCGGCTTCGAGGGCGGCGTCGCCGTGGTCATCCTCGCCATGTACCTGGACCGGATGACCGGCGCCCTGGGCAACCAGGTCTCCCCGCTCGGCCGCCGCGCCCTGGCCAAGGCCGACGCGCTGCGCGGCGCGCGGATCCGGAGCTACCGGCCGAACACCGCGGTCGCCATGGCCGGTGTGGTGGTGCTCGCCCTGGTCGCGGCGGGGATCGGGGTGTTCGGCGGATCCGGTGGCGGGGTCCAGGTCGCCGCGGGCAAGAACGTGGGCAAGGGCAGGACCGTCAACCTCGGCTACATCCCGTGGGACGAGGGCATCGCCTCCACGTACCTGTGGAAGGAGGCGCTGGAACAGCGCGGCTACACCGTCAACGCCAAGACGTACGACGTGGGCGCCCTGTACACCGGGATGGCCGGGGGAGCCGTCGACTTCGAGACCGACTCCTGGCTGCCCACCACCCACGCCCAGTACTGGAAGCAGTACGGCAGGGACCTGGCCGACCTGGGCTCCTGGTACGGGCCGACGTCGCTGGAGATCAGCGTTCCCGGCTATGTGAAGGACGTGAAGTCGCTCGCCGACCTGCGCGGCAAGGCGTCGGAGTTCGGCGGCCGGATCATCGGCATCGAACCCGGCGCGGGCGAGATGAACCTGCTGCGTACCAAGGTGCTGCCCGCGTACGGCCTGGACAAGGAGTACCAGCTGACCACCGGCAGCACCGCCGGGATGCTGGCCCAACTGGAGCGCTCCTACGCCAAGAAGGAGCCGGTCGCCGTGGTGCTGTGGTCGCCGCACTGGGCGTACAGCAAGTACTCGCTCACCAAGCTCCAGGATCCGCGGGGCGCGTTCGGCACCGGTGACCGCGTCCACACCCTGGCCGCCAAGGAGTTCCCGAAGAAGAACCCGGCGGTCGCCGGCTGGCTGCGGAACTTCCACATGGACGAGAAGGACCTGACCGGACTGGAGGCGGCGATCCAGGACGCGGGACAGGGCAACGAACAGCAGGGCGTGCGCGACTGGTTGAAGCAGCACCCCGGCTTCGTCGACAAGATGGCACCGGTGGGCAGCACGAAGGCCGGAACGGGCTGAATCCAGCCCGTCCGGCGATTGAGCACACCGCGCGCGGCGCGGTTCGGGGCCATCCGGGAGACTGGGGCCATGCGTGTCGTCTCGCTGGTCCCCTCGCTCACCGAGGCCGTGGCCGCCACCCGACGGGAACTGCTGGTCGGAGCCACCGACTGGTGCAGCCATCCGCACGACCTCGACGTGGTGCGGATCGGCGGCACCAAGAACCCCGACACCCAGCGGATCACCGAGCTCGCGCCCGACCTGGTCATCGCCAACGAGGAGGAGAACCGCGCACCGGACCTCGCCGCGCTGCGCGCCGCCGGGCTGCGCGTCCTGGTCACCGAGGTACGCACCCTGGAGCAGGCGTTCGCAGAACTGCGCCGGGTACTGGTCGACGGTTGCGGGCTGCCCAGCCCGGGCTGGCTGGCCGAGGCGGAGGACGCCTGGCGCCGGTTGGAGCCGCCCACCCGGCGGATCGCGGCCGTCGTGCCGATCTGGCGGCGGCCCTGGATGGTCTGCGGCCGGGACACCTTCGCGGGCGACGTACTGGCCCGGCTCGGGGTGGGCAACGTGTACGCCGGTCACCCCGAGCGCTATCCGCGTGTCCCGATCGGCGAACTGAACGCGGCCGAAGCCGAGTTGGTGGTGCTGCCCGACGAGCCGTACCGCTTCACCGCGGACGACGGCCCGGAGGCGTTCCCCGGGCTGCCCGCGGCGCTGGTCAGCGGACGCCATCTCACCTGGTACGGGCCCTCGTTGCGGGAGGCGCCCGAGGTCATCGGCGAGGCGCTGCGAGCAGCGCGCCGCTGACCAGGCCGCGCGCCGTGCGCACCGCCGCGGTGCCCCAGGCCGCCACCAGCAGGACGTACAGCCCGACCGCCAGCCAGCCGAAGACCTCCGCGCCGGTGTGCCGGGCCAGGCTCGCCGCGCCGGTGACGCAGGTGCCCACCGGGAAGGTGAACGCCCACCACGTCATCGCGAACGGCATGCCGCGCCGCGCCGCGCGCACCACCATCGCCCCGGCCAGCGCCAGCCACAGCAGTGCGAACCCCATCACCGGCACCCCGTACAGCACGGCGAAACCGCCCAGCAGATGTGCGTACGGCGCGGAGCCCAGGGCGGGCGCGGCGTCGGCGGCGTTGCCCACCGCGGTGGTCGACTGGCCGAGCGGGCCCAGCACCAGGAACAGCGTGGGCGTCAGGGCGAGCGGCAACGGCCCGTGCTGCACCAGCCGGGCGAACACCACCGGCAGCATCACCAGCGTCGCCAGCAGGCTCAGCCCGAACATCGCATAGCCGCCGAGCAGCAGCGCCGCCCGCCACTGGCCTGGCGGCAGATGCGGCACCAGCGCCGGACCGGTTGCGGCCGACACCATCGGCGCCACCACCGGCAGCAGCCACACCGGCGACGCGCCGTCCGGCGCGACTCGGTGCCTGACCACCATCAGATACGGGATCGCGACCGCGATGAGCAGCCCGCTCGCCGTTCCGGCCAGCCACAGCCCCGCGTCCACCGCGACCGCTGCCGGCACCCCGATCCACTCGGCGCCGACGGACAGCGTCCCGGCGCCCACCGCGAGCAGGGCCATCGAAAGACACCCGTAGAACGGCGCCACCGCCGGGTCCAGCAGATGCCTGCGCGCCTGGTCGGGGTGGCACAGCAGATGCCCGACGCGGGCGGTGAGCACGGCGGCCAGCAGCACCCCCGACAGCGCCCACACCACCAGGCACGGCACCCGCAGCCAGGACGGATGCCCGGGCAGCGCCGCACCGGCGTTGGCCACGATGGCCGTGCCCATGACGGTGGCGTACCAGTTGGGGCCGATGTGGCGTAGGAGCGCCGATCGCCGGTCCTGGGCGGTCGGGGCGGTGGGGCGTACGGGCGTGAGAGTGGCCATGGCTCCACGCTCGCCGGTGGTCGCCTCGCTCACCAGGGAGTATGTGTCTATGGGGGCATAAGCTGGGGTTATGAGCAGCAGTGAGGGCGTGCCGCGACCACTTGCCCACCGGGTGCCGGATCTGGGCGCGATGGAGTTGCTGCTCGCCGTCGCCCGGCTGGGCAGCCTTGGCCGCGCCGCGCGGGAACTCGGCATCACCCAGCCCGCCGCGAGCAGCCGGATCCGCGCGATGGAACGGCAGCTCGGCGTGGGTCTTGTGATCCGCTCGCCGTCCGGCTCCCGGCTCACCGAAACCGGGTCCCTGGTCACCGACTGGGCGCGGCGGGTGGTCGAGGCGGCCGAGGAGTTCGACGTGGGCGCGCAGGCGCTGCGGGCCCGCCGGGACTCCCGGCTGCGCATCGCCGCCAGCATGACCATCGCCGAGTACCTGCTGCCCGGCTGGCTGATCGCGTTGCACGGGCAGCGCCCCGGCACCGCGGTCTCGCTGCTGGCGGGGAACTCGGCGGCCGTCGCCGACCGGCTGCGGGCCGGCGAGGCCGACCTGGGCTTCGTCGAGGGCGTCGACGTGCCGGTTGGGCTCGACGCGGTGACGGTCGCCAAGGACCGGCTGGTGGTGGTCGTGGCACCGGGCCACCCCTGGGCGCGGCGCCGCACCCCGATTCCGGCGCGGGAGGTGGCGGCGACCCCGCTGATCCTCCGCGAGGAGGGCTCCGGGACCCGCCAGGTGGTGGACTCGGCCCTGGCGCAGTACGGGGGCCTGGCGGCACCGTTGCTCGAACTGTCCTCGACCACGGCGGTCAAGTCCGCGGTCATCAGCGGGGCAGGCCCCGCAGTCCTCAGCCAACTCGCCGTCAGCGACGAGCTGACGGCTCGCCGCATGGTGGAAGTCCCGGTGTCCGGCATCCAGTTGACCCGCGCCCTGCGGGCGGTGTGGCCTTGCGGCCAGCGGCCTTCCGGGCCGTCCCGGGACCTGCTGTCGCTGACGGTACAGGGGTAGCGCGGCTGTTGCGGCACCACGACGGGGGAGGCCGGTGGTGCCGAGCCCGCCTCACCCCAAGGCGGCCGCCACCAGCGCCCGCAGGACACGCGGGTCGTCGGACATCTCCGGATGCCACTGGACCGCCAGGGTGAAGGGGGTGCCCGGCAGTTCGACCGCCTCGACCGTTCCGTCGCAGACGGCGTGCGCACTGGCGACCAGCCCGTTGCCCAGACGGCCCACCGCCTGATGGTGGTACGTGGGGACGTCCACCGGTTCCGGTACGGCGGTGGCCAGGCGGGTTCCGGGGACCGGGACGATCCGATGGCTGCCGAACACGCCCTCCCTCTCGGCGTGCTCGGTGTGGCCCACCTCGTCCGGCAGGTGCTGCACCAGGGTGCCGCCCAGTGCGACGTTGAGCAGTTGCATGCCGCGGCAGATGCCGAGCAGCGGGGTGCCGGAGGCCAACGCGGCCTCGATCAGGGCGAGTTCCCATGCGTCGCGCTCCACCGCGGGCGGCCCGGTCCGCGGATGCGGCTCGGCGCCGTACCGGCGTGGGTCGACGTCCTCGCCGCCCGCGATCACCACGCCGTCCACCCGCTCCACGGCCTCCTTCGCCGCTCCCGGGTCGTCCGGCGGCAGCATCACCGCCAGTGCCCCGGCTGCCTGCACGATGCGCGGATAGCCGGCGGGCAGCAGTGCCGCCGGCTGCTGCCACACCCGGTAGCGTGCCGAGGACTCCCAGTACGTGCTGACGCCGATCAGTGGCCTTCCCACCGCTGTCCTCCCGTCGCCTCCAATGGATCGGGATCGTACCTTTGGTGGGTCAGGTGAGGAAGCCGCGCAGCAGTGCCGCCGTGCCCGCGCAGTGCTCGCGCATCACCTCGCGCGCCCCGTCGACGTCCCCCTCCAGGATCGCGTCCAGCAGCGCCGCGTGCTGGGTCTGCGAGTGCTCAAGGTTGCGCACCAGCAGCGGGATCCGGTCCAGCAGGTCGTTGACCCGCGCCCGGGTCCCGGCGTAGGCGGCGGCCAGCGACGGCGAACCCGACAGCTCGGCCAGCGTCAGATGTAGCCGGGTGTCCAGCCTGCGGTAGTCACCCAGCGGCGCGTCCTTCGTCGCGGCCAGGCAGGCCCGCAACCGCTCCCGCTGCTCCCCGTCCAACTCCCGTGCCGCGCACAGCTCGGCCGCGCCCACCTCAAGCACCTCGCGGAACCGCAGTGCGTCATCCACGTCGACGTCGGTGACCTGGGACGTGCCGCCGGACGGCGTGGGGGCCAGGTCCCCCGCCCGGTAGCGCACAAACGTTCCGCCGTACCGGCCGCGCCTGCTCTCCACCAGGCCCTGCTCCTGAAGCACCTTGAGTACCTCGCGCAAGGTCACCCGGCTGATCCGCAGCCGGTCCGCCAACTCCCGTTCCGACGGCAGCCGTTCGCCGTACGGCACCAGGCCGAGCCGCAGCACCTGGAGTATCTGCTCCAGCGCCTCCTCGAAGCCGCTGCCCGCCCGCACCGGACGCAGCACGGGTGACAACCGGTCGTCCTCCCGTGCCTGGCCGCTCTGCGCGGACCCGCTCATCCGTCCTCCCCGAAAGCCCTTCCCAACCAATGGTTCCTATGCATACCTTAGGGCTCCGGTCCACTGACAGGAGGCCCACCTCGTGGCAGACCGCACACCGCCACTCACCGTTGCCGAGCTGCGGCGGCTGATCGACACCGGCACCATCGACACCGTCGTCCTCGCCTTCACCGACATGCAGGGGCGGCTCCAGGGCAAGCGCTTCGCGGCACCCTTCTTCCTGGACGAGGTGCTGGAGCACGGCACCGAGGGCTGCAACTACCTGCTCGCCGTGGACGCGGACATGAACACGGTGGACGGTTACGCGATGTCCTCGTGGGAACGCGGCTACGGCGACTTCGCCATGCACGCCGACACGGCCACGCTACGCCGCACCCCCTGGAACGAGGGCACCGCGCTGCTGATCGCCGACCTCGCCTGGCACGACGGCGCGCCCGTCACCGCCTCGCCCCGGCAGATCCTGCGCCGCCAGCTCGACCGCCTCGCCGAACGCGGCTGGTCCGCTTACGTGGGCACCGAGTTGGAGTTCATGGTGTTCAACGACACCTACGAGGACGCCTGGAGCCGCGGCTACCGGCAGATGCAGCCCGCCAACCAGTACAACGTCGACTACTCCGTGCTCGGCACCGGCCGGGTGGAACCGCTGCTGCGCCGCATCCGCAACGAGATGGGCGCCGCCGGGATGACCGTGGAGTCGGCGAAGGGCGAGTGCAACCTCGGCCAGCACGAGATCGCCTTCCGCTACGACGAGGCCCTGACCACCTGCGACCAGCACGTCATCTACAAGACCGGCGCCAAGGAGATCGCCGCGCAGGAGGGGCGCGCGCTGACCTTCATGGCCAAGTACGACGAGCGCGAGGGCAACTCCTGCCACATCCACCTCTCGCTGCGCGACGAGTTCGGCCAGCCGGTGTTCGCCGACCCGGGCGGCGAGTTGGGCATGGCGAAGACCATGCGGCACTTCCTCGCCGGACAACTCGCCGCGCTACGCGAACTGACCCTGCTCTACGCGCCCAACGTCAACTCGTACAAGCGCTACCGGCCCGGTTCCTTCGCCCCCACAGCCGTCGCCTGGGGGCCGGACAACCGCACCTGCGCACTGCGGGTCATCGGCCACGGCCATTCGCTGCGCTTCGAGAACCGCGTGCCCGGCGGAGACGTCAACCCCTACCTGGCGGTCGCCGCGATGATCGCCGCCGGGCTGCACGGCGTCGACAACGAACTGGAGCTGCCGCCCGCCTGCACCGGCAACGCCTACCGCGGTGACGACGGCCACGTCCCGGCCACCCTGCGCGAGGCGGCGGGACTCTGGCGGGCCAGCGCGCTGGCCCGCGGCGCCTTCGGTGACGAAGTGGTCGAGCACTACGCCAACATGGCCCGCGTCGAGCAGGACGCCTTCGACACCGCCGTCACCGACTGGGAGCGCTACCGCTCCTTCGAACGCATGTGAGGAGCCCCGTGCCCGACCACCCCACCGAGCACCAGGTGCTCAACCCGGCGACGGAAGAACCCATCGCCACCGTCCCCGCCACCACACCGCGGGAAGTGGACGCCGCCGTCCGCCGCGCGGCCCGCGCGCAGGCCGACTGGGCCGCCACCAGCGCCGCCGACCGGGCCCGCCTGCTGCGCCGCTTCGCCGCCACCGTGGACCAACACACCGAGGAACTCGCCCGGTTGGAGGTCCGCGAGGCCGGACACCCGATCGGCAACGCCCGCTGGGAGGCGGGCAACGTACGCGACCTGCTGGAGTACGCGGCCGGGGGAGCCGAACGCCTCCTCGGCGCGCAGATCCCGGTGCCGGGTGGGCTGGACGTCACCTTCCACGAACCGCTCGGTGTGATCGGGGTCATCGCCCCCTGGAACTTCCCGATGCCGATCGCCGGTTGGGCCACCGCGCCGGCCCTCGCGGCCGGTAACGCGGTACTGCTCAAACCGGCCGAGACCACACCGCTGACCGCGCTGCGACTCGCCGAACTCGCCCTGGAATCCGGCCTTCCGGAGGACCTGTTCCAGGTGCTGCCGGGCGCGGGCCCGGTCACCGGCGCCGCCCTGGTGGAGCACCCCGTGGTCGCCAAGATCGTCTTCACCGGCTCCACCGCGGTCGGCAAGCGGATCATGGCGCAGTGCGCGGACCAGGTGAAGCGGGTCACCCTCGAACTCGGCGGCAAGAGCCCCAACATCGTCTTCGCCGACGCGGACCTCGAAAGGGCCGCTCAGGCCGCCCCGATGGCGTTCCTGGACAACACCGGCCAGGACTGCTGCGCCCGCAGCCGCATCCTGGTGCAACGCAGCGTCCACGACCGCTTCCTGGAACTCCTCGAACCCCACATCAAGGCGGTCACCATCGGCGACCCGGCCGATCCGGCCACCCAGATGGGGCCGCTGATCTCCGCCGCCCAGCGGGAGCGGGTCAGGTCCTACGTCGCCGAGGACGCCCCCGCCGCGATCCGCGGCAGCGCACCCACCGGCAGGGGCTTCTGGTACCCGGCGACGGTACTCGCCGGGCTGCCGGAGGACGCGCCCGCCGTCACCGAGGAGATCTTCGGGCCGGTCGCCGTGGTGCTGCCGTTCGAGGACGAGGCCGACGCGGTACGGCTGGCCAACGCCACCCGCTACGGGCTCGCCGGATCGCTGTGGACCCGGGACGTGGGCCGCGCGGTGCGGGTCTCGCGGGCGGTCGCCGCGGGCAACCTCTCCGTCAACTCCCACAGCGCGGTGCGCTACTGGACACCCTTCGGCGGCTTCGGCGAGTCCGGACTCGGCCGCGAACTCGGCCCCGGCGCGCTGGCCGCCTTCACCGAGACCAAGAACGTCTTCATCAGCACGGAGGAATGACACCAGTGACCGCACAGACCGACGAAGTCATCTGCCGCCGCCTGCCCGGCCGTACCGCCGTCGTCACCGGTGCCGGCAGCGGCATCGGCCTGGCGACCGCCCGCCGTCTCGCCTCCGAGGGCGCCAACGTGGTGTGCGCCGACATCGACCAGGCGGCGGGGGAGAGCGCGGCCGCCCAGACCGGCGGCTCCTACGTCAAGGTCGACGTGACCGACGCCGAGCAGGTGGAGGAACTGTTCCGCACCGCCTACGACATCTACGGCTCCGTTGACATCGCGTTCAACAACGCCGGTATCTCCCCGCCCGACGACGACTCCATCCTGACCACCGGGATCGACGCCTGGCGCCGGGTCCAGGAGGTCAACCTCACCTCCGTCTATCTGTGCTGCAAGGCGGCACTGCCCTACATGCAGCGCCAGGGCAGGGGCTCCATCATCAACACCGCGAGCTTCGTCGCCGTGATGGGTGCCGCGACCTCCCAGATCTCGTACACCGCCTCCAAGGGCGGAGTGCTGGCGATGTCCCGTGAACTGGGCGTGCAGTTCGCCCGGGAGGGCATCCGGGTCAACGCGCTGTGCCCGGGGCCGGTCAACACCCCGCTGCTGCGGGAGCTGTTCGCCAAGGACCCGGAGCGCGCCGCCCGGCGCCTGGTGCACATTCCGCTCGGCCGCTTCGCCGAGGCCGACGAGATCGCCGCCGCGGTGGCCTTCCTGGCCAGCGACGACTCGTCGTTCATCACGGGTTCGGAGTTCCTGGTGGACGGTGGCATCGCGGGCGCGTACGTCACGCCGCTGTAGGGCGGTGGACGCGGGGGCTGGATCGCGGTTGGTTCGGCACCGCCGGTCCTCGCGTCGGGGGTCGCCCGCCGCCGCGGCGGGACGAAACGTCGGGGGCGAGCCCCCGACACCCCCAAAAAATCCCTACAGGAACGTGCGGCCCTCGCCGCGGTACGTGGGGACGACGGCAACCACTTCCTCGCCGGAAACCAGGTGCAACTCAGAGAAGCGCTCGCAGAGTTCGCCCGCCTTGGCGTGCCGGAACCACACCTTGTCGCCGATCAGCAGGTCGTCCGCGGCCGACCCCAGGAGCGGCGTCTGTACCTCACCGGCGCCCTCCTGCGGGTCGTACCGCAACCCCTCCGGCAGATACGGCACCGGTGACCGGTCCCTGCCCGCGGCGCCGGACGCCGGATAGCCGCCGCCCAGCACCGTCACCACCCCGACCCCGGGGCGCCGTACCACCGGCTGGGCGAACAGGGCCGCGGGACGCCCCCGGAACGAGGTGTAGTTGTCGAACAACCGCGGGACGAACAGCCCGGAACCGGCGGCCACTTCGGTGACGGCGCGCTCCGCGGCCGTGTGCTGCACGCTGCCGGTGCCGCCGCCGTTGACGAACTCCAGCCCCGGCACCACCGCCCGTACCGCGCGAACCGCCTCCGCCCGGCGCGCCGCCAGCTCCCTGCGGGCAGCGGCCTGCATCAGCCGTACCGCGCGGGACCGCAGCGCGGCGCCCGGAACCGCGTCACCGACCCCCGCGACATGCCCCTCGTACGCCATCAGGCCGACCACCCGGAACCCGGGCCTGCGCTGCACCGCCCTTGCCAGTTCGGCCAGTTGGGCGGGATCGTGCAGGGGTGAGCGACGTGCGCCGAACCGTATCCGGCCGCCGAGCAGCCGCAGGCTGGTGTCCAACTCCAGGCAGACCCGCACCTCCTGGCCGCCGCCCGCGCGCGCCGTGTCGATCAGATCGAGCTGCGCCACGTCGTCGACCATCACCGACACCGCCCCGGCCAGCTTCGGATCGGCCGTCAACTCCGCGAAACCGGTACGGTCCACCGACGGGTAGGCCAGCAGTACATCCTCGATCCCGGCACGGGCCAACCACACCGCCTCGGCCAGCGTGAACGCCATCACCCCGGCGAACCCGTCCCGCTCCAGCACCCGTTCCAGCAGCGCCCGGCAGCGCACCGACTTGCTGGCCACCCGGACCGGCTTGCCACCCGCCCGTCGCACCAGGTCATCGGCGTTGGCGTCGAACGCGGCGAGATCCACCACCGCGAGCGGCGCGTCAAGGTGCGCGGTCGCCCGGTCGTAACGGGCGCGGTCAGCGGCAGGATCAGCCATGCGGGCAGCTTGCACCGTGTTCGAGCGCCCGACAAGACCCTCGACCAGCGGACATGATCCGGACCAGGGGGCGCGAACACAGGCACAACCCGTACTGTGTCACCGCGGGGCCAGGCCCCGTTATCGGCGGGACGAACCGGAACGGACACAGCTCACGGAGGGGGCACCGGGTGGGAACCGGAGTCGACAGCGGGGTACCACGCCGCGTCGCTCCACCACCGCGCCCCCCGGCTCCGCCGCAACAGCCTCTTTCCGCCGCAGGAGTTGGCCCCATGGCCGAAATCGGTTCCGTGCCCACCGGTCCGACCTCGACGCTCGCGGTGCCGACCGCGCCGGTGCGCCCGCCCACGCTCGGGATGCCCGCGTTCCCGCCCCCGCCCGGCTATCCGCCGCCGCCCGCCGCCCGCCCGGGCCCGTCCCCGTACGCGGCCGGGCGCTCGACGCGCGGCACGGTGGCGGCCGGGATCTGCCTGGTGCTGGGCGCCGGACTGCTGGGCGGCGCGGCGGTCGGGCACTTCGTGGGCGGCGACACGGCCGCGGCGCAGACCACCCGGGAGGACACCGCGCTGACGTACGCCGACGCCCGGAGCCTGTGGCACAGCGTGCCCGTCGACACCCTCTTCCCGCCGACGGTGCACGGCCGCGGCGCCGGACCCGGGGGCGCCGACCGGACCTGGACCCGGATCGGGGTCGCGCCGGACAGCGGCTGTGACGGCGCGTTCGATCCGCCGCTGGCCACCGCACTCGCCCCGGTCGGCTGCCTGCGGCTGCTGCGCGCCACCTACACCGACGCCACGTCCAGCAACGTCACCACCGTCGGAGTGCTGATCACCCGCGCCGACCCGGCCAGCATGGCCGCGCTGCGCGGCACCTGGACCGCACGCCACCTGGGCGACCGCACCGACGCCATGCCGCGCCCGGTGGCCTTCCCCGGCACCCTCGCGGCGGGCTTCGGCCTTGCCCAGCGCGGCAGTTGGACCGTCGACATCTCCGACACCCTGCCGGTCATCGGCTACGCGGTGAGCGGCTTCGCCGACGGCCGCACCGTCACCGACCCGCAGCCCGCCGCGGCGGCCACCAAGCCGGGCGCCACCACGGCCGCCGCGCAGGCCGGACTCGGATACGACGCCAAGGGACTGGCCTCCGCCATCGAACACCACATACGCACCGACGTGGAACAGGCCGTCCATCGCAAGGGAACCGCCTCATGACGGCGGCACGCCACCGCTGCCTCGCCCTGCTGCTCGCCGTACTGACCGCCCTCCTCGCACCGGGTGCGTCCACCGCGTACGCCGACTCGATCCGCCAGCAGCAGTGGGCACTCGACACCCTCCACGCGCAGACCGCCTGGCGGACCACCAAGGGCAGGGGCGTGACCGTCGCGGTCCTCGACACCGGAGTCGACGGCAGCCACCCCGACCTCACCGGGCAGGTACTGCCCGGCACCGACCTGGTGGGCTTCGGCGCCAAACGCGGCTCCTCCACCTGGGCCCGGCACGGCACCGCGATGGCGGGCATCATCGCCGGGCACGGCCACGGCCCCGGCGACAGCAGCGGTGTGATGGGCATCGCCCCTGAGGCGAAGATCCTTCCGGTGCGGGTGATCCTCGAAGACACCGACCCACAGCGCAAACAGGCCCGCGCCACTCGCGGCGGCGCACTCGCCCAGGGCATCCGCTGGGCCGCCGACCACGGCGCGAACGTCATCAACCTCTCCCTTGGCGACGACAGCAAGACCGCGCACCCCGACCCGGCCGAGGACGCCGCCGTCCAGTACGCGCTGGCCAAGGGGATCGTGGTGGTCGCCTCCGCGGGCAACAGCGGCCAGCAGGGCGACCCCGCCTCCTACCCAGCCGCCTACCCCGGGGTGATCGCGGTGGCGGCGGTGGACCGGTACGGCAACCGCGCCGCCTTCTCCACCAGCCGCTGGTACGCCACCGTCGGCGCGCCCGGCGTGGACGTGGTCATCGCCGACCCCGACCGCCGCTACTACGAGGGCTGGGGCACCAGCGCGGCCTCCGCCTACGTCTCCGGCGTCGCCGCGCTCATCCGCTCCGCCTGCCCGCGGCTGAGCCCCGCCCAGATAAAGCGGCTGCTGGAGGACACCGCCCAGGACGCGCCGCCGGGCGGCCGCAACGACCAGGTGGGCGCGGGCGTGGTGGACCCGGTGGCCGCGCTGGACGCCGCCGCGAAGCTCACCCCCAGCCCCGAGGCGCCCACCCCGGCGGCCTACGCCAAGCGGTACTTCGGTTCCGGGCCGGCCCCGGTCCGCGCCTCCGCGCGGTCAGGTGGCGGTTCCGGGATCGGACTCCCCACGGTGAGCGCGATCGCCGGGGTCGTGCTGCTGGCGGCGGCCGGGGTGTTCAGATGGCGGGCAAGGCGCTGACCGGGCCGGGCGCGGGCGCCGATACCCTCATCGGGTGGCTCTCAAGAACATTCCGGACCCCGGCTTCTCCGACGACGACGGCACCGCCGACCCCCGGCTGACCGCGGCCCTCGCCGCGTACGCCGAGGACCGCGCCGCCGAGCCCGATGTGCTCGCCGCGCTGGTCGGCGCCCGGCTGCTGGTGCCGGTCGTCGCGCTGCTCGGGGAGGTGGAGACCGTGGTGGCCGCCGCGGCGCCAGGCGCCTCCGCTGAGGGTGGACGACGGGCGGACGGGCTGCGCCGGGGGAAGACCAGCGACATGGCGGTGCCCACCATCCAGGCCCCGGACGGCCGCCGGGCGCTACCCGCGTTCACCTCGGTCGAGAGCCTGGCCCGCTGGCGAGCCGACGCCCGGCCGGTGGCCGTACCGCTGCAGCAGGCGCTGCGCGCGCTCGCCCACGAGCAGGCCGACACCCTGCTGATCGACATGGCCGGACCCGTGCCGTACGCGCTGTCCGGCCCCGCGCTGCACGCCCTCGCCTCCGGCCTGGACCGGCTGGACCCGCTCACCGACCCTGCGGTCGCCGAGGCGGTGCGTGACGTGTTGACCGCGCAGCCCGACGTGGTGCGTGCCCATCTGGTGCCGAGCCGGGAGACGGACGGCACGCTCGGGCTGGTGCTCGGGGACGGTGCCGAGGTGGCGGCGGTCGCCCAGCGGGTGGCCACGGCGCTCGCGGGCGACGAGACGCTGCGCGCCCGGCTGGTGCGCGGCCTGGACCTGGCGCTGCTGCCGCCGGACGCCAGGTTGCCCGGTGAGCCGCTGTTCGTTCGCTGAACGGGAACTTTCCCACCGGTAGTCCAGGCCGCGCCGGAGGGTCGAGATGTCGGCGAGTGCTCGGTTAGTCGAGAATGTGCCGTGTCCCAAGTGCGACAGGGCAACGAATGGGACATGGCAATCGACGCGAGGAGAGCGCCATGGCGAACCGGACCGCCCTCACCTGCGAGTTCCTGGGCACCCTGCTGTTGGTCTTCTGCGCCGTGGGGGCCGCGGTCCTGGCGGGCGAGTACATCGGCACGCTCGGCACCGCGCTGGCCTTCGGGCTGGTGCTGCTGGCGCTGGTTTCCTCGTTCGGCGCGGTCTCCGGCTGCCACGTCAATCCGGCGGTGACGCTGGGCATGCTGTGCGCGGGACGGCTGGAGCCGCGGACCGCCGTACGGTACTGGGCCGCCCAGTTCGCGGGCGGGATCGCGGGGGCCGCGCTGCTGTTCGTGGTGGCCAGTCAGGTGCCGGGACTGAAGGTCAAGGAGACGTTCGGCAGCAACGGCTACGGCGGCCGGTCGGCCGTCGGCATCAGCGTCCTCGGGGCGTTCCTCGCCGAGGTGGCGCTGACCTTCCTGCTGGTCTTCGTGGTGCTCGCGGTGAGCCGGGGCAGGGCCACCCTGGCGGGCTCCGCCGGGCTGCCGGTCGGGATGGCCTTCGCCGTGGCGCAACTGGTCGGCGGCCCGCTCACCGGCGCCTCGATGAATCCGGCGCGCAGCCTGGGACCCGCGCTGTTCGCGGGCGGGGCGGCGCTGACGCAACTGTGGCTGTTCCTCGCCGCCCCACTGGTCGGCGGCGCGCTCGCGGCGTTGGCGCAGCGGCTGACCCATCCGGCGCCCGCCGCGCCGATGTCCCTGGCCGAGCCGGAGGCGAGCGCCGCCGCGGCGCGGACGCGGTGACCGGGGGCGGCGCCGCTCGGTGCACCGCGCGTGCGCGGGACGGCCGTACCGGGGCCGTGCCCCGCGCTGGGGGGCCTCAGCCGATCACCGGGCCGGTGAACTTCTCGCCCGGCCCCTGACCGGGCTCGTCCGGCACTATGGAGGCCTCGCGGAACGCCAACTGCAGCGACTTCAGCCCGTCCCGCAGCGGGGCCGCGTGGTAGGAACCGATCTCGGTGGCTCCGGCGGTGACAAGACCCGCCAGCGCGGTGATCAGCTTGCGCGCCTCGTCGAGGTCCTTGTGTTCCGCGCCCTCCTCGGCCAGGCCCAGGTTGACCGCCGCGGCGCTCATGAGGTGGACCGCCACCGTGGTGATCACCTCGACCGCGGGAACGTCCGCGATGTCACGGGTCATGGTGTCGAAGTCGGGGCCACCGGCGGCGGAGTCGGACAAGGCGGTGGCGGCGGGGGAGGTGGTGTCGCTCATGACGGACACGATAGGCCCCGTTCCGCTGAATACTGTCCGCGCCCAGAGGCTGGTATGCTTGGAGATCGACCGGCTGGGCACCCAGGTGTACCCGGATGTTCAGCCCGCAAGTGGAGCTCCAACTCCCACCTGACCGACCTCCGGGTCGGCGGGTCTCCGGTCAGGCGTCATCACCTCGCGAGAGGCGATGGCCCGATGCGCCCCGCGGAATTTCGCGGCGGTGCTCCCGGTTGTGAGGAGCCCCGCCTGCGTACCGTACGGGGCGTTTTTCGCGTCCTGGGTACGGGGTCTGGAGACTAGAAGACTCAAGGCGCGGTTGCCCGCCAGGCCGCCGCGTGGTGCAACCGAGGAGGCCCCATCAGCGCCGAGCCCCGCATCAACGACCGGATTCGCGTCCCCGAGGTGCGACTCGTCGGTCCCAGTGGCGAGCAGGTGGGCATCGTGCCGCTTGCCAAGGCCCTGGAGCTCGCACAGGAGTACGACCTGGACCTGGTCGAGGTCGCGGCTACCGCCCGCCCGCCCGTGTGCAAGCTCATGGACTACGGGAAGTTCAAGTACGAGTCGGCCATGAAGGCCCGTGAGGCGCGCAAGAACCAGGCGCACACGGTCATCAAGGAGATGAAGCTCCGGCCGAAGATCGACCCGCACGACTACGACACCAAGAAGGGTCACGTCGTCCGGTTCCTCAAGCAGGGCGACAAGGTCAAGATCACGATCATGTTCCGTGGTCGCGAGCAGTCCCGTCCCGAACTGGGCTTCCGACTGCTCCAGCGGCTGGCGGAGGACGTCCAGGACTTGGGCTTCGTGGAGTCCAACCCGAAGCAGGACGGCCGCAACATGATCATGGTTCTCGGTCCGCACAAGAAGAAGACCGAGGCGATGGCCGAGGCCCGCGAGGCGCAGGCCGCCCGCAAGGCCGGTCGCCAGCCGAGGCAGGACGAAGAGGCCGAGGAGCCGCAGGCTCCCGCCGACGCCGGCTGAGGCAACCAGCAAGACCCCGGGGGTGCACCCTGGGTATGCAATGCAGTACTGACTGACGCTCTCCGTCCGCCCTGGTCGCGGACGGGAGGGCCAGCGATGAGGAGACTACGGCGCCATGCCGAAGAACAAGACGCACAGTGGTGCGAGCAAGCGGTTCAAGATCACCGGCTCCGGCAAGGTGCTGCGTGAGCGTGCCGGCAAGCGCCACCTGCTGGAGCGCAAGTCGTCCGCGCTGACGCGCCGCCTCACCGGCAACGCCGAGATGGCTCCGGCCGACGCCAAGAAGATCAAGAAGCTTCTCGGCAAGTGACGGACCGCGCCCCCGACCGGGGCGCGCCGACTGACCGGGACCAATTCGTTTTCGGGCCGTGTGAGTACCACCGCGGTCCCCAACAAGGAGTTACCAAGTGGCACGCGTCAAGCGGGCAGTGAACGCCCACAAGAAGCGCCGGGCAATCCTCGAGCAGGCCAGCGGCTACCGCGGGCAGCGTTCCCGCCTGTACCGCAAGGCGAAGGAGCAGGTCACCCACTCCCTCGTCTACAACTACAACGACCGCAAGAAGCGCAAGGGCGACTTCCGTCAGCTGTGGATCCAGCGCATCAACGCCGCTGCCCGCGCCAACGGCATCACCTACAACCGCTTCATCCAGGGTCTGAAGGCCGCCAACATCGAGGTGGACCGCAAGATCCTCGCGGAGCTCGCCGTCAACGACCCCAACGCGTTCGCCGCGCTGGTCGAGGCCGCGCAGAAGGCGCTGCCGAGCGACGTCAACGCGCCGAAGGCCGCGTGAGTGACGCTGCGCTGAGCCGTCAAGGCTTCCGGGCCCGCAGGGATCTCCCTGCGGGCCCTCCGTTGTGGTCGGTCGTTCCGCAGGGCGGAACGGCTGGGTACAACGGACCCGCACCCGGCGACCGCCCCTGAACCGAAAGCTTGCGCACCTTGAGCCAGACCCCCCAGCTGACCTCCCTGCGATCCCCGCGCGTCAGCGCCGCACGGCGGCTCGCCAAGCGCAGCTTCCGCGGCAAGGAGCGCCGGTTCATCGCGGAGGGGCCGCAGGCGGTCCGTGAGGCGATCGGGCACCTGATCGAGGTGTATGTGGCGCCGGAGGCGATGCGGCGGCACGCCGACATCGTCGCGGCGGCCCGCGCAGCGGGCGCCACCGTGTTCACCGCCACCGACGAGGTGGTGGCCGAGGTCTGTGACACCGTGACCCCGCAGGGCATCGTGGGCATCTGCCGGTTCCTCGACTCGCCGTTCGAGGAGATCCTGCGCGCCCGCCCGAAGCTGGTCGCCGTCCTCGCGCACGTCCGCGACCCCGGCAACGCCGGAACGGTGCTGCGCTGCGCGGACGCCGCCGGCGCCGACGCGGTCGTGTTCACCGACGCCTCGGTCGACCTGTACAACCCCAAGGCCGTGCGCGCCTCGGTGGGCAGCCTGTTCCACCTGCCGGTGGCGGTCGGCGTCCCGGTGCACACCGCGGTCGCCGGGCTGCGCGAGGCGGGCGTGCGGCTGCTCGCGGCCGACGGCGCGGGGGAGCGGGACCTGGACAGCGAGCTGGACGAGGGCACCATGGGCGGCCCCACAGCCTGGATCTTCGGCAACGAGGCCTGGGGACTGCCGGAGGAGACCCGGGCGCTCGCCGACGAGGTGGTCCGCGTCCCGATCCACGGCCGGGCCGAGAGCCTCAACCTCGCGACGGCCGCCGCGGTGTGCCTGTACGCCTCGGCGCGTGCGCAGCGCGCAGCGGGAGGGTGCCGCTCAGTAACCTCCGGCCGGTAGGCTGACGGGCCGGACCCGTGAAGGGCAGCGAAGGGGAGCAGGGGGATGGACGCCGGAACCGCCGCCAGCCGCACCACGAGCGTCGCGCTGTTCGGCGCCGACCTGGCGGACCTCGGCCTGGACCCCGACGACCTCCCCGACGGACTGGTGGTGGCCGACGAGACCGGGCGGGTGGTCTGCTTCAACGCCGCCGCCGCCCGGCTGACCGCACTGCGCCCGGCGGACGTCATCGGCCTGCCGATCGAGCACGCGCTGCCGCTGGAGGACCTCGAAGGCCGCCGCTGGTGGACGGTCACCGATCCGTACCGCGGCCTGGCCATCCGGGTCGGGCAACCGGAACGCAACCTTCTGCTGCCCGGCGGCCGTGAGGTCCTGGTCTCCGCCCGCTATGTGCGCGAGCACCCCGCCGGACCGGTGCGCCGCCTGGTCGTCGCGCTGCGCGGCACCGGAAGTCGTCGGCGCACCGAGCGCAGCCACGCCGAACTGATCGCCACCGTCGCCCATGAGCTGCGCTCCCCGCTGACCTCGGTCAAGGGGTTCACCGCCACCCTGCTCGCCAAGTGGGAGCGGTTCACCGACGAGCAGAAGAAGCTGATGCTTGAGACCGTCGACGCGGACGCCAACCGGGTCACCCGGCTGATCGCCGAACTCCTGGACATCTCCCGGATCGACACCGGCCGGCTCGAAGTGCGCCGTCAACTCGTCGACATCGAGGCCGCCGTGCGCCACCGGGTGGCCGCGCTCATCGCGGCGGGCGTCCCAGCCGAACGGCTGCGGGTGCGGGTGACCGGACCGCTGCCCCCGTTGTGGGCCGACCCGGACAAGCTCCAGCAGGTGCTGAGCAACCTGCTGGAAAACGCGGTGCGGCACGGTGACGGGACTGTCATCATCGACGTGGCGCCCTCGTCGTCCCCGCGTGAGCGGGGCAGTGCCGGAACGGCCGTCACCGTGAGCGACGAGGGGCCCGGCATTCCGGAGGAGTCGATGGGCCGCGTCTTCACCCGCTTCTGGCGGGGCAACCGGCGCGGTGGCACCGGCCTGGGCCTGTACATCGTCAAGGGCATCGTGGAGGCGCACGGCGGCACGATCACGGTGTCCCGGGCCCCCGGCGGCGGCGCCCAGTTCCGATTTATCCTGCCCGTCGGGGCACCGGCCTTCATGGGCTGAGCCTCCACGGGCTTCCTCTTCCACCGCAGGTCCACTGCAGGGTGCGTCGGGCGCGGCCGCCGTGCCCATTAGACTCGACCTTTGGCCACAGAGGTCGGAAACAGGCCATCCAGGTCGAAGACAGACCGCGCGCCAGCCAACCGGAAACACGGGAAGAGATGTCGGCACCCAATAAGTCGTACGACCCTGTCGAGGTCGCGATGCTGAAACCGGAAGAGATCGAGCGGATGCGCGACGAGGCGCTCGCCGCCATCGCCGCCGCGGCCGATCTGGACGCGCTGCACGAGGTGAAGGTCGCCCACACCGGTGACCGTTCACCGCTCGCGCTCGCCAACCGGGAGATCGGCGCGCTGCCACCGCACGCCAAGGCGGAGGCCGGAAAGCGCGTCGGCCAGGCGCGCGGCGCGGTCAACAAGGCCCTGGCCGCCCGCAAGGAGCAGTTGGAGGTCGAGCGCGACGCCCGCGTGCTGGTCGAGGAGGCGGTGGACGTCACGCTGCCGTACGACCGCCGCCCGGCCGGTGCCCGGCACCCGCTCACCACCCTTTCCGACCGGATCGCCGACATCTTCGTGGCCATGGGCTACGAGGTCGCCGAGGGTCCGGAGGTCGAGGCGGAGTGGTTCAACTTCGACGCCCTCAACATCGCCGCGGACCACCCGGCCCGCACGATGCAGGACACCTTCTTCGTCAACGCCGGTCAGGCCAACGGCAGGCGGGTCGGCACCGGTTCGGCCTCCGGCGACGTCGTACTGCGCACCCACACCTCCCCGGTGCAGGTCCGTTCGCTGCTCGACCGCGAACCGCCGGTCTACGTGATCTGCCCGGGCCGCGTCTACCGCACCGACGAGCTGGACGCCACCCACACCCCGGTCTTCAACCAGGTCGAGCTGCTCGCCGTGGACGAGGGCCTGACCATGGCGGACCTCAAGGGCACGCTGGACCACATGGTGCAGGCGCTGTTCGGGGAGGGCATGCGCACCCGCCTGCGCCCCAACTACTTCCCGTTCACCGAGCCGTCCGCCGAGATGGACATGGTCTGCTACGTGTGCCGTGGCGACTCGGTGGGCAACCCCGACCGTCCGTGCCGCACCTGCTCCTCCGAGGGCTGGATCGAGCTCGGCGGCTGCGGCATGGTCAACCCGCGGGTGCTCACCGCCTGCGGTGTGGACCCCAACAAGTACAGCGGTTTCGCCTTCGGCTTCGGTATCGAGCGGATGCTGATGTTCCGCCACAACGTCGAGGACATGCGAGACATCGTCGAGGGTGACGTGCGCTTCACCCTTCCGTTCGGGATGGAGATCTGATGCGGGCCCCGCTTTCCTGGCTGCGGGAGTACGTCGACCTTCCGGCTGGCGAGACCGGCCGCGATGTGCAGGCGCGGCTGGTCTCGGCCGGACTCGAGGTGGAGAAGGTCGAGCAGCTCGGCGCGGGCCTGAAGGGCCCGCTGGTGGTCGGCAAGGTGCTGGCCATCGAGGAGCTGACCGAGTTCAAGAAGCCCATCCGCTACTGCCAGTTGGACGTCGGCACGGCCAACGGCACCGGCGAGCCGCAGAACGTGATCTGCGGCGCGCGCAACTTCCGCGTCGGCGACAAGGTCGTCGTCGCGCTGCCCGGCGCCGTGCTGCCGGGCGACTTCCAGATCGCGTCCCGCAAGACCTACGGCAAGGTCTCCGAGGGCATGATCTGCTCGGCCCGCGAGCTGGACATGGGCGACGACCACGACGGCATCATCGTGCTGTCGCCGGAGCACGAGGTCGGCACCGACGCCATCGAGCTGCTGGAACTGGTCGACGAGGTGCTGGACATCGCGGTCACCCCGGACCGCGGCTACTGCATGTCGATGCGCGGCATCGCCCGTGAGACCGCCACCGCCTACGGGCTGCCGCTGCGCGACCCGGCGCTGCTGGACGTGCCCGCCCCCAACTCGTACGGCTACCTGGTGAAGGTCGCCGACCCCATCGGGTGCGACCGCTTCACCGCGCGCACCGTGGTGAACGTCAGCCCCGAGGCGGTGTCGCCGATCTGGCTGCAGCGGCGGCTGCAGAAGGCCGGGATGCGGCCGGTCTCGCTGGCCGTGGACGTCACCAACTACGTGATGCTGGAGCTGGGTCAGCCGCTGCACGCCTACGACCGCGGCCGTCTCGACGGCCCCATCGGGGTGCGCCGGGCCCATCCGGGCGAGAAGCTCACCACGCTGGACGGCACCCAGCGCGTCCTCGACCCCGAGGACCTCGTCATCACCGACAACTCCGGCCCGATCGGCCTGGCCGGCGTGATGGGCGGGGCCAACACCGAGATCGCCGACCCGGTCCGCGATGAGGAGACCGGTGAGGTGCGCGGCACCACCGAGATCGTCGTCGAGGCCGCGCACTTCGACCCGGTCGCGGTGGCCCGCACCGCCCGCCGCCACAAGCTGTCCTCCGAGGCGTCCAAGCGCTTCGAGCGAGGCGTCGACCCGCAGGCCGCCTCGGCCGCCGCCCAGCGCACCGTCGACCTGCTGGTCCTGCTGGCGGGCGGCACCGCCGAGGCCGGGGTCACCGAGGTCATCTCCCCGTCCGCGCCGCGCACCATCTCCATCCCGGCGGACCACCCGGACCGGGTCGCCGGTACCGAGTACGGCCGGGAGACCGTGGTACGGCGGCTGCAGCAGGTCGGCTGCGACGTCTACGGTGCCGACGAACTGGTCGTCACCGTGCCGAGCTGGCGCCCGGACCTGACCGACCCGAACGACCTCGCCGAGGAGGTCATCCGGCTCGAAGGCTACGAGAACCTGCCGTCCACGCTGCCGAAGCTGCCCTCCGGCCGTGGTCTGACCGAGTCGCAGCAGCTGCGCCGCCGGATCGGCCGTGCGCTGGCCGGTGCCGGGTACGTCGAGGTGCTCAACTACCCGTTCGTCGGTGACGCGGTGCTGGACCAGATGGGCCTGGAGCCGGACGACGCACGGCGCCGCTCGGTGACGCTGGTCAACCCGCTGTCCGACGAGGAACCGGCGATGCGCACCACGCTGCTGCCCGGGCTGCTCGGCACGCTGCGCCGCAACCACGGGCGTGGTGCGCAGGACCTGGCGCTTTTCGAGACCGGCCTGGTCTTCCTGCCCACCGGCGAGAAGCCGCCGCCGCCGAAGCTGACGGTGGACCGGCGCCCCACGGACGAGGAACTGGCCGCGCTGGACGCCGCGTTGCCGCACCAGCCGGTGCACGCCGCCGTCGTGCTGACCGGTGCCCGTGAGCCGCAGGGCTGGTGGGGCAGGGGCTACCCCGCGACCTGGGCGGACGCCGTCGAGGCGGCCCGTACCGTGGCCCGTGAGGCCGGAGTCGAACTGGCCGTCCGTCAGGGCCAGTACGCGCCCTGGCACCCCGGCCGGTGCGCCGCGCTGTACGCGGGGGAGGAACTGGTCGGCCACGCCGGAGAGTTGCACCCGCGGGTCATCAAGGCGATGAACCTGCCGGAGCGCACCTGCGCGATGGAGATCGACCTGGAGCTCGTGGAGCGGGCCGGTGGCGGCACGCTGCGGGCACCGCGGGTCTCCACCTTCCCGGTGGCCACCCAGGACGTCGCGCTGGTGGTGGACGAGGCCGTCCCGGCCGCCGACGTGGAGGCCGCGCTGCGCGCGGGCGCGGGTGAACTCCTGGAGGATCTGCGGCTGTTCGACATCTTCTCCGGTGAGCAGATCGGCGAGGGCAGGAAGTCGCTGGCGTACGCGTTGCGCTTCCGTGCCCCGGACCGCACGCTGACCGCCGAGGAGGCGTCCGCCGCTCGTGACGCCGCGGTGGCCGCGGCGGCCGAGCGCACCGGAGCGGTGCTGCGCGGCGCGTGACGTGACGACCGAGGGCCGGTCCGGCGAATCGCCGGACCGGCCCTCGGCCGTTCGGGCCTTGTCGCCAAGCCCCGGAAGAGCGCGGGTTACGCGTAGTCGTAGAAGCCGTGGCCGCTCTTGCGGCCGAGGCGGCCCGCGTCGACCATGCGCTGGAGCAGCGGCGGCGAGGCGTACAGCGGCTCCTTGTACTCGGCGTACATCGAGTCCGCGATCGCCGCGATGGTGTCCAGGCCGATCAGGTCGGAGAGCTTGAGCGGTCCCATCGGGTGGGCGCAGCCCAGCTCCATGCCGTTGTCGATGTCCTCGCGGGTGGCGATGCCGGACTCGAACATCCGGATCGCGGAGAGCAGATACGGCACCAGCAGCGCGTTCACCACGAACCCGGACCGGTCCTGGGCGCGGATGGCGTGCTTGCCCAGCACGTCGGTGACCAGCTTCTCGGTACGCAGCAGCGTCTGCTCACCGGTGGTCAGCGCCGGGATCAGCTCGACCAGCTTCTGCACCGGCGCCGGGTTGAAGAAGTGGATGCCCAGCACATGGTCGGGGCGCGAGGTGGCGACGGCCAGCTTCACCAGGGGGATGGAGGAGGTGTTGGAGGCGAGGATGGCGTCCGGCCGGGTCACCACCTGATCGAGCACCTGGAAGATCTCGGTCTTCACCTGCTCGTTCTCCACCACCGCCTCGATCACCAGGTCGCGGTCGGCGAACTCGCCGAGGTCGGTGGTGAAGGTGAGGCGGTCCAGTGTGGCGTCCCGCTCCGCCTCGGTGATCTTGCCGCGTTCGGCCGCCCGGCCGAGGGAGTTCGCCAGCCGGGTCCGGCCGAGCTCCAGCGCCTCACCGTTGGTCTCGGCGACTCGTACGTCCAGCCCCGCCCTGGCGCAGACCTCGGCGATACCCGCGCCCATCTGACCGCAGCCCACTACCCCGACCAACTGGATGTCGCCCACCGTGCAGCCTCTCGTGTTCGCATGTCGCCCCCCGGATCGCGGGCGGCGGGCGGCCGGTCCCCGTCGACCCGCGCCACTTCGCGACCTTACACCGGGTGCGCGGGGCCCTTCAGAGCCGGTCGTGGACGGTGATCATGAGCAGGTCCTTGTGCGGTCCGGTCACCCGCCACACCACCTGCCAGCGGTCCTGACCGCTCACCGTGTACTGAGCGAGGTAGCCGTCCGCGGCGCAGGGATGGTGCGCCGTCCAGTGCCCGGTGCGCAGGTCGAGGTGGTGGAACGGGCGGCCGTCGGTGAACCGGACCTCGCTCGTACCGTCGCCGACCGGTTCGAACCGGTGGCCGCGGTAGGCGTGCCGGGTCACGCCGCCCCAGGTGAACCGGCCCTCCTCGGTGTGCAGCAGCACTCCGCCCGGGCGCTGCCGGCGGAACTCGCAACTCCCGTCGAAGGAGCCGGTCTCCCCGCTGCCGAGGTCACGGACCGTACGCGTCACCCGCCATCGGCCTTCCAGGTAGGCGAGCACATCGGGTACGGGATGGGACACGCCGTCGATCGTAGCGGCGACGCGCCGTGGCCCTGACGGGTTGCCCAGGAGCGTGCCGCGGGCACATCATCGACAGACCAGTATCTGACGAACCGTCAGGGGATGCGATGGAGCCGATCAGCCGAAGGAACTTCACCGCGGCGGCCGTGGGCGCGCTGACCGGTGCGCTGGGCGGCGGGCCCGCCGCCGCCCGCGAGCGGCTGCCCGAGC
This sequence comes from Streptomyces silvisoli, assembly GCF_029269905.1. Classification (NCBI taxonomy): domain Bacteria; kingdom Bacillati; phylum Actinomycetota; class Actinomycetes; order Kitasatosporales; family Streptomycetaceae; genus Streptomyces; species Streptomyces silvisoli. The sequence continues at coordinate 289,771 of NZ_JARJBC010000003.1, read as the reverse complement.
AGTTCCGCGGGATGTGGGCGGCCACCGTCGCCAACCTCGACTGGCCCTCGGCGCCCGGCCTCGGCGTACCCGAGCAGCGGGCCGAGCTGCTGGCGCTGCTCGACAGCGCCGTCGACCGGCGGCTCAACGCGGTACTGCTCCAGGTGCGACCGGCCGCCGACGCCTTCTGGCCGTCCCGCTACGAGCCCTGGTCGCGGTACCTCACCGGTACCCAGGGCCGGGACCCCGGTTGGGATCCGCTCGGCCACGCGGTGCGCGAAGCCCACCGCCGGGGGCTTGAGCTGCACGCCTGGTGCAACCCGTACCGGGTCTCGGTGCGGCCCGATCCCGGCATGCTGGCGCCGGGGCATCCGGCGCGGCGGCACCCCGACTGGGTGGTCGAGTACGGCGGGCAGCTCTACTACAACCCGGGGCTGCCCGCGGTACGCGGCTTCGTCCGGGAGGCGATGCTGGACGCGGTGCGCCGCTACCCGGTGGACGGCCTGCACTTCGACGACTACTTCTACCCGTACCCGGTGGCGGGCGAGGAGTTCGACGACGCGGACGCGTACCAGGCGTACGGCAGCGGCTTCCCGGACCGGGCCGCCTGGCGGCGGCACAACGTGGACCTGCTGGTACGGGAGACGGCCGCCCGGATCAAGCGGCTGCGACCGGGCGCGCGGTTCGGCATCAGCCCGTTCGGGGTGTGGCGGAACGATTCGGCGGATCCGCGCGGTTCACGGACCGCGGCCGGGATCCAGAGCTATGACGACCTCTACGCCGACTCGCGCGGCTGGGTGCGCAGGGGCTGGCTGGACTACGTCTGCCCGCAGCTGTACTGGAACATCGGCCTGGCCGCCGCCGACTACGCCAAGCTCGTCCCCTGGTGGTCCGACGCCGTGAACGGCACCGGGGTCCACCTCTACATCGGGGAGGCGCTCTACAGGCAGGAGGCACCCGGCCAGCCCGCCGCCTGGCAGAACCCGGGCGAGCTCAGCCTGCACCTCGCCTTCGACCGGTCGTGGCCGCAGGTGCTGGGGAACGTCTACTTCTCGGCGAGGGATGTGATCGCCGACCCGTCCGGCGCGATGGCCCGGGTGGTCGCCGACCACTATCCGACCCGGGCCAGGCCGCCTCGCTGAGGGTCAGTGCGCGGTGGGCGGGGACTTGAGGTGCCGTACCACCGAGTCGGGCCCGGGCGACATCAGGCACTCGTGCCCGTCGTCCTCGAACCGCACCCGGTAGGGAGGGTCGCCCTTCTCGCCCAGCACCTCGATGACCTCGGCCATCCGGTCATGGTGGCCCACGGTCCTGCCGTGCACCAGGATCTTGTCGCCTTTGTCCGCGTGCATAGCTGACCTCCCGCCGGTGATGAATTCCCTAGCGCGGATGTGCCAAGTCTATTCGGGTACGGCCCGGACGCACCCGCTCAGGCGATCGGATGCGGGGAGTCGCCCGCGAGCAGCAGCTGCGGCACCTGGCTGAAGTTCCAGCCGTCGCCGTGCCGGTTGAAGACGTAGACCACGTCGAACCGGGACCCCGGCCAGGACGCCGGCGGCTTCGGGGTGACCGGTCCCAGATGGGCGATGATCGCCGCGACGCTCTGGTGCTCCCAGGCCACCAGCGTCGGCCCGGAGGCGCTGCGCAGGGCGGCGGCCAGCGCGGCCTCCTGGCCCTTGGCGAACCGCAGGTCGAGCGAGGTGCCCAGGGCGGCGGCGAGCGGGGTGACCGTCTCCTTGGGGCGCTTGCTGCCACCGCTGGAAGGGTCGGCGGCGAAGATCCGGGTCGGGCGGGCCAGGCCGGGGCGCGGCGGCGCCGGGTGACCGTCGCCGTCCCGCGGGTCGAACAACCCGATCAGCGCGCCCGCGCGGGACCAGCCCTGGATGGTAAGCGACTTGTCGTCCTTCTCGCCGGCATCGGTCACCCCGTACGGCGCTCCGGAGCCGGTGGGCTTCTCCGCGTGCCGGATGATCATGAGCATGTCTGGCCCTCCGCTACCGACCTGTGCCGTGGACGCCGTGCTGACGGTGGGGTCCGACGCGTGTCCGCCCTTCGCGCAGGCGCCCAGTGCCGGTGCGGCAGCGCCTGCCGCGAGGAGTCCGAGCATGGTGCGGCGCTGTATCCGGGATGTCACGCTGAATGCCTTCCGTCGTCCTGGTCCGCGCGGGAGCCGCGGTACTCGGCTGCCCATCGTTCCCCAAGGATGGCGCAACTTGGCCCGGCAGCAGCCAAGTTAGGGGTGATGTCTCGCCATCCGGGACGCGTGTCCGGGGTTCGGTCGGGGTTGCGGCAGCCTCGGCTCCGCTCGGCGACGGGAAAGCGTAGGGCCCTTTCGAGGTCGAGTCGATCACGGGATATCTTGATGTCAAGCAATGTGCGCAGACGTGGAGCGGAGCACCCGGTGACTGATTCGACCATCATCTACACCCACACCGACGAGGCCCCGGCCCTGGCGACGTATTCGTTCTTGCCTGTGATCCAGGCGTACGCCTCGACCGCCGGGGTCGCTGTGGAGACCCGTGACATCTCTCTGGCGGGGCGCATCATCGCCAGCTTCCCCGAGCGTCTCGAGGAGGGCCAGCGGATCCCGGACGCCCTCGCCGAGCTGGGCGAGCTGGCCAAGACGCCCGAGGCCAACATCATCAAGCTGCCGAACATCTCGGCTTCGATCCCGCAGCTGAAGGCGGCCATCGCCGAGCTCCAGGAGAAGGGCTACGCGCTGCCGGACTACCCGGACGACCCGAAGACCGACGAGGAGCGCGACATCCGCGCCCGCTACGACAAGGTCAAGGGCAGCGCCGTCAACCCCGTGCTGCGCGAGGGCAACTCCGACCGCCGCGCCCCCGCGTCGGTGAAGAACTACGCCAAGGCCCACCCGCACCGCATGGGTGCCTGGACGTCGGAGTCGAAGACGAACGTCGCCACCATGGGCGTCGACGACTTCCGCTCCACCGAGAAGTCCGCGGTGATCGCCGAGGACGGCTCGCTGCGCATCGAGCTTGCCGGGGACGACGGCAGCACCACCGTGCTGCGCGAGTCGGTGCCGGTGCTCGCCGGTGAGGTCGTGGACGCGTCCGTCATGCGCGTCGCCGCGCTGCGCGAGTTCCTCAGCGAGCAGGTGGCCCGGGCCAAGGCCGAGGGCGTGCTGTTCTCCGTGCACCTGAAGGCCACCATGATGAAGGTCTCCGACCCGATCATCTTCGGCCACGTCGTGCGGGCCTTCTTCCCGAAGACGTTCGCCAAGTACGGTGAGACGCTCGCCGCCGCGGGGCTGAGCCCGAACGACGGCCTCGGCGGCATCTTCAAGGGCCTGGAGTCGCTGCCCGAGGGCGCCGAGATCAAGGCGTCCTTCGACGCCGAGCTGACCGAGGGCCCGGCCCTGGCGATGGTCGACTCCGACCGCGGCATCACCAACCTGCACGTACCGAGCGACGTCATCGTCGACGCCTCCATGCCCGCCATGATCCGCACCTCCGGTCACATGTGGGGCCCGGACGGTCAGGAGGCGGACACCCTCGCGGTCCTCCCGGACAGCAGCTACTCCGGTGTCTACCAGGCCGTCATCGAAGACTGCCGGGCGAACGGCGCCTTCGACCCCGCGACGATGGGCTCGGTGCCCAACGTCGGCCTGATGGCGCAGAAGGCCGAGGAGTACGGCAGCCACGACAAGACCTTCGAGATCCCCACCACCGGCACGGTGCGGGTGGTCGACGGCAACGGCAACGTGGTGCTCCAGCAGGTGGTCGGCGCCGGCGACATCTTCCGCATGTGCCAGACCAAGGACCTGCCGATCCAGGACTGGGTCAAGCTCGCCGTCACCCGTGCCCGCGCCACCGGCGACCCGGCCGTGTTCTGGCTGGACGAGAGCCGGGCGCACGACGCGGTGCTGATCGAGAAGGTCAGGAACTACCTGCCGCAGCACGACACCGAGGGCCTGCGGATCGAGATCATGTCGCCGGTCGAGGCGACGAAGTTCTCCCTGGAGCGCATCCGCCGCGGCGAGAACACCATCTCGGTCACCGGCAACGTGCTCCGCGACTACCTGACCGACCTGTTCCCGATCCTGGAGCTGGGCACCAGCGCCAAGATGCTCTCGGTCGTCCCGCTGATGGCGGGCGGCGGCCTGTTCGAGACGGGCGCGGGCGGCTCCGCGCCGAAGCACGTCCAGCAGCTGGTCAAGGAGAACTACCTGCGCTGGGACTCGCTGGGCGAGTTCTTCGCCCTCGTCCCCTCCCTTGAGCAGTACGCGAAGACCACCGGCAACGCCCGGGCCCAGGTGCTCGCGGACACCCTCGACCGGGCCACCGGCACCTTCCTGAACGAGAACAAGTCGCCGAGCCGTCGCCTCGGTGGCATCGACAACCGGGGCAGCCACTTCTACCTGGCCATGTACTGGGCCCAGGAGCTGGCCAAGCAGACCGACGACGCCGAGCTGGCCAAGGCGTTCGCCCCGCTCGCGGCGACGCTCTCCGAGCAGGAGCAGGCCATCGTCGACGAGCTGATCGCGGTGCAGGGCTCGCCCGCCGACATCGGCGGCTACTACCAGCCCGACGCCACCAAGGCCGCCGCGGTCATGCGTCCGTCGGCCACCTTCAACCAGGCCCTCGCCGGCCTGAGTTGATCCGCCGGGGCGGCCGGCCGCCCCGCGCAAGCCCCTGTTCCGCCCCGGCTGGCCTCGCCAGCCGGGGCGGCCGGGTTTCAGCCAGGAGGTCACCTGAGCGGACAGCGCGAGCCCTGAAGCAGTCCGAGGCCACCAAGGCAGCAGGCCGCGCCGGAAGTCGTGGCGGCGGTCACACGGTGCCTTGACCGGCTACGCGGCGCCGCGACCCGGCTTCGCGCCATCGGGTTCCCGTCGTGCCGAGGACCGGCCGCCGACGTGCGATGCTGGTGCGCATGAACCTGGAGGACCTGGTACGGCTGCGCCGCGCCCGGGACGTGATGGACCGCGACTACGCGCGGCCACTGGACGTTCCGGCGCTGGCGAACGTCGCTCTCATGTCGCCCGGGCACTTCTCCCGCAGCTTCCGCGCCGCCTTCGGGGAGACGCCCTACAGCTATCTGATGACCCGCCGCGTCGAGCGGGCGAAGGCGCTGCTGCGGCGGGGCGACATGAGCGTGACGGAGGTCTGCTTCGCGGTCGGGTGCACCTCGCTGGGGTCGTTCAGCTCGCGCTTCACCGAACTGGTCGGCGAGAGCCCCAGCGCCTACCGGGCCCGCCGCCACGAGGCGGGCGCCGCGATCCCGGCGTGCGTCGCCAAGATCCTCACGCGACCGGTCAGGACCGGCCAACCGGTCAGGATCGAAGAAGCGGAATCCGCCGCCGCCTCGTAGCGTCGGAGGCATGACCATCAAGCTCGCACAGTGCTTCATCGCAGTCGACGACCACGACAAGGCGCTCGCCTTCTACCGCGACATCCTCGGCATGGAGGTGCGCAACGACGTCGCCTTCGAGGGGATGCGCTGGGTGACCGTCGGCTCACCCGCGCAGCCGGACGTGGAGATCGTCCTCGAACCGCCGCTGGCCAACCCCAACGCCTCGCCGGCCGACAAGCAGGCGATGGCGGAACTGCTGGCCAAGGGCATGCTGCGCGGCGTGATCTTCTCCACCGACGACTGCGACGCCACCTTCGAACGCATCCGGGCCGCCGGTGGTGAGGTGCTGCAGGAGCCGATCGACCAGCCCTACGGCGTCCGCGACTGCGCCTTCCGCGACCCGGCCGGCAACATGCTCCGCTTCAACCAGCCCCGCAAGCGGTAAGGGCCGCCCGCCGCAGGATCCGGGTGGACCTGGGGGCAAACGCCCCGAGCGGGCATCGAGGCGTACCTGGGGGACGAGTCGGCGCACGCCGCGAGCGGCGCGAAGCGCCGCCTGGCCACGTCATGTTCCAGACGGTCGCGCGCCGGGCCCGGTGATGGCTGCCACCGCTGGCGCGGTCGCGCACGGCCACTTCCTCGACGCGGGCCGGACGCGATCTGCGCCGCCCGCACGACCGCGAGCTGACGCCCGACGGGGATGGTCGGTCCGGCGCCCCGGCCGGCACCACCGGTCAGGTGGCCAGCTACCGTTGCCGCGACCGCGCCGAGAACCAGACGTACTGCTCGAAGCTGGTCAGATCGAGCCGGGCGACGCAGACAGAGGCCCCGAAGGCGGCCTCGCCCACCTATGGAGACACGATGAGCAAGGCCAAGAGGACGGACACGCAGTCGCCTGCGCAGCACGTTGCCGACAGCCACGATCTGATCCGCGTGCACGGCGCGCGCGAGAACAACCTCAAGGACGTCAGCATCGAGATCCCGAAGCGCAGGCTGACGGTGTTCACCGGCGTCTCCGGCTCGGGCAAGAGCTCGCTGGTGTTCGACACGATCGCCGCGGAGTCGCAGCGGCTGATCAACGAGACCTACAGCGCCTTCGTGCAGGGGTTCATGCCGACGCTGGCGCGGCCCGAGGTCGACGTGCTCGAAGGGCTGACGACCGCGATCATCGTCGACCAGCAGCGGATGGGGGCCGACCCCCGCTCCACGGTCGGCACCGCCACCGACGCCAACGCGATGCTGCGCATCCTCTTCAGCCGGCTCGGGGAGCCGCACATCGGCCCGCCCAGCGCGTACGCCTTCAACGTCCCCTCGGTCCGGGCGAGCGGCGCGATCACCGTTGAGCGCGGTGCCAAGAAGACGGTGAAGCAGACCTTCTCCCGCACCGGCGGCATGTGTGCGCGCTGTGAGGGCCGGGGGTCGGTCTCCGACGTCGACCTCACCCAGCTCTACGACGACTCGAAGTCGCTCGCCGAGGGCGCGATCACCGTCCCCGGCTACAAGGCGGGCGGCTGGAACTACCGGCTCTACAGCGAGTCGGGCTTCTTCGCCGCGGACAAGCCGATCCGCAAGTACACCAAGAAGGAACTGCACGACTTCCTCCACCGCGAGCCGACCAGGATGAAGATCGCGGGCATCAACATGACCTACGAGGGGCTGATCCCGCGGATCCAGAAGTCGATGCTCTCCAAGGACGTCGACTCGCTGCAGCCGCACATCCGGGAGTTCGTGGACCGGGCGATCACCTTCACCGCCTGCCCCGACTGCGACGGAACCCGGCTCAGCGAGGCGGCCCGGTCGTCGAAGATCAAGAAGACCAGCATCGCCGACGCCTGCGCGATGCAGATCAGCGACCTGGCCGAATGGGTCCGCGGCCTCGACGAGCCGTCGGTGGCGCCGCTGCTCACCGCGCTGCGGCACACCCTCGACTCGTTCGTGGAGATCGGCCTGGGCTACCTCTCGCTCGATCGTCCCTCGGGCACGCTGTCGGGTGGCGAGGCCCAGCGCGTCAAGATGATCCGCCACCTCGGCTCCTCGCTCACCGACACCACCTATGTCTTCGACGAGCCCACCACGGGCCTGCACCCCCATGACATCCAGCGGATGAACGACCTTCTGCTACGGCTGCGGGACAAGGGCAACACGGTGCTCGTCGTGGAGCACAAGCCGGAGGTGATCGCGATCGCCGACCACGTCGTCGACCTCGGTCCCGGCGCCGGTACGGCGGGCGGCACCGTCTGCTTCGAGGGCACCGTCGAGGGGCTGCGGGCCGGCGGCACCATCACCGGCCGCCATCTCGACGACCGGGCCGCCGTGAAGGAGACGGTGCGCAAGCCCACCGGCACGCTGGAGATCCGCGGCGCGACGACGCACAACCTGCGCGACGTCGACGTCGACATCCCGCTCGGCGTGCTCACCGTGGTCACCGGCGTCGCCGGCTCCGGCAAGAGCTCGCTCGTGCACGGGTCGCTGCCCCAACAGCCGGGGGCCGATGGTGCGGGTGTGGTTTCGATCGACCAGGGCGCCATCCGCGGCTCGCGACGGAGCAACCCGGCGACGTACACCGGGCTGCTGGAGCCGATCCGCAAGGCGTTCGCGAAGGCCAACGGCCTGAAGCCCGCGCTGTTCAGCGCCAACTCCGAGGGCGCCTGCCCCAACTGCAACGGCGCCGGTGTCATCTACACCGACCTGGCGATGATGGCTGGAGTCACCACCACCTGCGAGGAGTGCGAGGGGAAGCGGTTCGAGGCGTCGGTGCTGGAGTACCGCCTCGGCGGCCGCGACATCAGCGAGGTGCTGGCGATGTCCGTGGCCGAGGCCGAGGAGTTCTTCGGCGCCGGCGAGGCGCACACGCCGGCCGCGCACCGCATACTCGGCCGGCTCGCCGACGTCGGGCTCGGCTACCTCACCCTCGGCCAGCCGCTCACCACGCTGTCCGGCGGCGAGCGGCAGCGGCTGAAACTGGCCACCCACATGGCGGACAAGGGCGGCGTCTACGTCCTCGACGAGCCGACCGCAGGCCTCCACCTCGCCGACGTCGAGCACCTGCTCGGCCTGCTCGACCGGCTCGTCGACTCCGGCAAGTCGGTCATCGTCGTGGAGCACCACCAGGCGGTCATGGCGCACGCCGACTGGATCATCGACCTCGGCCCCGGCGCCGGCCACGACGGCGGCCGGATCGTCTTCGAGGGCACACCGGCTGACCTCGTCGCCGCCCGCTCCACCCTCACCGGCGAGCACCTCGCGGCCTACGTCGGCACCTGACCGAGGCTCTCGCGGAATCCGGTCGCGCTCCGGCTGACGGAGCCGACAGGATGCGGCCATGGCTGACGATCTCTTGCTCGCTCGCGCCCGGGAACTGTGGGCGGAGCTGGCGGGCACACCAGTCGATTTCCGCCCGTCGGGAGATGGGAATGTGGTGGTCGCGCCCGGGTCTCGGTTGTGTCCGCCGTCGTGGACCGGGGTCGTGCGGATCGATGACGCTGCCATCGTCACCGCGCCGAGCGCGCGGACCGCCGGGATGATGGGCGACGCCGCGCGGGAGTTGTCCCTCGAAGAGCTCTTCGATGTCGCTCGTCTGCGTGCGGTGCTGCCTGTACTCGATGTCCTCGGGCCGGCTTCGCTCTTCTATGTCGGCCGGGACGGCTTTCTTCCTGCGCACGAAGTTACCGGGGTCAAGCAGTTGCCGGTTGGTCACGGTACTGGCGGCCTGGCCGAACTGCTGGCCGTGGCCGGGGAGAAGGAGGCAGGCGAGAGCGGTCTGGCGGACATCTCCTCTCCCACGTTCACGCTGCGCCGGGGCGACGAGGTGGTGGCCGCGGCCGGGTACCAGTCATGGCCGCGGTCAGTGGCCCACCTGAGCGTGCTGGTTGCTCCGCACTACCGGGGACGGCACCTGGCCCGGACCGTGGCGTCCGCAGCAGTGGCCCATGCCCTTGATGTCGGATTGCTGCCCCAGTGGAGAGCACGGCCCTATCCATCACAACGGGTGGCTGTAGCTCTGGGTTTCCAGGAACTGGGTGCCCAGCTCAGCGTTCGCCTGGGCAACGCCCCTGCCGACCAGGGCCGGTGAGGACTGCCCCTCCGGCACGGCGCAGGTCGGCAGCGTGGCACCTGCCGACCGTCCTGCCGCCCTGCGACAGGGCGGCCTAGCCGGTGGTGACGGTTGCCACGACGGGGGTGCCTGTCAGGGAGCGGGGACGGGGCCGCCGGGCCGGAACCGCTCCACCCCGACGATGTGCCGCACCTTGACCGGGCGCACGATCACCGCGACCCGCTGCTCTCCCGGCATGAGCCACTCGAAGCGCTCGCTGCCCAGGTACTTGCGGGCCAACTGGTCCATCCGCTCGTGCGCCTCCTCGCCCTCGATGAAGCGGGCCACCACACCACTGATCTGCACTCGGTCGAAGGGGTCCGTGGCGTCCGCGTGCGAGAGATAGACGCGGGGGTCGCGGCGCAGGTTCTCCTCCTTCACCCGACCCACCGAGGTGTTGAACATCAGCTCCCCCTCTCCCTCCAGATCCACCCACATCGGGCTGACCTGTGGTGCTCCGTCGGCGAACACGGTGCCGACGTACCAGATGTTGGGGGCTTGCAGCCGGGCGCGAACGGCTTCGTCGAACGTCGCAGTCATCCCGGGAGGCTATCAACCATGATCGGCGGGACAGCTCGGGAGAGCCGGATTCCGGGGGGCGAAGCCGACGCGGGGCCTGCCCCCTGCGGCCGAGACCGCGCCCAGCGCAGCCTGCCCGAGCGGCCTCCCGTACCACTTCCCACGAAGACCCCGCAGGTGGGAGTGGCGACCGCTACCCTGCTGTGACTGTCGCGATAGATGTCACCGCGGCGTCCGGCGGTCGTACTGGCGAACCCGTCGCCGAGGAGGCCTTTGATGCGCAGCCTGACGTATTCGATGGGCGTCTCACTGGACGGCTACATCGTCGGGCCGGACGGCGGTTTCAACTGGTCGGCGCCCGACGAGGAGGTCTTCCGCTTCGCCACCGACGAGGTACGCGAGACCGGCGTCCACCTGTTGGGACGACGGCTGTACGAGACGATGCTGTACTGGGAGACCGCCGACCAGGATCCATCGCTCGACGCTGGGATGTTCGAATTCGCCGCGATCTGGAAGGCGCTCCCGAAGGTGGTTTTCTCCACCACGCTGTCGGCGGTGCAGGGCAATACCCGCCTGGCGTCCGGTGGCCTGGCGGCGGAGATCGAACGGCTGCGAGCCGAACCGGGGGAGGGCGACATCGCTATCGGCGGCGCGACTCTCGCCGCCGAGGCGGCCGCGCTGGGTCTGATCGACGAGTACCGGGCCAGGGTCTACCCGGTGCTGGTAGGCGGTGGCATTCCGTTCTTTCCCCAGCGCGAGCGCCGAGTGGATCTCGAACTCGTGGAGACCCGCACCTTCGGCTCGAAAGTCGTCTACCTCCGTTACCGCGTGGCGCGCTAGCCAACTCGTCGCGGTGCCAACTGCGGTCACCAGGCGACCAGGTGACATCCATCGCGACCAGTCACACCTGCGGGCGTCTCCCGCGCTCACCTGGCCAACTCAACCGCTCATGGGCCGACCGAAGCGCTCAGTCACATGTGCCGGCCGAGTGCGCAAACGGCGTCATTGCATAAAACTTCGCTGCGCCGTATAGTCATGCCATCGGCGAGGAGGGTTTCGATGGCGTTGCGGGTAGCGGTGGCGGGGGCCAGCGGGTACGCGGGGGGTGAGGTGTTGCGGCTGCTCATGGGGCACTCCCAGGTTCAGATCGGGGCCGTCACCGGGAACTCCAGCGCCGGACAGCCGCTCGGTGCCGTGCAGCCGCATCTGGTGCCGCTCGCCGAGCGGATGCTCGAAGCCACGACGCCCGAGGCGCTCGCCGGGCATGACGTGGTCTTCCTCGCGCTGCCCCACGGGCAGTCCGCCGCCGTGGCGGAGCGGCTCGGCGACGGGACGCTGATCGTGGACTGCGGGGCGGACTTCCGGCTCAAGCGCGCCGCCGACTGGCAGAGGTTCTACGGCTCCGCGCACGCCGGTACCTGGCCGTACGGACTGCCCGAACTGCCCGGTGGGCGGGCCGCGTTGCGGGGGGCCAGGCGGATCGCGGTGCCGGGCTGCTACCCGACCGCCGTGTCGCTCGCGCTGTTCCCCGCGTACGCGGCCGGGCTGGCCGAGCCGGAGGCCGTGGTGGTGGCCGCCTCCGGTACGTCCGGCGCGGGCAAGGCGCCCAAGCCGCACCTGCTGGGCAGCGAGGTGATGGGCTCGATGAGCCCGTACGGCGTCGGCGGCGGGCACCGGCACACCCCGGAGATGGCGCAGAACCTCTCCGCCGCGGCGGGCCGCCCGGTCACCGTCTCGTTCACCCCGACCCTCGCCCCGATGCCGCGCGGGATCCTGGCCACCTGTAGCGCCAAGGCCACCCCGGGCGTGACCGCGCAGTCGCTGCGTTCCGCGTACGAGAAGGCGCTGCGGGACGAGCCGTTCGTCCGTCTGCTGCCCGACGGGCAGTGGCCGTCCACCGCGGCCGTCCACGGCTCCAACTCCGCGCTGCTGCAGGTCGCCTACGACGAGGCGGCGGACCGGATCATCGTCATCAGCGCCATCGACAACCTCACCAAGGGCACCGCGGGCGGCGCGGTGCAGAGCATGAACGTCGCCCTGGGCCTCCCGGAGGAGCTTGGGCTTTCCACGATCGGAATCGCCCCGTGAGCCGCCGGGCCGCCGGGCCGCCGACAACGACTTGCCTCAACCTTCGCCTCGCGGGCGGAGAAGCGAACGGAGAAGCGCAGTGAGTGTCACCGCAGCCAAGGGCTTCACCGCGGCGGGCATCGCCGCCGGGATCAAGGAGAACGGGAACCCCGACCTCGCCCTCGTCGTCAACAACGGCCCGCGCCTGGCCGCGGCCGGTGTCTTCACCGCCAACCGGGTCAAGGCCGCGCCGGTGCTCTGGTCCCAGCAGGTACTCAAGGGCGGCACGGTCTCCGCCGTCGTCCTCAACTCCGGTGGCGCCAACGCCTGTACCGGGCCGCTGGGCTTCCAGGACACCCACGCCACCGCGGAGAAGGCCGCCGAGGTGCTCGGGCTGAGCGCGGGTGAGGTGGCCGTCGCCTCCACCGGACTGATCGGCGTGCGGCTGCCGATGGACAAGCTGCTGCCGGGAGTCGAGAAGGCGGCCGGTGAACTCTCCGCGCACGGCGGGGAGAAGGCCGCCATCGCCATCAAGACCACCGACACCGTGCACAAGACGTCGGTCGTGGAAGGCGACGGCTGGACGGTCGGTGGAATGGCCAAGGGCGCGGGCATGCTCGCACCGGGCCTGGCCACCATGCTCGTCGTCCTCACCACCGACGCCGACGTGGACGCGCCCACCCTGGACAAGGCGCTGCGCGCCGCGACCCGTACCACCTTCGACCGGGTCGACTCCGACGGCTGCATGTCCACCAACGACACCGTGCTGCTGCTCGCCTCCGGCGCCTCCGAAACCACCCCGCCGTACGGGGAGTTCGCCGCCGCCGTCGAGCGGGTCTGCGCGGACCTCGCCCGGCAGCTCATCGGCGACGCGGAAGGCGCCTCCAAGGACATCCGCATCGAGGTGACCAACGCGGCGAGCGAGGACGACGCGGTCGAGGTCGGCCGGTCCATCGCCCGCAACAACCTGCTCAAGTGCGCCATCCACGGCGAGGACCCCAACTGGGGCCGGGTGCTCTCGGCGATCGGCACCACCTCCGCCGAGTTCGACCCGGACGCCCTCAACGTCGCCATCAACGGCGTGTGGGTGTGCAAGAACGGCTCGGTGGGCGAGGACCGGGAACTGGTCGACATGCGCTACCGCGAGGTGCACATCATCGCCGACCTGGCCGCGGGCGGCGACTCCGCCGTCATCTGGGCCAACGACCTCACCGCCGACTACGTCCACGAGAACAGCGCGTACAGCTCATGAGCACCCGCAAGCACACCGCCCTGCCCAAGGCGCAGACCCTCATCGAGGCGCTGCCCTGGCTGACCCGCCACCACGGCAAGACGGTTGTCATCAAGTTCGGCGGAAACGCCATGGTGGACGAGGAGTTGAAGGCCGCCTTCGCGCAGGACGTGGTCTTCCTGCGGCACGCGGGCCTCAAGCCCGTCGTCGTGCACGGCGGTGGCCCGCAGATCAGCTCCCAGCTCGAAAAGCTGGGCCTGACCTCGGAGTTCAAGGCCGGACTGCGGGTCACCACCCCTGAGACCATGGACGTGGTGCGGATGGTGCTCGCCGGTCAGGTGCAGCGCGAGCTGGTCGGCCTGCTCAACCAGCACGGCCCGCTGGCCGTCGGCCTCACCGGCGAGGACGCGCACACCATGAGCGCCGTCAAGCGGTACACCGAGATCGACGGAGAGCGCGTCGACCTGGGCAGGGTCGGCGAGGTCACCGCGATCGACACCGGCGCCATCCAGGCCCTGCTGGACGACGGCCGGATCCCGGTCGTCTCCTCGATCGCCCGCGGCGCCGACGACGGGCAGGTCTACAACATCAACGCCGACACCGCCGCCGCCGCGCTCGCCGCCGCCCTGGGCGCCGAGACGCTGATGGTGCTCACCGACGTGGAGGGGCTGTACGCGGACTGGCCCAACAGCGACGACGTGATCAGCCAACTCACCGCCAGCCAACTGGAGAAGCTGCTGCCCGAGCTGGCCAGCGGCATGGTGCCCAAGATGGAGGGATGCCTGTACGCGGTGCGCAACGGCGTCAACACCGCCCGGGTGATCGACGGACGGGTACAGCACTCCATCCTGCTGGAGATCTTCACCGACGAGGGCATCGGCACCATGGTCGTGCCGGACGGCCCGCAAGGGGGACGGAAATGACGAACGCCGAGCTGACCCGGCGCTGGCGGGGCGCGATGATGGACAACTACGGCACTCCGCGGCTGCCGTTGGCGCGCGGCGCGGGCGCCCGGGTGTGGGACGCCGACGGCAAGGAGTACCTGGACTTCGTCGGCGGCATCGCGGTCAACGCGCTGGGCCACGCGCACCCGGCGATCGCCGACGCCGTCGCCCGGCAGATGACCCAACTCGGCCATGTCTCCAACCTGTTCGTCGCCGAACCGCCGGTGGCCCTCGCCGAACGGCTGCTGCGACTGTTCGGCCGACAGGGCCGGGTCTTCTTCTGCAACTCCGGTGCGGAGGCGGTCGAGGGAGCGTTCAAGATCGCACGGCGTACCGGCCGCACCCACATGGTCGCGGCCCGGGGCGGCTTCCACGGCCGCACCATGGGGGCGCTCGCCCTCACCGGACAGCCCGCCAAGCAGGACCCGTTCCGGCCACTGCCCGGTGACGTCACCCATGTGCCGTACGGGGACGCCGAGGCGCTGCGCGCGGCGGTCACCGAACGGACCGCGGCGGTTGTCCTGGAACCGATCCAGGGCGAGAACGGCGCCGTCGTACCGCCCGAAGGCTATCTGGCCGCGGCCCGGGAGATCACCCGGGCCACCGGGACCCTGCTGGTGCTGGACGAGGTGCAGACCGGCATCGGCCGTACCGGCCACTGGTTCGCCCACCAGGCACAGGGCGTCGAGCCCGATGTGGTCACGCTCGCCAAGGGTCTCGGCGGTGGGCTGCCGATCGGCGCCACCGTCGCCTTCGGGGACGCCGCCGTACTGCTGACGCCCGGCCAGCACGGCACGACGTTCGGCGGCAACCCGGTGGTGTGCGCGGCGGCCCTCGCGGTACTCGACACCATCGAGGGCGACGGGCTGCTGGAGCGGGTCAAGCGCACCGGGGAGCGGCTGCGGGACGGCATCGAGGCGCTGGGACATCCGCTGGTCGACCGGGTACGCGGTGCGGGACTGCTGATCGGTATCGTGCTCACAGAGCCCCTCGCCGCCGAGTTGCAGCAGGCGGCTCAGGACGCCGGATTCCTGGTGAACGCCGCAGTACCCGACACGGTACGACTCGCCCCTCCGCTGATCATCGGGGAGGACGAGGCGGACGCGTTCCTCCGGGCGCTGCCCGGTGTCCTTGAGGTGGCTTACGGGGCACGACGATCCGGAGAATGACGACCATGACCGAGGGGCAGCAGGGCGGCGGCCAGGCCGTACCGCAGACCCGTACCGCGCGACACCGCAGGATCGTGGACATCCTGAACCGGGAGCCGGTGCGGTCGCAGAGCCAACTCGCCAAGATGCTGGCCGACGACGGTCTGAACGTCACCCAGGCGACGCTCTCGCGCGACCTGGACGAACTGGGCGCGGTCAAGATCCGCAACACCGGTGGTGAGCTGATCTACGCGGTGCCGTCGGAGGGCGGGTTCCGTACCCCGATGGCACCGCTGGGCGAGTCAGTGAAGGAGGAGCGGATGGCCCGGCTGGCGGGTGAACTCCTGATCTCCGCGGAGGCGTCGGCCAACCTCGTGGTGCTGCGTACACCACCGGGCGCCGCCCAGTTCCTGGCCTCGGCGATCGACCAGGCGGAGGTGCACGACATCCTGGGCACCATCGCGGGCGACGACACCGTGCTGCTGATCAGCCGCGACCCGACGGGCGGCCAGGCGCTGGCCGACCATCTGCTGCGGCTCGCCCAACGAGACCGTTAGAGGTCCTGACCGGCGCTGGAAACCCGGGAGTTCGCCAGCCGCGGCCGTCGGCGGTGACGGCGAACGCCTCGGCGTGCGGCAGGTCTTCGAGCCACCGCCGCGCCCGGGAGCCCATCGCGAAGGCCGCGGTGGCCCAGGCGTCGGCGTCGGTCAGCGAACGGGCCACCACGGTCACCGAGACCGCTTCGCCCTCCGGTGGCCGCCCGGTGTGCGGGTTGAGGACATGGGCGCCGCGCTCCGCCGTGCCCGAGGTGGCCACCGCCAGCTCCCCGGCGCTCTCCACCACGGTGGCCAGTGCGCCCGGCCGCAGCGGATCGGTGACGCCCACCCGCCAGGGCCGACCGGGTTCCGGCTCGCCGAGCAGCTGGATGTCCCCGCCGCCGTTGACACACACCCCGTACGCGCCCGCCTCCGCGATCATGCGCGCCGCGCGCTCCACCGCCCAGCCCTTGACCAGGCCCGTCGGGTCCAGACCGCCCGCGTAGCCGGTGCTGAACCAGCCGTCGGTCCGCTCCCGTGCCCGCTCGCACAGCCCCAGCACCTCGGCCACCCGCGGATCGCAGTCCGCGAGGCCGAGTTCGCCGCGGGCGAGCCGGGAGAGCTGGCTGTCCGGCCGGTACGTGGAGAAGACGGCGTCCACGGTGTGCAGCGAGGCCACCGCGGCCTCGACGGCGGAGGGCACCCTGAGCCCGGCTCCGTACGCGACGTCGAACGAGAAGACCGTGCCCATGGCCTCCTCGACGTGCCGCAACCGCCGCCGCTCAGCCACCGGCCCGGTCCAACGCGCTCTGCAGGGACTGGATGTAGCCCGCGCTGGTGTAACTGGCCCCGGACACCGCGTCGATGTGCGCGCTCTGCGCGGCGATCGCCTCCCGGGTCAACTGGGGTATCGCATACGAGGCGATCTCCTGGTCACGCGGGTTGTCCGAGGGTGTCCGCAGGGCGGTGACGCCGGTGATCCGGCCGTTGGCGAGGGTCACCTGGACCTGTACCGGGCCGTAGTCGGTCTGCTCGGTGTCGCCGGTGACCGTTCCCGTGTGCTTCGGGCCGCTTGCTCC
This sequence comes from Streptomyces silvisoli, assembly GCF_029269905.1. NCBI lineage: Bacteria > Bacillati > Actinomycetota > Actinomycetes > Kitasatosporales > Streptomycetaceae > Streptomyces > Streptomyces silvisoli. Next base: position 272,862 of record NZ_JARJBC010000003.1, on the reverse strand, counting down.
CGGCGCGCCGCTCGACGACGGCCGGGGGCCGGCCGGGACGGTGGCGTGTGCCAGCGCCGGGGGTGGGGCGGAGTGCGGTTTGAGGGCGAGCAGCAGCACGATCCCGGAGACCGTCGCGGCGGCGCCGAGCACCACCCGGCGCAGTGGGTTCCTGGTCAACTTCGGGGCTCCGGTTCACAGTTCGAATGACTCGTGGTGGATACGGCGGCCGGGCACCCCGGCCGCCCGCAGCGCCGCGTGGGCCTGCTCCATCAAGCCCGGTGGGCCGCAGAGAAAGGCGTCGTGCTCGGCGATGTCCGGCAGCACGGCGCGCAGCGCGTCGGCGCTGAGGTCGGCGCGGCGGCCGTCCGGAGCGTTCACCGCGCTGTACACCCTCGCCCCGCGGGCGTCGGCGATCCGCTCCAACTCGCCCCACAGCGCCAGGCCTTCGGGGGTACTGGCACGGTAGAGCAGGGTCAGCTCGCCGGGCCGGGCGGGCAGCGTCTCGAACAGCGCGCGCAGCGGGGTGATGCCCACGCCTCCGGCGATCAGCAGCACCTTGCGGCGCGAACGGCGGCCCGCGGTGAGCGCCCCGTACGGTCCCTCGGCCCACACCCGGGTGCCCGGGCGCAGCCCCGCCACCGCCGCGCTGTGGCCGCCCGCCGACTTGACGGTGATCCGCAGGAAGTCGTCGCGGGGCGCGGCGGAAAGCGAGTACGGCGTCGAGGTCCAGCGCAGTGACCCGGACAGGAAGCGCCAGCGCAGGAACTGCCCGGCCTCGGCGCCCAGTTCGGACAGATGCTCGCCGCGGATCAGTACCGAGTGGACGTCCGGCGCCTCCCGTACCACCGACTCGACCCGCAGTCGGTGGCGGGCGTTGAGCCGGACCGGGGCCAGCACCCGGTACCACAGCACCAGGCCCGCGGCCCCGCCGTACAGCAGGTACCAGGCGGCCCGCGCCATGCCGTTTCCGGTGAACTGCGCGCCCAGCGAGAGTTGGTGGAAGAAGGCGAGGAAGACCGCCGCATACGTCAACAGGTGCAGGTAGTACCAGGTTTCGTAGGAGACCCGGCGACGCACCGCACGCGCCGAGACCACCGCGACGGCCACCAGGACCGCGGCGCCCAGCGTGCCCTTGAGCATGTCCGGGTAGTGCAGCACCACGTTCAGCGTCTCGCGCACCACGGGGCTGTGGTCCTGCATCGCGTACCCGAGCAGCACGCAGACCGCGTGCACCACCAGCAGACTCACCGTCCACCGCCCGGCCGACGCGTGCCAGCGCGCCACCCGGTCGCTGCCGACCCGCCGCTCCAGCGCGGGCACCCTGGCCATCAGCGCCACCAGCACCGCACACGCGTAGCCGGTCAGCAGCCCGGCGATGCGGCCCGCGCCGACCAGCCAGCCGTCGGCGCCGACCACCGTGGCGGTGCCGGTCCACCACAGGGCGAGCACCGCCGCCGCGCCCGCGTAGACCAGGGCCAGGACCACCGGGGCGGGGTCGCGCCGGGCGCGTAGCGGTGGAGCGGCGTGCCTGCGCACCGCCCGGCCGTCATACGTGGTGGTCACCAGCGGCTCCTTCCGATATCCGGACGGTCCACTGTGCCCCGGGCAGTTCTGATTACCCTCTGAGCAGGCGGCCGCAGAGTACCTTCAGAGCAAACTCAGAGGTGGCCGCGCGATCCTGTAGCCATCATGACGAACCCCAGCATCACTTCCCGCCGCCCGCCCTCGCTCACCCGTGAGGACGGCACCCCCGTCCGCGTCCTGGTCGTGGACGACGAGCCGGATCTGGCCGATGTGCTCTCCGGCGTCCTGCGCTACGAGGGCTGGCAGGTCCGCACCGCCTCCGACGGCGCCTCGGCGCTGGCTGCCGCCCGCGAGCTGCGGCCGGACGCCGTCGTGCTCGACGTCATGCTTCCGGACGTCGACGGCTTCGAGGTGCTGCGCAGGCTGCGCGCCGAGCAGCCGCAGGTGTGTGTGCTGTTCCTCACGGCGCGGGACGCGGTGGAGGACCGTATCGCCGGGATCACCGCGGGCGGCGACGACTACGTCACCAAGCCGTTCAGCCTGGAGGAGGTGGTCGCCCGGCTGCGCGGGCTGCTGCGCAGGGCGGGCATGACGCGTCTTCGCGACGAGGATGGTTCACTTCTCATCGTGGGCGACCTGGTGATGGACGAGGACGCCCGGGAGGTGACCAGGTCCGGTGATCTGGTGGAACTGTCCAGGACCGAGTTCGAGCTGCTGCGCTACCTGATGCGCAACCCGCGCCGGGTGCTCAGCAAGGCGCAGATCCTCGACCGGGTCTGGTCCTACGACTTCGGAGGCAAGGCGCACGTGGTGGAGCTGTATGTGAGCTACCTGCGCAAGAAGATCGACGCGGGCCGCACCCCGATGATCCACACGGTCCGAGGCGCGGGCTACGTGCTGAAACCGGCGGACCGGTGACCCGACCGCCGCTGCGCCGAATCGCCTCCCGGCTCCGCCCTCGCACCCTGCGGGCCCGGCTGACCTGCGGGCTCGTCGTGCTGCTCGCGGTCGGCTGCGCGGCGGTCGGGGTGGCGGCGGTGCTGTCGCTGGGCGGCTTCCTGAGCAACCAGTTGGACCAGCAGCTCAGCGAGGCGGGCGGCCGGTTCCCGGCCAGCCTGGAGCACGGCGGGCGCGGCGACCCCGCGGACGGCGGCGCCGGGGGAGTACGGGCGGACACCCGTCGGCAGGCGCCCGGCACCTTCGGGGCGCGGCTGCTGCACGGGCGGGTGACCGACGTGGCCGTGGTGCGGTCCTCGGGCGCCGACACCGCGGTGTCGCTGGACGCCGCCGACGAGAAGGCGCTGGCCGCCCTGCCCACGGACGGGCACGCCCAGGACGTGCAGCTGTCGACGCTGCACCGCTACCGGGTGGCGGCGGTGCGGGGACACGACGGGGACGTACTGGTCACCGGGCTGCCTCTGGAGGACGTCGAGGCGGCGGTGCACCGGCTTGAGCTGGTGTCGGCCACGGTGTTCGGCGCGGTGCTGCTGGTGGCGGGGGTGGCCGGGGCGCTCTGGGTGCGCTGGAGCCTGCGCCCGCTGAGCCGGGTGGCGGCGACCGCGGCGTCGGTGACCCGGCTGCCGTTGGCCAGCGGTGAGGTGACGCTGCCCGCGCGGGTGCCGGACGCGGATCCGCGGACCGAGGTCGGGCGGGTCGGCTCGGCGTTCAACCTCATGCTCAGCCATGTCGAGGACGCGCTGTCGCAGCGGCACGCCAGCGAGGAGCGGCTGCGGCGGTTCGCCGCCGACGCCAGCCATGAGCTGCGCACCCCCGTCGCCTCCATCCGCGGCCACGCCGAGCTGGCGTTGCGGCATCCCGGCCCGGTGCCGCCGGAGATCACCCACGCGGTGCGGCGGGTGGCGGCGGAGTCCGGGCGGATGGGGGAGATGGTCGACGACCTCCTGCTGCTGGCCAGGCTGGACGCGGGACGGCCGCTGGAGCGGGACCCGGTAGACCTGACACGGCTGGTGCTGGACGCGACCGACGACGCACGGGTGGCGGGGCGCGGTCACCGGTGGACGCTGGACCTGCCGGAGGAGCCGGTCGCCGTCTGCGGTGACCGGCACCGACTGCACCAGGCGTTGGCCAATCTGTTGGCCAACGCGCGGGTGCACACCCCGGAGGGGACGACGGTCGAGGTGGGGCTGCGGGACACCGGCTCGCACGCGGTGCTGACCGTCACCGATGACGGACCCGGCGTGCCCGAGGCCGCACAGGCCACCGTCTTCGAGCGGTTCACCAGGGCCGACTCCCGCCGTCACGCCTCCGGCGGCGGCGCGGGCCTGGGCCTGGCCATCGTCGCCGGGGTGACCGCCGCGCACGGTGGTAGCGCGGAGATCGACAGCCGTCCCGGCCGGACGGTCTTCACGCTGCGCCTCCCGCACCGCGCTTGATCAGTTCAGCCAGTACGGGAGCCTGTGAGCGCTCGACACTCTTGGTCGCGGTCAGCAGGGTGAGCGGTCCCTTCGCTGCGAGGTCCCGCAGGCGCCTGACCGCCGCCCGGTGTTCGGGGTCGGCCAGCTCGTCCTGGTAGCGCCTGCGGAACTCCGCGTACCGCTCGGGCTCATGCCCGTACCACTTGCGCAGTTCGGTGGACGGCGCCGCGTCCTTCGCCCACTCGTCCAGTCCAGCGCGCTCCTTGGCCAGGCCGCGGGGCCAGACCCGGTCCACCAGCACCCGAGTCCCGTCCTCGACCCGCGGCTCGTCATAGACCCGCCGCACCCGCACATCGTGCCGTCGCTCAGTCATGGCAGCCTCCGCCCACGTCTGCACGCTAACGCTGGCCGCGCCCGGCCGCCTGGGCTGCGGCCAGACCCGGCCGGCCTCCGCCGGCGCGGTCTTTTTGGGCTTCGCGTCGGCCCTCCCGGCGCCTGGAGAAGCCCCCTCGAAGTCCTGGCCTCGCGCCGGAGGCGCATGCTCCTGCCGCGCCGCGTTGATTTTCCATGCGGCACCCTGCATACTTATGCCACGTACCGCATGGATGTCCCCTCGGATGCCCTGCCCCACCTGCACTGTGAATGGAGAAAGCCGTGACCGAGCGCGTCGTACTCGCCTATTCCGGCGGCCTGGACACCTCCGTCTGCATCGGCTGGATCGCCGAGGAGACCGGCGCCGAGGTCATCGCCGTCGCCGTCGACGTCGGCCAGGGCGGCGAGGACCTGGACGTCATCCGCAAGCGGGCGCTGGCCTGCGGCGCGGTGGAGGCAGAGGTCGCCGATGCCAAGGACGAGTTCGCCGACGAGTACTGCCTCCCGGCGATCAAGGCCAACGCCCTGTACATGGACCGGTACCCGCTGGTCTCGGCGCTGTCCCGGCCGACCATCGTCAAGCACCTGGTGTCCGCCGCCAAGAAGCACGGCGCCGACACCGTCGCCCACGGCTGCACCGGCAAGGGCAACGACCAGGTGCGTTTCGAGGCCGGTATCGCCTCCCTCGCCCCCGATCTGAAGTGCGTCGCCCCGGTGCGGGACTACGCCATGACCCGGGACAAGGCGATCGCCTTCGCCGAGAAGGCGGGCCTGCCGATCGCCACCACCAAGAAGTCCCCGTACTCCATCGACCAGAACGTGTTCGGCCGGGCCGTGGAGACCGGGTTCCTTGAGGACATCTGGAACGCGCCGATCGAGGACATCTACGACTACACCGAGAACCCGGCCACCCCGCGCGACCCCGACGAGGTCGTCATCACCTTCAAGCACGGCGTCCCGGTGGCCATCGACGGCAAGGCGGTCAGCGTCCTGCAGGCCATCCAGCAGCTCAACGAGCGGGCCGGTGCGCAGGGCGTCGGGCGGATCGACATGGTCGAGGACCGGCTGGTCGGCATCAAGTCCCGGGAGGTCTACGAGGCCCCCGGCGCCATCGCCCTGATCACCGCGCACCAGGAGCTGGAGAGCGTCACCGTCGAGCGGGAACTCGCCCGCTACAAGCGGCAGGTGGAGCAGCGGTGGGGCGAACTGGTCTACGACGGCCTGTGGTTCTCCCCGCTCAAGCGGGCGCTGGACGGCTTCATCAACGAGGCCAACGAGCCCGTCTCCGGTGACATCCGGATGACGCTGCACGGTGGCCGGGCGGTCGTCACCGGCCGGCGGTCCGAGTCGTCGCTGTACGACTTCAACCTCGCCACCTACGACACCGGCGACACCTTCGACCAGTCGATGTCCAAGGGCTTCATCGAACTGTTCGGCATGTCCTCGAAGATCGCCGCACAGCGTGATCTGCGCGCTTCGCACGACGCGGACCTCGCCTCGTGAGTGAGAAGAACGACGTACGTCTGTGGGGCGGCCGGTTCGCGGACGGACCGGCCGACGCACTCGCAAGGCTTTCCGCCTCCGTCCACTTCGACTGGCGGCTGGCGCCGTACGACATCGCGGGATCCCGGGCGCACGCCCGGGTGCTGCACAAGGCCGGGCTGCTGACCGCGGACGAACTGGAGCGGATGCTGGTCGGCCTGGACGAACTGGAAGCCGATGTGGCGGACGGCTCCTTCACCGGGACCGTCGCCGACGAGGACGTGCACACGGCGCTGGAACGCGGCCTGCTGGAGCGGCTCGGCCCGGAACTCGGCGGCAAGCTGCGGGCGGGGCGGTCCCGCAACGACCAGATCGCCACGTTGTTCCGGATGTACCTGCGGGACCACGCGCGCATCATCGGCGGCCTGATCGCCGACCTGCAGCACGCCCTCGTGGGACTGGCCGAGGCGCACCCCGACGTCGCCATGCCCGGCCGTACCCACCTCCAGCACGCCCAGCCGGTGCTGTTCGCACACCATGTGCTGGCGCATGTCCAGGCGCTGTCCCGGGACGCGGAGCGGCTGCGGCAGTGGGACGAGCGCACGGCGGTCTCCCCGTACGGCTCGGGGGCGCTGGCCGGTTCCTCGCTCGGCCTCGACCCGCAGGCGGTCGCCGCCGACCTGGGCTTCGAGCACGGATCGGCCGCCAACTCCATCGACGGCACCGCGTCGCGGGACTTCGTCGCCGAGTTCGCGTTCATCACCGCGATGATCGGCATCGACCTGTCGCGGATCGCGGAGGAGGTGATCATCTGGAACACGAAGGAGTTCTCCTTCGTCACCCTCCACGACGCCTTCTCCACCGGCTCGTCGATCATGCCGCAGAAGAAGAACCCGGACATCGCGGAGCTGGCCCGTGGCAAGTCCGGCCGCCTGATCGGCAATCTGACCGGTCTGCTGGCCACCTTGAAGGCGCTGCCGCTCGCGTACAACCGGGACCTTCAGGAGGACAAGGAGCCGGTCTTCGACTCCTGCGACCAACTGGAGATCCTGCTTCCGGCGTTCACCGGCATGATGGAGACGCTCACCGTCAACCGCGAGCGGATGGAGGAACTCGCCCCGGCGGGCTTCTCGTTGGCGACCGACGTCGCGGAGTGGCTGGTCAAGCAGGGTGTTCCGTTCCGAGTCGCGCACGAGGTGGCGGGCGAGTGCGTCAAGGTCTGCGAGACCGAGGGCATCGAACTGGATGAGCTGACGGATGATCAGTTCGCCGCGATCTCCGAGCACCTGACCCCCGACGTGCGAAGCGTCCTGAACGTGCACGGTGCGCTGGCCGCCCGGGACGGCCGCGGCGGCACGGCCCCCTCCGCCGTCGCCACCCAGCTCGCCGAGGTACACGAGGACCTGGCGATCCAGCGAGCCTGGTCCAACGCCAAGAACTGAGCCACCAGATCCCACTCCGGCCCGGCCGCCGCGACACGCGGAGACCGGGCCGGAGTCGTCGGAGCCGCCGCACGGCGAGGCGCGAACATTCAAATTGAGACACTCATGTCTCGTATGCATTATTCTGGTCTCATGAGTTTCGATCGTGAACAGGTGCTGCGGGAGGCCGCCGCGCTGCTGACGCGTAAGGCGACCGCCTCCATGGACGAGATCGCCAAGGCGGCGGGGGTCAGCCGGGCGACCCTGCACCGGTACTTTCCGGGCCGTGACGCGTTGGTCCGGGCGCTTGGCGCGCTCGGCGTCGAGCAACTGGAGGAGCGGCTGGACGCCGCCCGTATCGAGGAGGGCGATCCGGTCGAGGCGGTGCGGCGGCTGATCGGGGAGGCCATGCCGGTCTCCGGTTTCCTGGCCTTCCTCTACGGCGAGAACCAGCTCTACGAGGTCGCGGAGATCGACGAGGGATGGGGCAGGATCGACGAGCGGGTCTCCGCGCTGTTCCGGCGCGGCCAGGAGCAGGGCTTCTTCCGATACGACCTGAGCCCCGCCTGGCTGTGCGAGGCGCTGTACGCGCTGATCGCCGCCTCAGGCTGGTGTGTGCAGGACGGCAAGGTGGCCTCGCGCGACTCGGCGCGCATGGTCGGCGAACTGCTGCTCGGCGGAATGCTGCGGGAGCGGTCATGACCTCGCAGGTGTCCGAGTCCACCCCCACGGAAGCGGCGCCCCGGCGTCCGCACCCCGCGCGCTGGTGGGCGCTCGCGGTACTGACCCTGGCCCTGCTGCTGGTCGCGGTGGACGCGACCGTGCTGGGCCTGGCGATGCCGTTCCTCAGTGAGCAACTACGGCCGTCCTCCACCGAGTTGCTGTGGATCGGTGACGTCTACTCCTTCGTCATCGCCGGACTGCTGGTCTCCATGGGCAGCCTCGGCGACCGCATCGGCCGAAAGAGGCTGCTGCTCAGCGGCGCCGCCGCGTTCGGTGCGCTGTCGGTGCTGGCCGCGTACTCCGCCACGCCCGGCATGCTGATAGCCGCCCGGGCGCTGCTGGGTGTCGCGGGCGCGACGCTGATGCCGTCCACCCTGGCGCTGATCCGCAACCTGTTCAGCGACCCGCGTGAGCGCAGCTTCGCCATCGGTGTGTGGGGCTCCGCCTCGATGGCGGGCGCCGCGGCCGGTCCGGTGGTCGGCGGCTTCCTGCTGGAACACTTCTGGTGGGGCTCGGTCTTCCTGATCAACATCCCGGTGATGGCGGTGCTCATCGTGTTCGGCGCCAAGCTGCTGCCGGAGTCCCGCAACCCCGCACCCGGGCCCTGGGACCTGCCCAGTGTGCTGCTGTCACTGGTCGGTATGGCCGGCATCGTCTACGCGGTCAAGGAGACCGCCGCCTACGGGGTCGGAGCGGGCCACCTGGCGGCCGGTGCGGTCGGACTGCTGTGCGTCGCCGCGTTCGTACGGCGGCAACTGACCATCCCGGCACCGCTGTTGGACATGCGCCTGTTCCGCAACCGGGGCCTGAGCGCGTCGGTGCTGGCCGATCTGCTCACCGTGCTCGGCATGTCCGGGCTGGTGTTCTTCCTCTCCCAGTTCCTCCAACTGGTGCAGGAGCGTTCGCCGCTGCAGGCCGGGCTCGCGGAGCTGCCGGCCACCGTGGGCGCCGTGGTCACCGGTCTGCTCGCGGGCAAGGCGGCCCGCCGCTACTCGGTGCGCGCCGTGGTCGCCGGAGGACTCGCGGCCATCGGGGTGGCGCTGGCGGCGCTGTTGGCGCTCACCCCGGACAGCGGATATCCGCTGGTGGGCGCGGTGCTGTTGGTCGTCGGGATCGGCGCGGGGTTCTCCTTCACCGTCACCGCGGACGTGATCTTGTCCTCGGTGCCCAAGGAGAACGCGGGTGCGGCGTCGGCCGTCTCGGAGACGGCGTACGAGTTGGGCGCCGCGCTCGGCATCGCCTTCCTGGGGTCGATCGTGACCAGTCGGTACGCGGGCATCGCCATCCCCGACGGAGTACCGGCGGGTGCGGCCGAGCAGGCGCGGCAGTCGTTGCCGGGTGCGATGGAGGCGGCGAATCTGCTGCCGCAGCAGACCGGTGACGCGCTGCGGGTCGCCGCGCAGAGCGCCTTCACCGACGGGGTGCGGGGGGCCGCCGCGGTCGGTGCGATCGTGTTGCTGCTCGCCGCTGTCTGGGCCTGGCGGATGCTGCGCGGGCAGACGCTGCGCTCGTAGGCGGCGGTGCCGAACGCACCAAGGCCCGACGAGGTTCCGCCGAACAGCCGGAAGGCGGGGGCGCCGAGCACCGGCGCACCCCGCCGCGAAGGGGCGGCCTAGCCGCCCGAGGCTAGGCCGCCTTCGCCTTGGTGGCGTAGACGTCCACGTACTCCTGGCCGGACAGACGCATCACATGGCTCATGACCTCGTCGGTCACCGCGCGCAGGACGTACCGGTCCCGGTCCATGCCCTCGTAGCGGGAGAAGTCGAGCGGCTCGCCGAACCGCACCGTCACCTGGGTGATGCGCGGCATGCCCGCACCGCCGGGCTGGACCCGGTCGGTGCCGATGGTGGCGCACGGTACCACCGGCGCGCCGGTCATCAGCGCCAGCCGGGCCACGCCGGTGCGGCCCCGGTACAGACGGCCGTCGGGGGAGCGGGTGCCCTCCGGGTAGATGCCGAACACCTTGCCCTCCTCCAGCACCCGCTTGCCCGTCATCAGCGCCGCGACCCCGCCGTTCGCGCCGTCCCGGTCCACCGGGATCATGCCCGAGGTGGTGAAGAACCAGGCCATCAGCCGACCCTTGACGCCCCGCCCGGTGACGTACTCGTCCTTGCCGATGAAGTAGACCGGTCGATCCACCACCAGCGACAGGAACAGCGAGTCGATGAAGGTGAGATGGTTCCCGGCGAGGATCACCGCACCACTCTCCGGGATGTTCTGCACACCCTCCACCCGTGGGCGGAACAGGACGCGCATCAGGAATCCGAGCAGCGCCTTGAGCAGAATGCGGGACAACGGGCCCTCCGGTCGGGGTCAGCCGATATGGGAAACGCTAGGCGGAAGAAGTGGAGCGGCAGCCACCGCGTCACTCCTGACGGGGACGATACTCGCGGCTACTGACGAGTTCCACGCCAGGTTCACCCACTTGGTACGCACGGTTGACAAGCGGCGCCGAAACCTTTCCCTGCCCCTCGTGCGAGTGATCTCCGTGTAACACGGTGCGCGCCCGCCATCCGCTGGGCATCTCCTCTGACATGGCGCCGATGCTCGACCTGATCAACGCGTACGCCCCGCTGCTGGCCGCCGAGGCCGCCGCGGAGGCCGGGAGCGGCGGGCTGGACCCGGCCGACCTCGAACAGGCCGTCTGGCTGAGGCTTTTGGAGCGCGGCCGGGCGCCCACCGACAGCGCGGCGTGGCTGCGCGAGGCGGTACACCGGGAGGCGCGCGAGGCCCGGCACAGGGCGCGGCGCGAGCTGCCGTACGAACCGGGGCACCTGGCGGCCGGGCCGTCGGTGGAGCACCAGGCGCTCGACGCCGAGCTGCGCCGTTCGCTGCGCGCCGTCATCCGGAAGCTGCCGGGCCGCTGCCCGCAGCTGTTATCCGCACTGTTGTCCCGTTCCGACCCCACTTACCGAGAAATTTCCCGGGAGTTGGGAATCTCACAGGGCAGCCTCGGTCCGCTGCGCTCGCGCTGTCTGGGTTGCCTGCGGGCCAGGCTCGGTTCGGAGGATTGAAAGGCCGCAACTACGGGGTAAGGAGCGGTAAACAGTCGGCGGCAGGGCGCTTGAGACGTGTCCGGAACAGCACCCGAAGCGGGGCAGAGACGGGCCAACCGCTCGCTCTCCCCGTCCGGACGACTGTGCGATCATCGGCGCCACGGAGGCGGGGCGAACCCGCGCCGCCTCCGGCAAACAGGGCAGACATCCCGGGCGTACACCCTCACCCACCCGCGTCCGGGAGAACACAAAGGGGAGGCCTGCGCACATGGGCATGAGCGTGACCATCTCTACGGCGACCGAGGACGACGCCGAGAAGATCCTCAAACTCCAGTACCTCTGCTACCAGCGGGAAGCCGAGCTGTACGGCGACTACGGCATCGAACCGCTGACCCAGACCCTGGCCGCGCTGCGCACCGAACTCGGCGAGGGCTGCGTACTGGTGGCCAGGCTCGGCGAGGAGGTCGTCGGCTCGGTGCGCGGCACGGTCGACTCCGACGGCACCGCCCGGATAGCGAAGCTGATCGTCCACCCGCGGATGCAACGGCACGGCCTGGGCGGCCGGTTGCTGGGGGCCATCGAGGAGCGGCTCGCCGCGGAGCGCGAGGCCAAGCGCTTCCAGCTGTTCACCGGCCACCGCAACGAGGGCAACCTGCGCCTGTACCGCCGGCTCGGCTACGCGCAGATCGGCACCGAGGAGATCAACCGCCGACTGAGCCTGGTCACCATGGAGAAGGCGGTCGAGGCGTCCTCGTTCGCCGCCAGCGCCTGACCGGCCACTACGCCTGGGGCTGCCCCGCCGTGCTCAACCGCTGCGGGGCGGCCTTGCGCAACCACAGCATCCCGGTCACCGGCAGCACCAGCGGAATGAACACATAGCCCATCCCGTAGTAGGACCACACGGTCTGGTCGGGGAACGCGGAGGAGTCCACGATGGTCAGCGTGCCCACCGCGAGCACGCCCGCCAGCTCCACCGCGCAGCACACCATCGCCAGCCGCCGGGCCGACTCCCCGCCGCGCACCAGCGACACCGTGATGAACGCGTAGACCACCGCGGCCACCGCGGACAGCACATACGCCAGCGGCGCCTCGTGGAACTGCGCGATCAACTGGTAGAGCGAACGCGATCCGGCGGCGACGGTGAACACCGCGTACAGCGAGACGATCAGCCGTCCCGGACCCTCGCCGATCTTCCGCGGCCGTTGTGTGGCCTGGCTCTCAGCCATGACCGCCTCCCCAGATGTCCAGCAGCCGCACCTGGAGCACGGCCAGAATCACTCCGCCTGCGGCCACCGTCGCCGATCCCCAACGGGTGCGCTCCAGCAGCGACATGAAGCCCGCCGCCGGAACGGTCAGCGCCGCGCCCACCAGATAGGCGACGAAGATCACCGTGCCGCCGTGCGGCTTGTGGCCGCCGGCCAACTCCACGATGCCCACCACCAGTTGGGCCAGTGCCAGTACGGACACCACGGCCATGCCGATGAAGTGCCAGTCCTTGGTGGACTGATCGCGGGCGGTCGCGTATCCGCACCACGCGGCGAGCAGCAGCGCGGCGACGGTGACCGCCACGGTGAGCGCGCCGATCACCGCACGCTCCGCACCGCGGAACGGACCGGACAGGGGTGTACGAGCATGCGGTGACTCTATTACGGGACGAAAGTCCGGATGCGCCGCCCCCACCCGGCCACATAGGGTCGCGGATCATGAGCCCCTCGCACTTCCGCACCGACGCCCTGCTGTTCGACATGGACGGAACGCTGGTCTCCTCGCTGGACTCCGTCGTCCGCTGCTGGACCCGCTGGGCGCGGGAGTACGGGATCGGCGCCGAGCGGTTCGCCCGGGTGCAACTGCACGGGCGGCCCGCGGTCGAGATCATCGCCGAGTTGCTGCCCGCCGAGCGGGTCCCGGAGGCGCTGGCCAGGATCGAGGAGCTCGAGGTCCAGGACGTCGACGGTCTGGTGGTGCTGCCCGGCACCCTCGCACTGCTGGCCTCGCTGCCCGCCGAGCGGTGGGCGGTGGTGACCTCGGCCACCCGGCGGCTGGCCGAGGCGCGGCTGGCGGCGGCCGGGATAGCCCCCGGCCTACTGGTGAGCGCCGGTGACGTGCGGCGTGGCAAGCCCGATCCGGAGCCGTTCCTGCTCGCCGCCGAGAAGCTGGGGTTCCGGCCGGGTCGGTGCACGGTGTTCGAGGACGCGCCCGCGGGCCTGCGGGCGGGCCGCGCGGCCGGGATGCGCACGGTGGCGTTGACCACAACCCACGACCCGGCGGAGCTGGACGCCGATGTGCTGGTCAGGGACCTCTCGCAGGTGTCCGCGCAGGTGGACGAGGTCGGCGTGACGCTGCGCTGCGACGGCTGAGCACACCGCCACCGGACACCACCGCGCTGTCCGCATGGCGGACAATCGGATCGGAATGCGGAACGTTCGAGTGCTGTCTGGTTTACTGGGGCGCATGACGACGACGAACAGCCGCAGCCGTGCGACCGAGGCGATGACGCCCGGTGTTCGTCGTATGTGTCGAATGTGCGAACTCTGAGGGCCCCTGCCTGAGCCTCGCGCCCCGAAGCGAGCAACCCCTACGGACAGAGCAGAGCGGCGTCCGCATCCGGACCGCTCCCGCACCACGGACACCCGATGACCAATCCAGTGCCCCGAGCCTTCGCCATGGCCACGGCGGCGAGCCGGCACATGTGCCTCGCGGCGATCAAGCGCTGCCGACTCGCCCACGACCCGCAGCCGCCGGGCACCCACTCCCTCTGACACACCGCCGCCTGGTGTACCCGGGCCGCGCCCTGCCGTAATCCGAGACGGACACATCCGTACGTGACGGACGCCCCGGCACGTACTCGACAGTGACGGAAACCCAGTGATCACCACCACGGGCCTGAGTAAGGTCTACCACTCGCGAGGTCGGGAGACAGTCGCTCTCGACGGCGTCGATCTACACGTCCGCGAGGGCGAGGTGTTCGGCGTCGTCGGCCGCAGCGGCGCCGGAAAGAGCACCCTGATCCGCTGCGTCAACCTGCTGGAGCGCCCCACCTCCGGCACCGTAGAGGTCGCCGGAACCGACCTGACCGCGCTGGCCGGTCGCTCCCGGCGTGCCAACGCGGCACTGCGCAGCGCCCGCAGCCAGATCGGCATGGTCTTCCAGCACTTCAACCTGCTGTCCGCGCGCACCGTGCAGGACAACGTCGAGCTGCCGCTGGAGATCCTCGGCATCTCAGGGCAGGAGCGGTCCCGCAAGGCGCTGGAACTGCTGGACCTGGTGGGCCTCGCCGACAAGGCGAAGGCCTACCCGGCACAGCTGTCCGGCGGCCAGAAGCAGCGGGTCGGCATCGCCCGCGCGCTGGCGGGCGACCCCAAGGTGCTGCTGTCCGACGAGGCCACCTCGGCGCTCGACCCGGAGACCACCCGCTCCATCCTCCAACTGCTGCGCGATCTCAACCAGCAGCTGGGACTGACCGTCCTGCTGATCACCCACGAGATGGACGTGGTCAAGGCGGTCTGCGACTCGGCCGCGCTGATGAAGGAAGGCCGCATCGTGGAATCCGGCACCGTAGCCGAACTGTTGGCGACCCCCGGTTCCGAACTCGCCCAGGAACTCTTCCCGGTTGGCGGCGAGCCCTCCGAGGAGGGCCGCACGGTGGTGGACCTCACCTTCCACGGTGAGGCGGCCACCCAGCCGGTCATCTCCCAACTCGCCCGCACCTACAACATCGACATCTCGATCCTCGGCGCGGCGATGGAGACCATCGGCGGTCGCCAGGTCGGCCGGATGCGGATCGAACTACCCGGCCGCTTCGAGGAGAACGTGGTGCCCATCGGGTTCCTGCGGGAGAAGGGCCTCCAGGTCGACGTCGCGCCGGTGAACGGCGCCGCCACGCCGAAGGCTGACGACACGCTGGTCAAGGAGGCCGCGAAGTGACCTGGGACGAGCTGCAGCCGATGCTGCTGCCCGCGTGTTGGGACACCATCTACATGGTGCTGTGGTCCGCGGCGATCGCGGTGATCGTCGGACTCCCGCTCGGTGTGCTGCTGGTGCTCACCGACCGCGGTGGACTGCTGCGGAACGCGGCGGTCAACAAGGTCGTCGGAGCGATCGTGAACGTCGGCCGCTCGCTGCCGTTCATCATCCTGATGGTCGCGCTGATCCCCTTCACCCGGTACGTGATCGGCACCAGCATCGGCGCCGAGGCGGCGATCGTGCCGCTGGCGGTGGGCGCCATCCCGTTCTTCGCCCGCCTGGTGGAGACCGCGATACGCGAGGTCGACCACGGCCTTGTGGAGGCGGTGCAGTCGATGGGCGGCGGCACCTGGACCGTGGTGCGCAAGGTGCTGCTGCCGGAGGCGCTGCCCTCGCTGGTGTCCGGGCTGACCACCACCGCGGTGGCGCTGGTCGGCTACACCGCGATGGCGGGCGCGGTCGGCGCGGGCGGCCTGGGTGACCTGGCGATCCGCTACGGCTACCAGCGCTTCGAGACCAACGTCATGCTGATCACTCTGGTCATCCTGGTCGTCCTGGTCACCGCCATCCAGTTGCTCGGCGACCTGGCCGCCAGCTCCCTGGCCCGCCGCGGCAGACGAGCCGCGGCAGCGTAGGCGACCGGGCACAGGCCCCGAGGGGCGCCTGGGGACGCGGCCCCGGACAGGGCGACGGGGGGCGAAGTTCCCCGAAAAAGCCAGGGGCTTGGGGGAGCAGCCCCCGAAGTTTCCCCGCAGTACAGGAAATCGGGCCCAGCGCCCATAACGAAAGGCACTTTTCGTGCGTACCGCAACCAAGTTCACCACCTCCCTGCTCGCCGCCGCGGCCCTCGCGTTCGGTGCCACCGCCTGCGCGTCCTCGTCCGACGGTTCGAGCGCGCAGCAGAAGGGTGCCGACGCGCCGCTGATCGTGGCCGCGAGCCCCACCCCGCACGCCAAGATCCTCGACTTCGTCCGGGACCACCTGGCCGCGAAGGCCGGACTCAAGCTGGAGGTCAGGGAGTTCACCGACTACGTGCTGCCGAACACCGCCACCGAGAACGGCGACGTCGGCGCCAACTTCTTCCAGCACAAGCCCTACCTGGACGACTTCAACAAGAAGAACGGCACCCACATCGTGCCGGTGGTGAACGTCGAGCTGGAGCCGCTGGGCCTGTACTCGCACAAGGCGAAGTCGGTCAAGGACATCAAGGACGGCGCCACCGTCGCCGTCCCCAACGACACGACCAACGAGGGCCGCGCCTTCAAGCTGCTGGCCGCCAACGGGCTGCTCACCCTCAAGCCCGGCACCGGCAACGACGCCACCCCGGCGTCGGTGGCCGACAACCCCAAGCACCTGAAGTTCAAGGAGCTGGAGGCCGCCCAGCTGCCGCGCGCCCTCGACGACGTGGACGCCGCGATCATCAACGGCAACTACGCGATAGGCGACAACCTCAACCCGTCCAAGGACGCCCTGGTGCTGGAGAAGGCGGAGGGCAACCCCTACGCCAACTTCCTCGCGGTCAAGGAGGGCAACCAGAACGACCCGCGGGTCCAGAAGCTCGCCAGGCTGCTCAACTCCGACGCGGTCAAGCAGTACATCGAGCAGACCTTCAAGGGCGCGGTCGTCCCGGCCTTCGGCAAGCCCGCCGCCTGAGAGGCACCGTGCACCGGCGGCCGTGGCGCTGCGACGCTACGGCCGCCAGTGCGCCCAGTACACATCCGTGGTGTACGGCATCTCCAGGCGGTCGTCATCACGCATCGCACCCTGGCGCTTGAGCAGGTCCACGGCCTGCGCCCGTACCTGCTCCTGCTCGGCCCCGCCCAGCACCACGATGTGGCTGGACGACATCATCCGCTCCACCACGTCCGCCACCGTCGTGGGGTGCGGGTTCGGCCAGTGCCGCTCGCGCAGTTCGCTCCAGCCGGGGCGGCCGGTGAAGACCTGCCGCCAACCGTCGTCCAGCGGACTGGGCAGATCACGCGGCGCACAGCGGAAGTAGATGTCCTGGAACTCGCGCACCCACGGCACCGAGGTGTCATACGTGTTCCACACCAGCCCGAGCGCACCACCCGGCCGCAACAGGCGCTCCACCTCGGAGAGCGCCTGCCCACCGGAGAACCAGTGCCAGGACTGCGCCGCCACCACGGCGTCCGCGCAGCCGTCCGCCAGGCCGGTCGCCTCCGCCGTACCGGCCGTCACCGCCACCCCCGGCAGCAGTTCCGCCAGCCGGTCACGCATCTGAGCGACCGGCTCCACCGCGATCACCTCGGCACCGGTCAGCGCCAGCAGACGGGTGAACTTCCCCGTACCCGCGCCCAGATCGACGACCGTGCGTCCGGCCTCCAGCGGCAGCGCGTCGGCCAGCTCCGCGAGCGAGGCCATGGGGTAGGAGGGCCGCGACCGCTCATAGCCGCCCGCCGAACGCTGGTAACCGATTCCTGCTGCGTGGTGGATCGTCACGCGGGCAGACGGTAGCAGGAGCCAGTGACGGGAAGGGGTACGGGCGGGGTCCGCACGGTACCCCGAAGGCCCTTTGGACCAGCGGCAATCCACGGCCGCACGGACACCGCGCACGGATCGGCGGCCCGGTACCCCGCACTGCGCGGACCGCGCCCGATGTTGCATGCTGTGCTCTTTACACGGCTCTTTCCACGGGGCTCGGCGAGGAGCGGCGAATGACAACCACCTTCCCGGACATCTTCCCGGACATCTCGATCAGTACGGAACGGCTCTCCCTGCGTCCGTTCGACGAGGAGGACATCCCGGCGCTGGCGGAGATGATGAACGACGAACTGGTCGTCGCCTGGTCGCCCGTGCCGCACCCGTACACCAGGTCCGACGCCCGGCACTGGGTCACCAGCACCGCGCCCGCGGAACGCGCCTCGGGGCGCGGAATCGTCTTCGCGGTCAGCGAGTTCCTCACCCAGCGGCTGGTCGGCACCATCCACCTGTACGACACCGACTGGCGCTGCCGCAGCACCGAGATCGGCTACATCACCGCCCCCTGGGCGCGCGGTGAGGGCTACGCCTCGGAGGCGGTGCTGGCCACCGCCCAAT
Source organism: Streptomyces silvisoli (assembly GCF_029269905.1). Taxonomy (NCBI): domain Bacteria; kingdom Bacillati; phylum Actinomycetota; class Actinomycetes; order Kitasatosporales; family Streptomycetaceae; genus Streptomyces; species Streptomyces silvisoli. The sequence continues at coordinate 254,967 of NZ_JARJBC010000003.1, read as the reverse complement.
GGCTCTTCCACGACCAGCGCTTCGAACGCCTGGAGTTGCGCACGGCGGCCGACAACACGGCCTCCCAGCAGGTGGCCCAGAAGATCGGCTGCATCAGCGAGGGCGTGCTGCGCAACGCCGGCATAGTGCGCAGCCGGTGCGCGGACGGCCGTTGGACCGAGTCGCGCACCGATCTGATCGTGTGGAGCCTGCTGCCCGAGGACCTCGACGGGGTCGCGGGCCGGGTGATGGACGACTCCGGATACGCCGCCTATCCCGACTGGCGCTGATCCGCCCGCTCGGCGTGTGCACCGGGTGCTCCCGTGCCTGGCCAGATCCGGCCGGGATACTGTGTCATGCCAGGTCTGCACCTGGTTCTGGCGACAACGCCCCGACAGCACAGTCAACGACACGCCGAACGAAGGACGACGATGGCGGACCGGGTCACGGTGATCGGGTGGGACGGTACGCCGCTTACCGCGGCGGCACTATCCGCGCTCGGCGCGGCCACTTTGGTGGCCGGAGCGCGCCACCACCTCGCGCTGCCCGACGTGCCCGCCGACGCCGAGCGCGTGCTGCTCGGCAGCATCGACCTCGCCGCCCGCCGCATCGCCGCGCACCGCGGCACCGCGGTGGTCCTCGCCGACGGCGACCCCGGCTACTTCGGTGTGGTACGGGCGCTGCGCAAGCCCGAGCACGGCCTGGAGGTCGAGGTGGTGCCTGCCGTCTCCTCCGTCGCCCAGGCCTTCGCCCGCGCCGGAATGCCGTGGGACGACGCCCGCGTCGTCGTCGCGCACAGCCGCACGCTGCGGCGCGCCGTGAACGTGGTCCGGGCGTACCCGAAGGTCGCGGTGCTCACCGCGCCGGGCGCCGGGCCCGCCGAACTCGCCCTGCTGCTCGGCGGAGTGCACCGCACGTTCGTCATCTGCGAGGCGCTGGGCACCGAGCGCGAGGAGGTCACCGTGCTCACCTCGGACAAGGTCGCCGACCACACCTGGCGCGACCCCAACGTGGTGCTGGTGATCGGCGGCGGCTCGGCCACCGAGAGCAGCGGCTGGATCGCGGGCCAGGACCCCGGCTACCCGGGCGAACTACGCGGCTGGGCGCTGCCGGAGGAGCGGTACGCACAGGAACCCGCACCCGGCCCCGCCGGCGCCCAACGGTCCGCGCAGCTGCGCGCCCTGCAACTGGCCCGGCTCGGGCCGCGCACCGGCGACCTGCTGTGGGACATCGGAGCGGGCAACGGCGCGTTGGCGGTGGAGGCCGCCCGCCTCGGCGCCGCGGTCATCGCGGTGGACCAGGACGCCGACGCCTGCGCCCGGATCACCGCCAACGCCCGCCGCTACGGCGTGCAACCGCAGGTGGTGGAGGGCGCCGCGCCGCACGTCCTGGAGGACCTGCCGGAGCCGGACGTCGTGCGCGTCGGCGGTGGCGGGGCGGATGTGGTCGCGGCCTGCGCGGCGCGTAAACCGGAACGTATCGCCGCCAGCGCGACAACACGCGACGAAGCGGAGCGCGTTGGTCAGGTGCTGGCCGAAGCCGGTTACGCGGTGGAGCGTGCGCTACTCCAGTCGGTGGAACTCGACGAGGAGTGGGCGGAGCGGGAACGCTCGACGGTCTTCCTGCTGTGCGGCACACGAATGTGACGAACATTTGTCTGATGGTGGCGGGGGCTTGGACCACGTTCGGGTGATCGCGCGGTAGGCTGGCGGACCGTTGTGCCGCCTACCGGTGGCGATGTGGTGTTGACACGGTGTCGGCCCGCCTCGTCCCCGGCGGTGAGCGCGGCGTCGGCGGCGGGTTCCCCGTGCCGCAGGCCAGCGGAGTGGCGCAGTCCACAGCGCCCGGATGGCGAGTTGGGTGGTCGAGGCGCACGGCCGACCGGGACAATGAACGTCCGGGGGGTCGTCACGCATCGCCACGCGTGCTCGTTCTCCCTGTGACCGCCCGGCACAGGAGCGCGTACCGCGAGCCTGCCGCCGGTCGGTCCGAAGGCCCGGCTCGTACCGCCGAAGCCGCCGGCGCATCACGGGGCTGGAAGGATCGATACCGATGGGCGAGGGGCACGCATGACTGACACCGGTGCCGGAGCGGCGAGCCGACACGCTCGCGGAGTGGACGGTGAAGCGGAGCGAGCCGCCCACGGAGCGGGCGCGGAGGCGAACCCGGCCACGGGGTGGGTCCCCGCTGAGGGACTGCCCGAAACCATGGCCGCAGAAGCGGTTCCGCAGCCGCACGCCGGGCTGACCGACGCGGCGGCCACGGGCGCGCCGCAGTCCGGACACGGCTGGAGCACCGAGGCGTTCCTGGCCCCCGCCACACCCGTGTTCACCTTCCTCGACCAGCCGGACGGCGAGCCGTCGGTGGCCGTCGACGACGAGGACGACCTGCTGCTGATGCCCGCCCCGCAGGGCTCGTGGGGCGACCCGCAGCCGGTCCCCGCGCAACCGTCACCGCCGGTGGCGCCGGCAGTGCCGCAGCAGCCGGTCGCACCGGCGCCCGTCGAGCCCGAGCCGGTCGCGATGGACCCGGCCGTCGCACCGCTGGACGGCGAACAGCACTCGGGCGCGGCCGACTTCACGGCGCCCGCCACTTCGACCTCCGGCACGGCCGGGCAGGCCGCACCGCCCCGCCGCCCGCTGAACATGGGGCCGCCGACGCCCGTCGGCATGCCCAACCCCTCGACGGAGGCCGTGGGCGGGGTCTCCGTGCGCTCGCTTTCCGAACGCGGCCCGGCGCCCGCGCCCGCCGCTGCGGTGCCCGTGCACCAGCCGGAGCCGCAGCTCGCCCCGGACACGGTTGACCAGGCCGCCGAGCCCGCGTACCTCGACTCCCCGGCCGAGCAGGCCGCCGCGATCCCGGCCCAGCAGACCGCGGAGGCGCCGGTGTCCGGTGGCCCGTGGGTCGCCGCGGACGCGACGGCGGGAGCCGCGGTCGGCGACGCCGAGGCGGTGGGCGCGGACGAGCCCGTGAACGCCATGCCGGTCGAGGCCGAAGCGCCCGTTCCAAGCGCGGCTGAGGTCTCGGCTCCGGCTGTGGAAGCGCCGGTTGCCGAGGCGCCCGCTGCGGCGGAGACCGCGGTTCCGGCTGAGGCTCCGGCTGCGGCTGAGGCTCCGGTTCCGGTGGAGCCGGTGCGGCAGGTGGGGGAGGAGGCCGCGGCTCCGGCCGCTGCCGCCGACCCGCTCGCGGCCTCGGCGGAGCCCGCGGCTTCGGCGGAGGTTGTGGCGCAGGACCCCGTTCAGGCCGCGCCGGAAACCGACGCTCCGGCCGCCGCCCCGGAGGAGGGCGCCGCCGCGCCCGCCGAGGAGACGCCCGCCCAGCCGCAGCCCGTGGCGCCGGTCGCCGAGGCGCAGCCGGCTCCCCTGCAGGGCACGCCCGTCACGCCCCCCGTGGTCGCCGAGCCGGTCCCCGGGACGCCGCAGAACGCCCCGGCCGACGAGCCGGGCGGCCTCGCTGACCTGGACCGCGAGCCCATCGTCCCGCCCGCCCCGGTACTGGTCCAGAACGAGCCGGTGACCGAGGCGGCGCCGAACAACTCGACACCGGAGACGGACACTTCGGGCGAAGCGCCCGCTTCAGACGCCGCCGCACCGCAGCAGCCCACGACCGACGAGCCCGCCGCGGACACCCCCGAGCCGCTCGCGGAACCGGCCGCCGACGAGCAGCCGGAGCGGACCGTCGCCGAGCCGCAGGCCGCGCCGGAACCTCGGCCGCAGGGGGCCGAACAGCCCTCCGCCGCCGAGCCGGTACCGCCCGTCGCCGAACCCGCGTCGGGAGAGGCCGAGCCGGTCGGGATCGCCACCGGCTACGACGAGGCCGTACGCGAGGCCGTGCACCGTGTCATCCGGGAGCGCCGCGACATCCGCAACGGCTTCCGCCCGGACCCGATTCCGCACGAGGTGCTGCTGCGGGTACTGGAAGCGGCGCACACCGCGCCCAGTGTCGGGCACTCGCAGCCGTGGGACTTCGTGGTCATCCGGTCCACCCAGACCCGCGAGAAGATGCACGCCCTGGCGATGAAGCAGCGCGACGCCTACGCCAAGTCGCTGCCGAAGGCCCGCGCCAAGCAGTTCCGCGAGCTGAAGATCGAGGCGATCCTCGAAACGCCGGTGAACATCGTGGTCACCGCCGACCCGACGCGTGGCGGCCGGCACACCCTGGGCCGTCACACGCAGCCGCAGATGGCCCCGTACAGTTCGGCGCTGGCGGTGGAGAACCTCTGGCTGGCCGCCCGCGCCGAGGGGCTCGGCGTCGGCTGGGTCAGCTTCTTCGACGAGCGCGAGATGGTCCGCGAACTCGGCCTGCCCGAGCACCTGGAGGTCGTCGCCTACCTGTGCGTCGGGTACGTGGACGAGTTCCCCGAGGAGCCCGAGCTGATGCAGGCGGGCTGGTCCAAGCGCCGTCCGCTGTCCTGGGTGGTGCACGAGGAGGAGTACGGCCGCCGGGCGCTGCCCGGTGAGCAGCCGCACGACCTGCTCGACGAAACCCTGCGCGGCATCCGCCCGTTGGACGCCAAGGCGCTCGGCGAGGCGTGGGAGCGGCAGAAGCGGATGACCAAGCCGTCCGGTGCGCTCGGCATGTTGGAGATCATCTCCGCGCAGCTGTGCGGGCTGTCCCGGCAGTGCCCGCCGCCGATCCCGGAGCCCGCCGCCGTGGCGATCTTCGCGGGTGACCATGGGGTGCACGCCCAGGGGGTGACCGCCTGGCCGCAGGAGGTCACCGCGCAGATGGTGGCCAACTTCCTTGGTGGCGGCGCGGTGTGCAACGCGTTCGCCAACCAGGTCGGAGCCGAGGTGTGCGTGGTGGACGTCGGCGTGGCAGCCGAACTGCCCACCACGCCCGGCCTGTTGCCGCGCAAGGTCCGGCACGGCACCGGTGACTTCACCACCGGTCCGGCGATGACCCGCGAAGAGGTGCTGCGGGCGATCGAGGTCGGCATCGAGACCGCCCGCGACCTGGTGGCGGCGGGCAACAAGGCGCTGCTCACCGGTGAGATGGGCATCGCCAACACCACCGCGTCCGCGGCCTTGATCTCCGTCTACACCGGCGCCGACCCGACCGAGGTGACCGGCCGCGGCACCGGGATCAACGACGAGATGCACGCCCGCAAGGTCGATGTGGTGCGCCGGGCCCTGGAGTTGCACCAGCCCGACCCGACCGACCCCATCGGTGTGCTCGCCGCGATCGGCGGCCTGGAGCACGCCGCCATGGTCGGCCTGGTGCTGGGCGGTGCGTCGCTGCGCACGCCGGTGATCCTGGACGGGGTCAGCGCCGGGGCCGCCGCGCTGGTGGCCCGGGCCATCGCGCCGGAGGCGCTGGCCGCGTGCATCGCCGGTCACCGCAGCGCGGAGCCCGGCCATGTGGCGGCGCTGACCAAGCTGGGCTTGCGCCCGCTGGTCGACCTCGACCTGCGGCTCGGCGAGGGCACCGGCGCGTTGCTGGCGCTGCCGCTGGTGCAGAGCGCGGCCCGGGTGATGCACGAGGTCGCGACGTTCGACTCCGCGGGCGTCACCGAGAAGGACTGACCCGGGGAGGGCTTGGCCCTCCCCGGCCTCCGGGGCTTGTCCGGCCTCCTGGGAGGGCGTTGCCCCGCCGCCACACCGTCGTGGTGGGGGAGCCGACGGGGCCTTGCCCCGGAAGTGAAGTAGCCAGGCCACAGGCTTGGTGTATGCGGGTGACCCGCTAATGTCAGAAACCCCCGGGAGGGGAAGGAGCCACTCGCCATGACCCGTAACGACGTGCCCGCATACCCCGTAGGACTGCTGCTCGCCGGACGGCGTGTCGTCGTGCTCGGCGGCGGCCAGGTCGCCCAGCGTCGGCTGCCCTCGCTGGTCGCGGCGGGCGCGGACGTCGTGCTGGTCTCGCCGTCGGCCACCGCGTCGGTGGAGGCGATGGCGGAGGCGGGCGAGATCCGCTGGGAGCGCCGCGGGTACCAGCCGGGTGACCTCGCCGAAGCCTGGTACGCCGTGGTCGCCACCGACGACCCGCAGGTCAACGCCGCCGCGTCCGCCGAGGCCGAACAGCGCCGGGTGTGGTGCGTACGCAGCGACGACGCCGATGCCGCCACCGCCTGGACCCCGGCGACCGGCCGCAGCGAGGGCGTGACCGTCGCCGTGCTCACCGGCAGCGACCCGCGCCGCTCCGCCGCTGTGCGGGACGCGGTGGTGGAGGGCCTGCGCGACGGTACGCTCGCCGCCCCGCACCACCGGGCGCGCACCCCCTTCGTGGCGCTGGTGGGCGGCGGCCCCGGCGACCCGGACCTGATCACCGTGCGTGGACGGCGGCTGCTCACGGAGGCCGACGTGGTGATCGCCGACCGTCTCGGCCCGCGCGACCTGCTCGACGAACTCCCGCCGCACGTCGAGGTGATCGACGCGGCGAAGATCCCCTACGGACGGGCGATGGCCCAGGAGGCCATCAACACCGCGCTGATCGAGCACGCCAAGGCGGGCCGGTCCGTGGTGCGGCTCAAGGGCGGCGATCCGTTCGTCTTCGGACGCGGCATGGAGGAGGTACAGGCACTGGCGAAGGCAGGGATCGCCTGCACGGTGGTGCCCGGAATCTCCAGTTCCATCAGCGTGCCGGAGGTGGTCGGGATCCCGGTGACCCACCGCGGTGTGGCACATGAGTTCACCGTCGTGAGCGGACATGTCGCACCGGACGACCCCAGCTCACTGGTCGACTGGGCGGCCGTGGCCCGGCTGCGCGGCACGCTGGTGCTCATGATGGCGGTCGAGCGGATCGGCGAGATCGCCCGCACCCTCGTCGCGTACGGCCGGGACGCCGACACACCGGTCGCCATAGTCCAGGAGGGCACCACCGCCGCCCAGCGCCGGGTCGACGCCACGCTGGCGACGGTCGCGCGGACCGTGGCCGCCGAGGGCGTCCGGCCGCCCGCGGTGATCGTCATCGGCGACGTCGTCTCCCTCGACTCCGGTAACCGTGGGTAACGCGGGCCGCCCCGGCCGTTGGCACACCGAGCGGGACAAGGCAGTATCACCCTGTGGCTGAGCTCATCACGATCGACGACCCCGCCGACCCGCGGTTGGGCGACTACACCTGCCTGACCGACGTGGAGCTGAGACGGCGCCGCGAACCGGCCGAAGGCCTTTTCATCGCCGAGGGTGAGAAGGTCATCCGTCGCGCCCGGTACTCCGGTTACCAGATGCGGTCCATGCTGCTGTCGGCGAAGTGGGTCGACACGATGCGCGACGTCATCGACGAAGTCCCGGCGCCGGTCTACGCGGTGAGCCCGGAAGTCGCCGAGCAGGTCACCGGCTACCACGTCCACCGCGGCGCCCTCGCGTCGATGGAGCGCAGACCACTGCCGGACGCGTCGGAACTGCTGGCCGACGCACGGCGGGTCGTGGTCATGGAGGCGGTGAACGACCACACCAACATCGGCGCCGTGTTCAGGAGCGCCGCGGCGCTCGGCATGGACGCGGTACTGCTCTCCCCGGACTGCGCCGATCCGCTCTACCGCCGCTCGGTCAAGGTGTCGATGGGCGCGGTCTTCTCCGTTCCCTACGCGCGGCTGGAGCAGTGGCCGCGCGATCTGGAGACCGTACGGGAGCGCGGCTTCCGGCTTCTCGCCCTCACCCCGGACGCCAAGGCCGAGGACATCGACGTGGTGGCACCGCACCGGATGGAGCGGGTGGCCCTCATGCTCGGCGCCGAAGGTGAGGGTCTGTCCACCCGGGCGCTGGTCGCCGCGGACCAGTGGGTGCGCATCCCGATGGCCCACGGCGTGGACTCGCTGAACGTTGGCGCCGCCGCGGCCGTGGCCTTCTACGCGGTGACGGCCGGTCGCCCGGTCGCCTGAGCCGCCGGGGGCAGGTCCACCAGGGCGGCGAGCGCCGCCCGGTGCCGCCCCGGCGTACCCAGCGCGATCTCGCTGGACTTGGCCCGCTTCAGGCGGAGATGGGCCGGGTGCTCCCAGGTCATGCCGATGCCGCCGTGCAGTTGCACGCACTCCTCCGCGGCGTGCACCGCCACCGGTGCGCAGTACGCCTGGGCAACGTGAACCAGTACGGCGGTGTCGGGGGCGCCGTGGGCCAGTGCGTCGGCGGCGGCCCGTGCGGCGGCGCGCGCCGATACCACCTCAAGCCAGATGTCCGCCAAGCGGTGTTTGAGCGCCTGGAACGAACCCACGACACGCCCGAACTGCCGCCGCTGGCCGAGATAGTCGACGGTCTCGTCCAGACACCACTGCGCCACCCCGACCTGCTCCGAGGCGAGCAGCCCGGCGCCGGCCAGCAGCGCCCGGTCCACCGCCGCCTCGGCGATCCGTCCTGCGGCGAGCCGGGTGGCCCGAACCCCCGCCAACTCGACGTCGGCGATGGGCCGGGTCAGGTCCAGTGGTGTCGCGGCGCTGATCCGGACACCGGGCGCGTCGGACGCGACCTCGTACAGCCCCGGCCCCTCGGAGCCGACGGCGGGCACCAGCAGTACGTCCGCCACGGTCGCGTCGGCGACGCTGGTCACCCGCCCGCTCAACGCGCCGTGCGCGTCAGCCTCCACGCCCTGCGGGAACGCGCCGCCGGGCGCGGCGGACAGCGGCACCGCGAGCGCGGCGGTCGACTCGCCGGACGCCAACCGCCCGAGCAGCGCCGCGACCTGGCCGTCCGCGGTGTCGCAGCCCAACAGCGCGCTCGTGGCCAGTACCGCACTGCCGAGGAAGGGCACGGGAGCCACCGCGGCGGCCAACTCCTCCAGTACGACGCCGACTTCCCGGGCCGAGCCGCCCTCGCCGCCGAACTCCTCCGGCACCAGCAGCCCGGCCAGCCCCAGCTGCACCTGCAACGTCCGCCACAGCTCCAGGTCGTACGGCGTGTCGCTGTCGCAGCGGGCCAGCACCGCCGAGGCCGGGCAGCGGTCTGCCAACAGGTCGCGCACCGCCGCGCGCAGGTCGTCCTCCACGTCGGAGTACAGCAGGTCAAGGCCATCGGTGTTCATCGGGGCAGGTCCTTCCAGGCGACGTCCTTGTCGGTACGCGGTTCCGAGGGCAGGCCGAGCACCCGCTCGGCGATGATGTTGCGCAGGATCTCCGAGGTGCCGCCCTCGATGGAGTTGCCCTTGGCGCGCAGATAGCGGTATCCCGCGTCGCGCCCGTAGAAGTCCACCGTGTCCGGGCGGGCGTTCGTCCAGTCCCCGTAGCGCAGTCCCTCCTCGCCGAGCAGTTCCAACTCCAGCCCGCTGACGGCCTGGTTGAGTCGGGCGAACGCGAGCTTCATCCCGGAGCCCTCGGGTCCGGGCGCGCCGACGGCGAGTTGCTGGCGCACGCGTTGGGCGGTGAGCCGTGTGACCTCGGCGTCGACCCACAACCGCAGCAACCGGTCGTGCAGTTCGGGTGTGCGCAGTTCCGGGCGCTCGCGCCAGGTCGCGGCGACACTGGCGATCATTCCGCCCTCGCGGGGGAGGGGCGAACCACCGATCGCCACCCGCTCGTTCATCAACGTGGTCTGCGCGACCCGCCAGCCGTCGCCGACCTCGCCCAGCCGCAGGGTGTCCGGGATCCGCACACCGGTCAGGAAGACCTCGTTGAACTCCGCCTCGCCGGTGATCTGCCGCAACGGGCGGACCTCGACGCCCGGATCGGTCATGTCGCAGACGAAGTACGTGATGCCGCGGTGCTTGGGTACGTCGGGGTCGGTGCGCGCGATGAGGATCGCCCAACGGGCGTTGTGGGCGTTGGAGGTCCAGACCTTCTGGCCGGTGACCACCCAGTCCTCGCCCTCGCGCACCGCGCGGGTGCCGAGTCCGGCGAGGTCGGAGCCCGCGCCGGGCTCGCTGAACAACTGGCACCACACCTCCTCGCCGAGCCACAAGGGACGCAGGAAGCGCTCGCGTTGTGCGTCCGTGCCGTACCGGAGGATGGTCGGGGCGGCCATGCCGAGGCCGATGCCGATCCTGCGCGGGTCGTTGTCGGGCGCGCCGGCCGCCGCCAACTCGGCGTCCACCACGCTCTGGAGGGCGCGCGGCGCGCCCAGCCCGCCGAGCCCCGGCGGAAAGTGCACCCAGGCGAGCCCGGCGTCGAAGCGGGCCCGCAGGAACTCCAGCCGCTCGGTGCTGCCGGGGTCGTACGCGTCGAGCAGCACCCGCACCCGCCGCAGCACCTCCGCCGCGTCCGGTCCGTTCTCCGCCATAAGCCACGTCCTCTCCGGGCCACCACGCCCTCGAACTAAGCAAGCGCTTGGAAACCTATCGAAGCCCGGCGCAACGCGCCAGGGTCCGGGGGCCGGATTTCGGGTCGGTCTGCGCCGGGCTCGTTCTTCGGCCTGGACCGGGGCGGACGCGAGGCCGCCGGGGCGCACCGTGGGGGTCACTCGCGGATCGCGGCGCGGTTGTTCGGGCGCGCCCCCAGCTCTCAACTCCGGTCCGCCGGACGGGTTCCCGAGCCGATCCCCGGGCGAGGCACGTCGACACCGGGGACAGATGCGCGCCTCAAGGCGCCCCGCACCGGGGCAGCTACTGGGGGCGTGCCCGAAGAAGTCCGCCACGGCGGCGAGCGGCCACGACGTCGCGGCCTGGCGGTGCCGAATCACCCGCGCACTCGACGGGATCCCCACCCGGAAGCCCCGCAGAAGCCGCTGCGGGGCTCCGCGGGCGTGTCCCGAACGATCCGACGGCGACCAGCCCACGCGTGGCCGCCCGGCGGTGCGGCACCCATGGCGAACCAGCCACCGCACCCCCCGGTCAGCCCCGTCAGAAAGGCGGAAAGGGGCTACGGCGCCGCGTCGGAGGGCCGGGCCGTGGGGGCCGTCGGCGAGCCGACGACCCCGAGTCCGCGGGCTGGCCCCTGGCAGCCCTGCGCCACCGCGATGCCCAACGCGACCAGCAGTGTGACCGTCACGAACACGATCAACCGCTGCCGCAGCAGTCTGCGATCCCGCCGCCCGGTCCGCCGTAGCGTCGCCGGGCCGCCGCGGCCCGCCGAAGGCCGCGGCGGAGCGGCGGGATGGCGGCCCGAAGAGGGCCGGGACGCCGGAGTCCGCTGCGGTGGCCGGGCCGCACCCCGTCCCGCGGCTGGCCGGGGAGCCGGCGTGCGCGGCGTACCGGTACGCACCGGAGTGCTCCCGGAAACCCGGTCCGGGGGCACCACGCGCCGCTCGGTGCGCTGCTCGGCGTACTCCTGGGCGCGGCGGCCGACCGGCCGGTCACTGCGCGCAACGGGCGCCTTGGGCACTCCGAGCCCCCGCGCCTCCCGGGCGGCGATCTCAGAGAGCCGCTCCGCCAGCCGGGCCGTGCTCGGCCGGTCCTGCGGCTCCTTCGCCAGACAGGCGTGCACCAGCGGCGCCAGCGAGTCCGGTACCCCTCGCAGATCCGGTTCCTCGTGCACCACCCGGTACAGCATCACCTCCGAACTGCCCTGTCCGAAGGGGGAGTCGGCCGCCGCCGCGTAACACAGCGTCGCGCCGAACGCGAAAACATCCGTTGCCGGGGTGACCGCCGCACCGCGCACCTGTTCAGGCGCGAGGAACCCGGGGGAGCCCACCGCGGTGCCGACGTGCGTCAGGGTGGTCGCGCCGGTGGACCACGCGATGCCGAAGTCGATGATGCGCGGACCCTTGGGGGAGAGCAGGATGTTCGACGGCTTCAGATCCCGGTGCACCACCCCCGCGTCATGCACCGCCACCAGCCCCTCGGCGAGCGCCGCGCCGATCGCCGCGACCTCGGCGGCGGGCAGCGGCCCCTCCGCGCTCACCTTGTCGTACAACGAGGGACCCGGCACGTACTGGGTGGCGAACCACGGCCGGTCCGCATCGAGATCCGCCGCCACCAGCCGCGCGGTGCAGCCGCCACGGATCCGGCGCGCCGCCGAGACCTCGCGGGCGAACCGCTGCCGGAACTCCTGATCCTCCGCCAACTCCGGGCGGATCACCTTCAACGCCACCCGTTGTCCGCGTTTGTCGGCGCCCAGGTAGACCACGCCCATCCCGCCGGCGCCGAGCCGCCTGTGCAGCCGGAACGAGCCGACGACACGCGGATCCTCGCGCCGGAGCCGCATCATCGCCATGTCCTTCCCCTACCTCCGGTGGGAAGGCCCTGCCCGCCCGTCGCCCCCCACCGTGCTCGATGGTCGCGCCGTACGCCGTGTGACACCCGCCCGGTCCGTCTGACGAGGCACAGCTTACGGACTGACCGGCCGGGACGCGGAGAGGCGCCGCACGCGTCAACGGACGGATTGTCAGTGGCCGGTGGAATCCTGGTCTGGTGGGGACGAGTCCGCCGGCGCGATCGGGCGGAGTCGCCCCACGCCACCAACAGCCGGTCGGATTAGGGGGATTGACGGCATGAAAGGTGATCGTGTGGAGATAGTGGTGGATGCGGGGGACACCACGCGTACCTATGAGGTGGTGGCCACCAGGGCCGGGCGCCGGGTGGAGACGGCGGTGCGCCGAGGGGTGGTCGAAGTGAGTGAAGTCACCAGGAGCGGCTCCGTGGTGCGCACCGCGCGGTTCATGGCGAACCGGGTGCTCGCGCTGGTGGAGCAGCCGGTACCCAGGGATGATGTGGAGGAAGAGGCCGGTGCGTAGCGTCGGTTGACGCCCGCCGGGGCGCTCTCGGGGGCGCCCCCTCGGGGATTCCCTGAGGGACGCGGGCGGGCGTCTCCAACCAGGGGAGTATTCCGGCCGCTCCGGCGTCATCCTCCGGGAGGCCCGCGAAGCTGTACGAGGGCATGACGACCAGGCCGCTCCGCGCGCCTAGTGTTGAGGTCAAGCGGCGGGAGGAGCACTCGTCCCCCGAGGTCAGATGCCCGCCGCCGCCAAAGCTGGAGAGCAGTGCGAACGATCACGGTGTGGAAGAGAAGGGTCAGGGGGAGCGGCCATGACGGACTCGGCGGCACGTGCGGTCAAGCGTGTGCGCGAGCTGAGGTCCACCGCGCTGCTCGCGGGAAGCCGGACGGGGACCCGGCACCCGCTGGTGGCGGTGGCCATGGCGGCCCCACTGGCTGTGCTGCTCGCCGTGGCATGCGGTGGCTGGCACGCCGTGGTCGTACAGGCGTCGTCCGTAGCTGGGTTGATGGGGCGCTGACGAAGCGTTCGAGGTCCGGGAGAGCGGCCCGGGCGGGAAACCGGCGACAGGACCCCGTGGGGACGGGGGGCGTAGCGGACGGCACGAGGCCCGGACACCTGGGGGAGGTGTCCGGGCCTCGGTGTTTTTCTCGGTGTCTTTACGGGGCTGGCGGAAACGGCTGAGGGCCGGAGCATCGCTCCGGCCCTCAGCCATGGTGTGGACGATACTGGGATTGAACCAGTGACCTCTTCCGTGTCAGGGAAGCGCTCTCCCGCTGAGCTAATCGTCCTTGTGCAAAGGCCCTGGTGGGGCCTGGTGCGCGATACTGGGATTGAACCAGTGACCTCTTCCGTGTCAGGGAAGCGCTCTCCCGCTGAGCTAATCGCGCGGGTGGTACCGCAGGGGCACCGTTGGGTCCTCGCGGACCCAGTGGACGATACTGGGATTGAACCAGTGACCTCTTCCGTGTCAGGGAAGCGCTCTCCCGCTGAGCTAATCGTCCGAGGTGGAGACGGGATTTGAACCCGTGTAGACGGCTTTGCAGGCCGTTGCCTCGCCTCTCGGCCACTCCACCATGTCGAGGATCCAAGGACCCCCTCCGAGCGGACGACGGGATTCGAACCCGCGACCCTCACCTTGGCAAGGTGATGCTCTACCAACTGAGCCACGTCCGCGTGTGTCTCCCCCGGACACCGTCCGGGAGCGATCTCCGCCGGTTCGCTTCCGCGTCCCGGCGACGTGTTGAACTCTAGCGGAATTCCGCGTCAGCTCAAATTCCGTTTCCGCAGCGTGCCGGGCAGGTAGAGGGTGGGCGGGGGTAGCGTCGACAACGGAAGGGGCGCATGAGCGAAGGACGGCGACGGTGAAGATCTGGGTCGACGGTGAACTGAGGGACGCGGCCAGTGCCGCCGTGTCCGTGCTGGACCACGGTCTGACCGTGGGCGATGGCGTGTTCGAGACGCTCAAGGCGACCAACGGCACCGCCTTCGCCATGGACCGGCACCTGGTCCGGCTGGCCCGTTCGGCGCGCGGTCTCGGGCTGCCCGAGCCGGACCCGGCCCGCGTGCGCCAGGCCTGCCTGGCGGTGCTCGACGCCAACCCGGCGCCTTACGGGGCGTTGCGGATCACCTACACCGGCGGCATCGCGCCGCTCGGCTCCGCACGCGGCGACGGCGAGCCGACGCTGGTCGTCGCGTTGGAGCGGACGGCCCGACGGCCGGAGACCACCGCGATCGTCACCGTTCCCTGGCCGCGCAACGAGCGCGGCGCCCTCGCCGGCCTGAAGACCACCTCGTACGGGGAGAACGTGGTCGCCCTCGCCCGCGCCCGGGAGCGCGGTGCCTCCGAGGCGGTCTTCGGCAACACCCGGGGGCGGCTGTGCGAGGGCACCGGCACCAATGTCTTCGTCGTCCTCGGCGGCGAACTGGTCACGCCGCCGCTGGACTCCGGCTGTCTGGCGGGCATCACCCGGCAGTTGGTGATCGACTGGGCCGGGGCGCGCGAGGCCGATCTGCCGCTCGATGTGCTCGACATCGCCGACGAGGTCTTCCTGACCTCCTCGACACGCGATGTGCAGGCGGTGCACCGGGTGGACGACCGCGAACTGCCCGGCGCGCCGGGCCCGGTCACCGCCAAGGCGGCCCGGGTGTTCGCCGAACGGTCGGCGGCGGACGGCAATCCGTGAGGTGATGGGTGGCGGGAGGCCGCCACGGGAGGGGGAGCGAAGCCATGACAACCACCCTGCGGCCCGCGGAGGCGGAGCGGCGTGAGGCGGACGGAGGGCGATCGCGCCGGTTCGCGGTGTGCGTCAACAGCCGCCCGGTCGGCACGATCCAGCTCGCCACGGACCGGCGGTTCGGCCCCGAGGTCGGGCGCATCGTCTCGCTGGACATCGACGAGCCGGACCGCAGACGCGGTCGCGGTACGGTCGCGGCGCTCGCCGCTGAGGAGGTGCTGCGCGGCTGGGGGTGCCGGCGGGTGGAGCTGCGGGTCCCGGCCGATGCGGAGATCGCGTTGCGACTTGTCGGCGCGTTGGGCTACGTGGAGCGCAGCCACGGCATGGTCAAGCTCTTGCCGCGCACCCCGCCGGACCTGCCGCCGGGCGTCGTGGTGCGGCCGATGAGGGAGGACGAGTACCCGGCCTGGCATGAGCGTGACCGGGCACGCTACATCGACGGCTGGGTGCGGCGGGGAGTGCCGTACGAGCAGGCGTCGGCCGAGGCCGACGGCGAGTCCCGGACGCTGCTGCCGGACGGCCCGCACACCGCGGACGCGGTGCTCAGGGTGCTCACGCAGGGCGGCGAGGACGTCGGCTGGCTGTGGCTGGGACTCGGGTCGGCCGACTCGGCCTGGGTCTACAGCGTCGAGGTGGCCGCGGCACGACGCGGCCAGGGCCACGGCCGCACGCTGATGCTGCTGGCGGAACGCGAGTGCCTGGCGGCCGGTGTCCGCAGCCTCCGCCTGCACGTGTTCGCCGGGAACACGCCCGCCCAGCGACTCTACGAGTCACTGGGCTACCGCTCCACGACGGTGTACCTCGCCAAGCCCCTGCTCTAGGCCCTCCCGACCCGCGCCCAAGCCCTGGGTCGAGCCGCTACGCCGAGGGCGAAGCCAGGGCCTCGTCCGCGAGCTGCCGGATGCGCTCGCGCAGTCCCGCCTGGCTCTTGCCGCCGTCCAGGCGGACGCCCGCGATCACGTACGTCGGCGTGCCCGTCACACCGATCGCCTTGCCCTCGGCGTGGTCGGCGTCGACGGTGAGGATGTGGCGGCCGTCCACCAGGGCGGTGTCCATCTCCTCGTCGTCCAGCCCCAACTCCTCGGCGATGCGCACCAGCAGCGGCTCGCCCTGCCGCTCCAACTCCTCGATCCGGTCCAGTACCGCCTCGACGTACTCCCAGCCGCTGCCCTGGACGAAGGCCTCCTCGGCGGCCTGCGCCGCGGCGAAGGCGTACTTGTGCTTCTCCAGGGGGAAGTGCCGCAGCTGGATCTCCAGCCGGTCGCCGTACTGGTCGCGTAGCTCCCGCAGATCCTGCTGCCAGGCGGTGCGGCAGTCCGGGCACTGCAGGTCGCACCAGAAGTCGAGGGTCGCGCTGCGGGGTTTGGCTTCGTTCATACGGCCAGTCTCTCAGTAGGTCGCGGGGAGGATCATCACCCCGAGATCTCCCTGAAGCCGGGGTCCGGGCATGGCCCGCGGCGCCGCGGCCGGTGCACGATGGAGATGACGCACATCCGGCTGATTGGAGTGGCCATGTCCGGAATCGGCATGAGGAGTGGGCGATGCTGACCGCCACCGTGTGCGTCGCCCTGTCCGGCGCGGGACTCGCTGTGGCGCTGCTGACCGCCTGGCGCCGCCGGTTCCGCCGGGCGACCCGCATCGCGGCACTGGCACTGCTGCCCGTCGGACTGTACGAGGCGGGGCTGATCACCCTGGCGGGCAAGATCGGCAGTGCGGTCGGCAGCTGGGCGAGCGGCCTGGTGCTCAAGCCGACGGTGTGGGCGGGCTTCGCGGTGCTGGCTCTGGCCGTGGCGCTCTACGTCTCCACCCGGTTCGGCGACTCGAAGCAGGTCACACGCGCCGAGCGCGAGGCCGCCCGGGCGTCGCGGGGCGGTCAGGCGGTCGCCGCCGCTTCCGCACCGCGGTTGGGCCGGTCGAAGCCCGCGGTCAAGGCGAAGGGCAAGGGCGCGGCGAACGATGAACTTTCCTCCGAAATGGGGGACATTGAGGAAATCCTTCGGAAACACGGCATCTGATCAAGTGCGTTGGGCGTGGCGCCACGGCGCCACGCCGTTATGTGCCCCACAACCACCCCCCGCGGGTCAGCGTGTTGGGCCCTCTGGGCGGCCGCATTACGCGATGATCGTTATGGCAGCCGCCAACTCCCCTCCGGCGTAAGCGACTTGAGGCTTACAGGGACGTACTGTTGTGCGGGCCTGCCCCCTGTCGAGTGACTTACGACCTGTCGAGGCCGCGTACCAGATGAACGACGACTCCCGTGGGTGCCTCTTCGCGCTCTCCCAGCCGCCGCTCATGGTGTTTCTCGGGGTGATCGGCACCCTGATCTTCTTCGGCGCCTGTTACGACCTGCTCGGTTTCTGACCGCTCGGCGCGCTGGCGGGCACGGTACGCGGCGACGTGCAGGCGGTTGCCGCAGGTGCGGCTGTCGCAGTAGCGGCGCGAGCGGTTGCGGGACAGGTCGACGAACGCGCGGCGGCAGTCCGGCGCGGCGCACCGGCGCAGCCGGTCCCGTTCCCCCGCGACCACCAGGAACGCCAGTGCCATCCCGCCGTCCGCGGCGAGCTGCTGGGCCAGCGAGGCGCCGGGGGCGAAGTAGTGCACATGCCAGTCGTAGTCGTCGTGGTCGGTCAGCCGAGGGGTGGTCCCGGCCTCCGCGACCATGGTGTTGATCAGGGCCGCCGCTTTGCGACTGCCGGTCGCGGTCAGCACCTCGCCGAACCGGGCGCGTACCGCCCGCACCGCTGGAAGATCCGACTCCGCGAGCCGCCCGACATCGCTGACCCGGTTGCGCGCCACGAAGTCGCGCAGCGACTCCAGGCCGTCCAGCCTCTCCCGGCCCTCGCTCTCCGGCGCGGTGTTGAGCAGGTCGACGACGCGGTCGAGGGCGCACCGGGTGTCATGGTTGATCAGCACGGCTTCGCTCCCTGGCCAGAGGGTCGGACAGCGCACCGGCGGGTCGGGCCCGCGGTTGTTGCCGGGTGACTTTACTCAAGTGGACCGTGCGCTGTCGCCACCTGGATCAGCCCGCCGATCCGGCCGTGCCCGCCGCACACGCAGAAGCGCGATGTCAGGCCCGCGTCGTCCCCCCGAGTAGGACGGCCGCGGGCAGCGGGCGGGGGCTCAGCTCTCCGCGAGGATGTGGGACAACTCGGTATCGAGGTCGAAGTGACGGTGCTCGGTGCCCGGCGGTACGGCGGCGTCGGTCCGCTTCAGGAACGACTCCAGCGCCCGGGCCGGGGCTTCCAGCAGTGCTTCGCCTTCTGGAGAGCTCAGGGCGATGCAGACAACGCCCTGGCCATGGCTCCTGGAGGGCCAGACACGGACATCGCCGGTTCCGGTGGGACGGTGCAACCCCTCCGCGAGCAGGTCGCGGGCAAACACCCATTCGACCGTCTCTTCGGCACCGGTGTGGAAGGTGGCGTGCACGGCGTAGGGATCGGCCGTGTCGTACCGCAGGCCCGCGGGTACGGGCAGTGAGGATTCGCTCGACACAACGAGGCGCAGGTGCAGCTCGCAGCTGACCGTGGTGTTCATAAGCGCCAAGGCCTTTCGCTCAGTGTGCGCTCGGGGATTCGCACGTCGGCGAAATCGACATGCCACCTGCGAGGACGTTGTAAACCCCTCTGACTGGTTTGTGAGGTTTCTGGTACTTCGTTCGGACCAGTCCTGGGCTGCCCTGATGGGCCGATGCGGTGAGCGGTCGGATCGGTCGACTGTACCGTTGTGATCACGAAGGGTGACGGTAGCGCTTCACCTCCGGCGGTGTCTCCAGGCGGGCGCGGGCGCACCGAAGCACGACCGGTGGCACCGAGGTGGTCAAGAGCCCCCGCTGACATGCGGTAATGTTGTCTCCGCGCCGGGGCGATTAGCTCAGTGGGAGAGCGCTTCGTTCACACCGAAGAGGTCACTGGTTCGAACCCAGTATCGCCCACCCCGACCGAGGGCCTGGAAGCCGAGAAGGCTTCCAGGCCCTCGTGCGTTGCCGTCACACTGGGCGCCATGGACTGGTGCCGGTACCGCTTTCGTGACGTCTGGCGGCTGGACGCTCCCCCCGCGGAGGTCTACGCGGTGCTGGAACGCGCCGAGGAGTATCCCCGGTGGTGGCCGCAGGTACGCCGGGTCGACCCGATCGACGAGTGGAGCGGCACCGCCCGCTTCCGTTCCGTCCTCCCGTACGAGCTGGTGGTCACCGCCCGCGAGGCGCGGCGCGATCCGGCGGCGGGGGTGCTGGAGATCGCGATGACCGGTGATCTTGAGGGTTGGGCACGGTGGACGCTCGGTCCCGGCGGCACCGGGACCCGGGCCACGTTCGAGCAGCAGGTGATCGTCCGCAAACCCGTGATGCGATGGCTCTCCGTTCCCGGTCGGCTGTTCTTCCGGGCCAACCACGCGCTGATGATGCGCGCCGGGCGCCGGGGGTTGTGCGCCCTGCTCGCCGAGCGATCGGAACAAGCGCGGGAGAACGGCGTTTGAACACAACGTCCCGCGCACTGTATTGTTCTGCACGTGCCGCGGGGACAACCGCGGAACAACCGGGGCGATTAGCTCAGTGGGAGAGCGCTTCGTTCACACCGAAGAGGTCACTGGTTCGAACCCAGTATCGCCCACCCCGAGTGAGACCGGTCAGCTTCAAGTCGCTGACCGGTCTTGTTGGTTATGGGGAATCTTCGGGGCCTTCTCCCCGGACCCCGGTCCTCAGACGCCGAACGGGCTTGAGGCGGCTAAGCCGCAGCGGGCAGTTCCGGGCGTAGTGGCCACGCCGGGTCGCAGCGTTCCGGGGAACCGCTTCTGGCGAACCAGGCTTCCAGGCCGCGAGCCTGTGCCGCATGCCACAAAGCCTGGCGGACATGCAGTTCGGCCGGTGACATCAGACCGATGCCGCGCTCCGCGTAGCGGTGGCCCATCGCCCGCACCAGGCGCAGTGACGCCAGCGCGTCCGCCGCCGCGTCGTGCGCGTCGGTGAGCGGGACGCCGTAGTGCGCGCACAGGTCGCTCAGGGTGCGGCGGCCCTTGCGATAGCGGTCCGCGTACTTGTCCAGCACCCTCGGGTCCAGTACGCACAGCGCTGTGCGCTCCAGGTAGCCGAACAGGCCGAGCCCTCGATGCCGCCTCAACTCACGGTCCAGCAGGGTCAGGTCGAACGGCGCGTTCATCACCACCAGCGGCGTGCCGGGCTCCGACTCGTGCGCCAGCGCCCGCGCCATCGACTCCACGGCCGGACCCGGCGCGGCGCCGTGTTCCCGCAGATGGGCATCGGTCAGCCCGTGCACCGCCCGCGCGGCTTCCGGCACCGGCACACCGGGGTCGACCAGCCAGCGCAGAAAGCGGGGTTCGGCGTCTGCCCGGTCCTGTACGACGAGGGCGCCCGACACTATGCGGTCGTGCTCCACGTCCACCCCGGTGGTCTCGGTGTCGAACGCGGCCAGGGGCCCTTCGAACCAACGTGCCATGACCGCCACCCCTTCCGCCCTCTTGATCCGACGGACAACCCACTGTCCGTTTCCTACCCGTGACGCCAAGTCATCGAACCGTCGTGGCGCGCACCGGTTCGCACCTGTTTGCGGATCACTCCCGCCGGAGAAGACAGAGTTGACGGCCCGTTCGATTCCTGGGCGGCCAAACCGCCCCAGCCGCCGTACGGTTCGTCGCGGGGAAACGATTCACGCAAGGCCCGGAAGGCACGGCAGCAGCCATGGCGCTCGCTCAGCCCGAACCCGGCGGGCTGCTTCCCGAACGGACGGCACCGCTACGGGGAGGACTCGCCACCACCAGCTGTATGGAGACCCTTCAGGTGGGCTATCTGCATGCGGTGGCCGCGGCGGCCGGATGCTCGCTCGCCCAGCCCTTTCCCGACAACGGCATCGACTGGCACCTCAGCCACAGCTCGCGCGGTCACGCGGTGGACGACGAGGTCACCATCAAGGTGCAGCTCAAGTGCACCTACCAGGTGGCACCGAACCCACCAGGGGCGTTCTTCTCCTTCACCTTGGAGAACGCCCACCTCGCCAAGCTGGCCAGGACACCGGTGTCGGTGCACAAGATCCTCGTCGTGATGCTGGTGCCGCGCAGCCAGGAGCAGTGGCTGCGCGCGGGGCACGACCGCATGGAGCTGAGGCACTGCTGCTACTGGACGAACCTCGCCGGCCAGCCGGTGACGGGCAGGTACAAGACCACCGTGCGGATCCCCACGACCCGCATCTTCGACGACCGGGCGCTGTGCGAGATCATGACGCGGGTCGGGGCGGGAGGGAGACCCTGATGCGACTCACCGGACCGGACCCCGAGCCGTCAGAACCCGAACCACCCGCGGCGGAACTGCCCGACCCCGAGCGCGTCGACCCCCAGGTGCTCACCGCGCTGCTCGCCCGGCACGGCTGGCAGCGCAGGGGCGGCGAGAGCGGCCGGTACACCCGCTGGACCCCGCCCGGCAGCGGCACCCGAAGCGGTCTGGCGGCCACCAGCCTGCTGGTGCCCGCGAGCACGGAGTACGGGGACTGCACCGACCTCGTCGGCGAGGCGCTGACCGCGCTGGCTCACTCCGGCGCGCCCTCGGCCCGCGAGGTGCTGCTGGCCCTGTCCGTGCCGGGGGACGAGATCCGCTGGCGGCGGGACGTGCCCCGGTGCGCCGGGGCGGTGCCGTGGACGGCGGCGGAGCGGCTGCGGGACGCGGTGCGCGGCATGCTCTCGGCTGCCGCGCGGGCCGCCCAGGGCAACGCCGGATACTTCGGGGAACGGCACGGGCGGTACGCCACCGCCTATCTGGAGCGGGTGCTGATCGGCCCGTCCTCCGGCGGTCATCTGCTGACCGCGTACGCCCCGGCGCCGGACGAGCGGCACGTCACGATCACGCTGCTGCGCGCCTTGCAGGCGGCCCGGGACGCGGTGGACTACCAGCGGGCGACCGGCCGCCTTGAGGCCTTCGACGCGGCGGTGGAGCTGGGCGTGTGCCATGAACTCGTCACGGCCGTCGCGCACTTGGTGCGGGACAGCGAGGGCGCCGAGATCGCCCTTGCCTGGTCCCCGGCGGCCGGGCTGCCACTCGGAGTGGCCGCCCGCCCGGAGCCGGTGGAGTTCTCGCCGGGCGACCTGCCCGCGCTGCACCAGGCCGCCGCCCGCTACGCCGCCTCGGAGCCGCCGGTCCCGGTCACCGTGACCGGGACCGTGGTCCGGCTGCGCAGTGCCCGTCCTGCGGAGGGCGGTTCGGTGCGGCTGCGGGTGCTCGGGGGTGCGGACGTACGGCACGTTCGCATGCGCTTGGCGGCGGACGACTACCGCGTCGCCGCCCACGCCCATCTGGTGGGGTTGCCGATCCGGGTCAGCGGGGAACTGGAGCCCGGGCGCGGCTTTCGCCGCTTGTCGGGGGCGAGCGGCGTGACGCTTCTGCATGTGGACGCCGCCGAGCGCGACCGACTGCTCAAGTCCTTGCAGGAGGCCGCTGACGCCGTCGACTAGGGGGTCGCGGTGCGTTCGGCACCGCCGGTCGCCACCGTCGTGGTTGCTCGCCGTCGCCGCGGAATGTCCGTGGGGCGAGCCCTCGGACCCTCGGCGGCAGCTCATGACGATCATGGCTTAGCGCCGTGGCGGTCCCGCTCGGTACGATTCAGCGGTGCAGCGTCCGCTGCCGACCGCATGTCATGAGTCAGGAGAAACCGGTGTCAGAGCTCCGTGTGATCATCAAACGCGATTCCGTGGAACGGGAAGAGCGCGTGGTCACGACGGGGACGACGGCCGCGGACCTCTTCGAAGGGGACCGCTCCGTCGTCGCTGCCCGTGTCGCCGGTGAGCTGAAGGATCTCGGCTACCCGCTCTCCGACGGCGACGAGGTCGAGCCCGTCACCATCGACAGCGAGGACGGGCTGAACATCCTGCGCCACTCCACCGCGCACGTCATGGCGCAGGCCGTGCAGGAGATCTTCCCGGAGGCCAAGCTCGGCATCGGCCCGCCGATCAAGGACGGCTTCTACTACGACTTCGACGTCGCCGAGGCCTTCCACCCCGAGGACCTCAAGCGCATCGAGAAGAAGATGCAGGAGATCATCAAGCGCGGCCAGCGCTTCTCCCGCCGCGCGGTCAGCGACGAGGCAGCCCGCGAGGAACTGGCGGCCGAGCCGTACAAGCTGGAGCTGATCGGCCTGAAGGGCTCCGCCGCGGAGGCCGCCGAGGGCGCCTCGGCCGAGGTCGGTGCCGGTGAGCTGACCATCTACGACAACCTCGACGCCAAGACCGGCGAGCTGTGCTGGAAGGACCTGTGCCGCGGTCCGCACCTGCCCAGCACCCGGATCATCCCGGCCTTCAAGCTGATGCGCTCCGCCGCCGCCTACTGGCGCGGCAGCGAGAAGAACCCGCAGCTGCAGCGGATCTACGGCACCGCGTGGCCGTCCAAGGACGAGCTGAAGGCGTACCTCGACCGGCTGGCCGAGGCCGAGAAGCGGGACCACCGCAAGCTCGGCGCCGAACTCGACCTGTTCTCCTTCCCCGAGGAGATCGGCTCCGGCCTGCCGGTGTTCCACCCCAAGGGCGGTGTCATCCGCCGGGTGATGGAGGACTACTCGCGCCGGCGCCACGAGGAGGCCGGGTACTCGTTCGTCAACACCCCGCACATCACCAAGCAGGAGCTGTACCAGACCTCCGGCCACCTGGACTGGTACGCGGACGGCATGTACCCGCCCATGGAGCTCGACGAGGGCCACAAGTACTACCTGAAGCCCATGAACTGCCCCATGCACAACCTGATCTTCAGGTCCCGGGGCCGCTCCTACCGTGAACTGCCGCTGCGCCTCTTCGAGTTCGGCACCGTCTACCGGTACGAGAAGTCGGGCGTGGTGCACGGTCTGACCCGGGTGCGCGGTCTGACCCAGGACGACGCGCACATCTACTGCACCAAGGAGCAGATGGCCGACGAACTGGACTCGCTGCTCACCTTCGTGCTGAACCTGCTGCGTGACTACGGGCTCAACGACTTCTACCTGGAGCTGTCCACCAAGGACCCGGAGAAGTTCATCGGCTCCGACGAGGTCTGGGAGGAGGCCACCCAGACGCTGCGCGAGGCGGCCGAGAAGCAGGGACTCGACCTGGTGATGGACCCGGGTGGCGCCGCGTTCTACGGACCGAAGATCTCCGTGCAGGCACGGGACGCCATCGGCCGCACCTGGCAGATGTCCACGATCCAGGTGGACTTCAACCTGCCTGAGCGGTTCGACCTGGAGTTCCAGGCCGCCGACGGCTCACGCCAGCGTCCGGTGATGATCCACCGGGCACTGTTCGGCTCCATCGAGCGCTTCTTCGGCGTGCTGACCGAGCACTACGCGGGCGCGTTCCCGGCCTGGCTGGCGCCGGTCCAGGCGGTCGGCATCCCGATCGGTGACGCGCACGTGCCGTACCTGGAGGAGTTCGCGGCCCAGGCACGGGCGAAGGGGCTGCGGGTCGAGGTGGACTCCTCGTCGGACCGGATGCAGAAGAAGATCCGCAACGCGCAGAAGCTGAAGATCCCGTTCATGATCATCGCTGGTGACGAGGACGTGGCGAACGGCGCGGTGAGCTTCCGCTACCGCGACGGTTCGCAGAAGAACGGCATCCCCAGTGACCAAGCGCTGGCCGAGATCGTTGATGCTGTGGAGCGCCGTATCCAGGTGTGACTGGTCCCCGCGCGGCCGGGGTAACGAGGGGCGGACCGTTGCGGTCCGCCCCTCGCCGCTTCGCACCGCGTCGCGGGCGAATATGCTGCACAACATGACGACTGAGCCGGAGCACCAGATCGGAGTGGGGACGCCGGACGCGTTCCAGCGCCTGTGGACCCCGCACCGCATGGCGTACATCCAGGGCGAGAACAAGCCCACCGGTCCGGAGGCCGGTGACGGCTGCCCCTTCTGTGCGATTCCGGCCAAGTCCGACGTCGACGGGTTGATCATCGCGCGCGGTGAGACGGTCTACGCGGTGCTGAATCTCTACCCGTACAACGGCGGCCATCTGATGGTGGTGCCGTACCGGCACGTCGCGGACTACACCGACCTCGACGAGGGCGAGACGGCGGAGCTTGCGGAGTTCACCAAGCGGGCGATGACCGCGCTGCGCTCGGCGTCCGGAGCGCACGGCTTCAACATCGGCATGAACCAGGGTGCGGTGGCGGGCGCCGGTATCGCCGCCCACCTGCACCAGCACGTCGTGCCCCGCTGGGGCGGGGACACCAACTTCATGCCGGTGGTCGGCCACACGAAGGTGCTGCCGCAACTCCTCGCGGACACGCGAGCCATGCTGGCGGCCCACTGGCCACACGACTGATCCACGCTGCGCGCGTCGTCCTCAAACGCCGGACGGGCTGATCTATCAGCCCGTCCGGCGTTTGAGGACAACGTTTGAGGACCGAAGGGCGGGCGGCAGAAAACCCGGCCGTTACGCGTTATAAGCGTCCGCGGCCTTGGGCTCCGCCGCCTGGACCAACCCGCTGAGGACCAGGGAGCGATTGGTGAACCGCTCCGTGTTCACCCCGTTCTCCTCCAGCACGGAGATCGCCGCGGCGTTCACCGCCCGCAGCACGGGAGTGGCCGCGCGCAACGCGTCGTCCGCCATGAAGCGGTGCTTCCACGGCTTGTCCGCCCACGCGTGCCGCAGCCCGAACGGCTCGGGCAGCGCGAGTTGGCCGCCCAGGAAGTCCAGGACCGGCGGGAACCAGGTGAACGGCGCCCGCGCCGCGAGCCGTACCACCTCCCCGGCGTCCACCAGCGGCAGGTGTACGGTCCGGGTCTCCCAGAACTTGACGGTCTTGGACACCTCCTTGGTCTTCGGTGAAGGGCCGCCCATGAACAGCGAGTTCACCGGCCCGAGCGCATGCCCGGTCACCTCGATCCGCAGGGTGTAGTGCAGCACCGTCACCGTGATCAGCAGGTTGATCACCAACTGACCGTCCCACAGCACGAACTGCACCCCCAGGTAGTGCCGGTTGCCGCTGCCGAACTGCTGCTCGTTGCAGATCCGCTGTATCTCGAAGTCCTTGACGGTGAAGCCCTCGACCTCGGGCCCGGTGGGTCGGTTGACCTCCTTGGCGTTCTCCCCGACCGGCGCCACGATCCAGTGCCGTACGGTCGGCTTGGGGAAACCGCCGGTGTGCAGTGGACCGCGCTCCAGATCGCGCAGCCGGTCCTGGATGGCCTTGATCACGTCCCAGCTGCGGAACGGGTGGATGTCGGTGTCGGGCCGCGGCTCCAGCTCCTCCGCCAACTGCCACACGCCCCACCGCGATCCCATCCCCAGGATGCCCTTGGGGCCGGCGTAGAAGACCACGTTGCTGCTCTGCTCGGTGGCCAGCGCCACCAGTGACTGCCGCATCAGCTCGGCGCGGGTCTGGTTTGGGTGCTGCGGTACCGCCTCCGGGATCCTGGCGCCGACCCCGCCCCCGCCGAGCAGCGACGCCCAGCGCTCCCGCAGGTCCACCGCGGTCTTCTCGCAGATCCGCTTGGCGACGTACCAGCCGAGGATCGGAACCAGCAGCATCACCCGCAGGTACAGCCCGAAGAACCCGGTCAGCGGTGGCCGCAACAGCAACAGCGCGGCCAGTCCCACCACCACCGCGAGCACCAGGCCGCCCAGTGAGCTGACCCGGCCCGCCAACTTGCCGAGCGTGCGGCGCAGTTGGAACGCGCCGAGCCAGATCAGCACACCGGGCAGGAACAGCAGCCCGCACACGCCCATCACAACGGTCAGCCGGCGGTCGCGCTGCTGCCGGATCCGGTTGGCCGCCAGGCAGTGCACCACCACGGTCTGCGGGTCCATGCCGAACGACTGAACGGTCTCCTTGCGCGCGCCACCCAGCATCCGCACCTGTACGGCACGGGCGAACGCCTCGCCGAGGTTGGGTTCGAAGAGGGACAACTTCGGTGGTCTGACGCCCGCTTCGGGGTTGATCTTCACCAGGTCCTCGACCGGCCCGTCCCGGTACGCGGCGGAGGAGAGCGCCTGTGTGGCGGCGGTCTCCCCACCCATACCGGTGAGCGGCACCTGAGCGCCCGGGCTGAAGTCGAACTCCACGCCGGAGAAAGACACTTCCGCCCCCCAACTCCCTCACCCGACGGCCCGCGGCGGGCCGTCAACTACCGTCATCGCGGATCGGATTGGCACACCGTCCGATCTACGAGCACAGCGTATCCGGACGGTGACCAACCCGTCAGTGGTGCGATGCGAAGGACGTCTCCCGAGCTGCGTGGGACGGGAGTTACCTGCTCCCCTCCTGCTCCTCCCGCAGCTTCGCGGCGAGTTGCGACGGCATCGGCTCATGCCGGGCGTACGAGCGGTTGAACCGGCCGGTTCCGTGCGAGATCGACCGCAGGTCGATCGCGTACCGGCCGATCTCGATCTCCGGCACCTCCGCACGCACCAACGTCCGCCCGGGACCCGCCGGTTCGGTGCCCACCACCCGGCCCCTGCGTCCGGCGAGGTCGCTCATCACCGGCCCCACGTACTCGTCCGAGACCAGTACCTGCACCTCGGCGACCGGCTCCAGCAGATGGATGCGGGCCTCCTTGGCGGCCTCCCGCAGCGCCAGCGCGCCCGCGGTCTGGAAGGCGGCGTCCGAGGAGTCCACCGAGTGCGCCTTGCCATCGAGCAGGGTGACCCTGATGTCCACCACCGGGTAGCCGGCCGCCACGCCCCTGGCGGCCTGCGCCCGCAGGCCCTTTTCCACCGAAGGAATGAACTGCCGCGGCACCGCGCCGCCGACCACCTTGTCCACGAACTCGATGCCCGAGCCCACCGGCAGCGGCTCCACCTCGATCTCGCAGATCGCGAACTGCCCGTGCCCACCGGACTGCTTGACGTGCCGACCGCGCCCGGCCGCCTTCTCACCGAAGGTCTCGCGCAGCGACACCTTGTACGGCACCGCGTCCACCTGCACCCCGTACCGGGCGCGCAGCCGTTCCAGCGCCACATCCACATGCGCCTCGCCCAGACACCACAGCACCACCTGGTGGGTGTCCTGGTTCTGCTCAAGGCGCATCGTCGGATCCTCGGCGACCAGCCGCGCCAGGCCCTGCGACAGCTTGTCCTCGTCCGCCTTGCTGTGCGCCTCGATCGCCACCGGCAGCAGCGGATCCGGCATGACCCACGGCTCCATCAGCAGCGGATCGTCCTTCGCGGAGAGGGTGTCGCCGGTCTCCGCGCGGCTCAGCTTCGCCACGCACACCAGATCGCCCGCGATGGCCCTGGGCACCGGGCGCTGGACCTTGCCGAACGGGGAGGACAGCGCCCCGACCCGCTCGTCCACGTCGTGGTCCTCATGCCCGCGGTCCGCCAGGCCGTGCCCGGACACGTGCACCGTCTCGTCGGGGCGCAGCGTCCCGGAGAAGACCCGCACCAGGCTGATCCGGCCCACATAGGGGTCGGAGGAGGTCTTGACGACCTCGGCGACCAGCGGCCCGTCCGGGTCGCAGGGCAGCGGCGGGCGCGGTGCGCCCTGCGGGGTGGTCACCGCGGGCGTCTCCCGCTCGGCCGGGGTCGGGAAGCCGCCGGTGACCAGCTCCAGCAGCTCCAGGGTGCCCAGGCCCTGCCGGGCGCCCTCGGCCGGTGGCGCGGCGGCCAGCACCGGGTGGAAGGTGCCGCGCGCCACGGCGCGCTCCAGATCCTGGATGAGGGTCTTGAAGTCGATCTCCTCGCCGCCGAGATAGCGGTCCATGAGGGTCTCGTCCTCGCTCTCGGCGATGATCCCCTCGATGAGCCGGTTGCGGGCCTCCGCGATCAGCGGCAGGTGCTCGGGGTCGGGGTCGCGTTCGACCCGTTCGCCCGAGGAGTAGTCGTAGACCCGCTGCGACAGTAGCCCGATCAGCCCCGCCACCGGGGTGTGCCCGTCGGGCCCCTCCTCGCCGTACAGCGGCAGGTACAGCGGCAGCACCGCATCGGGGTCCTCGCCGCTGAAGACGCGCTGGCAGATGGCGGTCATCTCGTCGAAGTCGGCGCGGGCGTTCTCCAGGTGGGTCACCACCACCGCGCGGGGCATGCCGACCGCCGCGCACTCCTCCCACACCATCCGGGTGGCGCCGTCCACGCCGTCCGCGGCCGAGACGACGAAAAGGGCCGCGTCCGCCGCGCGCAGACCGGCCCTCAACTCCCCGACGAAGTCCGCGTACCCGGGGGTGTCCAGCAGATTGATCTTGACGTTGCCCCAGTCCACCGGGATCAGGGAGAGCTGTACGGAACGCTGCTGCCGGTGTTCGATCTCGTCGAAGTCGGAGACCGTCGTCCCCTCCTCGACCCGGCCGCACCGGTTCATCGCCCCACCGGCCAGCGCCAGCGCCTCCGCCAGCGTCGTCTTGCCCGCTCCGCTGTGGCCGACCAGCACCACGTTCCGCAGTCCTTCGGGCCGGTCGGCCGCCGGTGCGCCTCCGGCGGCTCCAGCATGTGCGTCTCGCCTGTCGCCCATCGCTTGCCTCCAGTCACTGCATGGTGGCTGCCCTCGTCGAGCCCGCGGCTCATGAGGGCAGGGCTGGCTCGCTGCAGGCGCGAACGCGAAGGCCACGGGACTGATCAGGCGGCTCCGGTGGCGCCCGCGGTTATTCGACCTTCCCACGCCCTTACGTTTGCGTCCATACGTCGTACCCCCGCCCGTACCGGACGGGTGCCTGTGACCGGCCGCACTCGGCGCCTGGCTACGATGGGGCCGCCGGGGCCGAAAGGGGCCAAGCCGGTACCACTGACCTGTCGGGAAGGCCATGCTGAACAAGTACGCGCGTGCTTTCTTCACGCGTGTCCTCACACCGTTCGCCGCACTGCTGCTGCGTCTGGGCGTCAGCCCCGACGCGGTCACCCTCGTCGGTACGGGGGGCGTGCTGGCGGGGGCGCTGGCCTTCTACCCCAGGGGCGAGTTCTTCTGGGGCACCGTCGTCATCACGCTGTTCGTCTTCTCCGACCTGGTCGACGGCAACATGGCCCGCCAGCTGGGCCGCTCCAGCCGTTGGGGGGCGTTCCTCGACTCCACCCTTGACCGGGTGGCGGACGCGGCGATCTTCGGAGGTCTCGCGCTGTGGTACGCCGGGGGCGGCCACAGCCTGGTGCTGTGCGCGGTGACCATCTTCTGCCTGGCCAGCGGCCAGATCGTGTCGTACACCAAGGCGCGCGGCGAGGCCATCGGGCTGCCGGTCAACGTCAACGGGCTGGTGGAGCGCGCCGAGCGGCTGGTGATCTCACTGGTGGCCTGCGGCGTCTCCGGGCTGCACAAGTTCGGTGTACCGGGCATCCAGGTGCTGCTGCCGATCGCGCTGTGGATCGTGGCCGCGGGCAGCCTGGTGACCATGGTGCAGCGCGTGGTCACCGTGCGCCGCGAGGCGGCGGAGGCCGACGCGGCGGCACGCGAAGGGGAGGGGAACCCGGCGTGAAGGAGAAGCTCACCGACGCGCTGTACGGGGCCGGATGGACCGCGGTCAAACGGCTGCCCGAGCCCGTGGCGAACGCACTGGGCCGGGGCATAGCCGATCTGACCTGGCGCAGGCGCGGCAAGGGAGTACTGCGCCTGGAGGCGAATCTCGCGCGGGTCGTCCCGGACGCCACCCCCGAGCGCCTGGCCGAGCTGTCCCGCGCCGGAATGCGCTCCTACCTGCGGTACTGGATGGAGTCCTTCCGGCTCCCGGCCTGGAGCAGGCAGCGCATCAGGGACGGTTTCGAGGTCAAGGACATCCATCTGCTCGAAGAGGCGCTCGCCGCGGGCAACGGCGTGGTCCTCGCCCTGCCGCACATGGGCAACTACGACCTGGCGGGCGCCTGGGTCACCACCAAGCTCGGCGTACCGTTCACCACCGTCGCGGAGCGGCTCAAGCCCGAGACGCTCTACGACCGGTTCGTCGCATACCGCGAGGGCCTGGGCATGGAGGTGCTGCCGCACACCGGTGGCGCCGCGTTCGGCGCCCTCGCCCGGCGGCTGCGTGCCGGGGGACTGGTCTGCCTGGTCGCCGACCGCGATCTGTCCGCCTCCGGGATCGAGGTCTCGTTCTTCGGCGATACCGCCCGGATGCCCGCGGGACCTGCGATGCTGTCCGTACAGACCGGTGCGCCGCTACTGCCGGTCACCCTCTGGTACGACGAGTCGGCGGTCATGCGCGGACAGGTGCATCCCCGGATCGAGGTGCCCGAGGGCGGGACCCGGACCGAGAAGGCGAAGGCGATGACGCAACGGATGGCCGACGCCTTCGCCGAGGGCATCGCCGAGCATCCGGAGCACTGGCACATGCTGCAGCGGCTGTGGCTCGCGGACCTGGAACCGCGCCCGGACATCGCCGCTCGGCGGTCCGACGGCTCCGGAACGGAGCGGCCTTGAGGATCGGGATCGTCTGCCCGTACTCCTGGGATGTCCCCGGTGGCGTGCAGTTCCACATCCGGGACCTCGCCGAGCACCTGATCGGTCTCGGCCACCGGGTCTCGGTGCTGGCCCCGGCCGACGACGACACCCCGCTGCCGGGCTACGTCGTCTCCGCCGGGCGGGCGGTGCCGGTGCCGTACAACGGCTCGGTGGCCCGGCTCAACTTCGGCTTCCTGTCCGCCGCGCGGGTACGGCGCTGGCTGCACGACGGAGCCTTCGACGTGATCCACATCCACGAGCCCGCCTCGCCGTCGCTGGGGCTGCTGTCCTGCTGGGCGGCGCAGGGGCCGATCGTGGCCACGTTCCACACCTCCAACCCGCGTTCGCGCGCCATGATCGCCGCATACCCGATCCTGCAACCGGCGCTGGAGAAGATCAGCGCGCGGATCGCGGTGAGCGAGTACGCCCGGCGCACCCTCGTCGAACACCTCGGCGGCGATGCCGTGGTGATCCCCAACGGCGTCGACGTCGACTTCTTCGCGAAGGCCGAACCGAAGCCGCAGTGGCAAGGGGAAACGATTGGCTTCATCGGCCGGATCGACGAGCCGCGCAAGGGACTTCCCACGCTGATGCGGGCGCTGCCGAAGATCCTCGCGGCCCGGCCGGAGACCCGGCTGCTGGTCGCCGGGCGCGGCGACGAGGAGGAGGCGGTCGACGGGCTGCCCGAATCCATGCGCGAGCGTGTGGAGTTCCTCGGCATGGTCAGCGACGAGGACAAGGCGCGGATGCTGCGCAGCGTGGACCTGTACGTGGCGCCCAACACCGGTGGTGAGAGCTTCGGCATCATCCTGGTGGAGGCGATGTCGGCGGGCGCGCCGGTGCTGGCCAGCGATCTCGACGCCTTCCGGCAGGTGCTGGACGGGGGAGCGGCGGGCGAGTTGTTCCCGGTGGAGGACGCGGAGGCGCTGGCCACTTCGGCGGTACGGCTGATCGGCGACCGCGAACGGCTCGCGGAGCTGCGGGAGTCGGGCAGCAGGCACGTACGGCGGTTCGACTGGTCGACGGTCGGGGCGGAGATCCTTTCGGTCTACGAGATGGTGACGGACGGCGCGGCTTCTGTGGCGCCGGACGAACGGACCGGGCTGCGGGCGCGGTTGCGCCTGTGACCCTCCGCGGGGTTCGCGTTCCTCTTCCCGCCTCCCACTTCTTTGCTGCCACCTTCGCGTACCGGTGCGCCGCATCGGTTGTGGGTGGGGGACGATGCGTTGCCCGCCGGTGGGACGGCGAACGGACGGGCGGGTGGTGGAGAGACCACGCGAACCCCCGACCATCCGCACGAACCCGTAGGCTTGCAGCCCGTGACGTTCACCTTGATCTGGATCGCGGCAGCACTGGTCCTGCTGGGCATCTATCTCAGCTGGACCGCCGGCCGGTTGGACCGCCTGCACGCGCGCATCGACGCGGCGCGCGCCGCGTTGGACGCGCAACTGCTGCGCCGCGCCTCGGTGGCACAGGAGTTGGCGACCTCCGGCATCCTCGATCCGGCCGCCTCGATCGTGCTGTACCAGACCGCCCACGCGGCCCGGCAGGCCGAGGACGAGCAGCGCGAGGTCGCGGAGAGTGACCTGAGCCAGACGCTGCGCGCGGTCTTCGCCGAGCCCGACACCGTACAGGCGGTACGGGAGGCACCGGGCGGCCCGGAGGCGGTGGGCGAACTGACCGCGGCGGTACGCCGTACCCCGATGGCCCGCCGGTTCCACAACGACGCGGTGCGCGCCGCGCGCGCCCTACGGCGGCAGCGCGCCGTCCGCTGGTTCCGGCTGGCCGGGCACGCGCCGTTCCCGCTGGCCTTCGAGATGGACGACGAGCCGCCGCAGGCCCTCACCGCGGACGGGGCGAGCCGCTAGCGGCCGTTCCCAGGCCAACCGCGGCCCGCGGAGCGGTGGAAATCGGGCCACTGGGTGGCGATTGGCCCTTGTTCTTGGTCTGATGCCTCGGGTTTTGTCAGTTCCGTAGCGGCGGTCCGGCCGAAGTGGACCTGAGGGCAGGTCCAGGGTCGATCCGTACGGTCCTACGATGGGCCTATCGCACACGTATCTCAACGAGTGAGGTCAATCTTGTCCACCACGCCCGCCAGCACCACTGCCAGCCCCGAGACCGGCACCGCGCGCGTCAAGCGCGGCATGGCCGAGCAGCTCAAGGGCGGTGTGATCATGGATGTGGTCACCCCGGAGCAGGCCAAGATCGCCGAGGACGCCGGTGCCGTCGCGGTCATGGCGCTTGAGCGGGTGCCCGCCGACATCCGCAAGGACGGCGGCGTGGCCCGCATGTCCGACCCCGACATGATCGACGGCATCATCAACGCGGTGTCGATCCCGGTCATGGCCAAGTCCCGGATCGGCCACTTCGTCGAGGCCCAGGTGCTCCAGGCGCTGGGCGTGGACTACATCGACGAGTCCGAGGTCCTCACCCCCGCCGACGAGGTCAACCACAGCGACAAGTGGGCCTTCACCACGCCCTTCGTGTGCGGTGCGACCAACCTGGGCGAGGCGCTGCGCCGGATCGCCGAGGGCGCGGCCATGATCCGCTCCAAGGGCGAGGCGGGCACCGGCAACGTGGTCGAGGCGGTGCGCCACCTGCGCCAGATCAAGGGCGACATCGCCCGGCTGCGCGGCCTGGACAACCACGAGCTGTACGCCGCCGCCAAGGAGCTGCGCGCCCCGTACGAGCTGGTCAAGGAGGTCGCCACGCTCGGCAAGCTGCCCGTCGTGCTGTTCAGCGCGGGCGGCGTGGCCACCCCGGCGGACGCCGCGCTGATGATGCAGCTCGGCGCGGAGGGCGTCTTCGTCGGCTCCGGCATCTTCAAGTCCGGCGACCCGGCCCAGCGCGCCGCCGCGATCGTGAAGGCCACCACCTTCTACGACGACCCGAAGGTGATCGCGGACGTCTCCCGCGGCCTGGGCGAGGCCATGGTCGGCATCAACTGCGACACCCTCCCGGAGACCGAGCGCTACGCCAACCGCGGCTGGTAACCACCCGCCCCGAACCACCGATGGTCCGGGCCACGGCCGCGCTGGGAGCTTCCAGGGGCTTCGCCCCGGAATCCCCACCGCGCGGCCGTGGCCCGTCCGTTGGGCCGAGAAACGTCTCCGAAAGGTTCCGCTGTGCCCATTACCCCCACCGTCGGCGTGCTCGCCCTCCAGGGCGATGTACGTGAGCACACCGCCGCGCTGGAGGCCGCCGGTGTCCAGACCCGCCCGGTGCGCCGCCCCGAGGAACTCGACGGTGTCCACGGCCTGGTGATCCCGGGCGGCGAGTCCACCACCATGTCCAAGCTGGCCGTCACCTTCGGCCTGCTGGAACCGCTGCGCGCCCGGATACGCGGCGGAATGCCCGCCTACGGCTCCTGCGCGGGCATGATCATGCTCGCCGACAAGATCCTCGACGGCCGTGACGACCAGGAGACCATCGGCGGCATCGACATGACGGTGCGTCGCAACGCCTTCGGCCGCCAGAACGAGTCCTTCGAGGCCGCCGTGGAGATCGCGGGCATCGAGGGCGGCCCCTGCGAGGGCGTCTTCATCCGCGCTCCATGGGTCGAGTCGGTGGGCGCCGGGGTCGAGGTGCTCGCGCGGCTGCGGGACGAGACGATCGTCGCCGTCCGCCAGGGCAACCTGCTCGCCACCTCCTTCCACCCGGAGCTGACCGGAGACCACAGGGTGCACGCGTTGTTCGCGGGCATGGTGCGGCAGTCGGGGTGAAAAGCCGGACCGCGTGATCCCGGTAGGATCACAAGTGTTCGTTGGCAGTTTGGTGACGTGAAGGAGACAGGCGGATGTCCGGCCACTCTAAATGGGCTACGACGAAGCACAAGAAGGCCGTGATTGATGCCAAGCGCGGCAAACTCTTCGCGAAGCTGATCAAGAACATCGAGGTCGCGGCGCGGATGGGCGGTGCCGACCTGGACGGCAACCCGACTCTTTACGACGCCGTACAGAAGGCCAAGAAGAGTTCGGTACCGAACAAGAACATCGACAGCGCGATCAAGCGCGGTGCCGGCCTGGAGGCGGGCGGCGCCGACTACCAGACGATCATGTACGAGGGCTACGGCCCGAACGGTGTCGCCGTGCTGATCGAGTGCCTCACCGACAACCGCAACCGCGCCGCCTCCGAGGTGCGCGTCGCGATGACCCGCAACGGCGGCTCGATGGCCGACCCGGGCTCGGTGTCGTACCTGTTCAACCGCAAGGGCGTGGTGATCGTCCCGAAGAACGGGCTGACCGAGGACGACGTGCTCGGTGCCGTGCTCGACGCGGGCGCCGAGGAGGTCAACGACCTGGGCGAGTCCTTCGAGGTGATCAGCGAGGCCACCGACCTGGTCCCGGTGCGCAAGGCGCTCCAGGAGGCGGGCATCGACTACGACTCCGCCGACGCCAACTTCCTTCCCACCATGCAGGTGGAGCTGGACGAGGAGGGCGCGCGCAAGATCTTCAAGCTGATCGACGCCCTTGAGGACAGCGACGACGTGCAGAACGTGTTCGCCAACTTCGACGTCCCGGACGAGATCATGGAGAAGGTCGAAGCCTGAGCCCCTGAAGGGGGGCCGGTGGGAAACACCCCCACCGGCCCCCCTTCGTTGTCAGTGGCACCCGATAACCTCCGAAGAACAGCTGATCGACGGCGTGAAGGGAGGGGCTCGGTGCGTGTGCTCGGAGTGGACCCGGGACTGACCCGCTGCGGTATCGGCGTGGTGGACGGCGCCCCGGGAAAACCGTTGCGCATGGCGGGAGTTGGCGTCGTCCGCACCCCGGCCGACGCGGACATCGGCGAGCGCCTGGTGCTCATCGAACGCGGCATAGAGGCCTGGCTCGACGAGCACCGGCCGCAATTCGTCGCCGTGGAGCGGGTGTTCAGCCAGCACAACGTCCGCACCGTGATGGGCACCGCGCAGGCCAGCGCCGTCGCCCTGCTCTGCGCCTCCCGCCGCGGCCTTCCGGTCGCACTGCACACCCCCAGCGAGGTCAAGGCCGCCGTCACCGGCAGCGGCCGGGCCGAGAAGGCGCAGGTCGGCGCCATGGTCACCCGGCTGCTACGGCTTGACGCACCGCCCAAGCCCGCCGACGCCGCCGACGCGCTGGCCCTGGCCATCTGCCACATCTGGCGCGGCACGGCCAGCGACCGGCTGCGCCAGGCCGTCGCCGCCCAGCGGCTCCGTACTCCGAAAGGCACCGCATGATCGCCTTCGTCAGTGGGCCGGTCGCGGCCCTGTCCCCGGACACCGCGGTCGTGGAGGTCGGCGGTGTGGGGATGTCGGTCCAGTGCACCCCCGGCACCCTGGCCGCGCTTCGGTTGGGGGAGCCGGCCCGGCTGGCCACCTCCCTGGTGGTGCGCGAGGACTCGCTCACCCTCTACGGCTTCGCCGACGACGACGAGCGGCAGGTCTTCGAACTCCTGCAGACGGCAAGCGGGGTTGGGCCCCGGCTGGCCCAGGCCATGCTCGCCGTCCACTCGCCCGACGCCCTGCGGCTGGCCGTCGCCACGGACGACGAGAAGGCGCTCACCGCGGTGCCCGGCATCGGCAAGAAGGGCGCCCAACGGCTGCTGCTGGAGCTCAAGGACCGACTCGGCGCCCCCGTGGGCGGCGGCACCGTGGCGGCCCCCGCGGCCGCCGCGCCCGCATCGTGGCGGGACCAACTCCACGCCGCCCTGGTCGGGTTGGGCTACCAGCCCCGGCAGGCCGATGAGGCGGTCGCCGCGGTGGCGCCCGAGGCAGAGGCCGAGGGCGGCACGCCCAATGTCTCGGCACTGCTGCGCTCCGCTCTGAAGACCCTCAACCGGGCCCGCTAGCCCGCCGACCGCAACGACGTCCGCCCCGACAAAGGACAGACCCACCCATGACCTGGGACGACCCAGTACCCGAGACCGACCAGCGGCTGGTCGCCGCAGCCGCGGACGGTGAGGAGCGCGCCGTCGAGGCCGCCCTGCGGCCCAAGGACCTCGGCGAGTTCATCGGTCAGGAGCGGGTCCGCGAACAACTCGACCTGGTGCTCAAAGCGGCCCGCCAGCGCGGCGGCACCGCCGATCACGTACTGCTCTCCGGCGCTCCGGGCCTCGGCAAGACCACCCTGTCGATGATCATCGCCGCCGAGATGGGCGCCCCGATCCGGATCACCTCGGGACCCGCCATCCAGCACGCGGGCGACCTGGCCGCGATCCTGTCGTCGCTCACCGAGGGCGAGGTCCTCTTCCTCGACGAGATCCACCGGATGTCCCGGCCCGCCGAAGAGATGCTCTACATGGCGATGGAGGACTTCCGGGTCGACGTGATCGTCGGCAAGGGCCCCGGCGCCACCGCCATTCCGCTGGAGCTGCCGCCGTTCACCCTGGTCGGTGCCACCACCAGGGCGGGCCTGCTGCCGCCCCCGCTGCGCGACCGCTTCGGCTTCACCGGCCACATGGAGTTCTACGGGCCCGCCGAACTGGAGCGGGTCGTGCGCCGCTCCGCCGATCTGCTCGACGTGGCGATCGACCCCGAGGGCGCCGCCGAGATCGCCGGCCGGTCCCGCGGCACCCCCCGGATCGCCAACCGCCTGCTGCGCCGGGTCCGCGACTACGCCCAGGTCAAGGCGGACGGCGCGATCACCCGCGAGATCGCCGCGCAGGCACTCGATGTGTACGAGGTGGACCTGCGCGGCCTGGACCGGCTGGACCGCGCGGTGCTGGACGCCCTGTTGCGGCTGTTCGGCGGTGGACCGGTGGGACTGTCGACACTGGCGGTGGCCGTGGGGGAGGAGAGGGAGACGGTGGAGGAGGTGGCGGAGCCATTCCTGGTACGTGAGGGGTTGCTGGCGCGCACTCCGCGTGGCCGGATCGCCACTCCCGCCGCTTGGGCCCACCTGGGCCTGGTTCCGCCGCAGCAGTCGAACCCGCCCGGCCAGCAGGGGCTGTTCGGCCAGTGACGGCGCGGGGACTCGCCGCTCGCGGAACCTGAGTGCAATGCTGGGCGTTGTTCCCAAGGTGTGGGTTCGCCTAGACTCCGCCGATGCCCTCCTAGGACGGCATCCGCACCCCACACCCCCATCCGTAGACCAGGCCGCGTCCACGTGGCCGCGCGAAGGAAAACCCCCAGGCCGTGAACATCGCCACGCTTCTCCCCTTCATCCTGATCATCGGCGTCATGCTGCTCATGACCCGCTCGGCCAAGAACAAGCAGCGCCAGGCTGCCGAGATGCGCAACCAGATGCAGCCCGGTACGGGTGTGCGGACCATCGGCGGCATGATCGCCAAGGTCAAGGAGGTCCGCGACACGACCGTCCTGCTGGAGGTCGCTCCGGGTGTCCACTCGCTGTACGCCAAGAACGCCGTCGGCGCGGTGCTGAGCGACGAGGAGTACGACAGCCTCGTCAACAACGACATCCCGCTCACCTTCGACGAGCACCCCGGCGTTGACGGCACCCCGGTCGTCGAGCCCGCCGACGAGCCGGAGCACGCCGCCAAGTCCCAGGACGAGGAGCCCGTCAACCTGGACAAGGCCGCTGCCACCGACGGCGAGGCCACCGACGCCAAGGACGCGGTGCGCGACGCCGACACGGCGAAGGACGCCAAGGACAGCGAGAAGTAAGTCGCGGGTTCAGGGCTAGGCTGAAGGCCCTGCGTCCAGCACGTCCGGCACGTCCTCACATCATTCGTGGCCGTCCCGCGACAGCAACGCCGACGCGGAAACGGTTGGACAGGGAGAAACGAGAAGGTGGCAGCACCCAAGAAGGGGCGCAGGTCGCCGGGGGCCCAGGGGTACCCCGGCCGCGCGCTGGCCGTGATCCTGGTGGCTCTGGTCGCGCTCACCGGAGGCATGTTCATCTCCGGGCACACCAGCCCGCGGCTGGGCATCGACCTCGCCGGTGGCACCGAGATCACGCTGACCGCGAAGAACACTCCGGGTCAGGCCAACGCGATCAACAAGGCCAACATGGACACCGCGGTCAGCATCATCAACAAGCGGGTCAACGGTCTTGGTGTCTCCGAGGCGGAGGTGCAGACCCAGGGCGATCGCAACATCATCGTCGACATCCCCCGGGGCACCAACGCCGATCAGGCGAAGAAGCAGGTCGGCACCACCGCCCAGCTGTACTTCCGCACGGTGATCACCGAGGCCAACAACGCCCCGGCCGCCGGGAACAAGCCGTCGCCGAGCCCCTCCGGCAGCCCGTCGTCCGCCCCGTCCAGCTCCCCGTCGGGCGCGGGCAAGAACGGCGCCAGTGCCAAGCCGTCGACCTCCCCGTCGCCCAGTTCCACCACCCAGGGCCGGGCGGTCACCGACGCTGTCAAGGCGGCCGGTTCCAGCAGCCCCAAGGCGACCCCGTCGGCCACCCCCTCGACCAACCCCTCCGCGGCCAGCACGCCTCCGCCGACCTCCGGCGCCGCAGGCGTGCCCCCGGCCGTGCAGAAGCAGTTCAACGCGCTGGACTGCTCCAAGCCCACGCAGATGGCGAACGCCGGGCTCGGCGCCCAGCCGACCGACACCACCGTCGCGTGCAGCCAGGACGGCAAGACCAAGTACATCCTGGGCCCGGCCCAGGTGGACGGTAAGCAGGTCTCCGGCGCCAAGTCGGTCTACGACACCCAGTCCGGCGAGGGATGGATCGTCACGCTGGAGTTCAGCTCCGCGGGCGGCAAGAAGTTCGCCGACGTGACCGGTCAGCTCGCCAAGCAGCAGCCGCCGAACAACCAGTTCGCCATCGTGCTGGACAACCAGGTCGTCTCGGCGCCCTCGGTCTCCTCGGCGATCACCGGCGGCAGCGCCCAGATCTACGGCAACTTCACCCAGCAGTCCTCCGAGGACCTGGCCAACGTGCTGTCCTACGGCGCGCTGCCGCTGTCCTTCAACACCTCGGACGTCACCACCGTCTCCCCGCAGCTCGGCGGTGAGCAGCTGCACGGCGGCCTGATCGCCGGCGCGGTCGGCCTGGCGCTGGTGGTGCTCTACCTGCTCGCGTACTACCGCGGTCTGAGCTTCGTCGCCGTGGTCAGCCTGCTGGTCTCCGCCGCGCTCACCTACGCCATCATGACGCTGCTCGGCCCGGCGATCGGCTTCGCGCTGAACCTGCCCGCGGTCTGCGGTGCCATCGTCGCGATCGGTATCACGGCGGACTCGTTCATCGTGTACTTCGAGCGGATCCGCGACGAGCTACGCGGTGGCCGCAGCCTCGCCCCGGCGGTCCAGCGGGCCTGGCCGCGGGCCCGGCGCACCATCCTGGTGTCCGACTTCGTGTCGTTCCTCGCCGCGGCCGTGCTGTTCATCTGCTCGGTCGGCAAGGTCCAGGGCTTCGCGTTCACCCTCGGCCTGACCACCCTGCTCGACGTGGTGGTGGTCTACCTGTTCACCAAGCCGCTGATGACGATCCTCGCCCGGCGCAAGTTCTACGCGCAGGGCCACCCCTGGTCCGGGCTCAACCCCAAGAGCCTCGGTGTCCAGGCACCGCTGCGCCGCGGTCGCCGTACCGCCAGCCCCGAAGCCAAGGAGGCCTGATGTCCCGGCTCGGTAATCTCGGTCACCGCCTGCACCGGGGCGAGGTCTCCTACGACTTCGTCGGCAAGCGCAAGCTCTGGTACGGCGTCTCCATCGTCATCACCCTGGTGGCGATCATCGGCCTCGCGGTCAACGGCCTGAACAAGGGCATCGAGTTCTCCGGCGGCGCGGTCTTCACCACGCCCAAGACCTCGGTGTCGACGGGGGACGCGCAGACCAAGACGCAGAACGTCATCTCCGGGCACCACGACGTCATCGCCCAGAAGCTCGGCACCGGCGGACTGCGCATCCAGGTCAGCGGCATCGACGGCACCACCGCGGACAAGGTCAAGCAGGACCTCGCCAAGGAACTGAACGTCGACCCCAACGCCATCTCCCCGCAGGTGGTCGGCCCGAGCTGGGGCCAGGAGATCTCCCAGAAGGCCGAACTCGGCCTGGTCATCTTCATGGTCCTGGTGGTGCTCTACCTCGCCGTCGCCTTCGAGTGGCGCATGGCGATCTCCGCGTTGGTCGCGCTGGTCCATGACCTCACCATCACCATCGGTGTGTACGCGATCGTCGGCTTCGAGGTGACCCCGGGTACGGTCATCGGCCTGCTGACCATCCTCGGTTACTCGCTCTACGACACCGTGGTGGTCTTCGACGGTCTGAAGGAGAGCACCAAGGGCATCACCAGCCAAACCCGCTTCACCTACAGCGAGTTGGCCAACCGCAGCCTCAACCAGACCCTGGTGCGGTCCATCAACACCACCGTGGTCGCCCTGCTGCCGGTCGCCGCGCTGCTGTTCGTCGGCGGCGGGCTGCTCG
This sequence comes from Streptomyces silvisoli, assembly GCF_029269905.1. Lineage (NCBI taxonomy): Bacteria > Bacillati > Actinomycetota > Actinomycetes > Kitasatosporales > Streptomycetaceae > Streptomyces > Streptomyces silvisoli. Next base: position 213,630 of record NZ_JARJBC010000003.1, on the reverse strand, counting down.
GCGCGGGCATGCTCAACGACATCGCGCTGGCGCTGTTCGTCGGTCTGGCGGCCGGTGCCTACTCCTCGATCTTCATCGCCACCCCGCTGGTCGCCTCCCTCAAGGAGCGCACCCCGGAGATGCGGGCGCTCGCCAAGCGGGTCAAGGCCAAGCGCGCCGCGGCCGAGGCGAAGGGCGAGAGCGAGGAGCCGCAGGACGCGGTGCCCGCGGACGTCGACGACGAGCCGGTCGAGGCGGCCGCCACGGCCACCGTCGGCGGTCAGCGACGTCAGCCCACCGCACGCTCCCGCGGCCGCGGCCGCCCTTCCGGCAAGCGCCGCTGAGCGAGGAGACCCACCAGTGACCACGGCGGACACCGCCCGATCCAACCTGCGTGAACTGCTGCTCAGCCGGATCCGCGACGTACCCGACTATCCGAAGCCGGGCGTGGTGTTCAAGGACATCACCCCGCTGCTCGCTGACCCGGCGGCCTTCGGGGCCCTTACCGACGCCCTGGCCGCGCTGTGCGTGCGCCTGGGAGCCGACAAGGTCGTCGGCCTCGAAGCCCGCGGCTTCATACTCGCCGCTCCGGCGGCGGCCAAGGCGGAGATCGGCTTCGTACCGGTACGCAAGGCGGGCAAGCTGCCCGGCAGTACCCTGCGGCAGGGGTACGAGCTGGAGTACGGAACGGCCGAGATCGAGGTCCACTCGGATGCCTTCGGGCCGGGAGACCGGGTCCTCGTCATCGACGACGTGCTGGCCACCGGCGGTACCGCCAAGGCCTCGCTGGACCTCGTCCGGCGCGCGGGCGCCGAGGTGGCGGGCGTCGCGGTGCTGATGGAACTCGGTTTCCTGGATGGCCGCGGCCGGCTTGCGCCGACCCTGGCGGGGGCGCCCCTGGAGGCGCTCATCGTCGTCTGACGCTCAGCACCGCGACGGAGGCGGGCTTTCCGGCCGGGGAGCCCGCCTCCGTCGCGTCCGGGAGCTGCCGGCCGCCGTCGCACGCGGTCCTGGTCGACACACCGATACCATGGGAGTCCGACCCGCTTGAGGAGTGCCCTTGCCAGACGAGGCCCAGCCGCTCACCGCCGGGGGCGGAAACGACACGTCGCGGTCCGCGCCGACCCCCGCGGGGAAGTCTGCGGACGGCGCCCTTGCCCGGACGCCCTCCGACGCCAGCGGCGCTCGTACCGCCAAGCCCGTCCCGGGCACGGCACCGGCGCGCTCCGGCGGCTCCTCCAACCGGGTACGGGCCCGGCTCGCCCGGCTGGGCGTACAGCGCTCCAGTCCGTACAACCCGGTGCTGGAACCGCTGCTGCGGATCGTGCGCAGTAACGATCCGAAGATCGACTCCTCCGGGTTGCGGCAGATCGAGCGGGCCTACCAGGTCGCGGAGCGCTGGCACCGCGGCCAGAAGCGCAAGAGTGGCGACCCGTACATCACTCACCCGCTCGCCGTCACCACCATCCTGGCCGAACTGGGCATGGACCCCGCGACGCTGATGGCAGGGCTGCTGCACGACACCGTCGAGGACACCGAGTACGGCCTGGACACGCTGCGCCGCGACTTCGGGGAGCAGGTCGCGCTGCTGGTGGACGGCGTCACCAAGCTGGACAAGGTCAAGTTCGGCGAGGCCGCGCAGGCCGAGACGGTGCGCAAGATGGTCGTCGCCATGGCCAAGGACCCGCGGGTCCTGGTCATCAAGCTCGCCGACCGGCTGCACAACATGCGCACCATGCGCTACCTCAAGCGGGAGAAGCAGGAGAAGAAGGCCCGCGAGACGCTGGAGATCTACGCCCCGCTGGCGCACCGGCTGGGCATGAACACCATCAAGTGGGAGCTGGAGGACCTCGCCTTCGCGATCCTCTACCCCAAGATGTACGACGAGATCGTCCGGCTGGTCGCCGAGCGCGCGCCCAAGCGCGACGAGTACCTCGCGGTCGTCACCGACCAGGTCCAGCAGGACCTGCGCGCCGCCCGCATCAAGGCCACCGTCACCGGCCGCCCGAAGCACTACTACAGCGTCTACCAGAAGATGATCGTGCGGGGCCGGGACTTCGCCGAGATCTACGACCTGGTGGGCATCCGCGTCCTCGTCGACACCGTCCGCGACTGCTACGCGGCGCTGGGCACCATCCACGCGCGGTGGAACCCGGTGCCCGGGCGGTTCAAGGACTACATCGCGATGCCCAAGTTCAACATGTACCAGTCGTTGCACACGACGGTCATCGGGCCCAGTGGCAAGCCGGTCGAGATCCAGATCCGCACCTTCGACATGCACCGCCGCGCCGAGTACGGCATCGCCGCGCACTGGAAGTACAAGCAGGAGGCGGTCGCCGGTGCCTCCAAGGTGCGTACCGACAGCCCGAAGGCGGCCAAGTCGGACGACGCCGTCAACGACATGGCGTGGCTACGGCAGTTGCTCGACTGGCAGAAGGAGACCGAGGACCCGGGCGAGTTCCTGGAGTCGCTGCGCTTCGACCTGTCGCGCAACGAGGTCTTCGTCTTCACGCCGAAGGGCGATGTCATAGCGCTGCCCGCGGGCGCCACTCCGGTGGACTTCGCGTACGCGGTGCACACCGAGGTCGGCCACCGCACCATCGGCGCACGGGTCAACGGGCGCCTGGTGCCGCTGGAGTCGACGCTGGACAACGGCGACCTGGTCGAGGTCTTCACCTCCAAGGCGCCGGGCGCCGCGCCGTCCCGGGACTGGCTGGGCTTCGTCAAGTCGCCGCGGGCCCGCAACAAGATCCGCGCCTGGTTCTCCAAGGAGCGCCGCGAGGAGGCCATCGAGCAGGGCAAGGAAGCCATCGCCCGGGCGATGCGCAAGCAGAACCTGCCGATCCAGCGGGTGCTGACCGGCGACTCGCTGGTCACCCTGGCGCACGAGATGCGCTACCCCGACATATCGGCGCTCTACGCGGCGATCGGCGAGGGGCACATCACCGCGCAGTCCGTGGTGCAGAAGCTCGTTGAGGCGCTCGGTGGCGAGGAGGGGGCGACCGAGGACATCGCCGAGGTCACCACGCCGTCGCGCAGCCGCGCGAAGCGGCGGGCGAACGCCGACCCCGGTGTGATCGTCAAGGGCGAGCGGGATGTGTGGGTCAAGCTGTCCCGGTGCTGTACGCCGGTGCCGGGCGACCCCATCATCGGCTTCGTCACCCGGGGCAACGGGGTCTCGGTGCACCGGGCGGACTGCGTCAACGTCGACTCGCTGTCCCAGCAGCCGGAGCGGATCATCGAGGTGGAGTGGGCGCCGACCCAGTCCTCGGTCTTCCTGGTGGCCATCCAGGTCGAGGCGCTGGACCGGTCGCGGTTGCTCTCCGATGTGACGCGGGTGCTGTCCGACCAGCATGTCAACATCCTGTCGGCGGCTGTTCAGACCTCTCGCGACCGGGTCGCGACCTCCCGTTTCACCTTCGAAATGGGCGACCCCAAGCATCTGGGACATGTCCTGAAGGCGGTTCGGGGTGTAGAGGGCGTCTACGACGTGTACCGGGTGACCTCGGGCCGGTCGCGGTAGGGACGCCCACGGGCTGAACGAGAGACGCCGGACGGGCTTGGGATCCAAGCTCGTCCGGCGTTTGAGGACGACGTGTGGCAGCGCGGGGGCTAGCCGCCGAACTCCTGGAGTCCCTTGAGTGCCTGGTCCAGGAGAGCCTGGCGGCCCTCCAGTTCCTTGGCCAGCTTGTCGGCCTTGGCGGTGTTCCCGGCCGCGCGAGCGGCCTCGAGCTGCTGCCGCAGCTTGTCAACGGCCGCCTGGAGCTGGCCGGTCAGCCCCTCGGCGCGAGCCCGCGCCTCCGGGTTGGTGCGCCGCCACTCGGCCTCCTCCGCGTCCTGGAGCGCCCGCTCCACCGCGTGCATCCGGGCCTCGATCTTCGGGCGGGCCTCCCGCGGCACATGGCCGATGGCCTCCCACCGCTCGTTGATCGATCTGAAGGCGGCCCGCGCCGCCTTCAGGTCCGTCACCGGCAGCAGCTTCTCCGCCTCGATCGCCAACTCCTCCTTCAGCGCGAGGTTTTCGCGCTGCTCGGAGTCGCGCTCGGCGAACACCTCGGCCCGGGCCGCGAAGAAGACGTCCTGGGCGCCGCGGAAGCGGTTCCACAGCTCGTCCTCGGCCTCCCGCTGGGCCCGGCCCGCGGCCTTCCAGTCCGACATCAGCTCGCGGTAACGGGCCGCCGTGGGGCCCCAGTCGGTGGAGCCGGAGAGCGCCTCCGCCTCCAGGACGAGCTTCTCCTTGAGCTGCCGTGCCTCCTCGCGCTGCGCGTCGAGCGAGGCGAAGTGCGCCTTGCGGCGCTTGGAGAAGACGGAACGGGCGTGGCTGAACCGGTGCCACAGCTCGTCATCGGTCTTGCGGTCCAGCCGCGGCAGGCCCTTCCAGCTGTCCACCAGGGCCCGCAGCCGCTCACCGGCGTTGCGCCACTGCTCGCTGGTGGCCAGCTGCTCCGCCTCCGCGACCAGGTCCTCCTTGGCGGTCCGCGCCTCGTCCGTCGCCTTGGCCTTGGCGGCCTTGCGCTCCTCACGGCGCGTCGCGACCTGCTCCACGAGGGCGTCAAGACGCTTGGTGAGCGCGTCCAGATCACCCACCGCGTGCGCCTCGTTCACCGTGGTCCGCAGGTGCTCGATCGCGGTCATGGCGTCCTTGGCGGACAGGTCGGTGGTGCGCACCCGGCGTTCGAGGAGGCCGATTTCGACGACGAGCCCGTCGTACTTGCGCTTGAAATAGGCCAGCGCCTCGTCGGGAGAGCCCGCCTGCCACGAACCGACAACCCGCTCACCGTCGGCCGTCCGCACGTACACGGTCCCCGTCTCGTCGACGCGTCCCCATGGGTCGCTGCTCACAGCGCCTCCTCCACGTGATGCCCGGCCCGTCCAGCGGTGCGCGGGCATCGTCCACAGTTTCCTCCGGCCGGGCCTCGCCCTGGCCGCTCCGACGTGCTGCTGATGGTGGTTCCGACCGCGTTCGGATTCCGCGAGGGCGGCAGCCGTCGGCGCAGGCGCCCGCTGTGCGGTCCGCGGCCGCTCCGGAGAGCGACCGTCACCTTGTACAACGCCAACATAGGCGAACCGCGCCCCGGCTGTCCGCATCCCGCACGACCGGAATTCACGACTGCGTGACGGTCGCCTTGTTGATCACCACCGTGGCGTTGGGCTTTCCGTCGCCGGGGTTGTTGGAATCGTCCTCGCCCGCGGCGGCGATCTTCTGGAGCACCTTCATGCCGTCGGCGTCAATGGTGCCGAAGGGGGTGTACGAGGCGGGCAGCGGGCTGTCCTTGTAGACCAGGAAGAACTGGCTGCCGCCGGTGTGCGGCTGGCCGGTGTTGGCCATGGCGACCGTGCCCGCCGGGTAGGTGCCCTTGGCGATCGCGGGGTCCTTGAGGTCCTCGTCCGGCAGCGTGTAGCCGGGGCCGCCCTGGCCGGTGCCCTTGGGGTCGCCGCACTGGAGCACGTAGATGCCGCTGGTGGTGAGCCGGTGGCACTTGGTGTGGTCGAAGAAGCCCTGGTCGGCCAGGAACTTGAAGGAGTTCACGGTGTGCGGCGCGTTGCCCGCGTCCAGCTTCAGCTTGATGTCACCGCAGGTGGTGGCCAGGTCCATGGCGTACGAGGCCTTGCTGTCGACGGACATCGACGGCTCGGACTTCCACTGCTTGGTGCCGGGGGAGCCCGGTGCGGGCTTGGCGCACGGGTCCGGCGCCTTGCTGGTGGACGTGGCCGAGGCGGAACTGGCCGCGTCGGCGGTGGTCTTCTTGTCGCCGCCGAGACCGGTGGAGGCCCATGCCGCGGCACCGGCCGCCACCACTACGGCGACCACACCGGCGATCGCCGCGTTGCGCTTGCGTGCCCTGCCCCGCTGCTCGGTGCGGCGCTGCTGCTGGCGCAGGTACTTCTCGCGGGCGAGTTGGCGCCGCCGCTGATCCTTGCTGACCACTTCTGCTTCTCCCGGGTGTGCCGTGGCGCTAGCCGTTACCGCTTGGTCTGCTGCGGTGACGATACGGGACCGGCACGAGACCCGCGACGATACGGGTTCGCTTGTCTCGTACCGCCGCCGGTAGGCTCGTCGTCTGCAGAAACCTGCTGCGCAGACCGACGCGGACGACAGAAGGACGATCGTGCTCATTGCCGGGTTCCCCGCCGGGGCCTGGGGGACCAACTGCTACCTGGTCGCCCCCGCCGCCGGTGAGGAGTGCGTGATCATCGACCCGGGCCATGAAGCGGCCCGCGGCGTCGAGGAGACCATCGCCAAGCACCGGCTCAAGCCGGTGGCCGTCGTCCTCACCCACGGCCATCTCGACCATGTCGCCTCCGTCGTTCCGGTGTGCGGCGCCCATGGCGTGCCCGCCTGGATCCACCCCGAGGACCGCTACATGATGAGCGACCCGGAGAAGGCGCTGGGCATGTCCATCGGCCAGCAGCTGATGGGCGGGCTGACGGTGGGGGAGCCCGACGACGTACGGGAGCTGACCGACGGCTCGGCGCTGTCCCTGGCGGGCCTGGAGCTGACCGTCTCGCATGCGCCCGGCCATACCAAGGGGTCGGTGACCTTCCGGTTGCCCGAGACGGCGGAGATCCCGCCGGTGCTGTTCTCGGGCGACCTGCTGTTCGCCGGCTCCATCGGACGCACCGACCTGCCTGGCGGCTCGCACGCCGAGATCCTCGAATCGCTGGCCCGTGTGTGCCTGCCGCTCGACGACTCGACCGTGGTGCTGTCCGGCCACGGCCCCCAGACCACCATCGGCCGCGAACGCGCCACCAACCCGTACCTGCGCGAGGTGGCCCGCGGCCTCGGAGCCGACACCACGGCTCCACGACGAGGATTGTGACGACTCTTCCGTTGAGTACCTTTTCCGCCCCCAAGGGCACGTACGACCTGATTCCGCCGGACTCCTCCGTGTTCCTCGCGGTACGTGAGGCGATCTCCACACCGCTGAAGCGGGCCGGGTACGGCTACATCGAGACCCCGGGCTTCGAGGCCGTCGAACTCTTCGCACGCGGTGTGGGTGAGTCCACCGACATCGTGACCAAGGAGATGTACACCCTCACCACCAAGGGTGGCGACGAGCTGGCGCTGCGCCCCGAGGGCACCGCCTCGGTGCTGCGCGCCGCGCTGGAGGCCAACCTGCACAAGCTCGGCAACCTGCCGGTCAAGCTGTGGTACTCCGGCTCGTACTACCGCTACGAGCGCCCGCAGAAGGGCCGCTACCGGCACTTCTCCCAGGTCGGCGCGGAGGCGCTGGGCACGGAGGACCCGGCGCTCGACGCCGAGCTGATCATCCTGGCCTTCGACGCCTACCGCTCGCTGGGGCTGCGGAACTTCCGGCTGCTGCTGAACTCGCTGGGCGACAAGGAGTGCCGTCCCGTCTACCGTGCGGCGCTCCAGGAGTTCCTGCGCGCCCTCGACCTGGACGAGGAGACCCGGCGGCGGGTCGAGATCAACCCGCTGCGGGTGCTGGACGACAAGCGCGAGGCGGTGCAGAAGCAGCTGGTCGGCGCCCCGATGATGCGCGACCACCTGTGTGAGGCGTGCAAGAGCTACCACGAGCAGGTACGGGAGCTGCTGACCGCCGCGGGCGTGGCGTTCGAGGACGACCCGAAGCTGGTGCGCGGCCTGGACTACTACACCAGGACCACCTTCGAGTTCGTGCACGACGGTCTCGGCTCGCAGTCCGCGGTCGGCGGCGGTGGCCGCTACGACGGCCTGTCCGAGATGATCGGCGGCCCGGCGCTGCCGTCGGTGGGCTGGGCGCTGGGGGTGGACCGCACCGTACTGGCGCTGAAGGCCGAGGGCATCGAGCTCGAACTCCCCGCGCACACCGACGTGTTCGCGGTGCCGCTCGGCGAGGAGGCGCGGCGCGCGCTGTTCTCGCTCGTCACCGAACTGCGCCGGCAGGGCGTGGCGACGGACTTCGCGTACGGCGGCAAGGGCCTGAAGAACGCGATGAAGTCGGCCAACCGGTCCGGCGCCCGGTTCGCGGTGGTCGCCGGTGAGCGTGATCTCGCCGAGGGGACCGTGCAGTTGAAGGACCTGGAGAGCGGCGAGCAGAGCGCGGTCGCGCTGGACGCGCTGGTGGACACCGTCCGCGAGCGCCTCTCGGACAGCCCCAGCACCTAGCGCTCGGCTGGCGGCGAGCTGAACCAGGCGAGGGGTGCGTACGTAGCGACAAGGGGGACCGGATATGCGCCGTCCGGTCCCCCCACCGTCAAGCCGGGGCCGTCCGGCTCACTCGACGGTCCGGGTCCGCGTAGCGGACCTCTGGTGCACAATGAGGCACGCTGGAAGAGGCGGGGACCCGAGCACACGGCGACAGAAGGCGACATGACGACATCGGCGCTTGACGAGACACGCAGTGACGAACGGCAGGAGACGGCGGGACTCATCGGCGCGAGCCGGGCGTTCAGCGTGTTGCTCGTGGTGTGCGGCGCCCTGGGACTGCTCGCCGCCTGGGTGATCACCATCGACAAGTTCGAGTTGCTGAAGAACCCGAACTTCGTGCCCGGGTGCAGCCTCAACCCGATCATCTCCTGCGGCAACATCATGAAGAGTGCCCAGGCATCGGCGTTCGGCTTCCCGAACCCGATGATCGGCCTGGTCGCCTATCCGGTGATGATGTGCGTGGGCATGGGCGTGCTGGCAGGGGCTCGCTACCGCCCGTGGTTCTGGCTCGGCCTCCAGGCGGGCACCCTGTTCGGGGTGGGCTTCGTGACCTGGCTGCAGTACGAGTCGCTGTACAGCATCGGCTCGCTGTGCCTGTGGTGCTCGCTGGCCTGGGTGGTGACCATCGCCGCCTTCTGGTACACGCTGGTGCACAACATCAAGCACCGCGTCATCCCGGTACCGCGGGGGCTGCGCTCGGCGGCTCTGGAGTTCCACTGGGCGGTTCCGGTGCTCTGGTACGGCGTGATCATCATGCTGATCCTGACCCGCTGGTGGTCGTACTGGAGCACGTTGATCTAGGTCGCGCGACCAGGCACTGTCAGAGGGGTGTCCTAGGCTTCTTGGCGTGGAACCGGATCTGTTCACCGTAGCCGCCGAGGAACGCCAGGAGAGGGAGCCGGGCGGAAGCCCGCTCGCCGTGCGGATGCGTCCGCGCACCCTCGACGAGGTGGTGGGCCAGCGGCATCTGCTGAAGACCGGCTCGCCGCTGCGCCGTCTCGTCGGTGAGGGCAGCGGCGGCCCGGCCGGTCCCGCCTCGGTGATCCTGTGGGGGCCGCCGGGCACCGGCAAGACCACGTTGGCGTACGTGGTCAGCCATGCCACCAACCGGCGGTTCGTGGAGCTCTCGGCGATCACCGCGGGCGTCAAGGAGGTCCGCGCCGTCATCGACAGCGCCAAGCGCGAGTCGGGTGCGTACGGGCGTGAGACGCTGCTGTTCCTGGACGAGATCCACCGTTTCAGCAAGGCCCAGCAGGACTCGCTGCTCCCGGCGGTGGAGAACCGCTGGGTGACGCTGATCGCCGCCACCACGGAGAACCCGTACTTCTCGGTGATCTCGCCGCTGCTGTCCCGCTCGCTGCTGCTCACCCTCGAAGCGCTCACCGACGACGACCTGCGCGGGCTGCTGCACCGGGCGCTGGCGGACCCGCGCGGTCTGGCGGGTGCCGTCGCACTGCCCGAGGACTCCGAGGCGCATCTGCTGCGCATCGCGGGCGGAGACGCCCGGCGCGCGCTGACCGCGCTGGAGGCGGGGGCGGGCTCGGCGCTGGCCAAGGGCGAGCCCGAGATCACCCTGGAGACGCTGGAAGCGGCCGTGGACCGGGCCGCGGTGAAGTACGACCGTGACGGTGACCAGCACTACGACGTGGCCAGCGCGCTGATCAAATCCATCAGGGGCTCCGACGTGGACGCCGCCCTGCACTATCTGGCCCGGATGATCGAGGCGGGCGAGGACCCGCGGTTCATCGCCCGGCGGCTGATGATCTCGGCGAGCGAGGACATCGGGCTGGCGGACCCGCAGGCGCTGCAGACCGCGGTCGCCGCGGCGCAGGCGGTGCAGATGATCGGCTTTCCGGAGGCCCGGATAACCCTGTCCCAGGCCACCATCGCGCTGGCGCTCGCGCCGAAGTCCAACGCCGCCTACCTGGCGATCGACGCGGCGATCGGCGACGTGCGCAAGGGCCTCGCGGGCCCGGTGCCGCCGCACCTACGGGACAGCCACTACAAGGGCGCGAGCAAGCTCGGGCACGGCGAGGGCTACCAGTACCCGCATGACCTGCCGGGGGCCATCGCCGCCCAGCAGTACGCCCCGGACGAGGTGCACGGCCGGCGCTACTACGAGCCCACCCGCTATGGGGCGGAGGCGCGCTACGCCGATGTGCTCGACCGCGTCCGGGGCCGGTTGTCGGGCGGGTGAACCGCCGGTCTCAGGACGGGAGTTGCTGCCGGTACCGCTCCAGGGCGGGTGCCGTCTTGGTGGCGACGAACTCGATGACGCGGTACTCGGCGACGCCCGCGACGGCGAACGGGTCGGTGGCGACCAGCGCTTCCACGGTGGCCCGGTCCGGGGCCACCATGATCAGCACGCCGCCGTCCCGGGGCTCCTTGCGGCCGGAGGCGATGACGGTTCCGTCGGCGTACTGCTTGTCCAGCCAGGCGACGTGGTCGGCGAGCGCGGCGTCGATGCGTTCCAGCGGTGCGGTGTAGGTCAGTTCGACAACAAACATGATCGGCAGACTACGCCTCGCCCGGTGCGTGACCGGCGGCGTCCCGGGCGGTGTCGAACAACGCGTGCATGGCGCGCCGCAGTTGGCCGTGGTCGGCCACCGGCGCGGGGAAGTCGAAGCGCGCGTCGAAGGCGTGGCCGTCCCCGCTGAACCGCACCCGCAGCCCGAACCGGTCGAGCGCCACCGGAACCGCGCCGTGCGGCGCCGCACACTGTCCGTTCCGCCCGCCGACCAGTGCGCACAGCCAGTCGAGTTGGCCGCCGTGCGCGGTTGCCAGGTGCTGGAGCAGTTCGGCCTCGTGGACGGCGAACGGATCGGCCCCGGCGCCGGCGAACTCCTCGGGTTCGACCGGGTCGGCGCCCCACAGGTCGTCCACCGCGGCCTCGCCGAACTCAAGCCGCAGCCGTCCCGGCCGGCCGTCGCGTATCGGGGTGAGCCAGCCCGCGACCCAGGCGTGGGCGCGGACCCGGTGGCGGACGGCGACGGGTGCGATGTCCGTGATCTCCAGCACAGCGGTGAGCTCGTCGTCCTCGGCGTGCGTGGCGGCGCGCACCGCGGGGGAGTCGGGCGGGAGGCACAGGATGATGTCGCCGTCCTCGGTCACCGTGCGCTCCGACGGCATCATGCCGAACGGATCGGCGCCGTCCAGGCCGGGAATGACGAGCCGGGCGGACGAGTTACCCTCGACGAGAGTTCGCAAGCGCTCCGCTGCCGTCGGCAACGTGAGCGCGTCTTCCTCTTCGGGACGCGGCTGACCATGCTCCTCACCGACCACCGCTGTGGTGTGCTCCGCGCTGGGCGGCATGGGGTTCCCGGGTCGATTCATGCGATCTCCTCAGCTAAGGTAAGGCTCACCTAACTTACATGGAGGTCTGGAGAACGTGAACCAGTCGCGTCCCAAGGTCAAGAAGTCCCGCGCGCTCGGCATAGCGCTGACCCCGAAGGCTGTGAAGTACTTCGAGGCCCGCCCCTACCCGCCGGGCGAGCACGGTCGCGGCCGCAAGCAGAGCAGTGACTACAAGGTGCGGCTGCTGGAGAAGCAGCGGCTGCGCGCCCAGTACGACATCAGCGAGACCCAGATGCGGCGCGCCTACGACCGCGCCCGCAAGGTCGAGGGCAAGACCGGTGACGCGCTGATCGTCGAGCTGGAGCGGCGTCTTGACGCGCTCGTGCTGCGGGCGGGATTGGCCCGCACGATCTACCAGGCCCGCCAGATGGTGGTGCACGGTCACATCGAGGTCAACGGTCGCAAGGTGGACCGCCCCTCCTTCCGGGTCCGCCCGGACGACGTGGTGCGGGTGCGGGAGCGCTCGCGTGCCAAGACCCCGTTCCTGGTGGCCCGCGAGGGCGGCTGGGCGGGCGACGGTGAGACCCCCAAGTACCTGCAGGTCAACCTGGACGCCCTGGCCTTCCGCCTGGACCGCGACCCGAACCGCCGGGAGATCCCGGTGATCTGCGACGAGCAGCTGGTCGTCGAGTACTACGCCCGCTGACCTACGGTCAGCCGGACTCGGGCCGCCACGCCTCCGGGGAGCTCCGCACGCGGATCCCGGACGGTTCCGGCGGGCTCGGCACCGGCGGTTCGCGCCGTGGGGTCGCTCGCCGTCGCGGCGGAGGTCCTTGTGGCCGCGCTTTCCGATGCCCTCGGGGGTTTGGGGGCGGAGCGCCCCAAAGGAGCCGAGGCGGCGGCGAGCAACTCCCGCGGTGTGGCTCGGCGGTGCCGGAACCGCCGAATCCACCCGCTAACGGGTGGGGGCGCTCAGCGCGCGGGACACCGCCGTGTCCAGGTCCAGGTGGGCGCCCCCGCGCAACCCCCCGAGCGAGGGCCAGGCGCGGGCCGCCGCGCCCTGGCCGTCGTCGGTGAGCTGCGCCAGCAGCTCCAGCGCCACCACCATGCCGACCGGGTCGCGCAGCGCGTGGTGGATCGCCAGCCCCTCGCACAGCAACTCCCTTGCGGCCCGCGCCCCCGCGCCCCCGCGCCACGCCGCGTACCCCAGTACGTAGAGCGCGTAGGCCAACGCCCACCGCTCCCCGTACCGCAGGCACACCGCGCGGACCTGCTCGCACTGTGCGACCGCGCCCTCCAGATCGCCTCGCAGGGCCATCGCCAGGGCCAGTCCCACCTGGCCCAAAAGCACATGGCTGTTCAGCTCCCCGATCTCCCGGTACCGGGCCAGCGCGGCCCCGAACAGCTCGGCCGCGCGCGGCACGTCGTGGGACAGCAGCGCCACGCACCCGGTGCGGTGCACCGCGTACGCCGCCGCGGCGGCGTTGCCGGTGCGCTCCGCCAGCGCACGGCACTCGTCCAGCGCGGCCACCGCCGCCACCGTGTCGCCCTGCAGTGCCGCGACGTACCCCAGCACCCACAGCGCCTTGGCCCGCGCCCCGTCGTTGCCGCCCGGTCGCCGAAGCGCCCGGTCCAGCCAGTGCCGCCCCTCCGACAGCCGCCCGCAGCCGACCCAGTAGAACCACAGGCTGCCCGCGAGGTACTGGCCGATGTGCGGATCCGAGGCGCGCTCCAGGCCGAACTCCAGGGCGAGCCGCAGATTCCGCAGGTCCCGGTCGACCCGCGCCGCGACCTCGGCCTGGCCGGGACCGAACCAGTCCAGCTCGCACGAGGTGGCCAAACCCAGGTACCAGTCCCGGTGCCGGCGCCGCAGCCGCTCGGTGTCGCCCAGCGCCTCCAGCCAGCCCGCGCCGTACTCCCGTACCGGCTCCAGCATCCGGTAGCGCGCCCCTTCGGCCGCCTCGTCCCGGATGACCACGGACTGCGCGACCAGGGCCGCCACCGTGTCCCGCACCTCGTCCGCGGGCAGCCCCGAGCCGGTGCACACGTACTCCACCGCGTCCAGGTCGAACTCCCCGGCGAACACCGACAGCCGGGCCCACAGCAGCCGCTGCGTCGGGGTGCACAGCTCGTGGCTCCAGCCGATCACCGCGCGCAGCGTCTGCCGGCGCGGCAGCGCGGCACGGTCCCCGCCCGCCAGCAGCTGGAACCGGTCGGTGATCCGCTCCGCGATCCGCTCAACCGACATCGTCCGCAGCCGGACCGCGGCCAGTTCCAGCGCGAGCGGCAGGCCGTCCAGCCGACGGCACAGTGCGCCGACCGCCGCCCGGTTGGCCTCGGTGACCGCGAACGACGGCACGACCGCCACCGCCCGCTCCGTGAACAGCCGTACCGCCGCACTCTCGCGGTCCGGCCGGTCGGCCAACTCCAGCGGGCCGAGCGGCAGTACGGACTCGCCCGGGACGCCGAGCGGCCTGCGGCCGGTGGCCAGGATCCGCAACCCCGGTGCGCGGCGCAGCAGCTCGGCGGCGAGCGCCGCGCACTCGGCGACCAGGTACTCGCAACCGTCCAGCACCAGCAGCAGCTCGCGGTCGGCGAGATACTCGGCCAGTACCGACCGCGGCGGGCGGGCGGAGTGGTCGGTGACCGCCAGTGCCTCAAGCACCGCGCGGTCCACCATCGGCGCGTCGCGCACCATGGACAGCTCCACAAGCCGCACCCCACCGCAGAACCGATCCTGCGATCCGTTCGCGGCGGCGAGCGCCAGCCGTGTCTTGCCGACCCCGCCGGTTCCCGTCACCGTCACCAGCCGGGACCGCTCCAGTCGGCCTCGCAGCGCGGCGAGTTCGGCGTCGCGACCCACCAGCCGGTCCACCTCGGCGGGCAGACCGCCTGGCCCGGAGCGCGGAGCAAAGGAAGAGGGACCGTCGAGCGGGGCACCGTGCTGCATGGGGCACGGAGCGTACTGGGATGAGAGCGGAGCGTGCAATTCCAGCTACCGCTGCCACGCCAGGCCCGGCAGCGGCGGAAATCCGTCACCCACGACGCGCCCGCCCCGCGGGAATGCGGTACGAACAGCCGACCCCGGCGCGATAGGGTCGGTACCCTGCCGCCCGAGCACGGCGGACCGTGCCAGGTGTGACCCCGGAAACCCATCCGACCTCCCGGACCGTCCCGCCCCGCCCGCTGCGAGCGGCTGCCGACCGTCGTGAACCAAAGGAGCGCGGAGCAGTGTCCGGTGGAGAGGTGGCCGGTCTCATCGTGGCCGTCTTCTGGGCGATCCTGGTGTCCTTCCTCGCCGTCGTGCTGGCCAGGCTGGCGCAGACGCTGAAGCAGGCGACCCGGCTGGTCGCCGACGTCACCGAACAGGCCGTCCCGCTGCTCGGCGAGGCCACCGAGGCGGTGCGCTCCGCGCACACCCAGCTCGACCGCGTGGACAACATCACCGCCGACGTGCAGGAGGTCACCGCCAACGCCTCGGCGCTGTCCTCCACCGTCGCCAGCACTTTCGGCGGCCCGCTGGTCAAGGTCGCCGCGTTCGGCTACGGCGTGCGCCGCGCCGTCGGCCTGCGCGGGCGCGAGGACGACGGCGGCGGCAGGCGGTCCCGCGCGGACGCCGCGCGCGGCAAGGTCATCGTCGGCACCGCGATCCCGGCGGGCCGCCGCGGGTCGCGCCGCACCCGAGGGAAGGGCTGATACCAGATGTTCCGCCGCCTCTTCTGGTTCGTCACCGGAATCACCGCCGGGGTGTGGGCGACCAACAAGGTGCACCGGGCCGCCCGCCGCCTGACCCCCGAGGGCCTGGCCGCGACCGCGGCCGACCGGGCCATCGAACTCGGCGGCCGGGCGCGGCGGTTCGCCAAGGACGTCCGCGCCGGAATGTCCGAGCGCGAATCGCAGCTGAACAACCTACTGGGGCTCGACGCCCCGCACGCAGAACTCCCCGGGCAACGCCCGGAGATCGCCTACCAGGCGGACGCCCGCACGCCGCAGACGCGTCCCTTGTACGAGCAGAAAGAAGGCCACTGATGGAGTCGGCAGAAATCCGCAGGCGCTGGCTGCGCTTCTTCGAGGAGCGCGGGCACACGGTCGTGCCGTCCGCGTCGCTCATCGCGGACGACCCGACGCTGCTGCTGGTCCCCGCGGGCATGGTCCCGTTCAAGCCGTACTTCCTCGGTGAGGTCAAGCCGCCGTTCCCGCGCGCCACCAGCGTGCAGAAGTGCGTGCGCACCCCGGACATCGAAGAGGTCGGCAAGACCACCCGGCACGGCACCTTCTTCCAGATGTGCGGCAACTTCTCCTTCGGCGACTACTTCAAGGAAGGCGCCATCAAGCTCGCCTGGGAGCTGCTGACCTCCTCCCAGGAGGACGGCGGCTACGGGCTCGACCCGGAGCGGCTGTGGATCACCGTCTACCAGGACGATGACGAGGCCGAGCAGATCTGGCGGGACGTCGTCGGCGTGCCCGCCGAGCGCATCCAGCGCCTGGGCAAGGAGCACAACTTCTGGTCCATGGGCGTGCCCGGCCCCTGCGGCCCGTGCTCCGAGATCAACTACGACCGCGGCCCGGAGTTCGGCCCCGAGGGCGGCCCGGCCGTCAACGACGAGCGGTACGTGGAGATCTGGAACCTGGTCTTCATGCAGTACGAGCGCGGGGAGGGCTCCGGCAAGGAGGACTTCCCGATCCTCGGCGACCTGCCCAGCAAGAACATCGACACCGGCCTCGGCCTGGAGCGCCTGGCGATGATCCTGCAGGGCGTGCGGAACATGTACGAGATCGACACCTCGCGCATGATCATCGACAAGGCCACCGAGCTGACCGGCGTCCACTACGGCGCCGCCCACAGCTCCGACGTGTCGCTGCGCGTCGTCGCCGACCACATCCGCACCTCGGTGATGCTCATCGGCGACGGCGTCACCCCCGGCAACGAGGGCCGCGGCTACGTGCTGCGCCGCATCATGCGCCGCGCCATCCGCAACATGCGGCTGCTCGGCGCCACCCATGAGACCGTCGGCGAGCTGGTCGACACCGTGATCAAGGCCATGAGCCCGCAGTACCCGGAGCTGGCCGAGGACCGCAAGCGCATCGAGACCGTGGCCCTCGCCGAGGAGAACGCCTTCCTCAAGACGCTCAAGGCGGGCACCAACATCCTCGACACCGCGGTCACCGAGACCAGGGCCGCGGGCGGCAGCGTGCTCCCCGGCGACAAGGCGTTCCTGCTCCACGACACCTGGGGCTTCCCGATCGACCTCACCCTGGAGATGGCCGCCGAGCAGGGCCTCTCCGTGGACGAGGAGGGCTTCCGCCGCCTGATGAAGGAGCAGCGGGAGCGCGCCAAGGCCGACGCCAAGGCCAAGAAGACCGGTCACGCCGACCTGTCCGCCTACCGCGAGGTGGCCGACACCTCCGGCAGCACGGTCTTCACCGGCTACACCGACTACGAGGGCGAGGCCACCGTCGTCGGTCTGCTGGTCGACGGACTCCCGTCGCCCGCCGCCGTCGAGGGCGACGAGGTCGAGGTCGTCCTGGACCGCACCCCGTTCTACGCCGAGGGCGGCGGCCAGCTCGCCGACACCGGCCGGATCCGCCTGGACTCCGGCGCGGTGATCGAGGTGCGCGACGTCCAGCAGCCGGTACCGGGCGTCTCGGTGCACAAGGGCGTCGTCCAGGTCGGCGAGGTGACCGTCGGCGCCGGCGCCTACGCCACCATCGACCTGACCCGTCGCCGGGCGATCGCCCGTGCCCACAGCGCCACCCACCTCACCCACCAGGCGCTGCGCGACGCCCTCGGCCCGACCGCCGCCCAGGCCGGTTCGGAGAACTCCCCGGGCCGCTTCCGCTTCGACTTCGGCTCGCCGGCCGCCGTTCCCGGCTCGGTGCTCAGCGACGTCGAGCAGAAGATCAACGAGGTCCTCGCCCGTGAACTCGATGTCACCGCCGAGGTGATGAGCATGGCCGAGGCCAAGAAGCAGGGCGCCATCGCCGAGTTCGGTGAGAAGTACGGCGAGCGGGTGCGCGTGGTCACCATCGGCGACTTCTCCAAGGAGCTGTGCGGCGGTACGCATGTGCACAACACCGCCCAGCTCGGACTGGTCAAGCTGCTCGGCGAGTCGTCCATCGGCTCCGGGGTGCGCCGGGTCGAGGCGCTGGTGGGCGCCGACGCCTACAAGTTCCTCGCCCGTGAGCACACCGTCGTCTCCCAGCTCACCGAGCTGGTCAAGGGCCGCCCGGAGGAGCTGCCCGACAGGATCTCCGGCATGCTGAGCAAGCTGCGCGAGGCCGAGAAGGAGATCGAGAAGTACCGCGCCGAGAAGGTGCTCCAGGCCGCCGCCGGGCTCGCCCAGGGCGCCGAGGACGTCAAGGGCGTCGCCCTGGTCACCGGTACCGTCCCGGACGGCACCGGCGCCGACGACCTGCGCAAGCTGGTCCTGGACGTGCGGCAGCGGATCACTGGCGGCCGTCCGGCGGTCGTCGCCCTGTTCACCGTGGCCAACGGCCGCCCGCTCACCGTCATCGCCACCAACGAGGCGGCCCGCGAACGCGGCGTCAAGGCCGGTGAGTTGGTGCGCACCGCCGCCAAGACCCTCGGCGGCGGAGGCGGCGGCAAGGACGACGTCGCCCAGGGCGGCGGCAGCAACCCGGACGCCGTGGGCGAGGCCGTCGAGGCGGTGCGCCGACTGGTCGCCGAGAAGGCCTGAGCAGGGAACTGGCGGAAGGACAGGCAATGCGACGCGGCAGGCGGATCGCCGTTGATGTCGGGGACGCCCGGATCGGGGTCGCCTCATGCGACCCCGACGGGCTGATCGCCACACCCGTGGAGACCGTCCCCGGCCGCGACGTCCAGGCGGCCCGCCGCCGCATCGCCGCCATCGTCGAGGAGTACGAACCCCTTGAGGTGGTCATCGGGCTGCCTCGCTCCCTCAGCGGGGGCGAGGGCCCGGCGGCCGCCAAGGCACGTGATTTCGCAACGGAGTTTGCGAAAATCATCACACCCGTGCCGGTGCGGCTGGTGGACGAGCGGATGTCGACCGTCACCGCCACCCATGGTCTGCGCGCCTCCGGGGTAAAGGCCAAGAAGGGCCGCTCAGTTGTGGACCAGGCCGCCGCGGTGGTCATCCTGCAGAGCGCGTTGGAGACCGAACGGGTCTCCGGCAGGCCGCCCGGCGAGACCGTCGAAGTGGTCATCTGATCGCGATACGGTAACGTTCCGCGCCGGAGAGGCGGGCCCCCACGGGCGGCGCCACGAGCGTCGGCCACGTGCCGCCTCGCGATTCAGGAGACGCATGACCGACTACGGCCGAAGCCCCGGTCCCGAACCGTGGCACCCCGACGACCCCCTCTACGGGGACCAGGGGTGGGACCGTGGTCAGTCGCACGGCGGTTGGGACCAGTACGGCAACCCGTTGCCGCAGCAGCCGTACCCGGACGCCCAGCACTACGCCGGGCAGCAGCAGTACCCGCAGGCGCAGTACCCCGGCCAGCAGTACGCGGAACCCGGGTACGTCGACCCGCACTACTCCGGCGGCCAGCAGTATCCGCAGCAGCCGCACTGGGACGGCCAGCAGCAGTACGACTGGACCGGTCAGCACGCCGTGCCGACGCACGACGCATACGCCACGGGCGTTGCTGAAACGTATGTTCAGCAGCCTGGCCAGGCATTCACCGACACCGCGCACGCCGACCCCTATGGCTATCTACCCCCGCAGCCCGCGCCGCAGTCCGATCCCGAACAGACCGCGGAATGGTCGGCGTTCCACGAGGAGGCCGACGAGCCCGAGCGGCATCCGTTCTTCACCGGCGCCTCGCTCACCGACGGCGAGGAGCGCGAGCGCTTCGTCGACAGCGATGACGATGACGACGAGGACGAGCCGGACGACGACCAGCGCAAGGGCAAGAAGAAGCGCAGCGGCTGCGCCGTCCTGGTCGCCCTCGGCGTGCTCCTCGGGCTCATCGGAGGCGGCGGCTACGGCGGGTACTGGTACTGGGAACGGCACTTCGCCTCGGCGCCCGACTACTCCGGTGACGGCATCGGCGAGGTGCAGGTCGTGATCCCCAACGGCGACACGGTCGCCCAGATGGGCAACATCCTCAAGCAGAACGATGTCGTCAAGAGCGTCGAGGCCTTCACCAAGGCCGTGGGCGACAAGGCGCTCCAAGGCGGTGTCTACACCCTGCACAAGGAGATGTCGGCCGCCGCCGCGGTCGCCATGATGACCGACCCCAGCAGCCAGAACTCGCTGATCGTCCCCGAGGGCTGGCGCGCCTCCCGGATCTACCAGGCCATCGACCAGAAGCTCGGCCTGCCGTCCGGCACCACGGCGAACGCCGCCAAGAGCGGCGACCTCGGACTGCCGTCCTATGCCAACGGCAACCCCGAGGGCTTCCTGTTCCCCACCAAGTACAGCATCGGGAAGTCCACCAAACCGGTGGACTTCCTCAAGCAGATGGTCCAGCAGGCCGAGGCCGAATACGGCAAGGACGACCTCGAAGCACAGGCCGCCAAGATGGGCAGGACCCCGTACGAGATCATCATCATCGCCAGCCTGATCCAGGCCGAGGCCCAGGAGAAGCAGGACTTCCAAAAGGTCTCCCGGGTCATCTACAACCGCCTGCAGCAGAACATGGCGCTCGGCTTCGACTCGACGATCAACTACGCCAAGGGCCGCTCGACGCTGAACACCACCAGCGCCGACACCCACTTCGACTCGCCGTACAACACCTATCTGCACAAGGGTCTGCCGCCCGGACCGATCGACAACCCCGGACACCAGGCGATCGACGCCGCGCTCCACCCCGCCGACGGCAACTGGCTGTACTTTGTGACCGTCAAGCCGGGGGACACCCGGTTCACCAACGACTACGCCGAACACCAGCGGAACGTCGCGGAATTCAACAAGTACCAGCAGGAGCACGGCGGTTGATGTCAACCCCTTCCCGGGCCGCCCGGCCCCACCGCGCGGCGGTCCTCGGATCGCCCATCGCCCACTCGCTCTCCCCGGTGCTGCACCGCGCCGCCTACCGGGCCCTGGGCCTGGAGGGCTGGGAGTACGAACGGCACGAGGTGGACGAGGCGGCGCTGCCAGGCTTCCTCGCCTCGATCGGCGACGACCAGAAGCCCTGGGCCGGGCTGTCGCTGACCATGCCGCTCAAGCGCGCGGTGATCCCGCTGCTGGACGAGATCAGCGACACGGCGGCGTCCGTGGAGGCTGTCAACACCGTCGTCTTCACCGCGGACGGGCGGCGCCTCGGGGAGAACACCGACATCCCCGGCATGGTCGCCGCGCTGCGGGAACGCGGTGTGGACGGCGTCGACTCCGCGGCGATCCTGGGCGCCGGAGCCACCGCCTCCTCCGCGCTGGCCGCGCTCGCCCGGATCTGCTCGGCCGAGGTCACCGCCTACGTGCGCAGCGAGGCGCGGGCCGTCGAGATGCGGGAGTGGGGGGAGCGGCTCGGCGTGGCCGTGCGCACCCGGGACTGGTCGGCCGCGGCGGACGCCTTCACCGCCCCCCTGGTGATCGCCACCACCCCCGCGGGTGCCACCGACGCGCTCGCGGCCGAGGTGCCGGACCAGCCCGGTGCGCTGTTCGACGTGCTCTACGAGCCGTGGCCGACGCCGCTGGCGGCGGCCTGGTCGGCGCGTGGCGGCGCGCTGGTCGGCGGCCTGGACCTGCTGGTGCACCAGGCGGTGCTCCAGGTCGAGCTGATGACCGACCGCCGTCCGGCGCCGCTCGCCGCGATGCGGGCGGCCGGGGAGGCGGCGCTCGCCGCACGTTGAGTGCTGTCCGTTCGACGGACTGGTGCCCGGCTTGTCGGTGTCCCGTGGGAGGATCGGATCCGAGGACGTTCGCGGTTCGAGGACTTCCGGCGGGCACAGGAGAGAGGGAACACCGTTGAGTAGGTTGCGCTGGTTGACGGCGGGGGAGTCGCACGGCCCGGCCCTGGTGGCGACACTGGAGGGGCTGCCTGCGGGGGTACCGGTGACGACGGAGATGGTGGCGGACGCCCTGGCCCGCAGGCGGCTGGGGTACGGCCGCGGCGCCCGGATGAAGTTCGAGCGGGACGAGGTCACCTTCCTCGGCGGGGTGCGGCACGGTCTCACCCTGGGATCGCCGGTGGCGATCATGGTGGGCAACACCGAGTGGCCCAAGTGGGAGAAGGTCATGGCGGCCGACCCGGTCGACCCGGCCGAACTCGCCGAGCTGGCCCGCAACGCCCCGCTGACCAGGCCGCGTCCGGGCCACGCCGATCTGGCGGGCATGCAGAAGTACGGCTTCGACGAGGCCCGTCCGGTGCTGGAGCGGGCCTCGGCGCGGGAGACCGCGGCCCGCGTGGCGCTCGGCGCGGTGGCGCGGTCGTACCTGAAGGAGACCGCCGGTATCGAGATCGTCTCGCACGTCGTGGAGTTGGGCGCGGCCAAGGCGCCCTACGGCGTCTACCCCAAGCCCGCTGACGTCGAGCGGCTGGACGCCGACCCGGTGCGCTGCCTGGACTCCGCCGCCGGCGAGGCGATGGTGGCCGAGATCGACCAGGCGCACAAGGACGGCGACACCCTCGGCGGCGTGGTCGAGGTGCTGGCCTACGGGGTACCGGTGGGCCTGGGCTCGCATGTGCACTGGGACCGCCGTCTCGACGCCCGGCTGGCCGCCGCGCTGATGGGCATCCAGGCGATCAAGGGCGTCGAGGTCGGCGACGGCTTCGAGTTGGCCCGGGTGCCGGGGTCGAAGGCGCACGACGAGATCCTGCCCACCGAGGAGGGCATCCGCCGCGCCTCCGGCCGCTCCGGCGGCACCGAGGGCGGCCTCACCACCGGTGAGCTCCTGCGGGTACGGGCCGCGATGAAGCCCATCGCCACCGTCCCGCGGGCGCTGGCGACCGTGGACGTCACCACCGGTGAACCCACCCAGGCGCACCACCAGCGGTCCGATGTCTGCGCGGTGCCCGCCGCGGGGATCGTGGCCGAGGCGATGGTCGCGCTGGTGCTGGCGGACGCCGTGGCGGAGAAGTTCGGCGGCGACTCGGTCGCCGAGACCCGGCGCAACGTCACCGGATACCTCGACAACCTGGTGATCCGGTGAGCATGGCACACGAGGTCGCCGAGGGGCAGCCGGAACACGGCCCAGTCGTCGTGCTGGTGGGGCCGCCCGGGGCGGGCAAGTCCACCATCGGCCGGGTGCTCGCCGAACGGCTGGGCACCACGTACCGGGACACCGACGCCGACATCGAGGCCGCCCAGGGCCGGGCCATCTCCGACATCTTCGTCGAGGACGGCGAGCCGTACTTCCGGGAGCTGGAGCGGGCCGCCGTCCGCGCGGCGCTCGCCGAGCACCCGGGGGTGCTCTCCCTCGGCGGCGGTTCGATCATGGACGAGGGGACCCGGGAGGCGCTGCTGGGACGCCCGGTGGTCTTCCTCGACGTGGGCCTGTCGACCGCCGTGCACCGGGTGGGGCTCGACGCGCCCCGGCCGCTGCTGGCGGTCAACCCCCGCCAGCGGTGGCGGGAGTTGATGGAGCGCCGCCGTCCGCTGTACACCCAGGTCGCACGGGCCGTCGTGGCGACCGATGACCGCACCCCGCAGGACGTCGCCGACCAGGTCCTCGACGTACTGGAGCTGAGGAAGGTATGAACGACACACCCACCCGCGTCCAGGTCGGCGGTACCGCGGGCAGCGCCCCCTACGAGGTGCTGGTCGGCCGCCAACTGCTGGGCGAACTGCCCGCGTTGATCGGCCGGGAGGCCAAGCGCGTCGCGGTGCTGCACCCGGAGGCGCTGTCCGCCACCGGAGAGGCGGTCCGCGACGACCTCGCGGAGCAGGGTTACGAGGCGATCGCCATCCAACTGCCGAACGCCGAGGAGGCCAAGTCCGCCGAGGTGGCCGCGTACTGCTGGAGCGTGCTCGGGCAGACCCAGTTCACCCGTACCGATGTGATCGTCGGGGTCGGCGGTGGCGCCACCACCGACCTGGCCGGATTCGTCGCCGCCACCTGGCTGCGCGGAGTGCGGTGGGTCGCGGTGCCGACCACGGTACTGGCGATGGTGGACGCCGCGGTCGGCGGCAAGACCGGCATCAACACCGCCGAGGGCAAGAACCTGGTGGGTGCCTTCCATCCGCCCGCCGGGGTGCTGTGCGATCTGGCCTGTCTGGAGTCGCTGCCGGTCAACGACTACGTCAGCGGTCTGGCCGAGATCATCAAGGCGGGCTTCATCGCCGACCCGGCGATCCTCGACCTGATCGAGGCAGATCCGCAGGGGGCCCGTACCCCGGACGGTGCGCACACCGCGGAGTTGATCGAGCGGTCGATCCGGGTGAAGGCCGACGTGGTCTCGCAGGACCTGAAGGAGTCGGGGCTGCGGGAGATCCTCAACTACGGCCATACGCTGGCCCACGCCATCGAGAAGAACGAGCGGTACAGCTGGCGGCACGGCGCGGCGGTCTCCGTCGGCATGGTGTTCGCGGCCGAACTCGGCCGCCTGGCCGGCCGGTTGGACGACGCCACAGCCGACCGGCACCGCGCGGTGCTCTCCTCGGTGGGTCTGCCGCTGACCTACAAGGGCGACCAGTGGCCCAGGCTGCTGGAGACCATGAAGGTGGACAAGAAGTCGCGCGGTGACCGGCTGCGCTTCATCGTGCTGGACGGTCTGGCCAAGCCCACCGTGCTGGAGGGCCCCGACCCGGCCCTGCTGGTCGCCGCGTACGCGGAGGTGGCCGGGTGACGCGTCCCGTCTACGTGCTGAACGGGCCGAACCTGGGCCGCCTGGGGAGCCGGGAGCCGGAGGTGTACGGCTCGACCTCCTACGCCGGGCTGGTCGAGGAGTGCACCGCCCTCGGCAAGGAACTCGGCTTCGATGTGGAGGTCCGGGAGACCAACGACGAGGGGGAGATGATCCGTTGGCTGCACGAGGCCGCCGATGGATCGATTCCGGTCGTTCTCAACCCCGGGGCGTTCACCCACTACTCGTACGGGATGCGGGACGCGGCGGCGCAGCGCACCGCGCCGCTGATCGAGGTGCACATCTCCAACCCGTACTCCCGTGAGGAGTTCCGCCACAATTCGGTCATCGCGGCGGTGGCCAGCGGCACCATCGCCGGATTCGGCCTCGGCTCCTACCGGTTGGCGCTGCGCGCGCTCGCCGACGAACTGTCGGCCTGAACGGTGCCCGGACGTCTGTCCGGGCACCTTGACCGTCCCCTGGTCGTTCACACAACTACGGCCGGGGGCGGTACGGTTCGGTGTCGGACCGGTCATAGCGCCGGGGTCCGACACAGTTCCGATCGGCACGAGACGGAGTGCGCCGAGATGCAGCATGCTGTGGGGGTGCCGCTGCCACCGCCTCACGGGGGTGCCGCTGGCTGGATCCCCCCGGCCCCGCACGGACGGCCCGGCTCCGGCCCGGTCCCGCAGGAACCGCCCGTGCCTCCGCCGTGGCCCGCGCCGCCGGGCGTGGCGCCCGGTCCGGCTCCGGCGGCCATCACCGGGCACTTCCCGCTGCCCCCGGCCGCCATGGCGATGCCGTCGGCCCCCTCGTACGCACCGGTCGCGGTGCTGCTCATCGGTCCGGCGGGGGCGGGCAAGACCACCGTCGCGCGGTACTGGGCCGACCACCGCGGTGCGCCGACCGCGCACATCAGCCTGGACGACGTTCGGGAGTGGGTGCGGTCCGGGTTCGCCGATCCGCAGTCCGGCTGGAACGAGCACTCCGAGGCGCAGTACCGGCTGGCCCGGCGCACCTGCGGGTTCTCCGCCCGTAACTTCCTGGCCAACGGCATCTCCTGCATCATCGACGACGCGGTCTTCCCGGACCGGCCGGTGGTCGGCCTCGGTGGCTGGAAACGGCACGTCGGACCCGGGCTGCTGCCCGTGGTCCTGCTGCCGGGCCTGGAGGTCGTACTGGCCCGCAACGCCGAGCGCACCGGCAACCGGCGTCTGTCCGACGAGGAGGTGGCCCGTATCCACGGCCGCATGGCCGGCTGGTACGGGTCGGGTCTGCCCATCATCGACAACTCCCAGCTGGACGTCCCCGCGACGGCGGAGGCCCTGGACCGCGTCGTGACCCGCTCCCTCACCGCCCACTAGCCGGTCCCCGCCGGGGTTTCTCTCCCACCCGCCCGGCCTCACTCGGGACCCCGCCACTCGGGACCCCGCCACTCGGGACCCCGCCACTCGGGATCCCGCCGCAAGCCCCGGCGGGGCTGCGCCCACCGAGGTCCTTCCGTCCGCGTATCCGTGCCCGCGGCGGCCAAGTCGTCCCCCACGACACGGGCAACCCCTGCGGCGTAGTCGGGCGGTGCGAACCGGCCGCAAGCCGATTACGGCCCGCCGGGGCGCGCGGTGGCGGACTTCCTCCCGCCGTGACGGCGGACAGGACCCCCACCGGCGCCGCCCGGCGTGGGGGCGCGGACACGGCCCGCAGGGACCCGTCCGGACCCGGTCCGGAGGTCTTGCGAGCGAGTGTTGCGTACGCTCGGCACATGTCCGAGGTGCACGCTTCCCGCCGGTTGCGGCTACGGGAGCGGTGCTCGGCGGCTGGATCCGCCGCGGCGCTGGTCTCCCGACCCGCCAACATCCGCTATCTGACCGGCTGGGCGCCGTCCGACGCCGTACTGATGCTGGCGCCCGCGGAGGACCTGCTGGTCCACCGCCGCCGGGTGTACGGGGAACCGGGCGAGGGCACCCCACCGGACGACCTGCGGCGCGTGGTGCTGCCGTCGCCGGACGGCGACCCCGCGGTGGCCGCGGCCGACCTCGCCCCGGGCCTGGGCGCCGACAGCCTCGCGGTCGAGGAGCACCATCTGACCGTCGCCCGGCACCGGGCCATCGCCTCCGTCACGCCGAGCCTGCGCCTGCTCGACCTCGGCCAGGCCGTGGAGCAGCTGCGGCTGGTCAAGGACGAGGAGGAGATCGCCTGCCTGCGGATCGCCGCCGAGATCACCGACCAGGCGCTGGGCGAGCTGCTGGAGTCCATCCTGGTCGGCCGCACCGAGCGGCACCTCGCCCTGGAGCTGGAGCGTCGTCTCGCCGACCACGGCGCGGACGGCCCCGCTTTCCCCACGTACGTCGGCACCGGCCCGCACTCGGGCGCCGCCCGGCACCGCCCCACCGACCGGCGGGTCGAGGAGGGCGACTTCCTGACCGTCTGCCTCGGCGCCTGCTACCGCGGCTACCGCTGCGAGGTCGGCCGTACCTTCGTCATCGGCGCCGCACCGGCGAACTGGCAGATCGACCTGTACGACGTCGTGTTCGACGCCCAGCGGGCCGGCCGCGAGGCCCTGGCACCGGGCGCCAGCTGCCGGGAGATCGACCTCGCCGCGCGCCGGGTGCTGGAGCGGGCGGGCCACGGTGAGGCCGCCGGATCGTGGACCGGACACGGCGTGGGACTCGAAATCGACGAGGACCCTCGGCTCACCCCCTCAGCCATGGGTAAACTGGACGCTTGTGTGCCGGTCACCGTCGAGCCGGGGGTCCACTTCCCGGACCGGGGCGGTGTCCGGATCGACGACACACTCGTCGTACGCCCCACGGCGGACGGCGGGCCCGAGCTACTCACCATCACGACCAAGGAACTGCTCGCCTTGTAGCGGGCGCTTTCTGGTTTCCGATGCAGCACTCTCAGGAGATTCCGCGACCGTGGCCAGCACGAACGACCTCAAGAACGGCATGGTGCTCAAGCTCGACGGCGACCAGCTCTGGTCCGTCGTTGAGTTCCAGCACGTCAAGCCGGGCAAGGGCCCTGCCTTCGTCCGCACCAAGCTCAAGAACGTGCTCTCCGGCAAGGTCGTCGACAAGACCTTCAACGCAGGCGTGAAGGTCGAGACGGCCACCGTCGACAAGCGCGGAATGCAGTTCTCGTACATGGACGGCGAGTACTTCGTCTTCATGGACATGGACACGTACGACCAGATCCACGTGGATCGCAAGTCCGTTGGCGACGCCGCCAACTTCATGATCGAGGGCTTCGAGGCCGTCGTGGCGACGCACGAGGGCTCGGTCCTCTACGTCGAGCTCCCGGCCGCCGTCGAGCTCACCATCCAGAACACCGAGCCGGGTGTGCAGGGTGACCGCTCCACCGGCGGCACCAAGCCCGCCACGCTGGAGACCGGCTACGAGATCCAGGTCCCGCTGTTCATCACCACCGGTGAGAAGATCAAGGTGGACACCCGCACTGGTGACTACCTCGGCCGGGTGAACAGCTAACCGTGGCTGCCCGTACCAAGGCCCGCAAGCGCGCTTTCCAGATCCTCTTCGAGGCGGACCAGCGCGGTGCCGCGCCCAGGACCGTCATGGCGGACTGGATCCGGCTCGCCCGGACCGACGACCGACAGCCGCCCGTCACCGAGTACACGATGCGGCTCGTCGAGGGTTACGAGGACCACGCCGCACGGGTCGACGAGCTGATCGCCACCTACGCGGTCGGCTGGACCATGGACCGGATGCCCGCGGTGGATCGCAACGTGCTGCGGCTCGGCGCGTACGAGCTGCTCTGGGAGGACGACATCCCGGACGCGGTGGTGCTGGACGAGGCGGTGCAGCTCGTCAAGGAGTTCTCCACCGACGAGTCGCCGTCCTTCGTCAACGGCCTGCTGGCCCGGCTGAAGGAGCTCAAGCCGACGCTGCGCACCCAGTGACGCACCGAACGCGAGAGGGCCCGGAACACAAGGTGTTCCGGGCCCTCTGCGCTGATGCGCTCAGTGGGACGTTTCTGCAACACAGGTGCCAAAGGCACCTATGGGCTCAGCCCTCCTCTGGCTGCACTGCCCGACGCGCGTCGGCGTCCAGTACACCCCAGCCGATCAGCTGCTCGGTCAGCACCGAGGGCGACTGGTCGTAGATCACGGCGAGGGTGCGCAGGTCGTCCTGGCGGATCGAGAGCACCTTGCCGTTGTAGTCGCCGCGCTGGCTCTGGATGGTCGCGGCGTACCGCTGCAGCGGGCCCGCCTTCTCGGACGGCACCTGGGCCAGCCGCTCCAGGTCGAGCACGAGCTTCGGCGGCGGCTCGGCGGCGCCACCGGGGGCGCTGCCGGGCAGCAGCTCCTGCACCGGGACCCCGTAGAAGTCGGCCAGCTCGGCGAGCCGCTGCACGGTCACCGCGCGGTCGCCACGCTCGTAGGAGCCGACGACGACGGCCTTCCAGCGGCCCTGGGACTTCTCCTCGACGCCGTGGAGGGAGAGACCCTGCTGCGTGCGGATCGCTCGGAGCTTCGCTCCGAGCTGTTTGGCGTAATCGCTGGACATAAGGCTCCCCGGATGGACACTTGGTAACTCACTGTGAGGTTACGCAGCGTAATTTGGCTTCGTCAAGCGGAATGGTTCCGGATGACCCCCGGAAAAGAGCCGTCCGCCCGGCCTGGTACGGTGACTACGTACCCCTGACGTCCTTTAATGCCCGTCCCGTGAGGCGGGGAAGGAGGTCTCACGACCCATGGTCGACGACCGTTCCACACCGGTGCGCCCAGTCCTGGAAGCGCCGGACATCGCACGGGTCCTCACCCGTATCGCCCACGAGATCGTCGAACGCGCCAAGGGCGCCGACGACGTGGTGCTCCTCGGCATCCCCACCCGCGGGGTCTTCCTCGCCCGCAGGCTCGCCGACAAGCTCGCCGAGATCACCGGCCGCAAGACGCCGGTGGGCGCCCTCGACATCACCATGTACCGCGACGACCTGCGGCTCGGCCCGGCGCGCGCGCTCGCCCGCACCGAGATCCCGGGCGACGGAATCGACGGCCGCCTGGTCATCCTCGTCGACGACGTGCTGTTCTCCGGCCGCACCATCCGCGCGGCCCTCGACGCGATCAACGACATCGGCCGACCGCGCGCCGTCCAGCTCGCCGTACTGGTCGACCGCGGCCACCGCCAGCTGCCGATCCGTGCCGACTACGTCGGCAAGAACCTGCCGACCTCGCTGCGCGAGACCGTCAAGGTCCAGCTGGCCGAGAACGACGGCCGGGACTGCGTTCTGCTGGGCGTCAAGCCCGGCTCCCACGACGAATAGGGCACACCCGCCGCCGCGCCCGGACCGCCCTGTCCGCGCGCCTCGCAGCCCTGCCGCATATCCGTACCCTCCGGAGTGAACCCGATGAAGCGCCACCTCATCTCGGCCGCCGACCTCACCCGTGACGACGCCCTGCTGATCCTCGACACCGCGGAGGAGATGGCCCGCGTCGCCAACCGCCCGATCAAGAAGCTGCCCACGCTGCGCGGGCGCACCGTGGTCAACCTCTTCTTCGAGGACTCCACCCGCACCCGGATCTCCTTCGAGGCCGCCGCCAAACGGCTCTCGGCGGACGTCATCAACTTCTCCGCCAAGGGCTCCTCGGTCTCCAAGGGCGAGTCGCTGAAGGACACCGCGCTCACCCTGGAGGCGATGGGCGCCGACGCCGTCGTCATCCGCCACCACGCCTCCGGCGCCCCGCACCGGCTGGCCACCTCCGGCTGGATCAACGGCTCCGTGGTGAACGCGGGCGACGGCACCCACGAGCACCCCACCCAGGCCCTGCTGGACGCCTTCACCATGCGCCGCCACCTCGCCGGCGCCCCCGACGGCGGCCCCACCCGCCACCAGGACGGCCCCGGCGACGGCACCGGACGCGACCTCGCCGGGCGCCGGATCACCATCGTCGGCGACGTGCTGCACAGCCGCGTCGCCCGCTCCAACGTCCATCTGCTGGGCACGCTGGGCGCCCACGTCACCCTGGTCGCGCCGCCCACCCTGCTGCCGATCGGGGTGGAGACCTGGCCCTGCGACGTCAGCTACGACCTCGACTCCGTGCTGGCCAAGTCCGACGCGGTGATGATGCTGCGGGTGCAGAACGAGCGGATGAACGCCGCGTTCTTCCCCACCGAGCGCGAGTACGCCCGCCGCTACGGGCTCGACGCGACGCGCATGGCCGCACTGCCCGAGCACGCCATCGTGATGCACCCGGGCCCGATGAACCGCGGCATGGAGATCACCGCCGAGGTCGCCGACTCCGACCGCTGCACCGCCGTCGAACAGGTCGGCAACGGCGTCAGCGTCCGGATGGCTGTCCTGTACCTGCTGCTCGGCGGCAACGAGCCCGCCCTGTCCGAGAACCGCACCGAGGAGAACAAGTGACGACCGGCAAGACCCTGATCCGCGGCGCGAGGGTACTCGGCGGCGAACCGCAGGACGTCATCATCGTCGACGAGACCATCACCGCCGTCGGCAGCGACCTGACCGTCTCCAGCGCTGAAGGCGCCACGGTCATCGACGCACAGGGGCAGGTCCTCCTCCCCGGCCTGGTGGACCTGCACACCCATCTGCGCGAGCCCGGCCGCGAGGACTCCGAGACCGTCCTCACCGGCACCCGCGCCGCCGCCGTCGGCGGCTACACCGCCGTGCACGCCATGGCCAACACCTTCCCGGTCGCCGACACCGCCGGTGTGGTGGAGCAGGTCTGGCGGCTCGGCAGGGAGTCCGGCTACTGCGACGTACAGCCGGTCGGCGCCGTCACCGTAGGCCTGGAGGGCAAGAAGCTCGCCGAATTGGGTGCCATGCACGACTCCGCCGCGGGCGTACGGGTCTTCTCCGACGACGGCAAGTGCGTGGACGACGCGGTGATCATGCGCCGCGCCCTGGAGTACGTGAAGGCCTTCGACGGGGTCATCGCCCAGCACGCCCAGGAGCCCCGGCTCACCGAGGGCGCCCAGATGAACGAGGGCATCGTCTCCGCCGAACTCGGCCTGCGCGGCTGGCCCGCGGTCGCCGAGGAATCGATCATCGCCCGTGACGTGCTGCTCGCCGCGCACGTCGGCTCGCGGGTGCACATCTGCCATCTGTCGACCGCCGGTTCGGTGGAGCTGGTGCGCTGGGCGAAGTCCAAGGGCTGGAACGTCACCGCCGAGGTCACCCCGCACCACCTGCTGCTCACCGACGAACTGGTGCGCTCGTACAACCCGGTCTACAAGGTCAACCCGCCGCTGCGTACCGAGGCCGACGTCATGGCGCTGCGCGAGGCGCTGGCCGACGGCACCATCGACTGCGTCGCCACCGACCACGCGCCGCATCCGCACGAGGACAAGGACTGTGAGTGGGCCGCCGCCGCCATGGGCATGGTGGGCCTGGAGACCGCGCTGTCCGTGGTCCAGCACACGATGGTCGACACCGGCCTGCTGGACTGGTCCGGGGTCGCCGACCGGATGTCGTTCCGCCCGGCCGCCATCGGGCGCCTCGGCGGTCACGGCCGACCGATCGCCGCCGGTGAGCCCGCCAACCTCACGCTGGTGGATCCGGCATACCGTGGTGTGGTGAACCCCGCCGGCTTCGCCTCCCGCAGCCGCAACACCCCGTACCAGGGGCTTGAGCTGCCGGGCCAGGTGACCGCCACCTTCCTGCGGGGCAAGGCGACGGTCATGGACGGGAAGCTCACGTGAACGCGACAACGTACGTAACGCAGGCGGTTGACAAGCACTCGGCGAAGGTCACCGACCTCGGCGACCGACTGCTGTGGGTCGTCGCGCTGCTGGCCCTGATCGCCCTCGTCTACTGGCTGATGTGGCGCGCCTGGCGCAAGCGGGCCGCCCGCCAGTCCGACCTGCCCGAGCTGCCGCGGATCCCCGGCAACCTGGGTGAGCCGCTCGCGGAGCTGTCCGGCCGCTACCACGCCAGCACCACCGCCGGTGACTGGCTGGACCGGATCGCCGCCCGCGGCCTGGGCACCCGCAGCCTCGTCGAACTGACCCTGACCGAGCAGGGCGTGGCGGTGCGCCGGCCGGCCGCCACCGACTTCTTCATCCCGGCCGAGGCGCTGCGCGGCGCCCGACTGGACAAGGGCATCGCGGGCAAGGTCGTCCCCGAGGGCGGACTGCTGGTGATCACCTGGCAGCACGGCGAC
Source organism: Streptomyces silvisoli (assembly GCF_029269905.1). Lineage (NCBI taxonomy): Bacteria > Bacillati > Actinomycetota > Actinomycetes > Kitasatosporales > Streptomycetaceae > Streptomyces > Streptomyces silvisoli. The sequence goes on along the minus strand of NZ_JARJBC010000003.1, from coordinate 181,360 downwards.
CGGCTGATCGACTCCGGGTTCCGCTCCGAGCACCCCGCCGAGCACCCCGAGTGGGTCACCGCACTCAGCAACCTGAACACCACCAAGGAAGGCGCACGATGACCACCTCCACCAGGGGAGCCCGCATCCCCGCCGTACTCGTCCTGGAGGACGGCCGCACCTTCCGCGGCCGTGCCTACGGGGCGGTGGGGGAGACCTTCGGTGAGGCGGTGTTCTCCACCGGGATGACCGGCTACCAGGAGACGCTGACCGATCCCTCCTACCACCGCCAGGTCGTGGTCATGACCGCGCCGCACGTCGGCAACACCGGCGTCAACGACGAGGACCCGGAGTCCAGGCGCATCTGGGTCTCCGGCTACGTGGTCCGCGACCCGGCGCGCGTCTCGTCCAACTGGCGTGCCCAGCGCTCGCTCGACGAGGAACTGACCGCCCAGGGCGTGGTCGGCATCAGCGGTGTCGACACCCGGGCGCTCACCCGGCACCTGCGTGAGCGCGGTGCGATGCGGGTCGGCATCTTCTCCGGCGCGGCGATCGCTGACGAAGCGATTCTGCTGGCCAAGGTCCAGGCGTCCCCGCAGATGAAGGGTGCCGACCTGGCCGCCGAGGTGGCCACCACCGAGCCGTACGTCATCCCTGCCGTCGGCACCAGGAAGTTCACCGTGGCCGCGGTCGACCTGGGCATCAAGGCGATGACCCCGCAGCGGATGGCCGAGCGCGGCATCGAGGTGCACGTGCTGCCCGCCACCGCCACGCTGGAGGACATCTACGCGGCGGGTCCGGACGGTGTGTTCTTCTCCAACGGTCCGGGCGATCCGGCCACCGCCGACCACCAGATGTCCGTGTTGCAGGGGGTGTTGGAGCGCGGGACGCCGTTCTTCGGCATCTGCTTCGGCAACCAGATCCTGGGCCGGGCGCTCGGCTTCGGCACGTACAAGCTCAAGTACGGCCACCGGGGCATCAACCAGCCGGTGCAGGACCGTTCCACCGGCAAGGTCGAGGTCACCGCGCACAACCACGGCTTCGCCGTCGACGCGCCGCTCGACCGTGACTCCGAGACCCCGTACGGGCGGGTGCGGGTCTCCCACGTCTGCCTCAACGACGACGTGGTCGAGGGCCTGGAGTGCCTCGACACCCCCGCCTTCAGCGTCCAGTACCACCCCGAGGCGGCGGCGGGCCCGCACGACGCGGCCTACCTGTTCGACCGCTTCGTCTCCCTGATGGAGGGCCAGCGTGCCTAAGCGCACCGACATCCAGTCCGTCCTGGTCATCGGCTCCGGCCCGATCGTCATCGGCCAGGCGGCCGAGTTCGACTACTCCGGTACCCAGGCCTGCCGGGTGCTCAAGTCCGAGGGCCTGCGGGTCATCCTGGTCAACTCCAACCCGGCGACGATCATGACCGACCCGGAGATCGCCGACGCCACCTATGTCGAGCCGATCACCCCGGAGTTCGTCGAGAAGATCATCGCCAAGGAGCGCCCCGACGCGCTGCTGCCCACCCTGGGCGGCCAGACCGCGCTGAACACCGCGATCTCCCTGCACGAGCAGGGAGTGCTGGACAAGTACGGCGTCGAGCTGATCGGCGCCAACGTCGAGGCGATCCACAAGGGCGAGGACCGCGAGCAGTTCAAGGCCGTGGTCGAGGCGGTCAACGCCAAGATCGGGCATGGTGAGTCCGCCCGTTCGGTGATCTGCCACACCATGGACGATGTGCTGGCCGGGGTCGAGCGGCTCGGCGGCTACCCGGTCGTGGTGCGCCCGTCGTTCACCATGGGCGGCGCCGGTTCCGGTTTCGCGCACGACGAGGACGAGCTGCGCCGGATCGCGGGTCAGGGGCTGGCGCTCTCGCCCACCACCGAGGTGCTCCTCGAGGAGTCGATCCTGGGGTGGAAGGAGTACGAGCTGGAGCTGATGCGCGACAAACACGACAACGTCGTGGTCGTCTGCTCCATCGAGAACTTCGACCCGATGGGTGTGCACACCGGTGACTCGATCACCGTCGCCCCGGCGATGACGCTGACCGACCGCGAGTACCAGATCCTGCGGGACATCGGTATCGCGGTCATCCGTGAGGTCGGAGTGGACACCGGTGGCTGCAACATCCAGTTCGCGGTCAACCCGGAGGACGGCCGGGTCATCGTCATCGAGATGAACCCGCGGGTCTCGCGTTCCTCGGCGCTGGCGTCGAAGGCCACCGGCTTCCCGATCGCGAAGATCGCGGCCCGCCTGGCCGTCGGCTACACGCTGGACGAGATCCCCAACGACATCACCGAGCAGACCCCGGCGTCCTTCGAGCCGACGCTCGACTACGTGGTCGTGAAGGTGCCGCGGTTCGCGTTCGAGAAGTTCCCGGCCGCCGACGCCACGCTGACCACCACGATGAAGTCGGTCGGCGAGGCGATGGCGATCGGCCGCAACTTCCCCGAGGCCCTGAACAAGGCACTGCGGTCGCTGGAGAAGAAGGGCTCGCAGTTCACCTTCGTCGGCGACCCGGGCGACAAGGGCAAGCTGCTGGCCGCCGCGCGGATCCCCACCGACGGCCGGATCAACACGGTGATGCAGGCGATCCGGGCGGGCGCCGACGCGCGGGAGGTCTTCGAAGCCACCCGCATCGACCCGTGGTTCGTCGACCAGCTGTTCCTGATCAAGGAGGTCGCCGACGAACTGGCCGCCGCCGACCGGCTGGACCCCGAGCTGCTGGCCGAAGCCAAGCGGTACGGGTTCTCCGACGTCCAGATCGCCGAGATCCGGGACTTGCGCGAGGAGGTCGTGCGCGAGGTACGGCACGCGCTGGGCGTGCGCCCGGTCTACAAGACGGTCGACACCTGCGCAGCCGAGTTCGCCGCCAGGACCCCGTACTTCTACTCGTCGTACGACGAGGAGAGCGAGGTCGCACCGCGCGAGAAGCCCGCGGTGATCATCCTGGGCTCCGGGCCCAACCGCATCGGCCAGGGCATCGAGTTCGACTACTCCTGTGTGCACGCCTCGTTCGCGCTGTCGGCGGCGGGCTATGAGACCGTGATGGTCAACTGCAACCCGGAGACGGTCTCCACCGACTACGACACCTCCGACCGGCTGTACTTCGAGCCGCTCACCCTGGAGGACGTGCTGGAGATCGTGCACGCCGAGACCCAGGCGGGTCCCGTCGCCGGCGTCGTCGTGCAGCTCGGCGGCCAGACCCCGCTGGGCCTGGCGCAGGCGCTGAAGGACAACGGCGTGCCCATCGTGGGCACCTCACCGGAGGCGATCCATCTCGCCGAGGACCGCGGCGCGTTCGGCCGGGTGCTCACCGAAGCCGGGCTGCCCGCGCCCAAGCACGGCACCGCCACCACCTTCGAGCAGGCCAAGGCCATCGCCGACGAGATCGGCTACCCGGTGCTGGTACGCCCCTCGTATGTGCTGGGCGGCCGGGGCATGGAGATCGTCTACGACGAGGCGCGGCTGTCCGCGTACATCGCGGAGTCCACCGAGATCAGCCCGGACCGGCCGGTACTGGTCGACCGGTTCCTCGACGACGCCATCGAGATCGACGTCGACGCCCTCTACGACGGCACCGAGCTGTACCTCGGCGGCGTGATGGAGCACATCGAGGAGGCCGGAATCCACTCCGGCGACTCCGCCTGCGCGCTGCCGCCGATGACCCTGGGCGGCTACGACATCAAGCGGCTGCGCGCCTCAACCGAGGCCATCGCCAAGGGGGTTGGCGTCCGCGGCCTGATCAACATCCAGTTCGCGCTGGCCGGGGACATCCTCTACGTCCTGGAGGCCAACCCGCGCGCCTCGCGTACCGTCCCGTTCACCTCCAAGGCGACCGCGGTACCGCTGGCCAAGGCCGCCGCCCGGATCTCGCTGGGCGCCACCATCGCCGAGCTGCGCGCCGAGGGCATCCTGCCCAGCAGCGGCGACGGCGGCACCCTGCCGCTGGACGCGCCCATCTCCGTCAAGGAGGCCGTGCTCCCGTGGAGCCGGTTCCGCGACGCCACCGGACGCGGGGTGGACACCATCCTCGGTCCGGAGATGCGCTCCACCGGCGAGGTCATGGGCATCGACGCGGTCTTCGGCACCGCCTACGCCAAGTCCCAGGCCGCCGCCTACGGCGCGCTGCCCACCAAGGGACGGGCGTTCATCTCGATCGCCAACCGCGACAAGCGGGCCATGATCTTCCCGGCCCGCGCCCTGGTCGACCACGGCTTCGAACTGCTGGCCACGTCCGGTACCGCCGAGGTGCTGCGGCGCAACGGCATCGAGGCCACCGCGGTGCGCAAGCAGAGCGAGGGCACCGGTCCTAACGGCGAGCCCACCATCGTCCAGCTCATCCACGACGGCCGGGTCGACCTGATCGTCAACACCCCCTACGGCACCGGCGGCCGTCTCGACGGTTACGACATCCGTACCGCCGCCGTCGCCCGCGGCGTCCCGTGCCTGACCACCGTCCAGGCACTGGCCGCGGCCGTACAGGGCATCGACGCCCTTGGCGGCGGCGAGGTCGGCGTACGGTCGCTCCAGGAGCACGCGGCACATCTGACCGCGGCCCGCGCGAAGTAGCGGAACCCCGGGGGTTGTGGGCACCCGTGCCGCCGGGCGGCACGGGTGGGCGCAGCCCCCGGCACGCGTGGCCGCTACCGGCCGCGCCCAACTCAGGCCCTGTGGGCCGCAGTTGCCCCACCGTAGAAGGCCCGCCGCCATGTACTCTGTTTTCTTCAAACTCTTCTTCACCCGGCTCGATCCGGAGCGGGCGCACCACCTGGCCTTCGGCTGGATCCGTGGCGTGGCCCGGATCCCAGTGCTGCGCACGATCGTCGCCGCCGTCCTGGCGCCGCGCCACCGGGAGCTGCGCACCGAGGTGTTCGGCAAGCGGATGCACGGGCCGTTCGGCCTCGCCGCCGGGTTCGACAAGAACGCGACCGCCATCGACGGAATGGCGATGCTCGGCTTCGACCACGTCGAGATCGGCACCGTCACCGCCCAGCCGCAGCCCGGCAACCCCAAGAAGCGGCTGTTCCGGCTGGTCAAGGACCGCGCCTTGATCAACCGGATGGGCTTCAACAACGACGGCTCGGCCGCCGTCGCCGCCCGGCTGGCCGCCCGCAGGCCGGTCTTCAAGCCGGTGCTCGGCGTCAACATCGGCAAGACCAAGGTCGTCCCCGAGGCGGAAGCCGTCGCCGACTACGTGACGTCCACCGAGCGCCTGGCGCGGTACGCCGACTACCTCGTGGTCAACGTCTCCTCGCCCAACACCCCCGGCCTGCGCAACCTCCAGGCCGTCGAGCACCTGCGCCCGCTGCTCGGCGCGGTGCGCCAGGCCGCCGACCGCACCGTCACCGGCCGCCGCGTACCGCTGCTGGTGAAGATCGCGCCCGACCTGGCGGACGAGGACATCGACGCCGTCGCCGACCTCGCGGTGGAACTCGGCCTGGACGGCATCATCGCCACCAACACCACGATCGGCCGGGACGGCCTGAAGACCGACTCGGCGGCCGTCGAGGCCATCGGCGCGGGCGGACTGTCCGGGGCGCCGCTCAAGGCCCGCTCGCTGGAGGTGCTGCGCAGGCTATACGCGCGGGTCGGCGACCGGGTCACGCTGGTCGGCGTCGGCGGCGTCGAGACCGCGGACGACGCCTGGGAGCGGATCCTGGCGGGCGCCTCGCTGGTCCAGGGCTACAGCGCCTTCATCTACCAGGGCCCCTTCTGGTGCCGTGCGATCCACAAGGGGCTGGCCGAACGGCTCAAGGCCAGCCCGTACCCCACCCTCGCCGACGCCGTCGGCGCCGCGGTCAAGAAGGACGCGTGAGCGTCGCGCACGACGCGCACGACCGGTATCCGACGACGAGTCCCGCGCTGTCCCCCCGCGGGCGCAGAAGCGAACGGCGCAGAAGCGAACAAGGAGAAGCCCCATGACCCTCGACCCCTTCGGCGCCCGGCTGCGGCGGGCCATGGACACCCGTGGTCCGCTGTGCGTGGGGATCGACCCGCACGCCTCCCTGCTGGCCGCCTGGGACCTGGCCGACGATCCGGCGGGTCTGGAGCGCTTCTCCCGGACCGTGGTGGAGGCGCTGGCCGACCGGGTCGCGGTGCTCAAGCCGCAGTCCGCGTTCTTCGAGCGGTTCGGCTCGCGCGGCGTCGCGGTGCTGGAGCGCACGGTGGCCGACGCGCGGGCCGCCGGCGCGCTGGTGCTGATGGACGCCAAGCGCGGTGACATCGGCTCCACCATGGCCGCGTACGCCGCCACCTACCTCGATCCGGCGAGCCCGCTGTTCAGCGACGCGGTCACGGTCAGCCCTTACCTGGGGTTCGGGTCGCTGCGTCCGGCCGTGGAACTGGCCCGCGCCTGCGGCACCGGGATCTTCGCGCTGGCGCTCACCTCCAACCCGGAGGGCGCCGAGGTGCAGCGGGCGACCGGGGCCGACGGAAGCACGGTGGCCGCGACGGTTCTCGGCCACCTGCGCGAGGAGAACGCGGGGGAGCGGCCGCTGGGCTCGTTCGGCGCGGTGGTCGGCGCGACCCTGGGCGCCACGGTCGCCGAGGCAGGAATCGACCTTGACACCGGTGGGCCGCTGCTCGCTCCCGGCATCGGCGCGCAGGGCGCGACCCCGGCCGACCTGCCCGCGGTCTTCGGATCGGCGCTGCGCAACGTACTGCCGAGCGTCAGCCGGGACGTCCTGCGGCACGGACCGGACACCGCGGCGCTGCGCGCGGCGGCCGAGCGGATCGCCGACGAGGTCCGGACGGTGGTCGGCGACTGAGGGCGAAGGGGGCGGAACGTGGCCTTGCGGATACCCAACGCAGTCATGCACAGAAGAACTCTGTCCGATATGCCCGAAAAGTACCGCGAGATCAAGTCTGACCTGGACTTTTCGCCTGTTCTCGCTGACGGGAGCGGGTTCGCCCGCTAGTCTCCGACAGGAGAACGCAAGGAAGCGCGTTGCTCGTTGCTCTGTAGGTGTGGAGCAACTAGGTTCCTCACCGGTCCGTATCCGACAGTTCTACTTCCGAGGTGACGTAGGCGTGGCTCTACCGCCCCTAACCCCTGAACAGCGCGCTGCCGCGCTAGAGAAGGCCGCCGCGGCTCGCCGGGAGCGCGCCGAGGTCAAGAATCGTCTCAAGCACTCCGGGGCCTCCCTCCACGAGGTCATCAAGCAGGGGCAGGAGAACGATGTCATCGGCAAGATGAAGGTCTCCGCTCTGCTGGAGTCCCTGCCCGGCGTGGGCAAGGTCCGCGCCAAGCAGCTCATGGAGCGGCTCGGCATCTCCGAGAGCCGTCGGGTGCGGGGTCTCGGCTCCAACCAGATCGCCGCTCTGGAGCGTGAGTTCGGCAGCACCGGCGCCTGACGTTCAACCGTCGTTTTCCGCATGGCCGGGGAACCGGGATAATCGCTCCATGAGCGATGCGGTCCCCCGGGGGGAAACCCCCGAACCTCCGGCCAAGCAACCCCGGCTGACCGTGCTCTCCGGCCCCTCCGGGGTCGGCAAGAGCACGGTCGTCGGCTACCTGCGCAAGGTCCACCCCGAAGTCTGGCTGTCGGTCTCCGTCACCACCCGCAGGCCCCGGCCGGGCGAACGGGACGGGGTGCAGTACCACTTCGTCGACGACGACGAGTTCGACAAGCTGATCGCCAACGGTGAGCTGCTGGAGTGGGCGGAGTTCGCGGGCAACCGCTACGGGACCCCGCGGCAGGCCGTGCTCGAGCACCTCGAAGCCGGTGTTCCGGTACTGCTGGAGATCGATCTGCAGGGTGCGCGACAGGTTCGTCAGACCATGCCGGAGGCCAGGCTGGTCTTCCTCGCCCCGCCCAGCTGGGACGAGCTGGTCCGTCGGCTCACCGGCCGGGGCACCGAGTCGGCCGAGGTGATCGAGCGGCGACTGGCCGCGGCCCGGGTCGAACTGGCGGCCGAGTCCGAGTTCGACGTCACCCTGGTCAACACCTCCGTCGAGGACGTGGCACGCGAACTGCTAGCCTTGATGCGGGTCTGCTGATCCACTTCTGGGTTCGCTGAGCCGAGCTGAGCTGACCCAGGTCCAAGTTCTTTCCACAAGTAGGGGTAGGTAGAGAGTGTCCTCTTCCATCGCGACGCCCGAGGGCATCATCAACCCGCCGATCGACGAGCTGCTCGAAGCCACCGACTCGAAGTACAGCCTGGTGATCTACGCGGCCAAGCGTGCCCGCCAGATCAACGCGTACTACTCGCAGCTCGGTGAGGGCCTGCTGGAGTACGTCGGCCCGCTCGTGGACACCCACGTGCACGAGAAGCCGCTGTCGATCGCGCTGCGCGAGATCAACGCGGGTCTGCTGACCTCCGAGGCCGTCGACACGCCGGCCCACTGACAGCGACACATCGAGACCACGGGCCCGGCGGCGCAGCTGCCGGGCCCGTGGTCTGGGCCGGGGCGGGTTCCCGGCGGACGCAGTATGGAGACGGGTATCCGCCCGGGTACCCGAACCGCTCGGCGGGGAGAGGCGTATGGGCAGGCCACAGGTCGTCCTGGGGGTGAGCGGCGGCATCGCCGCGTACAAGGCGTGCGAGCTGCTGCGGCGGTTCACCGAGTCCGGGCACGACGTGCGCGTGGTGCCCACCGACTCCGCGCTGCACTTCGTGGGAGAGGCCACGTGGGCGGCGCTGTCCGGCAACCCGGTCTCCACCCGCGTCTGGGACACCGTGAGCGAGGTCCCGCACGTACGGATCGGCCAGCACGCCGACCTCGTCGTGGTCGCCCCGGCCACCGCCGACATGCTCGCCAAGGCCGCCCACGGCCTCGCCGACGACCTGCTGACCAACACCCTGCTCACCGCACGCTGCCCGGTGGTCTTCGCGCCCGCCATGCACACCGAGATGTGGGAGCACCCGGCCACCCAGCAGAACGTGGCCACGCTGCGCGGCCGCGGCGCGATCGTCGTCGAGCCCGCCGTCGGACGGCTGACCGGCGTGGACACCGGCAAGGGGCGGCTGCCCGAGCCCGGCGAGATCTTCGAGGTCTGCCAGCGGGTGCTGGCCCGGGGCGCGGCGACCGCCGCCGACCTGGCCGGTCGGCACGTGGTGATCAGCGCCGGGGGCACCCGTGAGCCGCTGGACCCGGTGCGCTTCCTGGGGAACCGTTCCTCCGGCAAGCAGGGCTACGCCCTCGCCCGTACCGCCGTGGCCCGTGGGGCACGGGTCACCCTGGTCGCCGCCAACACCGCGCTGGCCGACCCGGCCGGGGTGGACGTGGTCCGCGTCGAGACCGCCCAGCAGCTGCACGAGGCCGTGTTCAAGGCCGCGGCCGACGCCGACGCCGTGGTGATGGCGGCGGCCGTCGCCGACTTCCGGCCCGCCCGGTACGCCACCGGCAAGATCAAGAAGAAGGACGGCGAGGAGCCCGCGCCGCTTGAGCTGGTGCGCAATCCGGACATCCTCGCCGAGCTGTCCGCGGCCCGCCCGCAACCCGGGCAGATCGTGGTGGGCTTCGCCGCGGAGACCGACGACGTTCTGGCGAACGGCCTCGCCAAACTCACTCGTAAGGGTTGCGATCTGTTGGTCGTCAACGAGGTCGGCGAGCACAAGACCTTCGGCTCCGAGCAGAACGAGGCCGTGGTGCTCGCCCCGGACGGCACCCGGACCCTGGTGCCCCACGGCCCCAAGGAGGCGCTCGCCGACGTGGTCTGGGACCTGGTGCTCCAGCGTTGGTGAGCCGCCGCCGGGTCCCGGTGGGTCACGCCACGCCGAAGCCGTGGGCCGAGGTGTGAACACGGGGCGGCGGTGTGGCCAACGCTGCGCGGAATCCGTCCGTCCGGCGAACGCCAGGGCGTATCGTCATGACGTTCGGGAGGGTGTCGCAGGTCACGATGGACACAAAGATCCGGATACCGTGTCTATTTCCTCGACACGACCGATAAACTGGCGGTGGTCCGACGGGCGCAGCCCCGGTCGGACCGCCCGTATCAGCCAGCAGCCGCTGCAACCCCAGGGAGCGATGTGTCCCGCCGCCTGTTCACCTCGGAGTCGGTTACCGAGGGTCACCCCGACAAGATCGCTGACCAGATCAGCGACACGATTCTCGACGCCCTGCTGAAGGAGGACCCGACCTCCCGGGTCGCCGTCGAGACGTTGATCACGACCGGTCTGGTGCACGTGGCCGGGGAGGTGACGACCAAGGGCTACGCCGATGTCGCGACCCTGGTCCGCAGCACCGTCCTCGGTATCGGTTACGACAGCTCGAAGAAGGGCTTCGACGGCGCCTCGTGCGGAGTGTCGGTGTCCATTGGCGCGCAGTCCCCGGACATCGCCCAGGGTGTGGACTCCGCCTACGAGAACCGGGTCGAGGGCGACGACGACGAGCTCGACCGGCAGGGCGCCGGTGACCAGGGCCTGATGTTCGGGTACGCGTGCGACGAGACCCCCGAGCTGATGCCGCTGCCGATCACGCTGGCGCACCGGCTCTCCAAGCGCCTGACCGACGTCCGCAAGAACGGGACCATCCCCTACCTGCGCCCGGACGGCAAGACCCAGGTCACCATCGAGTACGACGGTGACAAGGCGCTCCGCCTGGACACGGTGGTCGTCTCCTCACAGCACGCCTCCGACATCGACCTCGACTCACTGCTGGCCCCCGACATCCGGGAGTTCGTGGTCGAGCCGGAGCTGAAGGCCCTGCTGGACTCCGGCATCAAGCTGGACACCGACGGCTACCGCCTGCTGGTCAACCCCACCGGCCGCTTCGAGATCGGCGGCCCGATGGGCGACGCGGGCCTGACCGGCCGCAAGATCATCATCGACACCTACGGCGGCATGGCCCGCCACGGTGGCGGTGCCTTCTCCGGCAAGGACCCGTCCAAGGTGGACCGCTCGGCGGCGTACGCGATGCGCTGGGTCGCCAAGAACGTGGTCGCCGCGGGTCTCGCCTCGCGCTGCGAGGTCCAGGTCGCGTACGCGATCGGCAAGGCCGAGCCGGTGGGCCTGTTCGTGGAGACCTTCGGCACCGCCAAGGTCGACGTCGACAAGATCGAGCACGCCATCGCCGAGGTCTTCGACCTCCGCCCGGCCGCCATCATCCGCGACCTCGACCTGCTCCGCCCGATCTACGCCCAGACCGCCGCCTACGGCCACTTCGGCCGCGAGCTGCCGGACTTCACCTGGGAGCGCACCAACCGCGTGGACGAACTCCGCGCGGCGGTGGGGCTGTAAGCCCGCCGCCTGAACCACGTCGCGGCCCCGGACCATCGCGGTCCGGGGCCGCACCGCTGCCCGGCGGGCATTGTCGTATCCGTCTGGTAGTTATGAGGACGTGAGCAGCGAGAACGAGCGCCCGGAGCGGGGTCCGGAGGGCGGGCCCGGGGAGCAGCTCGCGCTGATCCGGGAGACGGTGCGCAAGGCGAAGGAGCCGCGGGCCAAGCCGCGCAGCTGGCGGGGGGCGGCGCTGGCGGCGGGCCTGCCGGTGGCCCGGGTGCTGGTGGACAAGGGGCTGATCCACCTCGACCAGTTCTTCGACTACTCGGTGCCCGAGGCGATGGACGAGCAGGCCCAGCCGGGGGTGCGGGTCCGGGTGCGGTTCGGGGCCCGGGTGGTCAGGGGGCGCCGGGAAGGTGGGGAGTTGCACGACGGGTTCGTTGTGGCCCGGCTGCCCGAGAGCGACTACCGGGGGCCGCTCGCGCCGCTGGCCCAAGTGCTCTCTCCGGAACCGGTGTTGGGACCTGGCCTGCTGAGGCTGTGCCGCTCGGTGGCCGACCGGTACGCGGGGGCGCTGGCCGATGTCGTGCAGCTGGCGGTGCCGCCCCGGCACGCCCGGGCGGAGGGCCGGGCGATACCGGAGGCGCCCGGAACGCCGGCGCGCCCCGATCCCGGCGGCTGGGCGCGGTACGCCACCGGCCCCGGCTTCCTGGAGGCGCTCGCCACCGGGGCCAGCCCGCGAGCGGTGTGGACCGCGCTGCCCGGCCCGCACTGGCCGGACGAACTCGCCCGCGCCCTCGCCGCCACCCTGGCCTCCGGGCGTGGCGCGCTCGCGGTGCTGCCCGACGGCCGGGCGGTGGCCAGGGTCGATACCGCGCTCACCGCCCTGCTGGGCGACGGACACCATGTCGTGCTCACCGCGGACAGCGGTCCCGAGGAGCGGTACCGGCGGTGGCTGGCCGTCAACCGCGGTACGGTGCGCGGCGTCATCGGCACCCGCGCCGCGATGTTCGCTCCCGTGACCGACCTCGGGCTGGTCGCGCTGTGGGACGACGGCGACTCCAGCCACGCGGAACCGCACGCACCGCAGCCGCACGCCCGCGACGTACTGCTGCTGCGCGCCACCGACGAGCATGCCGCGTTCCTGCTCGGTGGGCTCTCGGTCACCGCCGAGGGGGCCCAACTCGTCGACAGCCGTTGGGCGTTGCCGCTCACCGCCCCCCGTGAGCAGGTGCGGGCCGCGGCCCCGCTGGTGCGTACCGTCGGCGACGGGGACCAGGCCCGTGACCCGGCCGCGCGCGCTGCCCGATTGCCCAGCCTCGCCTGGCAGGTCACCCGGGACGCGCTGCTGCGCGGTCCGGTGCTGGTACAGGTGCCGCGCCGGGGCTATGTGCCCCGGCTGGCCTGCGAGCGCTGCCGTGAAGCGGCCCGCTGCGCACGGTGTGCGGGCCCCCTGGAGCTGACCGAGTCAGGGGTGCTGCACTGCGCGTGGTGCGGACGGCCGGAGGCCGCGTGGCACTGCCGGGAGTGCGCCGGAAACCGGCTGCGCGCACAGGTGGTCGGCGCCCGGCGCACCGCCGACGAGCTGGGCCGGGCCTTCCCCACGGTGCCGGTGCGTACCTCAGGGCGGGAGGCGGTGCTGGCCCGGGTGCCGGACCAGCCCGCGCTGGTCATCTCCACGCCGGGCGCCGAGCCGGTCGCGGAGGGCGGCTACGCGGCGGCGCTGCTCCTCGACGGCTGGGCCCTGCTGAACCGCCCTGACCTGCGAGCCGGTGAGGAGACGCTGCGCCGCTGGCTGACCGCCGCGGCGCTGGTCCGCCCGGCCGCCGAGGGCGGCACCGTCGCGGTGCTCGCCGAGCCCGGCTTGCGCCCGGTGCAGGCGCTGGTGCGCTGGGATCCAGCCGGGTACGCGGTACGGGAACTGGCGGAGCGGGCGGAGCTCGGCTTCCCGCCGGTGTCCCGTATGGCGTCGGTGACCGGCACCGCGGCGGCGGTCACCGATCTGCTGGAGCACGCCCAACTGCCGGAGGGCACTGACCGGTTGGGACCGGTTCCGGTTCCGGCCGCGCCGCCCGGCCGTCCCCGGCGGATGGGCGATCCGCCGCCCGGCGAGGTGTGGGAGCGGGTGCTGCTCCGGGTGCCGCCGGGCAACGGCGGAGCGTTGGCCGCGGCGCTCAAGACGGCGCAGGTAGCGCGGATGGCCCGTAATTTCGAACCCGTACGGGTGCGGATGGATCCGCCGGACATCGGCTGAAACCATCCGGGAGCGGGCCACCGCCCCGGCGTGTCGGCGTCGCGGGGCGGTGGGGGCGGTGCGCCGCGGGTCAGCCGTTGCGCGGCCCGGGCAGCGCGCCGGGGAACGCCTCGTCACGGAGCGCGGAGCCGGGCTGCGCCGCCCCCATCGGCATCGACCGCGCGGCCGGAACCGTGCGGGTGGCGCTGGGCGCGGCACCGCGCTCGTCCTCTCCGCCCGCCGCGGTGGCCCGGCGGGTCCCGTAGCGCCGGTGCACGGCCTGTTTGGTCACCCCGAGCGCCGAGCCCACCGCGTCCCAGGAGAAACCCAGCGACCGGTCGAAGTCGACGGCCGCGGTGACCAGGGTCTCGACGCTGTCCCGCAACTCCTGTGCGAGCCTTACGGTTGGTGCCGGGGCCCGGCCGTAAACGACGAATCCGGCGGCGGGTCCGCTGCGCCTCGGGCGGTAGACGTTGCCCAACTGGGCGGTGAGGGTACGCAGCGCGTCCACCTGCCGGCGGACCCGCTCGATGTCCCGCACCAGGAGGTGCAGACTGGCCCGTGCCTGGGCGTCGTGGGTTGCGTGGTCGGCCATGAACAAGCCTCTCGAACCGGCGATGCTGTGAGTGTGTCGGGTTGTCAACGGGTCAGGTGTCGGCCCGTTTTCGGTCAATCTGTCTTGACCAACGCGTCAGCAGCCCATCGGGTCACGCTCTGGGGGCGCGAGTGGACACGGAAGAGGCGCATGTCCCTGCGTACGCCCCTGAATCCGCCGGTACGCCGGCCGCCATAGACTGGGAGGCCGCTCCGTACCCCGCCGACGGGAGTCCGCCCTGTGTCCGTGATGCCGATCCATCTCTTCGGCGATCCGGTGCTGCGCATGAAGGCGCAGCCGGTCACCGTCTTCGACAAGGAACTGCGCACCCTCGTCAAGGACCTCAGTGACACCATGCTGGACGCGCCGGGGGCGGGTCTGGCCGCGCCCCAACTCGGCGTGTCCCTGCGGGTGTTCACCTATCACGTGGACGGCGAACTCGGCCATCTGGTCAACCCGGACCTGACGCTCACCGACGAGGAGCAGGACGGTCCGGAGGGCTGTCTGTCACTGCCGGGCCTGCGGTACGACTGCAAGAGGGCGTACGGCGTGGTCGCCAAGGGCTTCAACATGTACGGCGACCCGGTCACCGTCGAGGGCACGCGACTGCTCGCCCGCTGCATCCAGCACGAGACCGACCACCTCGACGGGATCATCTTCATCGACCGGCTCGACCCCGAGCAGCGCAAGGCGGCGATGAAGGCCATCCGGGAGGCCGAGTGGGCGGGCGAACCCGCTCCGCAGGTCCGGATCTCCCCGCACAGCACGTTCGGCCGGGCGCGCTGAGTCCCCTGTTCCACGCTCCTTCCCGAAAGGCACCGCACCCCGATGAGGCTTGTCTTCGCCGGTACCCCCGAAGTCGCCGTCCCCGCGCTTGAGGCGCTGCTGGCGTCCGAGCGGCACGAGGTGGCCGCCGTCGTCACCCGGCCCGACGCCCCCGCGGGACGCGGCCGCAAACTGGTGGCCAGCCCGGTCGCGCAGCTCGCTCAGGAGGCCGGGATCGAGGTGCTCAAGCCGAACCGGCCGCGTGACGAGGACTTCCTCGTCCGGCTGCGTGAGATCGCCCCCGACTGCTGCCCGGTCGTGGCGTACGGCGCCCTGCTGCCCAGGGTGGCGCTCGACATCCCCGCGCACGGCTGGGTCAACCTGCACTTCTCGCTGCTGCCCGCGTGGCGCGGCGCGGCGCCGGTGCAGCACGCGGTGATGGCGGGCGACGAGGTGACCGGCGCCTCCACCTTCCAGATCGAGGAGGGGCTGGACTCCGGCCCGGTCTACGGTGTGATCACCGAGACGGTGCGCCCGGACGACACCAGCGGGGCGCTGCTGGACCGGCTGGCCCGCTCCGGCGCCGGGCTGCTGGCGGCCACCATGGACGGCATCGCGGACGGCACGCTCAAGGCACGGCCGCAGCCCGCCGAAGGCGTCACGCTGGCCCCGAAGATCACCGTCGATGACGCCCGCGTCGACTGGACCGGGCCCGCGCTGCGGGTGGACCGCGTGGTCCGGGCGTGCACGCCCGCGCCGGGGGCGTGGACCCTCTTCCAGGGCGAGCGGCTCAAGCTCGCGGCGCCGGTGAAGCCGCTGCCGGACCGCGCGGACCTCCAACTCGCGCCGGGCGAGCTGGCGGTGACCAAGTCCGCGGTCTACGCGGGCACCGGCTCGTACGCCGTGGAGCTGACGGAGGTGCAGCCGCAGGGCAAGAAGCGGATGCGGGCCGCGGACTGGGCCCGCGGCGTCCGGATCGCTTCCGGCGAACGGTTCGACGGGACCGGGGCCTAGCGGGCGCCGGGGCGCGGCCGGTTCGTGACCGCCGGTCGCCGTCGTCGGGTGCTCGCCGTCGCGGCTGGGCATGGGACGGGGCGCCCCCCGGGTACCCCCTGTGGCCAGCCCGTTCGGCGGGTAAGCCGTAGGCTGGGGAGGTCCGCCGCCCAGGCGGCCCGTACATCGCTGGATTCCGGAGCACCTTCCCGTATGAACTCCCGTCCCCGTCGCCCGCAGGGCAAGGCACCGTACCGTCGCCCGAAGCCCGATCCGGTGCGCAAGCTCGCCTACGACGTGCTGCGCGCAGTGGACGAGCGCGACGCGTACGCCAACCTCGTACTCCCGGCCTTGCTGCGGGACGCCGAGCGCGACGGAGCGGGCTTCGACCGCCGGGACTCGGCGCTGGCCACCGAGCTGGTCTACGGGACGCTGCGCCGCCAGGGCACGTACGACGCCGTCATCGCGGCCTGCGTCGACCGGCCGTTGCGCGAGGTGGACCCGCCGGTGCTGGACGTGCTGAGTCTCGGCGCGCACCAGCTGCTGGGCACCCGCATCCCACCGCACGCCGCGGTCTCGGCCACCGTCGAGCTGGCCAGGGCCGTGGTGGGGGACGGCCGCTCGCGGTTCGTCAACGCGGTGCTGCGCAAGATCGCCGCGGATGACCTCGACGGCTGGCTGGACCGGGTGGCACCGCCGTACGACGAGGACCCCGAGGACCACCTCGCCGTGGTGCACTCCCACCCCCGGTGGGTGGTCTCCGCGCTGTGGGACGCGCTCGGCGGCGGACGCGAGGACATCGAGGAACTGCTGGCGGCGGACAACGAGCGGCCCGAGGTGACCCTGGTCGCCCGGCCGGGCCGGTGCGGCACCGCCGAGCTGGCCGAGGAGGTCGGCGCGGACGGCGCGCCGGGCCGCTGGTCCCCGTACGCGATCCGGCTCGCCGACGGCGGCGACCCGGCGGCACTGGACGCGGTGCGCGACGGCGCCGCCGGGGTCCAGGACGAGGGCAGCCAGCTCGTCGCGCTCGCGCTGGCCAACGCCCCGCTGGACGGCCCCGACCGCCGCTGGCTGGACGGCTGCGCCGGACCCGGCGGCAAGGCGGCGCTGCTGGCCGCGCTCGCCGCGGAGCGTGGCGCCGGGCTGCTGGCCGCCGAGAAGCAGCCGCACCGCGCCCGGCTGGTCGCCCGCGCACTGGCCGGCAACCCCGGCCCCTACCAGGTGGTCACCGCCGACGGCACCCGACCGGCGTGGCCGCTGGGAGCCTTCGACCGGGTGCTGATGGATGTGCCGTGCACCGGGCTGGGCGCGCTGCGCCGCCGCCCGGAGGCCCGGTGGCGCCGCCGCCCGGAGGACGTGGCCGGATTCGGGCCGCTCCAGCGGGAGTTGCTGCGCACAGCGCTGCGTTCGGTGCGGGTCGGCGGTGTGGTGGGGTACGCGACCTGCTCACCGCATCCGGCGGAGACCCGGGCCGTGGTGGACGACGTGCTGCGTGCGGCGCCGGAGGCCGCCGAACTGGTCGACGCCCGGCCGCTGTTGCCCGGCGTACCGCACCTCGGCGACGGCCCGGACATCCAGCTGTGGCCGCATCTGCACGGCACGGACGCGATGTACCTGGCGCTGCTGCGCCGGGTCGGCTGACCCGGCCCCACCGGCCGGGGCGAGGGGGCCGCCCGAAGCGGCCCGGCGCACGGGGCGCCATACTGGGCGCATGCGTGCGCAGATCAACCCGAGCATCCTGTCCGCCGACTTCGCCCGCCTCGCCGATGAGGCGCAGGCCGTGGCGGGAGCCGACTGGCTCCATGTCGACGTGATGGACAACCACTTCGTGCCCAACCTCACGCTCGGTGTTCCCGTCGTGGAATCGCTGCGCAAGGCGACCGACACCCCGCTGGACTGCCACCTGATGATCGAGGACCCGGACCGCTGGGCACCGCGGTACGTGGAGGCGGGCGCGGGGTCGGTGACCTTCCATGTCGAGGCCGCGGCGGCGCCGGTCCGGCTTGCCCGGGAGATCCGGGCCCAGGGTGCCAGGGCGTCCATGGCGCTCAAGCCCGCCACGCCGATCGAGCCTTACGAGGACCTGCTTCCGGAACTCGACATGCTGCTGGTGATGACGGTGGAGCCGGGCTTCGGTGGCCAGGCGTTCCTGGACATCATGCTGCCGAAGATCCGCCGCACCCGGGAGCTGATCGCCAAGCACGGCCTTGAGCTGTGGCTCCAGGTGGACGGTGGGGTGTCCGAGTCCACCATCGAGCGGTGCGCTGAGGCGGGCGCCGACGTGTTCGTGGCGGGCTCCGCGGTGTACGGGGCGGACGATCCGGCGGCGGCGGTGCGGGCGCTGCGCGAGAGGGCCGAGTCGACTTTCGCCGGCGCGCCGTGGGCCTGCGGCCACTGAACGCGAACCGGAACGGAACCGTTAACTCCGCTGGGCGTCGCGGCACCCAGCGCCGCGTTCCGTTCATCTCACTCCCGTAAATTGCGGGTGAGATTGTGATTCCGGGCAAAGTCCCGGCGGCCGGAGGGCGCGCCGCGCCTCGCCATCTGCAAAGATGAGCGTGTTGGCAATCAAATGAGCACTGGGGAGGCTGACGTGACCACTGGCCGCTCATCCGTCCGCATGGGGCCCGCCGAGATGGTGCAGGCGGCGGCGATGGCCCGCCGCTTCTACCTGGAGGGCAAGTCCAAGATCCAGATCGCGGAGGAGTTCGGCGTCAGCCGCTTCAAGGTCGCCCGCGTGCTGGAGTCCGCGCTCGAACGCGATCTGGTGCGCATCGAGATCCGTGTCCCCGCGGAACTGGATGCCGAGCGCTCCGACGCGCTACGCGCCCGGTACGGCTTGCGCCACGCGGTGGTGGTCGAGTCGCCGGACGGCCAGGCCAGTGACGCCCCCGACCCGGAGAACCTCGGAGC
Source organism: Streptomyces silvisoli (assembly GCF_029269905.1). Lineage (NCBI taxonomy): Bacteria > Bacillati > Actinomycetota > Actinomycetes > Kitasatosporales > Streptomycetaceae > Streptomyces > Streptomyces silvisoli. The sequence goes on along the minus strand of NZ_JARJBC010000003.1, from coordinate 162,725 downwards.
GGTGGCCGCCGGGCTGCTCGGTGAGCTGGTCAACGAGGGTGATGTGCTGGGCCTTGCCTGGGGGCGTTCCATCATCACCATGGCCAACGCGCTCGACCGGCTGCCGCCGTGCACCGTCGTCCAGCTCACCGGCGTGTACGACGCCGGGACCGCGGAGCGCGGCTCGGTCGAGGCGGTCCGCCGGGCCGCCGCGGTCTCCGGCGGTGAGGCCCATCCGATGTACGCGCCCATGGTGCTGCCGGACGCGGCCACAGCCGCCGCGCTGCGCAAGCAGACCGGGATCGCCGCGGCCATGAGCTACTTCGACAAGGTCACCGTCGCCGTGGTGTCCATCGGCTCCTGGGAGCCGCGCGTGTCCACGGTGTACGACGCGCTGTCCGACGCCGAGCGCAAGCACTACGCGGACCTCGGCGTGGCCGCCGAGATGTCCTCGCACCTGTTCGACACGGACGGCCGACGGGTCGGCCCGGACCTGCGGGAGCGCTGCATCACGGTGGACGCGGACCGGCTGCGCCGGGTGCCGGAGGTCGTCGCCATCGCCGGCGGCATGCGCAAGGCGCAGGCGGTCGGCGCGGTGCTGCGGTCCGGGCTGGTCACCAGCCTCGTCACGGACACCGCCGCGGCGGACCACCTGCTCAACCACCAGGCCCCTGGCCCCCGTCCAGCCCTGGAACGCGCCGACCCCGGCGAGGCGTGAGCCGCCTCCGGCGGATCCACTGGCCTTCGGTTGGGCACCGCCGGGCCACGCCGTCGTGGTCGCTCGCCGCCGCGGTGGTTCTTCTCTACCGGGGACAAGCCCCCGGGCCCGCGGCCTTCCGGGGCGGGGACCCGGCCGCGTCGACCCGCCGCGACCCGGGATGTGGAAGCATCGACCCCATGCGACGCCGTCCGTTCCGTCTGCTCCCCGCCCTGCTTGCCTGCCTGATCCTCGCCCTTGCGGGCTGTTCCGGCGGCAAACACTCCGCTGCGCGCCCGAGCGGAACGCGCGGACACGGCATGGCGACGATCACGGTGAGCCAACTGCCCCCGGAGGCACGGCACACCCTGCAACTCATCGCCGCCGGAGGCCCGTTCCCGTACCCGAAGGACGGCGTGGTGTTCGGCAACTACGAGAACGCGCTGCCGCGTGAGCGCCGCGGCTACTACCACGAGTACACGGTGCCCACCCCTGGCGCGCGTGACCGCGGCGCCCGCCGGATCGTCACCGGCGCGGGCCATGAGACGTACTACACCGACGACCACTACCGAACCTTCAAGGAGGTGACGGGACGTTGACCACCCCGGAACCTGACAAGCTGCCGATTCTGCTGGCCGGCACCGGAGTAGTCCACTGGCAGCAGGACCGCCCGATCGCCGACCTGCTGGCCGCCGTGCGGCGGACCGGGCGCCGGGCGTATCCGCTGGACCTCCAAGGGGCCGCGGGCAAGGCCGCGTTCATGGCGCGCTGCGCCGAGGCGCTGAAGCTGCCGGAGTGGTTCGGCGCCAACTGGGACGCCCTGTACGACTGCCTGACCGACGGGGACGTACTGCCCGCCGAAGACGGCCGGGTGCTGGTGGTCACCGGCTGGCAGGGGTACGCGGCAGCGGCACCGGGGGAGTGGCGCACCGCGCTCGACGTCCTCGGCGACGCCGCCGACTACTGGGCGAAGACGGACACCCCGTTCCTGGCCCTGCTGGTGGAGCCGGAGTTCACAACCCCGGCGCACCCCACACCGGGAACCAGCGGCTGAGGTCCTCTTCGACCCGCAGGTCGTTCGCGACCATCGCCTTGACCTGCAACTCCAGCGCGTTGTCCCGCCGTTCGCCGCCGCGCGGCGCGAACGGGTAGAACGTGCCGCGCTTGTAGAGGTAGACCAGCGCCAGCGAACGCCCCTCGGCGTCCCGGAAGCCCACCAGCGAGCACAGCAACTGGGGGCCGAAACCGCCGCTCTCCAGCACCGAGTTGACCGCGTGCAGATCGGTGACCAGACCTGTCACATCGTCCGCGGGGTGCCGGGAGAGCAGCCAGGTGTAGCCGTAGGAGTCCCGGCTGAACTCCACCGGAAGCCCGCCGTCCTGCTTGGCCCCGGCGTCCAGCAGGCCCTGCACCTCCTGCTTCAACTGGGCGAAGGCGCCGCCCTCCACGGCGGCGAAGCACACCGACCCCTCGCCGGTCGGGGTGAACCCGGCCGCCGCGGTCAGCGTCACGGCGGCCGACGGTAGCCCGAACAGCTGGTCGAGATCGGGCTTCACCGGCTTGCTGCGGCCGAGCAGGGTGTCAAGGAATCCCACGGACGGTCAGCTCCTCGAAAGGTACGGGGAATCTCCCCGGCGGGTGCGGTGGTGGTTCAGCCGCGGTTCAGCTCGGCGGAGATCCGCCCCAGCTGCTCCAGCCGCTGCTCAAGCGTCGGGTGGGTGGAGAGCAGGTTGGACAGGCTCTCCTTGGAGGCGATCGCCGGGGCGAAGTAGAAGGCGTTGAAGGGCTCCGCCTTGCGCAGGTCCTCGGTGGGGATCCGGGCCATCTGGCCGGTGACCTTGGTCAGCGCGGAGGCGAGCGCGGACGGCCGACCGGTGAGCTGCGCGGCCGAGCGGTCCGCGGACAGCTCGCGGTAACGGGAGAGCATCCGGGTCAGCAGGAAGCTGATCGCGTACACCACGGCGCTCACCAGCGGGATGAGCAGCGCGGCGATGGCGGCGTTCTGGTTGTTGCCACGGGAGCGGAAGCCGCCCCACAGCGCGACCCGGGTGATCACCCCGGCCAGTACGCCGAGGAAGGACGCGATGGTCATCACCGCGACGTCCTTGTGCGCCACATGCGACAGCTCATGGGCAAGCACGCCCTCCAGCTCCTCCGGCTCCAGCCGGCGCAGCAGTCCGGTGGTCGCGCAGATCACCGCGTTGTCGGCGTTGCGCCCGGTGGCGAAGGCGTTGGGCACGTCGGACTCGGCGACCGCCACCCGCGGCTTGGGCATGTCGGCCAGGGCGCACAGCCGGTCGACCGTGCCGTGCAGCTGCGGATACTCCTCCGGCGTGACCTCGCGCGCGCCCATGCTGAACGCGGCGATCTTGTCGCTGAACCAGAACTGGGCGATGAACAGGCCCCCGGCGATGATCAGGATCATCGGCCAGGCGCCTCGCAGCAGCACCAGCAGCGCACCGACGAAGACCACGTACAGCAGGCCGATCAAGAACATGGTGATGACCATGCGGCTGGCCAGGCCCCGATCCGGGGCGAAGCGAGTGCGGTTCATGTTCCCCTCCCGGGGGTCCCAAGGCCCGGCCGCGCGGCCGGAGGACGCCTCACTACGTCACTACGATTGTCACTCGCCCACCTGTGACCGCGTACGCCCGGGGGCTCACCCCCGGACCCCCGGCCGAAGCCGCGGGTGGTCCACGCCACACGGAGCGGGTCATTTCAGATCATGCCCCAAGCGGTACTGCCGGATCCGGGAGGTTCCTCCAAACCGGGTTTCCCCTTCCGGCATGCAAAAATGAAGTACGTGCGTTTCCTCAACGATTCTCAGCCGCCGTACGACCTGACGTACGACGACGTGTTCATGGTTCCCAGCCGCTCCGCCGTGGGCTCCCGGCAGGGTGTGGACCTGTCCGCCCCGGACGGCACCGGAACCACCATCCCCCTCGTGGTCGCCAACATGACCGCGATCGCCGGCCGCCGCATGGCCGAGACGATGGCCCGCCGCGGTGGTCTGGCCGTCATTCCGCAGGACATCCCGATCGACGTGGTGACCGAGGTCATCTCCTGGGTCAAGCAGCGCCACCTGGTGCTGGACACCCCGATCGTGCTCGCCCCGCACAGCACCGTCGCCGACGCCATCGCGCTGCTGCCCAAGCGGGCGCACGGCGCGGGTGTCGTGGTCGAGGACGGCCGCCCGGTGGGCGTCGTCACCGAGTCCGACCTGTCCGGGGTGGACCGTTTCACCCAGCTGTCCGAGGTCATGTCCAAGGACCTGCTGGTCCTCGACGCGGACATCGACCCGCGTGAGGCGTTCAACCGTCTGGAGGAAGCCCACCGCAGGCTCGCCCCCGCGGTCGACAAGGACGGCAAGCTGGCGGGCATCCTGACCCGCAAGGGCGCGCTGCGCGCCACCCTCTACACCCCCGCCACCGACGCCCAGGGCAGGCTGCGGATCGCCGCCGCCGTGGGCATCAACGGCGATGTGGCGGGCAAGGCCAAGCAGCTGCTGGACGCCGGTGTCGACACGCTGGTGATCGACACCGCGCACGGCCACCAGGAGTCGATGATCTCCGCCGTCAAGGCGGTGCGCGCGCTCGACCCGCAGGTGCCGATCGTGGCCGGCAACATCGTGGCCGCCGAGGGCGTCCGTGACCTGATCGAGGCCGGAGCCGACATCATCAAGGTCGGTGTCGGCCCGGGCGCCATGTGCACCACCCGCATGATGACCGGTGTCGGCCGTCCGCAGTTCTCGGCCGTGCTGGAGTGCGCCGCCGAGGCGCGCAAGTACGGCAAGCACGTGTGGGCCGACGGCGGTGTGCGGCACCCGCGCGACGTGGCGATGGCGCTGGCCGCCGGCGCGTCCAACGTGATGATCGGCTCGTGGTTCGCCGGAACCTACGAGTCCCCCGGCGACCTCCTGCACACGGCGGACGGCCGTCCGTACAAGGAGAGCTTCGGCATGGCGTCGGCCCGCGCGGTGCGCAACCGTACCAGCGAGGAGTCCGCGTACGACCGGGCCCGCAAAGCGCTGTTCGAGGAGGGCATCTCGACCTCGCGGATGTTCCTCGACCCGGCCCGCCCGGGTGTCGAGGACCTGATCGACTCGATCATCGCGGGTGTCCGCAGCTCCTGCACCTACGCGGGCGCGGGCTCGCTGGAGGAGTTCCACCAGAAGGCGGTCGTCGGTGTGCAGTCGGCCTCCGGCTACGCCGAGGGCAAGCCGCTGCACTCCAGCTGGCAGTAGAGGCACCACATCGGCATCAGGCCCCGTACGGACCGCCGCTCGGCGGGCCGTACGGGGCCTTGCTTATTTGCCGCATAACGCCCGAGCGCAACGATTCGCCGAGAGCGGGTAACGATCACTCGGCTACCAAGGGTTAGGCGCAACGTTTTTTTGTATATGTGCAATGGTCACGCATTATGGACGGAGCGCCCGCCCTCTTAGAGTCGTGGGCCATACGTGGAGCAGCGGGGACCCCCGGCTCGGCGGTCCCCCTCAAGGGCATGCCTTTCATCGGCGTGCCCTTCGCCTGGTCGGCCGTGCGGGTCGCCGCCGCTCAGAGCCGCTGACGATGATGGAGCCCCCCGTGGTGGAACCCGGCACGACGCCGACAGCCCCTGCCCGGACGACCGACGCCGTACCGCCTCCGGCCGGACGGCCGTCCGGCCTCGGTGCCGCCGTGATGCGCCGCAAGCCGGTGGAACGCCTGGTCGCCGAGGGCGGCCAGGGTGAGGGCGGTCAGCTCAAGCGCTCGCTGAGCATGTGGCAGCTCACCATGATCAGCATCGGCGCCACCCTGGGCACCGGCATCTTCGTGGTGCTCGGCGAGGCGGTGCCCAAGGCCGGTCCGGCCGTGGTGGTCTCCTTCGTCATCGCCGGTCTGACCGCGCTTTTCTCCGCCCTGTCCTACGCCGAGCTGGCCGGCACCATCCCGGTCTCCGGCTCCTCCTACTCCTACGCCTACGCCACGATGGGCGAGCTGATCGCCTGGATCTGCGGCTGGTGTCTGATCCTCGAATACGGCGTGTCGGTCGCCGCGGTCGCGGTGGGCTGGGGGCAGTACCTCAACGAACTGCTCAGCGGCACCATCGGACTCACCATCCCCGGCTGGATGGCCAACCCTCCGGGCCAGGGCGGCTATCTGAACATCCCCGCGCTGCTCGTGGTACTGCTGGCCATGGGCTTCCTGCTGGGCGGCGCCAAGGAGAGCGCGCGGGCCAACACCATCATGGTCATGGTGAAGATCGCCTCGCTGATCCTCTTCTGCGCGGTCGCCTTCACCGGCATCAGGGCCGGGAACTACAAGCCGTTCATGCCGCTCGGCCTCGGCGGCGTCAGCGCGGCGGGTGCCTCGCTGTTCTTCTCCTACATCGGCTTCGACGCCGCCTCCACCGCGGGCGAGGAGGCCAAGAACCCCAAGCGCGACCTGCCGCGGGCGATCATGCTCTCGCTGCTGATCGTCACCGCGCTGTACTGCCTGGTCGCACTGGTGGCCGTGGGCGCGATGCCGTGGAAGCAGTTCGGAAACGCCGACGCCGCGCTGTCCCAGATCATGAAGGACGTCACCGGCCAGGACTTCTGGTCCGTACTGCTGGCCGCGGGCGCCGTCATCGCCATCGCCAGCGTGGTGCTGACCGTGATGTACGGCCAGACCCGGATCCTGTTCTCGATGTCCCGGGACGGCCTGGTGCCCAAGCTGTTCGCCAGGGTCAGCCCGAAGTCCGGCATCCCGGTGGCCAACACCGTGCTCGTCTCGCTGTTCTGCGGTGTGCTGGCCGCCGTGGTCCCGCTCGGGGCGCTCGCCGACGCCACCAGCATCGGCACCCTCTTCGCCTTCGCCCTGGTCAACGCGGCCGTCATCGTGCTGCGCAGGACGCGGCCGGACATGCCGCGCAGCTTCAAGGTGGCCTTCTCGCCGGTCACCCCGGCGATCGGTTTCCTGCTGTGCCTGTGGATGATGGGTAGCTTCGAAACGATTACCTGGGAGTACTTCGGTGGCTGGATGATCATCGGAATCGTGCTGTACTTCGCGTACGGCATGCGCCGCTCGCAACTGGCTCGAGAAGTGCCCACCCGACTAGAGAAGTGAACCACCCCCCCTTGCGACTGAACGATCTCGACGAACGCATCGTGCACGCCCTCGCCGAGGACGCCCGCCGCTCCTACGCCGACATCGGCGCCGAAGTCGGCCTGTCCGCGCCCGCCGTCAAGCGCCGGGTGGACCGGCTGCTGGCGGCGGGCGCCATCACCGGCTTCACGGTACGGGTCGACCCGGCCGCACTCGGCTGGGAGACCGAGGCGTTCGTCGAGATCTACTGCCGCCACAACACCTCTCCCGAGGACATCCGGCGCGGCCTCACCCGCTACCCGGAGGTGGCCTCGGCCTCCACCGTCACCGGCGAGGCGGACGCCCTGGTGCAGATCTACGCCTCCGACGTCCGCCACTTCGAGCGCGTCCTGGAGCGCATCGCGGGCGAACCCTTCGTGGAGCGCACCAAGTCCGTCCTGGTGCTCTCTCCACTGCTGCGCCGCTACAGCGCGGGCTCGCCCACCTGAGCCGTGCCCCCGCGCCGCAGCCCGGCGGCGACGGCGACGGTCAGCACCAGCAGCAGTGCCGCCACGATCCGGTACCCGTCCGCCGTCGCGTGGGTGAACGCGGTCACCGCCTCGGTGTGGCCCCGGGCCCCCAGCCGGGTGGCCGCCGCGAAGGTGGCCGCCGTCGAGTCCGCGTGACCGGCGAGCGGGGCGGGCAGCCGGGAGGCGAACCCGGTGGACAGTGCGGTGCCCACCGCCGCCACCCCCAGCGCGGTGCCCAGCTCACGGGCCGCGGTGTTCAGCGCCGAGCCGACCCCGGCCCGGTGCTGCGGCAGCGAGGTGACGATGGCGTGCGACAGCGAGGGCATCGCCATGCCCGCGCCGAACGCCAGCACCAGCATGTAGCAGGCGTACAGCGGGTACGGCGTGCCGGAGTTCGCGGTGGACAACAGCAGCAGACCGCCCGCGATGGACACCAGTCCCGTCACCACCGTGGCGGCGGCCCCGATCCGCGCCGCCCACCGCATGCTGCGCTGCGTCACCAGCATCATCCCGAACGCCAGCGGCAGCACCGCGAATCCGGCCCGTAGCGCGCTGAACCCCTTGACGTACTGGAGGAACTGGGCGTTGACGTAGAACAGCGCGAACATCCCGAAGAACGCCGCAGCCACCCCCAGCGCCCCCGCGCGGACCTTCGGCAGCCGGAAAAGCCGTGGGTCGAGCAGCGGAGCGGCCACCCGCAGCTCGTGCCGGACGAACACCGCCAGCAGCACCGCCGACAGCGCGAAGGCGCCCAGCGTGGCGGTCGAACCCCAACCCAGCTCAGGGCCCTCGATGATGCCGTAGAGCAGCGCCACACAGCCGAGGATCAGCAGCCCCGAGCCGGGCAGGTCCAGGGCCGCGGCGTGCCGGGGCACCCGGGGCGCGCTGTGCGCGGAGAAGGCCAGCAGCGCCGCGCCCAGCGGTACGTACATCCAGAACAGGCCCTGCCAGGGCAGGTACTGCAGCACCAGCGCGCCGCCCGCGTTGCCCAGCACACCCCCGACGGCGATGGCACTGCTCCAGCTCGCCACCGCCGCGCCCCGGCGCTCGGCCGGCACCGCGTACAGCAGCAGCGCCATGGTGCCCGGCAGCACCAGGGCGGCGCCCAGACCGCACACCGCCCGTGCCGCGAGCAGCACGGGCACGCCCGGCGCGAGCGCGCAGCCGGCCGCGCCCACGGTGAACACCGCCAGGCCGCTGAGCAGCACCCCCTTGCGGCCGTAGCGGTCACCCAGCGCACCGGCCGGGATCAGCAGACCGGCGAAGACGATGACGTAGGCGTCGACGATCCACAGCAGTTGCGCGGAGCTGGGATGCAGCGCGCTGGCGGAGAGCTTCGGTATCGCCAGGTTGATCGCCGCGACCAGGGACTGGGTCACCAGCACACAGGCGCACATCGCCAGAACGGCCGCGCGGGGCTTGGTGGTTGAGGATGCCGGAGCAGTGGCGGAAAGCGTTGTGGACATGTTCAGGACGCTAGGGACCGCCAGTGTTGCCTTCAAGTGCAATGATGGCAAGGTATTGCTGCGCCAGACGCAATCCAGCAGCTCGGAGGGGAGAAATGGACCGCGGGGCCGATCTCAATCTGCTGGTCGCGCTTGATGCGCTACTGGAGGAGGAGAGTGTCACGTTGGCCGCCGAGCGGCTCGGGCTGTCCGGCCCGGCGATGAGCCGTACGCTGGGCCGGATCCGGCGGCAGTTCGGCGACCCCGTGCTGGTGCGGGCCGGGCGGCGGATGGTTCCCACCCCGCGCGCGTTGGCGATCCGCGCCGAGGTGCGGCGCGTGGTGGAGGAGGCGCGGGCGGTCTTCGCCTCGGTGGCACCCGACGACCCCAGCACCTTCCAGCGGCAGTTCACCATTGTGGCGTTCGACGCGCTGGTGATGGTGTTCGGCTCCGAACTGCTGCGCCGGGTGGCCTGCGAGGCGCCTGGCTCCAAGCTGCGGTTCCTGCCCGAGGAGCGCTCCGGTGTGCCGCCGCTGCGGGACGGCTCGGTGGACCTTGAGATCGGCGTCATCGACCGCGGCGAGCCGGAGGTACGGGTGGAGCCGCTGTTCGAGGACCGCATGGTCGCGGTGGTACGGCCGGGCCATCCGATGGCCCGGGAGAACAAGCTGACTTTGCGTCAGTTCGCCGACGCCGGACACCTGTTGGTCTCCCGGCGCGGCCGGTTCTACGGCCCGCTGGACGACGCGCTGGCCGACCGCGGGATGCGCCGCCGGGTGGTCGGCTCCGCGCCCGCGCTGGCCGCCTCGCTGTTCATGATCATGGAGAGCGATGCGGTGGGCCTGGTCCTGGAGCGTGTGGCGGCCCGCGCGGTGGACGCGCTGGGGCTGCGCACCTTCCCGGTCCCGCTGGAGCTGCCGCCGGTCCGCATCGGCATGGCCTGGCACCCCCGCCACGACGCGGACCCGGGCCACGCCTGGCTCCGCCAGGTGGTCAGGGACGCGGTCGCCGCCGCGTAGGCCCCCACCGCGGCGCGGCGGAAACCACCCCACGAACCGGCGGAGCGCACGGGCGGACCAGGTGCGAAAACCCAGCGAGCGCACCCGCGCAACGATTCACCACGCAAGCCCCTCAGAACGCAACGAACCCGCCGTCGGAACGCAATGACCCGACCTTGTGAGCCCGCCGCAGGCGCCCGTACCTTCGAGGGAACCCCCGAACCCCTTCACGGAACGGCCACGACACCATGAAGCCGCTGCGCATCGCGTTGTACCAGGGCCCGAGCGGTGTGCCGCGGACCACCGAGGAGAGCCTTGCCGCGCTGGACGACGCCGCACGGCGGGCCGCCGCCACGGGCGCGGCGCTGCTGGCGACCGCCGAGATGTACCTGACCGGATACGCTCTCGGGGACGCCGTCGCCACCCTCGCCGAGCCCGCCGACGGCCCCGGCGCCCAGCGCGTCGCGAAGATCGCCGCCGAGCACCGGGTCGCGATCGTGTACGGATACCCCGAGCGTGACGGCGAACGGGTCTTCAACTCCGCCCAGTTCATCGGCCCGGACGGCGTCCGGCTGGCCAACTACCGCAAGACGCACCTGTTCGGTGAGTTCGAGGCCCGGCACTTCACGGCCGGAGACGAACTGATCGTCCAGGCGACCCTCGACGGGCTCACCGTCGGCCTGCTGATCTGCTACGACGTCGAGTTCCCGGAGAACGTGCGGGCCCACGCGCTGGCCGGTACCGATCTGATCGTGGTGCCCACCGCACTGATGCGGCCCTTCGAGGTCGTACCCCAGACCCTCGTCCCGGCGCGCGCGTTCGAGAGCCAGCTGTATCTGGCCTATGCGAACCGTGCGGGCGCCGAGGGCGAGTTCCACTTCGCCGGGCTCAGCTGTCTGGCCGGTCCCGACGGCGTGGCGCACGCCCGCGCCGGGACCGGCGAGGACCTGGTCTTCGCCGACGTCGACCCGGTGCGCCTGCGCGCCTCGCGCCGCCAGAACCCGTATCTGCGCGACCGCCGCCCCGAGTTGTACGGGCCGCTCGCCTGATTCCGGTCTCCCCTCTCGTACCGCCCTTCTCGTACCGCCCCGCCAAGGAGAGCACGCCGATGACGTCCACGGTGCCCACTGCCGTCCACGACGAGCAGGTTCCGGAGGCGGCCAAGCCGATCACCATGTTCGGCCCCGACTTCCCGTACGCCTACGACGACTACCTGGCGCACCCGGCGGGCCTCGGCTCGATACCGGCGCACGAGCACGGCACGGAGGTGGCCGTCGTCGGCGGCGGACTGTCCGGCATCGTCGCCGCGTACGAGCTGATGAAGATGGGCCTCAAGCCGGTCGTCTACGAGGCCGACCGGCTCGGCGGGCGGCTGCGCACCGCGCGCTTCGACGGCTGCGACGACCTGACGGCCGAGATGGGCGCGATGCGGTTCCCGCCGTGCTCCACCGCCTTCCAGCACTACATCGACATGGTCGGCCTGGAGACCAGGCCGTTCCCCAACCCGCTGGCCCCGGACACCCCGTCGACCGTCGTCGACCTCAAGGGCGAGTCGCACTACGCGCGCACCCTCGACGACCTGCCCGAGGTCTACCACCAGGTGATGGACGCCTGGAACGCCTGCCTGGAGGACGGCGCCCGGTTCTCCGAGATGCAGCGGGCGATCCGCGAGCGCGACGTGCCCGCCATCCGCGCCCTCTGGGCGGACCTGGTGGAGAAGCTGGACAACCAGACCTTCTACGGGTTCCTCTGCGACTCCCCGGCGTTCAAGTCCTTCCGCCACCGTGAGATCTTCGGCCAGGTGGGCTTCGGCACCGGCGGCTGGGACACCGACTTCCCCAACTCCATCCTGGAGATCCTGCGCGTCGTCTACACCGGCGCGGACGACGACCACCGCGGCATCGTCGGGGGCAGCGAGCAACTGCCGCTGCGGCTCTGGGAGGACGAGCCCGCCAAGCTGGTGTACTGGGCGCCGGGCACGTCCCTGAAGTCGCTGCACGACGGTGAGCCGCGCCCGGCCGTCACCAGGCTGCACCGCACCGCGGGCAACCGGATCACGGTCACCGACGCGTCCGGCGACATCCGTTCCTACAAAGCGGTTGTCTTCACCGCGCAGAGCTGGATGCTGCTGTCGAAGATCGCCTGCGATGACGAGCTGTTCCCGATCGACCACTGGACGGCGATCGAGCGCACCCACTACATGGAGTCGTCAAAGCTGTTCGTCCCCGTCGACCGGCCGTTCTGGCTGGACAAGGACGAGGAGACGGGCAGGGACGTGATGAGCATGACGCTCACCGACCGGATGACCCGCGGCACGTACCTGCTGGACGACGGGCCGGACAAGCCCGCGGTGATCTGCCTGTCGTACACCTGGTGCGACGACAGCCTCAAGTGGCTTCCGCTCAGCGCCAACGAGCGGATGGAGGTCATGCTCAAGTCGCTCGGCGAGATCTACCCGAAGGTCGACATCCGCAAGCACATCATCGGCAACCCGGTGACCATCTCCTGGGAGAACGAGCCCTATTTCATGGGGGCGTTCAAGGCCAACCTGCCGGGCCACTACCGCTACCAGCGTCGCCTGTTCACCCACTTCATGCAGGACCGGCTGCCCGCCGACAAGCGCGGCATCTTCCTGGCGGGCGACGACATCTCCTGGACCGCAGGCTGGGCCGAGGGCGCGGTCCAAACCGCCCTGAACGCGGTGTGGGGCGTGATGCACCACCTCGGTGGCGAGACGGACCCGACCAACCCCGGCCCGGGCGACGTCTACGAGGAGATCGCGCCGGTGGAACTACCGGAGGACTGACGGGCCTTGGGGGTGGGGGCTCGCCCCCACCCCGGCGGCCCCTAGTTGAGCGGGGTCAGCAAACACCGGCCGACCAGCCCGACCCCGGCGTCCAGCCGATCCGTGAACGTCGCGTACACATGCGGCAGTTCACGCAACCGCCACAGCACCTGCGCGGCGTCCCACGCCGCGTCCCGTGCCGCGTCCAGACTCCACGCCCCGGCGAGGTGGATCAGCGCGTCGCCGATCTCCCGAACGTCGCCGACGGGCATCAACTCCTCGCGGATCCGGTCCTCAAGCAGCCCGAGCATCCGCCCGACCCGCTCGAAGTCCCGCTGGATGGCGTGCGGTGGCGCGCCGAGCGCCTCGCACGCGTCGACCACCGCCATCGGCAGGTCGTGGCCCACGTGGGCGTTGATGCCCGCCAGCGCGAACTGCACCGGTCGCACCCCGCGGTGTCCGCGCAACTGGAACAGCGGCCGCCAGCACGCGGGCGCCCGCCGCCCGGCCGCGTCGGCGTCGACGGCGGCCAGATAGCGCTCCGCGAACACCGCACCCAACTCGGCCGTGGCGTAGGGATCGGGAAAGTAGCCGTCCGCGATCCGGCCGCGCAGCGCCTCGGTCACCGCCAGGTACACCCGGTTGAACACCGCCACGCCGTCGTCCGGCGGCAGCGTCTCGTACAGCGCCCGCATCCGTGCCAGTGCGGAGTCAACACCGGTTGCCGCCGAGGACAGTTGCCCGCTTGGAGTCATGCGGGTCAGCGTCCCAGTGAACGGACACTTGGGGCGATTCGCCCCGCCCGGCGTTCCCCACAACGGGCGACAGGCCGCCTCCCCCCTTCCGGCGGTACGCAGGCCTGGGCATCCTGGCCCCATGTCGAAGCCCCCGCGACGCGTCGCCCAGGTGGTCCGGCTCCGTCCCGAGCACGAGGCGGAGTACCGAAGGCTGCACCAGGAGGTCTGGCCCTCGGTGCTGAAGACCCTGACCGCGGCGCACATCACCAACTACTCGATCTTCCTGCGCGACGGCCTGCTGTTCGCCTACTTCGAGTACACCGGCGACGACTACGCCGCCGACCAGGCCCGTATCGCGGCCGACCCGCAGACCCGGCGCTGGTGGCAGCTGACCGACCCCTGCCAGCAACCGCTGGACAGCGCGGCGGGGGGAGAACTGTGGGTCCACGCCGAAGAGGTCTTCCACCTGGACTGACGCCCGCCCGTCGACGGCAACCCCGATACGGGGACCGGCACACCCTGGATACGGTCTTCGGTGCCGCGCATCCTGAACATGTGGACCGCACCGCTCTCGCCGACTTCCTGCGCCGCCGCCGTGCCGGGCTCGCGCCCGTGGACGTCGGGCTGGCGGCGGGGCCGCGCCGCCGGACCCCCGGACTGCGGCGGGAGGAGGTGGCCCGGCTGGCCGACATGTCCGCCGACTACTACACCCGGCTGGAACAGGGCCGCGCGCCTCGTCCGTCGCGCCGGGTCCTGGCCGCGCTGTCCCGGGCACTGCGGCTGACCGACGGCGAACGGGACCATCTGTTCAGGTTGGCGGGGGAGGAGCCGCCGGACGACCGTGGTTCCGGCGAACACGTCAGCCCGGGAATGCTGTTGATCCTGGACCGCCTGGCCGACACCCCCGCCCAGGTGGTGAACGGCATCGGCGATGTGCTGGCCCGCAACGCACTGGCGGCGGCGCTGCTCGGCGATGACTCGAACCTCCCGCCAGAGCGGCGGAACATCATCCTCCGGCACTTCACCGACCCCGCCGCCCGGGAACTCCTCGCCCCGCCGGACCTGTTGGCCCACTCCCGGGCCCATGTCGCCCGGTTGCGGACGGCGTTGGCGGCACGCCACCAGGACGCCAGGGCCGCCGCGCTGGTCGCCCGGCTGCGCACGGCGAGCCCGGAGTTCGCCGACCTGTGGGACCACCCCGAGCCTGCACCACGGCACCGGAACAGCCTGCGGCTGCGCCATCCGGTCGTCGGCGCACTGGAGTTGGCGCGCGAGGCGCTGCTCAGCGAGGAGGGCGGCCAGCGGCTGATCGTCTACACCGCGCGCCCCGGCAGCGACTCGTACGAGCGGCTTCGGCTGCTGCGCGTGGTCGGCCTCGAGGACTTCGCCGCCAGCACCAACTGACCGTGCCGGCGCGCCGCGCCGTCGTATGCTTCGTCGCCCGGAGCGTAGTGGACGGAGCGTGATCGATGACCGGCTTCGGCTGGAAGCTGCATGGTGATGGCAGGCACCTGGCGCCCGGCGAGGTCGTCAAACCGGGGGAGCGGCTGAGTTGGGGGCGCACGATCGCCCTGGGCGCCCAGCACGTCGTCTCGATGATCGGCGCCTGCTTCGTCGCCCCGGTACTGATGGGGCTCGATCCGAGCCTGGCCCTGATGGCGTCCGGCGTGGCGACCGTGCTGTTCCTGGTGATGACGCGGGGCCGCATCCCCAGCTACCTCGGCTCCTCGCTCTCCTTCGTCGGCGTGTCCGCGGTGATCGCGCGTCAGGGCGGCAACGCCGGGACGCTGACCGGCTCGATGCTGGTGGTGGGGGCCTGCCTGGCCGGGTGCGGCATCGCCATCCAGGTGCTCGGCGCCCGGGTCATCCACGCGGTGCTGCCGCCAGCGGTCACCGGGGCGGTCGTGATGCTCATCGGCTTCAATCTGGCCCCGGTCACGGCCAGCACCTACTGGCCGCAGGACCAGTGGACGGCACTGCTGACCATGCTGTTCACGGGGCTGGCGCTGGTCGTACTGCGCGGCTTCTGGTCGCGGATCGCGATCTTCCTCGGCCTGGTCTTCGGCTACGCGCTCTCCTGGGTGCTCGACCGCACCACCGGAAGGATCCATTCGGCCAATGGCAGTGGTCAGATCACCGACCACTGGCGCATCGACTTCTCCGGAGTGGCCAAGGCGCACTGGATCGGTCTGCCGCACTTCCACGCCCCCGACTTCTCGGCCTCGGCGATCCTCGTCGCCCTTCCCGTCCTGGTGGCCCTGGTGGCCGAGAACGCGGGCCACGTCAAGGCGGTCGGGGAGATGACGGGGGACCCGCTGGAGGACAAGATGGGCATGGCCATCGCGGCGGACGGTACGGCCACCATGCTCTCCACCGCCGTCGGCGGTCCGGCGACCACCACCTACGCGGAGAACATCGGGGTCATGGCGGCGACCCGGGTCTACTCCACCGCCGCCTACTCCGCGGCGGCGGCCTTCGCTCTGCTCTTCGGCCTCTGCCCGAAGTTCGGCGCCATGGTGGCGGCGATCCCCGGCGGCGTGCTGGGCGGGATCACGGTGATCCTCTACGGCATGATCGGCCTGCTGGGCGCCCAGATCTGGGTCCGCAACAAGGTGGACTTCGCCGTTCCGCTGAACCTCGTCCCGGCCGCCTCCGGAGTCATCATCGCCATCGGCGGTGTCTCGCTCAAGATCACCAACCACTTCGAGCTCAACGGCATCGCCCTGGGCACGCTCATCGTCCTCACCGGCTACCACGCCCTGCGCTGGCTCTCCCGCGCCGCCGCCCAACGCCGGATGCCCCTCCTCGACGCCGGCACGAGCGACTACGACCGGACGACGACAAAGCCGGAATGAGCGGCTACCGCGGCGCCGCGAAGTGCCCTCAGAACAAGGCGTCCTGGTCTCCTTCGCGCGGTCCGAGCGGCCGGGTCGGCGCGGTGGTGCGGTCGGTGGGGGACGCGGACGTGAGGGGCCAGCCGGAGAGCAGGCGCAGGTCGAGTGTGAACAGCCCTGATCCGGTGCTGAGATACGCGTCCGTGCCCACCAGCGAGGTCAGGGCGCCCGCCACGGTGCTGCCGGGGGAGAGGTGGCTGATCTCCGCGTGGGGGAGCGGTGGGGAGGCCAGGTCCAGGCCGTAGGCGGGGGTGTGGTCGGTGATCCCCAGCGGGAGGTCGTGCAGGGTCTCCGGCCAGGCCGCGCAGGAGACCGCGCACTCATGGGCGGTCGCCATCTCCCGCGTCCGGTCGGCGGGGTCAGACGCGGCCATACGGGCGGCGAGTTTGGTGGCGTGGCGGACGCGGTCGGGTATGCCCAGGGCCGGGCCGAGGGACGCCTCCGCGCGGCGGGCGGCGGCCAGGGGACCCTGGCCGAGCCAGGTGTGGGCGAGGGCGCCCTGTTCACGTAGCCGGTTGTGGCCCCGTTCGGCGGCGGTGATGCCGAGCTTCAGCAGGCCGGGGCCGAACCACGCCAGGTACAGGCGGAACGGGCGCCGGTCGTCGAAGGCGGTGTCGGCGGCGACCGAGGAGGAGCGGTCGACGGCCGAGCAGTCCGGGCACTGCCCGCAGACGGCGCCGTCGGGCACCGTGGCCTGCCACGGGCACCTGAGGCGCCGCCCGGCTCGCCGCACACCGCTGCAGCGGCGGTCCCCACCAGCGGCGAAGGCGAGCGACTCGCCCAGCACCAGCGGCCGTTCGCGCTCACCGGCGGTCGCCGAGGACCAGCCCAGCACCGGACCCGTGGCGCGCCACGACATCCCGGTGCAGCGCCATTCGCTCATCAACGCTCCCGTCGCAGGCAGTGCTCGCGCGGTGGGCCCCCGGTCAGCGGCTCGGCGGGGGATGTCCGCACGTCAACCAGTCTGTCAGTGCCGATCTGCGCCCGGCCGTCCCCAAGCCGTCGTGCTCTCGTCATGTCCGCACCACTGCCCGCGCGGCGGCAATGGCTCTACGCTCCAACCGCCTTGTTCGTGGACGCCGCCGACGTGGGAGACCGGGCCGTGCGCGCCGCGCTGTCCAGGCTGCGCACCCCACCCGGCGGCGATGTCAACGCGCTGCGCCCCGCACCGGAACAGCCCGATCCGGTCACGGGCTGAGCGACCGGCGAGCCGGGCCGCCGTGGGGTCGCTTCGGCCCAGCGAATCGGACCTTCACGTTCCGCATCCATCCTGTGACTCAAGCCACAGGGCCTCGCCCGCATAGTTCCCGATCAGCCGTGGCAGACTGAAGCTGTACCAGTGACAAAGCGCACTCCGGGGTCGGTGAAAGTCCGAACCGGCGGTTACAGTCCGCGACCCGTCCGCAACCAGCGGCCGGTTGACCAGGTGAAATTCCTGGACCGACGGTTAAAGTCCGGATGGGAGGCAGTGCGCGCGGGATCCACCGGTACGCCGTCTTCGGCGGCCCCGCCAGCGTTCGTACTCGCGGCGGCGCATTGCCGACCACGGTGTGGCCCGGTGTATTTGCCCGTACGAGGCGTTCTCGCCCGTACGCGTCCCGACTGAGCCCCGGAGTCCGCCCGAAGAGGCAGGAGGACCCGGTGGCCACCGCAGTTGAAGCCCTCGCGATGCAGCGGGCCGTTGTGCTCGCCGCCCGTGGGCTCGGCTCCACCAGCCCCAACCCGGTCGTCGGCTGCGTCATCCTCGATCCGGACGGCGAGGTCGCCGGAGAGGGCTGGCACCAGCGGGCCGGCGGGCCGCACGCCGAGGTGCACGCACTGCGCGCCGCGGCCGGGCGGGCCCACGGCGGAACCGCGGTCGTCACCCTGGAGCCCTGCAACCACACCGGCCGCACCGGCCCCTGCGCCCAGGCGCTGATCGCCGCCGGAGTCGCCCGGGTCGTCTACGCCGTCGCCGACCCCACCCCCACCGCCACCGGCGGCGCCGCCACCCTGCGCGCCGCGGGCATCGACGTGGAGGGCGGACTGCTCGCCGACGCCGCGGCCCGCGGCAACGAGGCATGGCTGACCGCCACCCCCCGCCAGCGTCCCTTCGTGACCTGGAAGTACGCCGCCACGCTGGACGGCCGCAGCGCCGCCGCCGACGGCACCAGCCGCTGGATCACCGCACCCCAGGCCAGGGCCGAGGTGCACCGCCTGCGCGCCGAGTCCGACGCGGTGCTGGTCGGCTCCGGCACCCTGCGCGCCGACGACCCGCAGCTCGCGGTGCGCGGCGTCGACGGTGACATCACCCAGCCGCTGCGGGTCGTGGTGGACACCGAAGCCACCATCAGCCCCGACGCACGCGTACTGGACTCGGCCGCGCCCACCGTGGTGGCGGTCGCCCAGGACGCCGACACCGACCACCTCAAGGCAGAGGTGCTCCGCCTGCCGCGCGCCGCCGACGGCCGCGGTCTCGACCCGCACGCCCTGCTCAGCGCGTTGTACCAGCGCGACGTTCGGTCCGTGCTGCTGGAGGGCGGACCCACCCTCGCCGGGGCCTTCCTGGCCGCCGGGGTGGTGGACAAGGTCATCGGCTACCTCGCACCCGCACTGCTCGGCGCCGGGCCCGCCGCCCTCGCCGACGCCGGAATCCCCACCATCGAACGGGCGTTGCGGCTCGATGTGGCCGACCTGCAACCCATCGGCCCCGACATCCGCATCACCGCCTACCCGTCACCCGACCACCTGGTTCGGTCCCACCCGTCGCCCGACCACCACCCCTCATCGAGGGCCCTGCGGGCCCACCCCGATGCCGAAGCTGCCGAGGAGAACTGAGTGTTCACCGGAATCGTCGAAGAACTGGGCGAGGTCGTCGCCGTGGCGGACCTGGGTGACGCGTCCCGCTTCACCCTGCGCGGCCCGGTAGTCACCGAAGACGCCAAGCACGGCGACTCGATCGCGGTCAACGGCGTCTGCCTCACGGTCGTGGAGACCGCGGACGGCGCCTTCACCGCCGATGTGATGGCCGAAACGTTGCACCGCTCCAGCCTGGGCGCGCTGCGCACCGGCTCCCGGGTCAACCTTGAGCGGCCGATGGCGCTCGGCGGGCGGCTCGGCGGCCACCTCGTCCAGGGGCATGTCGACGGCACCGGGACCATCGTGGAGCGCACCCCCGCCGAGCACTGGGAGATCGTCAAGGTCTCGCTGCCGAAGGCCCTTTCGCGGTACGTGGTGGAGAAGGGCTCGATCACGGTGGACGGCATCAGCCTCACCGTGGTCGAGGCGGCCGACGACCACTTCACCGTCAGCCTGATCCCGACCACCCTCGCGCTGACCACGCTCGGCATCAAGCAGCCCGGCGACCCGGTCAACCTTGAGGTGGACGTGCTCGCCAAGTACGTCGAGCGGCTGCTGGGCGACCGTACCGGGGACGTGGCCAAGTGAGCGCCCTGCACTGGCTGTCCGGCCAGGCGTTCTCCGTACTGGGACAGCACGTCATCTGGTCCGACATGATCGGCAACGTGCTCGGCCTGGCCGCGCTCGCGCTCGGCTGGCGCCGCTCGGTGTGGAGCTGGCCCGCACAGCTGCTCTCCGGGCTGGTCCTGGTCGTCGCGTACGCCACCGCGCACCTCAGCGGTGGTATCGGCAAGCAACTCGTGGTCATCGTCGTGGCGTTGTGGGGCTGGGGCCGGTGGCAGCGGGGGCTGCGCACCGAGGGCGATGTCGCGGTGCGCTTCGCCACCTGGCGGGAACGCGGCCTGCTGCTGGCCGGGTTGGCGCTCGGCACGCTGCTCGTCGGCGGGCTGTTCACGGCCTACCCGGCGCTGTCCTGGAACCCCTGGCCGGACGCGTACATATTCGTCGGCACCCTCGCCGCGATGGTGGCGCAGGCCCGCGGCTGGGTCGAGTTCTGGTTCGCCTGGCTCGCGGTGGACCTGGTCGGTGTGCCGCTGGCGTTCAGCAGCGGGCTGGTCTTCTCCGCCCTCGTCTACGGCGTCTACTTCATTCTCGTGATCGCGGGCATGCGCGCCTGGTGGCTGCGCACCCGGGTGCTTCCGAACACCGGGACCGTTCTGGAAGGAGTCGCGTGAGCGTCGCACTCGCGGCCGCCGGGCCGCAGACAACAGTGAAAGCCGCACCTTCGCGCCGCGAGGGCGGAGAAGCGAACACAAGGGGCCGAGCATGACCGCGTTGCAGAGCTGGTACGACGCCGACGGCGACACTTTCGCCCTGGACCCCGTCGAGCGGGCGATCGCCGACATCGCGGCCGGACGCCCGGTCGTGGTGGTCGACGACGAGGACCGGGAGAACGAGGGCGACCTGGTCTTCGCCGCGGAGCTCGCCACGCCCGAACTCGTCGCCTTCATGATGACCGAGTGCCGCGGCCTGATCTGCGCCCCACTGGAGGCCCCCGACCTGGAGCGCCTCGACCTGCCGCAGATGGTGCAGCAGAACACCGAGTCGATGCGCACCGCCTTCACCGTCTCCGTGGACGCAGCCCCCGAGCACGGCACCAGCACCGGCATCTCCGCCGCCGACCGCGCCACCACCCTGCGGATGCTCGCCGCCCCCGGCAGCGCGGCCACCGACTTCGTGCGCCCCGGACACATCTTCCCGCTGCGCGCCCGCTCCGGCGGCGTGCTCACCCGGGACGGGCACACCGAGGCGGGCGTCGACCTCGCCCGGCTGGCGGGGCTGCGCCCGGCCGCCGCGATCTGCGAGATCGCCAACGAGGACGGCAGCATGGCCCGGCTGCCCGAGCTGGTGCCGTTCGCCCGCAAGCACGGGCTGGCGATCATCTCCATCGCGGACCTGATCACCTACCGCCGGGCCAGCGAGCCCACCGTGCGCCGTGAGGCGACGACCGCGCTGCCCACCGAGTTCGGCGACTTCCGCGCCTACGGCTACCGCAGCACCGCCGACGGTGTCGAGCACATCGCGCTGGTGTACGGCGAGGTCGGTCAGGGCGAGGACGTGCTGGTGCGGATGCACTCCGAATGCCTGACCGGCGACGTCTTCCACTCGCTGCGCTGCGACTGCGGGCCGCAGCTGGAGGAGTCGATGCGGAAGGTGGCCGTCGAGGGCCGCGGCGTGGTGGTCTATCTGCGCGGGCACGAGGGCCGCGGCATCGGCCTGCTGCACAAGCTGCGCGCCTACGAGCTTCAGGAGCGCGGCCGCGACACGCTGGACGCCAACCTGGAACTGGGACTGCCCGCCGACTCCCGCGACTACGCCGCGGGTGCCCAGATCCTCGCCGACCTCGGTGTGCGGTCGCTGCGGCTGATGACCAACAACCCGCAGAAGGTGGCGGCGTTGACCGCGCACGGTCTGCGCGTCACCGGCCGGGAGCCGATGCCGGTGCAGGCCGGGGAGCACAATCTGCGGTACCTGCGCACCAAGCGCGACCGGATGGGCCATGAACTGCCGTGGCTCGACGCCGCAGCGCCGACCGGCGCATGCGGAAACCAGTGACCGGCGTTTAGTTTTCCCCGGGGGCACTGTCCCTCGGACCCCACCTAAGGAGAGACGTGAGCGGTAAGGGCGCCCCAGAGCTGAGCGTTAAGAACTGCGGTGACCTGCGGGTGGCCGTGGTCGCGGCGCAGTGGCACCAGCAGGTGATGGACGGTCTGGTCGACGGTGCGCTACGGGCGCTGCACGAACTGGGCATCGACGAGCCGACCCTGCTGCGGGTACCCGGCAGCTTCGAACTCCCGGTCGTGGCCAAGGTGTTGGCCGGTCGCGGCTATGACGCGGTGGTGGCCCTCGGCGTGGTGATCCGTGGCGGCACCCCGCACTTCGACTACGTGTGCCAGGGAGTGACGGCCGGGCTCACTCAGGTCTCGGTGGACACCGGAGTGCCGATCGGCTTCGGCGTGTTGACCTGTGACACCGAGGCGCAGGCGCTGGACCGGGCCGGACTGCCTGGCTCCGCCGAGGACAAGGGACATGAGGCGGTCACCGCCGCGATCGCCACGGCGGCGACCTTGCGGTCGGTCTCCGAGCCCTGGCGCTAGCAGCGACGGAAGGGCGCGCGGCGCCCTCGTTTGAGGGTGGTGGCGGGTGACGGGTGGATGTCGCAGGGGGCGTGTACGCGCCCTCGTTTGAGGGTGGTGGCGGGTGACGGGCGGGCCGTCACGTAGAGTGTGACCACCATGGCCAAGAAGACATTCGAGGAACTCTTCGCCGAGCTCCAGCGGAAGGCCGCCAGCGGCGACCCGAGCACGTCCCGTACCGCCGAACTGGTGCAGGCGGGCGTGCACACCATCGGCAAGAAGGTGGTCGAGGAAGCCGCTGAGGTGTGGATGGCCGCCGAGCACGAGGGCGCCGACCGCACCGCCGAAGAGATCTCGCAGCTGCTGTACCACCTTCAGGTGATGATGGTCGCCCGGGGAATCTCCCTGGACGACGTATACGCTCACCTGTGAGCCACCTTCCCTCCGTACGCCACCCGCACTCACCGAAGGAAGCCGTTCCCATGCTGCGCATCGCCGTCCCCAACAAGGGTTCTCTGTCCGAGCCTGCGTCGGCGATGCTGCATGAGGCCGGCTACCGGCAGCGCAAGGACCGCAGGGAACTGGTGCTGGTGGACGCGGAGAACCAGGTCGAGTTCTTCTTCCTTCGCCCGCGGGACATCGCCGTGTACGTCGGCTCCGGCCGCCTCGACATCGGCATCACCGGCCGCGACCTGCTGCTGGACTCCGGTGCGCAGGCCGAGGAGATCATGCAGCTCGGCTTCGCCGCCTCCACCTTCCGGTACGCCACTCGTCCGGGCACCGCCAACAGCGTCAAGGAGTTCGGCGGCATGACGATCGCCACCTCCTTCGCCGGACTGGTCGAGAAGCACCTCGCCGACAACGGCGTGGACGCCTCAGTGGTCCACCTCGACGGCGCGGTGGAGACCGCCATCCAGCTGGGCGTCGCCGAGATCATCGCGGATGTCGTGGAGACCGGCACCACGCTGCGCAACGCGGGCCTGGAGATCATCGGCGAGCCGATCCTGGAGTCCGAGGCGGTGGTCATCCGCCGCACCGGCGCGTCCACCGAGGACCCCAAGGTCCAGCAGTTCCTCCGCCGTATGCAGGGCGTCCTGGTGGCCCGGCGGTACGTGATGATGGACTACGACATCCGTGCCGAGAAGGTCGAGGCGGCGGTCGCCCTCACGCCGGGCCTGGAGTCGCCGACGATCTCCCCGCTGCACCACGAGGGCTGGGTAGCGGTCCGCTCCATGGTGCCGTCCCGCGAGGCCCAGCGGATCATGGACGACCTGTACGAGCTGGGGGCCCGGGCCATCCTCACCACCGGCATCCACGCCTGCCGCCTGTGACCGCCGCCTCGTCCCGTACCGGGAAGCCCGCCGAGATGCCCGCTTCCGACCCGCTGCCCGAGCTGCCGGTGACCTTCCGGCCCACCAGGACCCGGGCGGTGCTGCTGTCGGTCGGCAGTGTGATGCTGGTCACGTTCACCGTGGTCGCCCTGGCGATGCCGGATCCGTGGACGGTGACCGACCGGTCCACCATGATCAGCACCGGGCTGCTGATCTTCGCGCTGCTGGTGCTGCTCAGCCGCCCCAAGGTGGTCGCGGACCGGGGCGGGGTGACCGTCGTCAACCTCACCACCAAGCGCCGCCTGGAATGGGCCGAAGTGCTGCGGGTCAACCTGCGTGCGGGTGATCCCTGGGTCTACCTCGACCTCGCCGACGGCACCAGCCTGGCCGCCATGGGCATCCAGCCGGGGATGGCCAGGGAGCAGGCGCTACGGCACGCCCGACAGCTGCGGGCGCTGGTCGACGGGTACGGCACGGGCGGTCGCGACCACCGGTGAAACCGGACATAACGCCCTGATGGCGTGGGCGGGCCTCCCCCTGGGCGCCGCCGCTTGACTACTCTTGAGGTACATGGCGCGTGTGCGCCCACCCCGCTACGCCGCGGGGGAGACCGGAACGATCCAAGGAGTGACATCTAACCGGCGATGGACGAATCGTCCTGTAGTACCTGCGCCGCCTCCGCTGTGAACGCTTCATGCGTGGTGGTGGCGGCATGAGTTCCCTCCTGCTGCTCGGTGCGGCACTTCTCCTGATCCTCGCCAACGGATTCTTCGTGGCCGCCGAGTTCGGCCTGGTCACCGTGGAACGGCCGGAGGCCGAGCGGGCCGCGGCGGGCGGGGACCGACGGGCCCGCAGCGTGGTCGCGGCCCTGCGCAAGCTCTCCTTCCAGCTCTCCGGCACCCAGCTGGGCATCACCATCACCTCGCTGGTGGTCGGCATGCTCGCCGAGCCCGCGCTGGCCCGGCTGCTCACCGGCCCGCTCACCGCGATCGGGCTGCCGGGCGCGGTGGCGCCCGGGGTGGGCGTGGTGCTCGGCATGATCGCCGCCTCGGCGGTGCAGATGGTCATCGGCGAGCTGGTGCCCAAGAACTGGGCCGTCTCCCGGCCGCTGCAGGTGGCCCGGATGGTGGCCGGTCCGCAGCGGGCCTTCTCCCGGGCCTTCCGGCCCGTCATCCAGGCGCTCAACTCGGCGGCCAACCGGCTGGTGCGTGCCCTGGGCGTGGAGCCGGCAGACGAGCTGGCGTCCGCCCGAACCCCCACCGAACTGGTGTCGCTGGCCCGACACTCGGCGCGGGCCGGTGCCATAGAGGAGGACACCGCCGACCTGTTCGTGCGCACCATCAACCTCGGTGAGCTGACCGCCCAGTCGGTGATGACCGCACGGGTCAAGGTCAGCGCGCTGGAGGACACCACGACCGCTGCCGACGTGCTCAACCTCACCCGGGCCACCGGCCTGTCCCGCTTCCCGGTCTACCGGGAGCGGCTGGACGAGGTGGTCGGTGTGGTCCACCTCAAGGCCGCCCTCGCCGTCCCCGCCCCGCTGCGGGCCGTCACGCCCGTGGGCCGGATCGCGGTGCCGCCGCTGCTGGTCCCGGAGACACTGCCGGTCCAGCCGCTGCTGGAGCGGCTGCGCAACGAGCAGCCGATGGCGGTGGTGGTCGACGAGTACGGCGGCACGGCGGGTGTGGTGACGCTGGAGGACATCGTGGAGGAACTGGTCGGCGAGGTGCGTGACGAGCACGACCACGAGGGTGCCGACACTCCCGAGCTGGCCCAGGCCACGGCCCAGGACGGCCACCCCGCCTGGGACGCGGACGGCAGCTGCCGGGCCGACGTGCTGGCCAGGATCGGGCTGGCAGTGCCGCAGGGGCCGTACGAGACGGTGGCCGGACTGGTCGCCGATCTGCTGGGCCGTATTCCGCGCCCCGGCGACATCGCCCGGCTGCCCGGCTGGGAGCTGCGGGTGCGTGAGGTGGTGCACCACCGGGCCGAGCGGATACGACTGGTGCGCACCGGTGACGGGCAGGAGGAGGGGCGATGAGCTTCCTGCAACTGCTGTTCGCGCTACTGCTGGTACTCGGCAACGGGTTCTTCGTGGGCGCCGAGTTCGCCATGGTCTCGGTGCGGCGCAGCCAGGTGGAGCCGCTCGCGGAGCGGCAGCGGCGGGCCCGTACCGTGCTGCACGGGCTGGAGAACCTGCCGCAGATGATGGCCGCCGCGCAGTTCGGCGTCACCGTCTGCTCGTTGACCCTCGGCGCGGTGGCGGAGCCGACCGTCGCGGCACTGCTGGAGCCGGTGTTCGCCGCGCTACGGGTGCCCGAGGGGCTGGTGCATCCGATCGGCTATGTCGTCGCGCTCGCCTTCGTGGTCTTCTTCCACCTCGTCATCGGTGAGTTGGTGCCGAAGAACCTGGCGATGGCCGCGCCGGAGAAGACGGCGCTGTGGCTGGGCCCCGGACTGGTCGCCTTCGCGCGGTTGTTCCGTCCGGTGATCGTGGTGCTGGGGGCCTGCGCGCGGCTGGTGCTGAAGCTGTTCCGGGTGGAGCCGCGCGACGAGATCGAGGCGGCCTTCACCAGTGAGCAGCTCAGCTATCTGCTGGCGGACTCCCGGCAGGCCGGACTGCTCGACCCCGGTGACCTGGAACGCCTTGAGGACGCCCTGGAGTTGGGCACCCGACCGGTCACCGACGTACTGCTGCAGCCGTCCGCACTGGTGACGGTGGGGCCGCAGGTCACACCGTACGAGGTCGAGCAACTCACCGTCCGTACCGGCTACTCGCGCTTCCCGGTGGCCGGGGCTGATGGGGCGTTCCTGGGCTATCTGCACGTCAAGGACGTGCTGGAGCTTCAGGAGACGGACGAGGGCGACCGCCCGGTGCCGCGTAGGCTGTGGCGTCCGATGACGACGCTGCGGGCCGAACTCCCGTTGGACGACGCGCTTACCGCCATGCGGCGCGCGGCGTCCCACCTGGCGGCCGTCACTGACGCCGACGGCCGCACGCTGGGGCTGGTGGCGCTGGAGGACGTGCTGGAGATGCTGGTCGGCGAGGTTCGAGACCCCGCCCACCGGATCGTCGCCGAGCCCCGGCGCCCCGAGGCCGCACCGTCACCGCGGCCGTCCGCGATGGCGGGCTGACGCCCGGGGACTGCGGCCCCCTGACCCACAGCGGGGGTCAGGGGGCCGCAGTCCCGTGAAAGGCCCTCAGTCCAGCGGTGGTCGGCCCGGGCCTCGGCCCGAGAGGACCTCACCGTACGCCTGCATGAGGTCGGGGAGTCGAAGCGTGGACAGGTCCACGCGAGTCGGCGTGCCGTCGTACATGGACAGGCGTAAGTCGCGGTACGCGCAACTCTTCTCGTACAGGGTGCGCAGGAAGCGCCCGTTGCCCAGCTCGTCGATCCAGTCCTGGGCCACCACGTGACCGGCGATGCTGCGCAGTTCGTCCAGGGCCTCCTCGTCCCAGCGGTCACCGCCCTCGGCGGCCAGCACCTCGCCGATCTTCGTCAGTTCGAGCGGCCGGTAGCTGGGGAAGTCCACCCGGGTGGTGAAGCGGGAACTCAGGCCGGGATTGGCGGCGAGCAGCCGGTCCATCCCCTCGGGGTACCCGGCGAGGATCACCACCAGCCGGTCGCGGTTGTCCTCGGCCCGCTTCAGCAGCACCTGCAACGCTTCCTCGCCGTACGCGTCGCCCTTGCTGTAACCGGAGTTGGACAGGCTGTACGCCTCGTCCACGAACAGTACGCCGCCCAGCGCGGAGTCGATCAGTTCATTGGCCTTGACCGCCGTCTGACCCAGGAACTCGCCGACCAGGTCGGCCCGTTGGGCCTCCACCAGGTGGTCGCCGCCGAGCAGTCCGAGGGCGAAGAAGACCCGGCCGAGAATGCGGGCCACCGTGGTCTTGCCGGTGCCCGAGGGGCCGGAGAAGACGAAGTGCCGCTTCGGCGGCTGCACCGGAAGCCCCTGCCCGGCCCGTAGCCGGGCCATCCGCAGCTGCGCGGACAATGCCTTGACCTGCCGCTTGACCGGTTCCAGACCGACCATCCGCTCCAACTCGGCCAGCGCGTTGGCGAGTAGTACCGGATCGGGGGTGCCCATCGGTATCTCCGGCGGTATCGGGGCCACCGGCAGCACCACCTTCTCCCGTACCGCGTCGTCGTCCCCCGGGGCGGGAGCGGGGGAGGGGGACGCCGGAGGGCCGTCGGACGCGCGGCCGGGGTCCGGGTCGGGGAGCGGGCCCTGCTCGCCGTCGGGCGAGCCGTCCGGGCCGAACTGGCCGACTCCGGCGAGTGTCACGGTGGCCAGGTCCTGGGCCTCGTCCAGACCGTCCTCGGCCTCGGTGATCGCCGCCAGTCGGGCGGCGGTGTCCATGAAGGTGGGGTCCACCCGGTGAACCGCCCGGTACAGCGGCAGCGCGGCGGCGGAGCGGCCGGTGCCCTCGTAGGCGCGGGCCAGCCAGTAGCGCAGTTCCTTACGCTGCGGCAGTTCGCTGCGGCAGCGCATCAGCGCGGCGGCCAGCAGCGGCTCCGCCTGCCCGCACATCTCCAGTCGTACCCGGGCCATGCCGCCGAACAGGCCCGCCTCTATGCCCAGTATGGGATCGTCCAGCAGTGGCTCGGTGTGCCGGACCAACTGCTCCCAGTCCTTGACCAGGTACGCCCGGCAGGCGTGCAGGAAGCGGACCTGCGAATCGGTGTCCACCGGTGGGCACTCCGCCAACGCCCGGTCCAGGTCGGCCACATGTCGGCCGTCCAGCCAGTGCGAGGCGTGGGCCAGCAGCAGGTCGCGCGGTGACTCCAGCACCGGTTGCACCCACCAGCCCAGCCAGTACCAGGAGTTGAGCGAGCGGCTGTGGCGTTTGCGCTGCTCGCCGAACCGGTCCCGGTGCCGGTACATCCGCAGCAGGGCGGTGGAGGTGTCGGCGCGCAGCGCGTGCAGTCCCAGCCAGGCGTCGGCCATGCCCGGATCGAGCCGTACCGCAGCCCGGAACTCCTCCTCGGCCTGCGCGTACGCTCCCACCGTGCAGGCGTCGACGGCGCGCAGCCACGCCAGATCGGCGGGGGCGCCGGAGCGCTCAGTACCGAAGTCCATCAGGTCCCCCACAACCGTGCCCCCCGTGGCCTGCCAACGCCACTCCTGCGAACGGTCCTGTCGAACTGTGTTGCAGTCGAACGGGCCTAACCGCCAAGGAAGTTGGCGTGGGAGCGGACCGACCGCGACGGCCTGTCGCCCCCTTCGGCATCGTACCTGCGGTGTTGCGTGGGGTAGAGAGCGGCGCACCGCACTCTCAGGTTACACATGGCGAACCGGCCGTCGCCCAAAGGCGCTGGGCCGACCGTGACACAGGGTGAGAACGTTCCCGACAAACAGGGCATTCCGCTTAGCCCGCACAGGACGAAGCCCCCGGTCACGGGGGAACAACCGGGGGCTTCGTGTCATCGGGCGGTCGGCTGCCGACCGCGCATTCAGAACGTAAGTCCTGTACGCCCCCCAGGTCAAGCCGCCATCGGACACTTAGTGCCAGACATTTCGCCTTCGCAGCTCACCGGCCGCGCGCTGTCACCGTACGTAAGGAGCAAGGCCGTTCAGGATCGGCACATCGGTCCCGGTAGTACCTCGTATCCATCCGACCTCTGCAGTACCAGCAGATCGGCGAAAGGACGAGACGGATCGGCCGCGAAGTGATCGGCCTCGGCCCGCGTCCAGCCCTGCCAGAAGCCGTGGAGCTCCGGGCCGTCGCGATGCCGGCCGCGCTCCCAGGAGTGGTTCCGGGGAAACTCCATCCACACCAGTCCCGCCAGAAACGGGCGTACCTCCAGTCGCCCCGCCCCCACGCCTTCGATCAGCACCACGGGCGCACACGGCACCCGGGCGAAGGTGGCAAACCGGGACGCGGTCCAGTCGTACACCGCGTACCGCGCCGCAACCCCCCGGCCCAGCGGCTCCAGCACCTGCTCGCGCAGCCGCCCGGTCCAGCCGAAGAACTCCTCGTGGGTGGCGAGATCGTCCAGATGCACCACGGGCGCCCCGTCGAGTGCCTCGGACAGCCGGGCGGCGAAGGTGCTCTTGCCGGAGCCCGCGTGCCCGTCCACCGCGACCAGCCGCACCGGGCCGCAGGACGGCGGCAGAGCACGCAGCCGGGCGGCGAGCCGGGCCAGCGTGGCGGAGCGGGCGTGGTGTTGGTCCATCGCGATCAGCCTACGGCGCGTCCTTCCGCGGGCCCGATGCGCCCCGCGCGGGCGGCGTTTACGGTAAGGCCGTGACTGACTCCCACGATGCCTCCGCCACCGCGGACCTCTACCCGGCCGACCGGCTCACCACAGCCTGCCGGGCCGCCGCCGCGGCCGGACTGGACGCGCTGCTGATCTCGCCCGGGCCGGATCTGCGGTATCTGACCGGATACCACGCACTGCCGCTGGAGCGGCTCACCTGCCTGGTGTGCCCGGCGCAGGGTGAGCCGGTGCTGGTGGTTCCCGCGCTGGAGAAGGCGGCCGCCGAGGCCTCGCCGGTCGGTGGCCTCGGCGTCGAGATCATCGGCTGGGCGGAGACCGACGACCCCTACGCGCTGGTCGCCGACCGGCTGCCCGCTCGGACCACGCGGGTCGCGGTGGACGACCACATGTGGGCGGAGAAGGTGCTGGCGTTCCGGGCCGCGCTGCCTGACGCGGAGCAGAGCCTGGCCGGTGTGGTGCTACGGGAGCTGCGGATGCGCAAGAGCCCGGCCGAGGTGGCCGCACTGCGCCGGGCCGGGGCGGCGATCGACCGGGTGCACCGCAGGATCGGGGAGTGGCTGCGGCCGGGCCGCACCGAGCGCGAGGTGGCCCGGGACATCGCCGACGCGATCATCGAGGCGGGCCATGCCACCTGCGACTTCGTCATCGTGGCCGCCGGACCGAACGGCGCCAGCCCGCACCACGAGGTCTCCGACCGGGTGATCAGGGCCGGCGACCCGGTGGTCGTGGACATCGGCGGCACCACGGCCGACGGCTACTGCTCGGACTCCACCCGCACCTACGCGGTCGGTGAACCGGACCCGGATTTCCGGGAGTTGTACGCGGTACTGCGCCGCGCCCAGCAGGCGCAGACCGAAGCGGTACGGCCCGGGCTCACCGCGCGGGAACTCGACGCGATCGGCCGGGACATCATCGAGGACGCCGGATACGGCGAGCACTTCCTGCACCGCACCGGGCACGGCATCGGCCTGGAGACCCACGAGGAGCCGTACATCGTGGCGAGCAGCGACCGGCCGCTTGAGCCCGGAATGGCCTTCTCCATCGAACCGGGCATCTATCTGCCGGGCCGCTTCGGTGCCCGTATCGAGGACATCGCCGTGGTCACCGAGACCGGCGGCGAACGGCTCAACGTCACCGGCCGGGAGCTGGTCGTACTGCCCACCTGACAGCGGGGGCTGGCCAACCTCCCCACCCGGTACGACAGTTGTCCGACAGAACCGACCCGACGCGTCAACGACAAGGGGGTTCCGCCACATGAGAAGACCGACATCCCGCCGCGCCGTCCTGGTCACCGCGCTGGCCGCCACCACCGCCAGCGCCGCGACGCATGCGTCCGCCGAGCCGCGCGGTACCGAGGGACCGGCGGCCACCCCCGCACCCGGCCCGGAGGCGGCGCCCGTGGACTACCACTCCTGGACCTCGTACACCGACTGGCGCTGCGGATCCGGGCGGGGCACCAGGGCGCTGCCCGGCCGCCGCCCAGGCATCGTGCTGGACCGTCCGGTCGGCACCGTCGAGTACACCGACCCGCACACCAAGACCACCAGCACCTGGGAGTACGCCACCTGGACCTCCCCGCCGCGCACCCTGCCGTTCGGCGCCACCGAGCTGGTCGCCTCGTGGAACGCGCACACCCCGCAAGGCACCTGGCTCCAGGCCGAGTTGAGCGGCACCTACAGCGACGGCGGTACGACGCCCTGGTACGTGATGGGCCGCTGGGCGTCCGGGGACACCGACATCAAGCGCACCTCGGTGGACGGCCAGGACGACGGCAAAAGCGGCATCTCCACCGACACCTTCGCCATCGACAATCCGGCCGGCGGGCTGCGGCTGGCCTCGTACCGGCTGCGGCTGACCCTCTACCGCAGGCCGGGTACCCAACTGACCCCGATCGTCTGGCGGATCGGCGCCATGGCCTCCGCCGTACCGGACCGCTTCACGGTGCCCGCGTCGAAACCGGGGGAGGGCGCGGGGCACGAACTGCGGGTGCCGCGCTACTCACAGGAGGTCCACAAGGGCCAGTACCCCGAGTACAACAACGGCGGCGAGGCATGGTGCAGCCCGACCTCCTCGCAGATGGTGGTCGAGTACTGGGGGCGCAGACCCACCCCCGCCCAACTGGCCTGGGTCAACCCGTCGTTCGCCGACCCGCAGGTCGACCAGGCGGCCCGGTACACCTACGACTGGCAGTACCAGGGCTGCGGCAACTGGCCGTTCAACGCGGCGTACGCCGCGAGCTACCACGAGATGGAGGCGGTGATCACCCGGCTGCGCTCCCTGAACGACGTGGAACGGCTGATCCGGCACGGCATCCCGGTGATAACGTCCCAGTCCTTCCTCGCCTCGGAACTCGACGGCGCCGGTTACGGCACGGCGGGCCACCTGATGTGCGTGGTCGGTTTCACCCCGACCGGCGACGTGATCGCCAACGACCCGTTCAGCGCTGACGACGCTGCGGTCCGGCGCGTCTACAAGCGGCGCCAGTTCGAGAACATCTGGCTGAGGACGAAGCGCTACAACGCGAAAGGCCAGGTGGTGGGCGGTTCGGGAGGCGTGGCTTACGTCTACTGGCCTACCGACATCACACCTGGTCAGAGGGCTGCGCTGGCCAGCGTGGGTGTCCGCTGAACAGTTGCTGACCGAAGGCCGTCTCGACGACCTGGCGGCAGCGGTCGCTGCCGCCCTGGGTCAGGTGGGTCTGGTGGCCGTATCGGTCTACCGTGACCTTGATGGATTCGTGCCCACATCCAACGGGACACCTCGTGGATGGGGCGGGGAAGGAGTTCGGCAGGCGAGTGGCGTGGGACTGCGGTCGACGGCCTGGCGGCGGCGCGGGTCGTAGAGCGGTAGGTAGATCGCCCCGTACGAGATCGGCATCGAAGCGCCGCCGGGGAACTGACGGCGCGGCCCGCCGCGATCTGCTCGGGCGACCAACACAGGGCCGGCTTCGCCTCCACCAGCGCGTGCAGCGCAGGTGTGTCCGATTCAGGGGCCATGATTTTCTTCCTTAGTGGATATGAAAATCATTATCACCTACTGTTGTCGGCATCACCGCACCGATGGAGCGTGCCGCTGCGCGGCCGTCTGTCGGCATCGTTCGAAGGAGCCCCCGCATGTCTGCCGCCCCCGCCTCCCGTCCCGCCCGGTCGTCCATACGCACCGGGCTCATCGCCGCCGTGGTGGCCCTGACAGCCGTGACGGCCACCGCGTGCTCGTCCTCTTCGTCGAAGACCGGCGCCGCCAGCACCGGTAAGACGATCCAGGTGGTGGCGGCGGAGAACGAGTACGCCGATGCCGTCAGCCAGATCGGCGGTCAGTACGTGTCGGTGACCGGGATCATGAGCAACCCGAACACGGACCCGCACACCTTCGAGGCGAACCCCAAGGTCGCGCACACCGTCAGCTCCGCCCAGCTCATCGTCCAGAACGGAGTGGGCTACGACGACTTCATGGGCAAGATAGAGCAGGCATCGAGCAACTCCCACCGTCAGGTGATCGACGTGCAGAAGCTGCTCGGCCTGCCGGACTCCACGCCGAACCCGCATCTGTGGTTCAAGCCGACGACGATGCCCGCGGTGGCGAAGGCCATCGCCGCGGACCTGTCGGCCATGGACCCGTCGCACAAGGCCGACTTCGACGCGAACGCCGCCAAGTTCGACAACTCACTCCAGCCGTGGAACCAGGCGATCTCGCAACTCAAGGCATCCGCTCCCGGCGCTGCGGTGGCGACCACCGAGCCGGTGGCCGACTACCTGCTCGACGCGCTCGGGTTCAAGAACCTGACCCCCTGGGCGTTCCAGGCCGACGTGATGAACGGCACCGACCCCTCACCGCAGGACGTCGCCACCGAGAAGGCGCTGTTCATCCAGCACAAGGCGAAGGTCTTCGTCTACAACCAGCAGGTCACCGATTCCCTGACGCAGTCGCTGATGACGCTGGCCAAGCAGAACAACATCCCCGTCGTCGGGGTCTACGAGACCATGCCGACGCCCGGCTACACCTACCAGTCCTGGATGAACGCCGAGGTCTCCGCGTTGAGGAACGCCGTGGCCAACGGCAAGTCGGCGCCGACCCTGTGATGACCGGCGACGAGATGCGCCGCGGTGACGTCCTCGCCCTTGAGGGCGTCAGCGTGTGGCGGGGAGGAAGGCAGATCCTCGACGAAGTGGGATTCTCACTCGCGCCAGGGGAGTTCACCGGCCTGATCGGCTCCAACGGTGCCGGCAAGACTACGATCCTGCGGGTCGTCATGGGACTGCTGGCACCCGCGGAAGGCACAGTCCTGGTCAACGGCCGCCCGCTCGCGCGGCGTAACCGTTCGGTCGGCTACGTCCCGCAGAAAGTGCTGATCGACCCCGATGCCCCGCTGCGCGCCAGCGACCTGGTCGCCCTCGGGCTGGACGGCGAGAAGGTCGGACCGCGCACTCCGTCCCGGCAACGCCGGCAACGCGTCGAGGAGATGCTCGATGCCGTCGACGCCACGGCGTTCGCCGACGCCCGGGTCGGCAACCTCTCCGGCGGCGAGCTGCAGCGCGTACTGATCGCCCACGCGCTCATCAGCCGCCCGCAACTGCTCTTGATGGACGA
The DNA here is from genome assembly GCF_029269905.1 of Streptomyces silvisoli. Lineage (NCBI taxonomy): Bacteria > Bacillati > Actinomycetota > Actinomycetes > Kitasatosporales > Streptomycetaceae > Streptomyces > Streptomyces silvisoli. Next base: position 128,493 of record NZ_JARJBC010000003.1, on the reverse strand, counting down.
GCCGTTGGCCAATCTCGACATCCGCAGCGGCCAGGAGATCGTCGATCTCCTCGCCCGCATCGCGGAGCAGCAGCGCATCGCGGTCCTGCTCTCCGCACACGACATGAACCCGCTGCTTCCCGTGATGGACCGAGTCGTCTATGTGGCCGGTGGCCGGGTGGCGGTCGGGACGACCGACGAGGTGGTGCGTACCGAGGTGCTGAGCAAGCTGTACGGCCACCAGGTCAACGTCCTTCGGGCCGACGGACGGGTCCTGGTCGTCTCCGGTTCGCACGTCTGGCTCGACGCGATTCCCCGGCAGTCAGGAGCCCCCGCCGCCGACGCGTCTGTGGAGGGGCGGTGAGGTTGTGATGGAAGGCATCTTGCACGCCCTCTTCGCCCCGGGCTTCGGCCACAGCGAGCCGGTGCGCACGGCGGTCCTCGCCGGGGCGGTCGTCGCACTCGTCTCGGGAGCGGTGGGCGTGGTCACCGTGCTGCGCGGACAGTCCTTTGCCGGGCACGCGTTGAGCGCCTTGGGCACCCTTGGCGGCTCCGCCGCGTTCCTGGTCGGCATCACACCCCTGTGGGGTTTCGTCACCAGCGGCTTCATCGTCGCCGGAGCAATGGAACTGGTCGGCGCACAGCGACGCAGCGGCCGGGACGTGGCGACCGGGCTGGTGCTGAGCACCGCGCTCGGCCTGTCAGCCCTGTTCCTCTACTTCGAGACGATCGCCAACAGCACGACAGGGGTGACCATCACCATCTTGTTCGGTTCCCTGTTCGCGCTCAACGGCATCACCCTGCCGGCCATGATCCTGCTCGGCATCGCCTGCCTGGTGCTCCTCGCTCTGCTGTACCGTCCGCTGTTGCTCAGTTCGGTCAGCTCGGAGCTGGCGGCGGCCCGCGGCATCCCGGTGCGAACGTTGGGCGTCGCGTTCCTCTTGATCCTGGCACTGTCGGCGGCACTCTCCTCGGTGACGGTGGGCACGATCCTCAGCTCCGCACTGCTGATCGGACCCGCCGAGACCGCGCTACGACTGACCAAGCGCCCAGCCGTGGCGATGGTGTTGGCCGGCGTCATCGGGATGGTATCGACGTGGGTCGGCATCGTCCTGGCCTACGACAGCTACCGGTGGCCGCCAGCTGGTAAGGGGTGGCCGGTGAGCTTCTGCGTGGTGGCCGTGCTCTTCACCGTCTACCTGCTCACCGACCTCGGCAGCCGCCTTCGGACGGTACGCGTCCGACAACGCCGTGCCGGGGCACCGGTCACGGGGCAACCCCTGTCAACGGTGAGGTAGGGCTGAGGTGTTCGCGGACTACATGCTCAACGCCTGGGTTGTGGCGACCATCGTGGCTGTGGTCGCCCCCGTCGTCGGATTCTTCGTCGTCCTGCGTGGATCGGCGTTCGTCGCCCACGCCGTGCCGGAGGCCGCCTTCGCGGGGGCCGCTGGCGCCAGCCTGCTCGGCCTCAACACCATCTTCGGGATTGGGGCGTTCGCGCTCGGAGCCTCGCTCGGCATCGGCATGCTCGGCCGCCGCGGCCGTCATGACGTGGTGACCGCCCTGGCGTTGGTGATGATGCTAGGTGCGGGTTCGCTGTTCCTCAGCTGGAGCACCGAATACGCCCCCGAGATCTACTCGTTGCTGTTCGGAGAGGTACTGGGGGTCAGTGGCAACGAGATCGGTCTGACCGCGCTGCTCGGCGCGCTGTGCCTGGGCGCGATCGCCGTGCTCTATCGGCCGCTGCTGCTCACCTCGGTGGCACCCGAGCTGGCCGCCGCACGTGGCATCCGCAACCACCGCATCGACATTGCCTTCCTCGTCGTGGTCGCCCTGGCCACCACCACGGCCGTACCTGTTGTCGGCGCTCTGCTGATGTTCAGCCTGATGGTCGGCCCCGCGGCCACGGCCCGCTGCCTCACCGACCGACCGCTGCACGCCGTCGTCCTGTCGGTGGTGATCGCGCTACTGACCGCCTGGGCATCGATCGCCGCGGCCTACCAAACGAACTGGCCCGTCGGCTTCTTCGTGACCGCCTTCGCCTTCGCTGGCTACCTCCTGGCCCACGGGGCACGCTGGATCCGCAACGCATACAGCAGACCCCGGACACCGCTTGCCGGTGAAAGCGCGGCATGACCGCCCAGCCCCCGCCCAGTTCGCCCACTCGCACCGCAGATCCCGCGGAGGGCTTAGGGAAGGCCCGGTGATGTCAAGGAACCGACCTCACAGCGAGCCATCCCAGGAAGTGGCGGCGATCGGACGCCCGACGCCGCAACGCGCGGTCGTACTGGCCGACTTGGTCGCGGCGGGGGACTTCGTCAGCGCCCAGGCCCTGCACAAACGTCTGCTGTCCGGTGGATCGCCTGTCGGGCTGTCCACGGTGTACCGCACGCTGACCGCGCTCACCGGCATCTGTCCGCACTGCGCTCAGCGGCAACCACAGACTCACTGAGGTACGCGACACAGGTACCTGGTGGCCGACGGTAGGCGTCGCAGGCGGCCAGTCCTATGGGACCGCATCCGGCCACCTGCGGACCCGCCTTCGCGTCGGCGCGACACCAGCCGCCTCGCCCACAGGTTGTGGTACGGGAAACGTTTCATCAGTCGCGCAGCCTTGACGGTGTGAAGGCGTCCAGGATGCGTTCTGCGGCTAGTGTGGCCGTCAGCTCACCGTTTCTGACCTGCTGCTCCAGGGCGGGTGCGAGGGAGCGGACCGCCGGGTCGGCGTGCAGGCGGCCCAGTAGTTCGTCGCGGACCATGGTCCAGGTCCAGTCGACCTGCTGGTCGCGGCGCCGGGCAGTGAGGCGGCCGTTGGAGTCCAGCAGCGTGCGGTGTTGCTCCAGCCGCTCCCAGACGGTGTCCAGACCGGTCGACTCCCGTGCGCTGCAACTGAGCACCGGCGGTGTCCAGAAGGCATCCTTGCCGTGCATCAGCCGCAGCGCACCGGCCAGTTCACGCGCCGCCGTGCGGGCGTCGCGTTCGTGCGGACCGTCCGCCTTGTTGACGGCGATCACGTCGGCCAGCTCCAGAACGCCCTTCTTGATGCCCTGCAACTGGTCTCCGGTGCGGGCCAGGGTGAGCAGAAGGAAGGAGTCGACCATGTTCGCGACGGCCGTCTCGGACTGGCCGACGCCGACCGTCTCCACCAGCACCACGTCGTAGCCGGCGGCCTCCATCACCACGATCGACTCGCGGGTGGCCTTGGCGACACCGCCGAGCGTGCCGGCGGTGGGGGAGGGCCGGACGAAGGCCGCCGGGTCGACGGCCAGGCGCTCCATCCGAGTCTTGTCGCCGAGGATCGAGCCGCCGGTCCTGGTGGAGGACGGGTCGACGGCCAGCACGGCCACCCGGTGTCCGAGCCCGGTCAGCAGCGTGCCGAAGGCGTCGATGAACGTGGACTTGCCCACGCCCGGTACACCGCTGACCCCGATCCGCCGGGCCTTCCCGCTGTGCGGCAGCAGCTCGGTCAGCAACTCCTGGGCCAGTGCCCGGTGTTGGGGGCGGGTGGATTCGACGAGGGTGATCGCGCGGGCGACGACCGCCCGCTTGCCGTCGAGGACGCCCTTGACGTACGTGTCGAGGTCGATGGCCATGGGCTCACGGCCTCACAGGTCGCTGTGCCCGAGGTCGACCGCCAGCCGGGAGACCAGGTCGTGGGCGGCGTCCGGGATCACCGTGCCGGGCGGGAACACGGCCGTCGCACCCATCTCCAGCAGCGTCGGCACGTCCTGCGGCGGGATCACTCCGCCGACCACGATCATGATGTCCTCGCGCCCCTCCTCGGCGAGCTGTTCGCGTAGCGCCGGTACGAGGGTGAGGTGTCCGGCGGCCAGCGATGACACCCCGACGATGTGCACGTCCGCCTCGACGGCCTGGCGGGCCACCTCGGCCGGGGTCTGGAACAGCGGGCCGACGTCCACGTCGAAGCCGAGGTCGGCGAAGGCGGTGGCGATCACCTTCTGCCCGCGGTCGTGGCCGTCCTGGCCCATCTTGGCGACCAGGATGCGCGGTCGGCGGCCCTCGGCCTCGGCGAAGGCGTCGACGAGACCACGGGTACGGTCCACGGACGGGGACTCGCCTGCTTCGTTGCGGTACACGCCCGAGATCGTACGGATCTGGCCCGCGTGCCGTCCGTACACCTTCTCCAGGGCGTACGAGATCTCTCCGACGGTCGCCTTCGCCCGGGCCGCGCGCACCGCCAGCTCCAGCAGGTTCCCCTCGCCGTCGGCCGCCCGGGTCAGGGCGTCCAGCGCGTCCTGGCAGGCGGTCTCGTCCCGTTCCTCGCGTAGTCGCCGCAACTTGGCGATCTGCTGGGCGCGCACGGAGGAGTTGTCGACCTTGAGCACCTCGATCTGCTCGTCGGAGTCCACCCGGTACTTGTTCACGCCGATCACCGGCTGCCGCCCGGAGTCGATGCGGGCCTGGGTGCGGGCCGCGGCCTCCTCGACGCGCAGTTTGGGGATGCCCGCGTCGATGGCCTGCGCCATGCCGCCCGCCCGCTCGACCTCCTGGATGTGCTGCCAGGCCCGGCGGGCGAGGTCGTACGTCAGCCGTTCCACGTACGCGCTGCCGCCCCAGGGGTCGATCACGCGCGTCGTGCCGGACTCCTGCTGGATCAGCAGCTGGGTGTTGCGGGCGATACGGGCGGAGAAGTCGGTGGGCAGCGCGAGCGCCTCGTCGAGGGCGTTGGTGTGCAGCGACTGGGTGTGGCCCTGGGTCGCCGCCATCGCCTCCACGCAGGTGCGCGTGACGTTGTTGAACACGTCCTGAGCGGTCAGCGACCAGCCGGAGGTCTGTGAATGAGTGCGCAACGAGAGCGACTTGGTGTTCTTCGGCTCGAACTGCTTGACCAGCTTGGCCCACAGCAGCCGGGCCGCGCGCAGCTTGGCGATCTCCATGAAGAAGTTCATGCCGATCGCCCAGAAGAACGACAGCCGGGGCGCGAACGCGTCCACGTCCAGGCCCGCGTCCCGCCCGGCCCGGATGTACTCCACGCCGTCGGCGAGGGTGTAGGCCAGCTCCAGGTCGGCCGTCGCACCCGCCTCCTGGATGTGGTAGCCGGAGATGGAGATGGAGTTGTAGCGGGGCATCCGCTGCGAGGTGAACGCGAAGATGTCGGAGATGATCCGCATCGACGGCTTCGGCGGATAGATGTAGGTGTTGCGGACCATGAACTCCTTGAGGATGTCGTTCTGGATGGTCCCGGCCAACTTCTCGGGCGCTACGCCCTGTTCCTCCGCCGCCACGATGTACAGCGCGAGCACCGGCAGCACCGCGCCGTTCATCGTCATCGACACCGTCATCCGGTCCAGCGGGATGCCGTCGAACAACTGCCGCATGTCGTAGATCGAGTCGATCGCCACGCCCGCCATGCCGACGTCACCGGTCACCCGCGGGTGGTCGCTGTCGTAACCGCGGTGCGTGGGCAGGTCGAAGGCGACCGACAGGCCCTTCTGACCGGCCGCCAGATTGCGCCGGTAGAAGGCGTTGGACTCCTCGGCGGTGGAGAAGCCCGCGTACTGGCGGATCGTCCAGGGCTGGTTGACGTACATCGTCGGGTACGGGCCGCGCAGGTAGGGCGCGATGCCCGGGTAGGTGCCCAGGAAGTCCAGGCCCTCCAGGTCCTGCCCGGTGTAGAGCGGCCTGACCGCGATGCCCTCGGGCGTCTCCCAGAGCAGATCGGCACCGTCGGCCGCCTTCTTCACCGACGTACGCCACTCGTCGGGGCTGCCGTCGGCGGCCGGGTTCCCCAGCTCGATCGCCGAGAAGTCGGGGATGGACATCAGGACACTCCCATGCGGTCGAGCGTGGCGGAGAGTACGGCGACGGCGTCGCAGCCGGCGAAGACGTAGGCGTCCACGCCCGCGTACGTTCCGGGACGGCCCGCGACGAACACGTGCCGCGCGCCCGCCGCCCGCAGCGCCTGTGCGGTGGCCTCGGCCTGCTCCTCGTACACCGCGTCGCTGGAGCACAGGCAGACCTCCCGCGCCCCGCTCTCCTCGAACGTCTCCTCGGTGACGGGCTCGATGCCGCCCGCCTGGAAGAGGTTGGCGGCGAAGGTGAGCCGCGCGGTGTGCGCGGCGGCCGGCCCGAGAGCGGTCAGATGGACACGGGGCCGGGCCCCCGTCGCGGCCAGATGGGCGTCGGAACGGGCACGCAGCGCCTCGAACGCCCCGTCCCGCCGCACGCGGGGCAGGCCCCCGGACGGTGGCTCGGGCGCGGGAGCACGGACGACCGGCTTCTCGGCCAGGTACGGGAACTCGCTGACCCCGGTGACCGGTTCACGCCGCTTGGCGAGCTTCGCGCTGCGCACGGACCAGGTAGCGGCCAGCCGTTCGCGGACCATGCCGGAGCGCAGGGCGGCCGCCTGACCGCCCGACCGCTCGATCTCCTGGAAGAACTCCCAGGCCGCGTGGGCGACTTCGTCGGTCAGCCGCTCCACGTACCAGGAGCCGCCCGCCGGGTCGATCACCCGGGACAGGTGCGACTCCTCGATGAGGATGGTGGAGGTGTTGCGGGCGATGCGACGTGCGAAGGCGTCCGGTAGACCGAGCGCGTGGTCGAAGGGCAGCACGGTCACCGCGTCGGCGCCCCCCACGCCCGCGGCAAGTGTCGCGACCGTGGTGCGCAGCATGTTCACCCACGGGTCGCGGCGCGTCATCATCACCGGCGAGGTCACCGCGTGCTGGAGCTGCGCGCCCGCCCGCGGTGCTCCGCAGACCTCGGCCACCCGAGCCCACAGCCGACGCGCCGCGCGCAACTTGGCGACGGTCAGGAACTGGTCGGCGGTCGCGGCGTACCGGAACTCCAGTTGGGCACAGGCCTGCTCGACATCCAACCCGGCTGCGGTCAGCCCGCGCAGATAGGCGACACCCGTCGCCAGGGAGCAGCCCAGCTCCTGCGCCGCCGAACCCCCTGCCTCGTGGTACGGCAGGGCGTCCACGGTCAGCGCCCTCAGCCCCGGATACCGCGCGGCGCACAGCTGGGCCAACTCGGCCACGGGCGCGAAGTCATACGAGCCTCCGGTGCGGGCCTCGTGGCCCAGCGGGTCGGCGCCCAGGTTGCCGCGTGCCGCGTCCGCCGCGACGCCCCGTTCCTCGTACAGTCGCAGCAACCGCCGTGCGGCTGGCTCGACTTCGGCACCCGCGTCCAGGACGACGGGTGCCAGGTCGAGGTAGACGCCGTCGAGGGCGCGGTCGAGCGACGGGACGGGGATGCCGGTGGACTCGCCGACGACCAGCCACAGGGAAGTGACGCCGTTCTCCAGGTCGGTCAGAACTGAGCCAGCGTCCACGACCGTGTGCTGCTGGCGCACGTCCCAGCCGCCGACCGTGTTCCCCTCGGCCCGGCCGCCGCGCACGAAGGGCGCGAAGCCGGGCAGACCGGGGTCGGGCGCGGTGTCGCGCGCGCTGTACAGGGGCAGGGTGCGCAGCCCGTCCTCCAGCGCGGTGGACAGGGCGTGCTCCGCCTCGGCGTCCGAGACTTCCTTGCCCGACTTGCGTAGAACACCCGCTACCAGGTGCTGCCACTGCTCGTGTGTCGCGTCAGGAAACTCGGCTGCCAGGGAGAGCCCGTCGTCAGGCAGGACCGTCATGCCCGGATGCTAGGGCAGGTCGACAGACGAGCGGCAGAGGGCGCGATTGTGACCTTGTTCTCTTCAAGTGTGTGACGTGCGACCGCGCACGTGGTGGGAGTTGGCGCCCGGCCCTCAGCACCAAGCGGTTGACGCATCGGTGAGCGCTGGATGGCACGGAGCGAGAAAGACGACCTGCGTACGCCCGTCGGTTGGCTTGCCGGGAGAGGGGAAGAGGATCTGCCGCCAGCCACGACAGCGGAAGAAGGTCATCGTGGCCCGGTCGCCCGGATCGGCGGCCACCCAGGCCCGGTCGTCCAGCGCGGGCAGCAGCAGGACGTCCAGCAGCCTCGTGCCGACACCTCTGCCTCGGGCCACGGGTGCAACCGTCAGGTCCGTGATCTGCATCGCGTCCGCCAGCGGCTGGTGCGAACGCCAGGCGTCCGGCGCGGGATGCGTGGGAACGGGGTCCACCGACCGCACGGCCGTACCGAAGCCGCACAGCCGACTGCCGATGCTCGCTGTGACCGCCAGGAATCCCGGTTTGCGGACGTCGTGGGCAAGCCGGTCGCGCAAGCCACCGATTTGCTGTTCGACGTGCCGCGTGGAGTGGCCCTGCGTTGACAGACGCCGCAGATGCACGAACTCCTCGACGATCGCGAGCGCCGACTCACCGGGGTAGACGGTGGGGTTGGCGTCCATGTTCTCGACGGACCCGGGGCGGATCTCCCCGGAGAGAGGGGTGGTTCGGCGTGCCCGAGAGGCCCACAGAAGAGGCGTCCGACGGCGACGTGGCTGCGCGGGCGGCTGACCCGGTGCCGTGCCGGCCACCGGATACGGCACGTACGTGCGCCGGTCCGGGGCGATGGTCAGTCGCCCGCCAGCCGGGGCCGGGACGCGCGAGGCGTCCCGGCCCTTCGTGATCGGCAGGCTCAGGACGGGAGCAGCTCAGCGCGAACCGTGCGGGCCGTGGTGACCAGGCTCTCCAGCGAGTCACAGGTCTCCGGCCAACCGCGGGACTTCAACCCGCAGTCGGGGTTGACCCACAGCCGTTCGGCGGGGATCGCCTTCAGCGCGGTGCGCAGTAGGGCCGCGGCCTCCTGTGCGCTCGGCACGCGTGGGGAGTGGATGTCGTACACGCCGGGCCCTGCCTCACGACCAGCAGCTTGGGCCGGTCGGCGAGTGTGTCGAGGGTGCGGTAAGCGCGCTGGGCGGCGTTCAGTTCGGCTGGGGTGCGGTCCTGGACCAGGGCGGGCTCGTCGAACTGCATCCACTGGGCGCCCGCGGCCCGCAGGTCGGCGAGGATCTCGGCGTACACCGGCAGCAGCCGGTCCAGCAGCGTCAGCGGATCGAAGTCAGCTGCCACGCCGGGCGCGGGCTGGGCGAGCAGGAGGTAGGTGACGGGGCCGACGATGACGGGCCGCGGCGTCAGACCCAGAGCGAGAGCCTCCTTGAACTCCGCGACCTGCTTGCCCGAGTCGGCAGTGAAGACCGTGTCCGGTCCCAACTCCGGGACGAGATAGTGGTAGTTGGTGTCGTACCACTTGGTCATCTCCAGCGGCGCCACGTCCTGGGTGCCGCGGGCCATCGCGAAGTAGCCGTCCATGGCGTCCGATTCGACGGCGGCGCGATGGCGTTCGGGGATCGCACCGACCATGACGGTGGTGTCCAGGACGTGGTCGTAGTACGAGAAGTCGCCGGTCGGCACCTCGTGGATACCGGTTCCGACCAGCTCCTGCCAGTTCGCGCGGCGAAGTTCGGCCGCGGTGGCGCGGAGGTCGGCAGCGGTGACGCGGTCCTTCCAGTAGGGGCAGTTGGCAGGTCTTCGGACTCGCGGGCACGTCCTCACCGAGGAGGACACCTACTGGCCGTCGCTTCCCAGGCCCGGATGGGCCCAGTGCGTATGACGGCGGTCGTTCCCGCTCACCGCTGCGGGGCAGTCCCGGATTCCCACCGGGTTCCCTCTTACGACGCATCCCGCCTGGCGGACGGGGCGAACCAGCTGCACCGGCCAGCCTAAGGGGCCGTCCAATGACCGGGTGGGGCACGTCCATCATTCGGATGGTGAGCTGAAACACGCGGTCGCGGAGCTTGAAATGAGCGGAGGGCGGGAAGCGCCGCCCTCGCGCCTCCCGCTTACTCCTCTGGAACGACTCGGCGATCGAGGCGACGTGTCGAGCCCGATCAGGTCGGCCAGCTTCAGCGGCCCCATGGGGTGGGCGTGGCCCAATGGCATCGAGGAGGCGTGCGATCTCGGGGGCGCGCAGGCTGTAACGGACGATGCGGCCGTCCTTGTCGGTTTGGACTGCGCCGGATGCGCGGAGCAGCCTCAGTGCCTGGGAGACCGCGGTGTCCCGGATGCCGGTGGTTCGTCAGTGGCGCGTTGGTGCGCGCGGTCCGGCGGAACCAGGTGCATGCGGCCATTCTCGCCGCGTTTCCCCTTGGCAACCAAGACACCTGCGTACCTTCGCAGACTTGTAGCCACAATGGCCGGACCTCTACCGTGGTCCCGCCGTGGTGCTCGGGAAGACCGGTGACAGCCCTGACAAGGGCTGAAGTCCGGAGCGGCCCTCGCCACTGTGATTGGGGAGTTGACGCACCTCCGCCGCCAGGCGGTCGCCACTGGTGACTTTCGGGTCGCTGGGAAGGTCGGGTGCGTCGGCGTTCGACCCGTCAGCCAGGAGACCGGCCACGGCACCGCACAAGTCCCCGTCCACGAGGTGCTGGAGAGGCTCCCTGAGATGACCCTGTCCGAAAACTCCCCGACAGCCGCCGCAGAAGTGGTGATTCCGGCCACGCCGGTGATCCGCTGGGAACGCAAGGACTGGATACGCACCGGCGGTCTGCTGGCGGTGATAGCCGCACTGCACGTCGTCGCCTTCGCGATCCTGGTGGCGATGGTCGCGCCACACCACTACACCGTCGGCAAGCAGGTCTTCGGCCTCGGTCTGGGCGTCACCGCGTACACCCTGGGCATGCGGCACGCCTTCGACGCCGACCACATCGCGGCCATCGACAACACCACCCGCAAGTTGATGGCCGACGGCAAGCGCCCCATCTCGGTCGGGTTCTGGTTCGCCCTCGGCCACTCCACCATCGTGGTCCTGCTCGCCGGCGGTATCGCGGCCGGAGCGCGTTTCGCCACCACCTTGACCAATGACAACTCCAGTACCCGCCAGACGCTCGGCGTGGTCAGCACCAGCGTCTCCGGGGGCTTCCTCTATCTGATCGCCGCCCTCAACCTGCTCTCCCTGGCTGGCATCTACCGGGTCTTCAAGGCCATGCGGGCGGGCCAGTTCGACGAGCACGAACTGGAGAAGCACCTGGATTCGCGCGGCTTCATGAACCGCATCCTGGGACGGCTCACCAAGTCCATCACCCGTCCCGGCCAGATGTACCCGGTGGGCCTGCTGTTCGGCATCGGCTTCGACACCGCCACCGAGGTGACGTTGATGGTGATGGCGGGCTCCGGCGCCGCCGCCGGACTGCCCTGGTACGCGATCTTGTGCCTGCCGCTGCTGTTCGCCGCCGGAATGAGCCTGTTCGACACCCTTGACGGCACCTTCATGAACTTCGCCTACCACTGGGCCTTCTCCAACCCGGTGCGCAAGGTCTACTACAACCTCACCATCACCGGCCTGTCCATCGCGGTCGCCTTCCTCATCGGCACCATCGAACTGGTCGGCGTGCTGCACGACCAGCTCAACCTGGACGACGCGGTCACCAACTGGATCTCCGGCATCGACCTGAACAACGTGGGCTTCATCATCGTCGGCCTGTTCGTGGTGGTCTGGGCCTGCGCACTGACCTACTGGCGGCTGGCCAAGGTCGAACACCGCTGGAAGCCCAAGGCCGCGGAACCGAACTGATCCTGCGGACGGTCCCTCAGCGGGCTCGCTCCGCTAGCGGGCCAGGAACGAGGCCGCCGCACGCGCCGCCAACGCCCACGACTTCGTCTCCCGCCTCCCGGAGGGCTACCGGACACGTGGATGGGTTTCGAGAAGGTCGGCCGCCGTCGTGAGCGAACCCGGCTCCCACCAGGTGTCATCGTCACAGAAAGCCAGACAGGGCGTTTCCACCTGGCGGGCGATGAGGTTGCGTCCGCAGGCACCGAGGTTCCTGCCTGGTCGCAGCAGTGCCATATCGGGATGTCGTTCGGCGACCGCCTCGGCGGTGCCGTCCGTGCGGTCGTCCCGAGCGGGTCCGACTTTGCCCTCTGCGTCGGACCCGCCCGGCGTTCGCGACGGTACGTCGGTGGGCACTACTCGCCGAATACGGCCTTGCTCACCTCGGCGGGGTTCTCGTAGGTCTTCTTCTGCAGGTGGGAGAGCTCCTCCGTGACCTCCTTGGGGGCGTGGTTACGCTTGGCGCGCTCCATCAACTTGTCGCGGTCGGTCGGGTAGTCGGCTCCCGATAGAGCCTTCTGCAGATCGACGGGGCTCAGGCGTGCCATGCCTACCTCCGATGTCGTCGAAGAACGTCGATGCTTCCGGCACCCTTGCGGCGCCGTCAGCAAAGCGGACTATTCGATTTGTTTCACTCGTTTTCCTGATTGCAACCCGTATGTCTGACCCGGCCGCCTCGGTGAGTGCACGTCGTGCGGGTACCGACGGTTTGGTAGGTGGCAGCCCGCGCGCTGGCTGTGGAAGCCGCAGGGTGGCCGGCTACTCCTCCTCGGGCGGCATCCGGCACACCGCCCCGCCCGGCGGCCGTGCCGCCTCCCGGTCGATCTCGTAATCCACACGGCCCAAGGCCCAGGGGGAGTTCGAGTCGCTGTCTGTCTTCCGGTCGCTACGCTCCCGGCCATGGCCGAAAACGTGCAACTCGATGGGCAGGACGCCGATCACATCGCGCGAGTGCTCACCAACCTCGCCAACCTGGTCGACCCGGCGACCAACACGCAGCAACCCCTGAACGAACGGCAGCTCTACGTGCTGGCGGGCGGCATCTCGATCGCGCGTGACCCCGGTCAGTGGGCCGAGGTCCTGCGGCGCCACGCGGAGACCATCTATCAGCAACGTGGGGAGGACGGCGCGCGACTCTGACTCCTCGCCGTGCCAGAGAGAGCGCGGACCGCGGAACCCCAGGGACGAGTCAGGTTGCCTGCGCCTGGCCTCGGTGGGACGCGAGACCGTCGAGCATCAGGTCGATGGTGAAGTCGAAGCGTTCGTGGTCGGTTCCTGTGGTGAGTTCGGCGGCATAGCGCTTGGTCTGCGGGAAGGTGTCGGGCAGGTTGGAGAACCGGCTCAGCAGTTCGTCCCGGCTGACGACCCACTCGTTGCCGGAGCGGCTTAGCAGGGAGAGCTCAAGGGTGTAGGCGTTGACGTAGAGCGTCAGGGAGTCGATACCCCAGGCGGCGGTCTGCGGGGCGACGCCTCCGGCGAGCAGGATGCCGAGCATGCCTTCGGCGAGGCGCAGCGTGTCCTCGTTGGTGGGGGCGGCAGCGAGCGCGGCCCGGGAGATGCCGGGGTAGCGCAGGTACTGGTCGCGCATCTGGGTGCAGACGCTGGTGATCTGCTCCCGCCAGGCGGCGGGGTCCGGCTCGGGCAGGTCGATCTCGGCGCACAGACGGCCGATGAGCAGCTCGTCCAGGTCGTCCTTGTTGACGACGTGGGCGTACAGCGATGCCGGCCCGGTGTCCAAAGCGGCTGCCACGCGGCGCATGGTCAGGGCCTCGTAACCGTCGCGCGCCACGATGTCGAGGGCCGCGTCGACGACGGCGTCCACGGTGATCGGCTTCGCTCGCCGACCTCGCGCCGGCGGCGCACTCGCATCGGGAACGGGCTGATGGTGCCGCGCTGCGCGCCGTTGCTGAGGTGTCGGTGGCATGTTCGGAGCATACCGGATGAACGAACTTCGTTCCATATTTGGCGAACGCTGTTCGGCTTGACACGAGCATCGTTCCAGTAGTCGAATGCCGTTCGTGTATACCGAACAGTGCTCCTCGCCCGGCGGCGTCAACGCCGTGCTGCCGCTGCGTGCCGCGTGGCTCGTGCTTGTTGTCGTCTTCCTCGGCGAGATCATGGATCTCATCGACTCCAGCGTCGCCAACCTCGCCGGGCCGTCCATCCGGGCCGACCTCGGTGGCGGGCCGATGACCCTGCAGTGGGTGCTGTCCGCCTACACCGCGGCCTTCGCGCTCGGTCTGATCACCTCGGGCCGACTCGGCGATCTGATCGGCCGCCGCCGACTGTTCCTGATAGGTATGGCCGGGTTCACCCTCACCTCGCTGGCCTGCGGACTCGCCCTCAGCCCCGCCTTCCTGATCGTCGCGCGACTGCTGCAGGGCCTGTTCGGATCCGTGCTGATACCGCAGGGCATGGCGCTGGTGAAGATCGTCTTCCCGCCTGAACTCCTGCGCAAGGCGCTGATGCCGTTCGGCCCGATCATGGGCCTGGCCACGGTCGGCGGGCCGATCCTCGCCGGCTGGCTGCTGCACCTGGACCTGTTCGGCAGCCAGTGGCGCTCGATCTTCCTGATCAACGTGCCCTTCGGCGTCATCGCCCTCGCGCTCGGCTGGCGCGTGCTGCCCCGCCGTGGCGGCGAGGATCCCGGCGCCCGCCTCGACCTGACCGGTGTGGGCCTGCTCACCGCCGGCTCCACCCTGCTGATCATCCCGCTCATCCAGGGGCGCGAACTCGACTGGCCGGCCTGGACCTACACCATGATGGCCGGCTCGGTCGTGATGCTCGCGCTGTTCGTCGTCTCCGAGCGCCGCAGCAGCCATCCGGTCATCGCACCGTCCCTGTTCCGCAAGCGCAGCTTCGTGGTCGGCCTGATGATCGTCGCCGGGTTCTACGGCGCGCTGAGCGCGTTCGTCCTGGTCGTCAACCTGCTACTGCAACTCGGCATGGGTTGGACGCCGCTGCGCACCGGCCTGACGCTGATTCCCTGGGCCCTGGGCACCGCCGTCGCCGTTCTGTTCGGCGGCGGAACGCTCGCGGGGAAGCTGGGGCGTGCCGCCCTGCACATCGGGCTGTCCATCGCCGTCATCGGCCTGCTCGCCCTGTGGTGGTCCACCGCCCACTGGGGCACCGGCATCACGGTGTGGAAGCTGACACCGTCGCTGTTCCTGACCGGTTTCGGCGCGGGCCTGGTGTTCATCCCGCTGTTCGACTTCATCCTCGGCGACGCCACCGCCGAGGAAGTCGGCACCGGCGCGGGCATGCTCAACGCCGTCCAGCAGTTCGCCAACGCCATCGGCGTCGCCGCTCTGGGCACCGCGTTCTTCGCCCGCGTGGGACACCCTTCCACACACTCCTACTTCGCCGCCGCACAACTGATCCTCGCCATCTGCGCCGGCCTGTACTTCCTGACCCTGCTGCTCGTCGGGCTCCTGCCCAAGCACTCACAGCAGGCCCAAGGGTGAACCCGGGCTCCGGGAGTGGAGTTCTCCCTGCCCTGGGCCGGGCGGACCAACAGCACCGGGCAAGGCCCTTCCTGCAACGTAAGGAAAACGGCATGACGACGAAGACCGCGCTCATCACCGGCACCAGCCGCCCACTAGGCCTCGGCTTCGCGGTCGCCCGCCAACTCGCCGAGCTCGGCTACCACGTGATCCTCACCGCGCGCGACGTCTCCCGCGCCGAATCCCTGGCCGCACAACTGCGCCAGGAAAAACACCAGGCGACAGCCCTTCGCCTCGACCTCACCGATGCGGCCAGCATGGACGAGGCCGCCGACTACCTCGCCCGGACCTTCGGCCACCTGGACGCCCTGGTCAACAACGCATCCGACGCCGTCGACTTCACCGTGCTGTCCGCGCTGGACGCCGACCCCGACGCCGTGCGCTCCGCGCTGGAGGTCGACGTGGTCGGCCCCTGGCGTCTGGTCCAGTCGCTGCTGCCTCTGCTGAAAGCCGCCCCCGCCGCCCGCATCGTCAACGTCTCCAGCATCTCCGCCCAGCAGATCGCCACCGGGCTCGACCTCGGCGCCAGCCTGCGCGCACCGGCCCACTCCTTCGCCAAACACACGCTCAACGTCCTGACCACCGTGCTGGCTCGGGCCCTGAAGGACACGCCCATCCTCGTCAACGCCGTCGACCCGGGCGAGACCGCCACCCACCCCGAACGCGGCGACGAAGACGACGCACGTCCCGCCAGTGAAAGCGCACGCGGTGTCGTGTGGGCAGCGACCCTGGACGAGGACGGGCCCACCGGCCAACTCCTCCATGACAGAAGGCCACTGACCTGACGGCGACCCCGAAACCTTGCGATCCTGCCACGACTCGACGCTTTCTGCGGGGCGTCGCGAAGGGCGACCTGCCGTCACGAAGCCGATGATCTGGTCGGCGTTGCAGCGGAGCTGGCGCGTACCTGCGACACCCTCGAATGCGGTGGCTCGCCGACGTCCGTTCATTGGCGGATGATGCGGGGTTGTCCTGCAACCATCAAGGAACATGTGCGACTTTGCCGGTGCGCTCACCACACCGGGCGGAACGGGACGGGCTGGTCGCCGTAGACGTGGTCGATGTAGGCGCGCAGGTCCTGGTCGAGTGCGGCGAGGCGGTCGGGGCCGATGATGTCGGCGAACCGCTGTTCCACCTCCGCCCACAGTCGGTCGGCCAGGTGCACGTAGTCGTGGCCGCGTTCGGTGAGGGTGAGCGACTGTGCCCGTTTGTCGAGGGGGTGGGGTTGGCGTTGCACGTAGCCCCAGTCCTGGAGCTCGGCGACGGCCTTGGAGGCGGCCTGCTTGGTGATACCCAGATGGGCGGCGAGGTCGACGGTGGTGGCGCCCGGGTGGGCGGCGAGGTAGCGGAAGGTGTAGCCGTGCGCGGGACGTAGCGGTTCGCGTCCGAGTTCGGCCAGGCGGCTGTGGAAGTGGTCGGTCATCGCCCGGTAGGCGAAGTGGTCAAGCAGGTTGACTATATCCCCTGGAGGAGCGTCATGCCCCTGTCCACCCTCGCCGGTGCGCCGGTCTTCGACCGCGACGGCTTCACCTTCCGTCCGCTGGCCGTGCCCTCCCGGGGCAGCACCGAACTGGCCGTCTGGTCACTGGAGTTGGCGCCGGGCGCACAAAGCGAACCGCACCACATGGACCGAGAAGAGGTGTTCGTCGTCCTCGACGGCGAGGTGTCGGCCAGCGTCGCGGGCGAGGAGGTGCTCGCCGGGCCGGGCGATGCCGTCATCGTCCCCGCCCGCTCCGTCCTGCGGCTGCGCAACGCCTCAACGCAGGCCCCGGCGGCGGTCACGGCGGTCACATCGGCCGGTATGAAGGCGACCGTCGGCGGCACCACCTTCCCGCCGCCCTGGGCACAGTGAGCCAAATCCTCCACGGCAGGCGCGCCGCCGCGCCTCCGTCCAGCAGAAAGGTCCGCTCATGGATGACGTCACCGAGGTGTCACAGCTGATCCTGCGCGAGCGCCGAAGCCGCGATCGGGGCTGGTGGTCGCGGATGGGGGAGTGCCTGGCGGCTGACGCGGCCATCCGCCTCAGCTGGTTTCGCGGCAGCGGCGCCGACTTCGTGGCCGCCTCGCGGGAGATGGCCGCCCGCGGTGACAGCGCGACCCACACCCTCGGCCCGCCCGTCGTGGACGTTCTCGGCGCGAAGGCCGTGGTGGAGGTCGCCGCCGCCATCCACATGCGTGGCGAACTCAACGGCGTCGAGGCGGACCTCACCTCACACGCACGGCTCCTGTACCGCGCCGAGCGGCGTACGGGCCGCTGGCTGATCATCTCCCTGGACCCCGTCTACGAGCGGGACAGCCTGGTCCCCAGCGTGCCGGGAACACACCTGGAGATCGACCCGGACACCCTGGCCGGGACGCGGCCCTCCTACCGGATGCTCACCCACCTGCTCAACGCCAGGGGCTACCCCGTCGCCGACGACCTTTACGGCGACGACCGCCCCGCACCGGTCCAGCGGCTCTACCGGTCGCTTTTCGACTGGCTCGATCCCAAGGGCTGAGCCGCCAGCCATGGCTGGGCGCCAAGCCGACCGGTGTGTCAGGAGCGTCAACCCGCTTGCCGCGGGCGCTACTTCCGCTGGCCGCTCTTCGTGATGCCCAGGACCTGCTCCGCCGTCGTCCAGTCGTGGGCGATCGCCTGTTGGGCGGCGGACAGGGTTACCTGGTTCTTGCAGACGGCGCTGTGCAGTCGGGCCTCGACCTTGTCCTTGTCGTTGTTGGGGCCGGAGCCGGGAGTGTGGCCCGGGGACGGGGGCTCGACCCACAGGTTGCGGGCGTCGTTCGGGTCACCGCCGAGTTCCAGACTGACCAGGTGGTCGTACTCCGCGTCGCGCAGCGACTGGGTGTAGCCGTAGGACTTGGCGTTGGCCTCCTTCTCGCGGCCGGTGATGCTCACCGGTGGCCGGATGCCGGAGGTGTAGCCGGAGCGGCAGATGGTGGAGGCCAAAGTCGCCTGGGTGACCTTGGGGTTGAGCGCGCCCGGCGTGCAGGACGGGTCGGGCAGCGGCTGGTTGTGCTCGTAGCGGAAGTGGCAGGACCCCGGGGCGGGCTGTGGCTGTACTCGGTAGGCGGGCTGTGGGCCCGGACCCTGCGGGATCGAGCCACTGGCGCCGGACGGGGCCGCAGCGGACGGCGGCGCGCCCTTGTTGCCGTTGTCCTGCTGGCCGGTTGACCCCTTCGAGCCGGAACAGGACGCGAGCAGCAGCGCCGATGCCAGGACCAGCAGCGTGCGGCGGATGGTGGTGGGCACGGTGACTTTTCCCCTCCCGGCCGGGCGGATCGGACCGTTCCAAGACTGCCCGCCGGCTGTTGTCCGGAACCGGCCGGTGCGACGCCGCGCCCCCGTACCGGTAACGGCGGGCCATCGTACGCCGGAGCCGCCCCCCGCAGTTAACTGACGGTTTATCAGATAGTGGGTGGATCCCGTCGCGGTGCCCGCCAGCTGGGAAGTCACCGGGGCGGAGAGCCGTGGGGCGTGGTCCACACCCCGTGACGGACGGCCCCTGATCGGGCATACTCCAACCGCCACAGGCCGCTGATCAGCCACGACCGTAACCCGGTGGGCGATCATCGGCATTGGGTAATCCATCGCGGCGGCGTCGGCCACCCCCCTGCGTCCGCCGCCGACCCGCCCGACAGGGAGGAGCGCCGCCATGCCAAACGACGGCCCGCAGCCGGTCGAACGACAACTGCCCACCGAGGAGGCCCGCGATCTTCTCGGACTCACCCGCGAGCTCGCCGCGCGGGAGATCCGGCCCCGGGCCGCCGAGGAGGAGGACGCGGGAAGCTTCCCCCGCGACACCTTCGCCACCATCGGTGCCGCCGGTCTGCTCGGCCTGCCGTACCGGGAGGAGTACGGCGGCGGTGAGCAGCCGTACGAGGTGTACCTCCAGGTGCTCGAGGAACTCGCGGCGGCCCGGCTCACCGTGGGCCTCGGCACCAGCGTGCACACCCTGGCCTGCCATGCCGTCGCCCAGTTCGGCACCAAGGAGCAGCGCGGCGAACACCTCCCGGCGATGCTCGGCGGCTCACTGCTCGGCGCGTACTGCCTCTCCGAACCGGCCTCCGGCTCCGATGCCGCGAGCCTGCGCACCCGTGCGGTGCGCGACGGTGGCGAGTGGGTGATCAACGGCACGAAGGCATGGATCACCCACGGCGGGGTGGCCGACTTCTACACCGTGCTGGCCCGCACCGGTGGCGAGGGTCCGCGGGGCATCACCGCGTTCCTGGTGCCAGGCGACGCGGAGGGGCTCAGCGCCGCCGCGCCGGAGCGGAAGATGGGGCTCAAGGGCTCGCCCACCGCCCAGCTGCACTTCGACGGCGTAAGGGTGCCGGACGCCCGGCGGATCGGCGAGGAGGGCCAGGGCTTCACCATCGCCCTGTCCGCCCTGGACTCCGGCCGCCTGGGCATCGCGGCCTGCGCCATCGGCGTCGCACAGGCCGCCCTTGACGAGGCGCTGGCCTTCACCGCGGAGCGTCAGCAGTTCGGGCGCCCGCTGGTGGACTTCCAGGGCCTGCGGTTCATGCTCGCCGACATGGCGACCGGCATCGAGGCGGGCCGGGCGCTCTACCTGACCGCCGCCCGGCTGCGGGACGCCGGCCGGTCGTTCGGCAAGCAGGCGGCGATGGCCAAGCTGTACTGCACGGACACCGCGATGCGGGTGACCACCGACGCGGTCCAACTCCTCGGCGGATACGGCTATACGGCCGACTTCCCCGCCGAGCGCTACATGCGCGAGGCGAAGGTGCTGCAGATCGTCGAGGGCACCAACCAGATCCAACGCATGGTCATCGCACGCCACTTGGCGGGGCCGGAAAGCCGCTAGGCGCCCTTCCGGCGGGATCCTGCCCGGAGCCGCAAGCCCACGGGCTTGGGGTGGTCCGAGGACGGCAGCCCTCGGACCACCCCAACTCCGTTATCGCCGGGGCCGGTTCGCGTGCGAGAACGGCTGGGTCCGCCAGTCAAGCCCCTCGGGGAGGGTGAGCAGCGACGCCACGTCCTGCTCGTCCGCCCCGTCGTCGTCGACCGGCGCCGCGTCCTCGACGGCGCTGCCGGAACCCGCGCACACCGTGAGCCCGAAGGGGTTCCACGGGGTCGGGCACAAAGCGTGCTCCGGCAGCACCTCCTCGTCCGCGAGCAGCGCGATGGGGCGGCCGCACTCCGGGCACTGCACCCGGAAAATCCCGTAGATCTCCTCGTCCCCGTCCCCGAACGCCTCCGTGACGTCGTCTTCCGCACCGCCGTCGACGTCCTGCGTGACGTCCCCGGCGAAGTCCTCGTCGAGCACCGGTTGCCGCTTGCCTGCACGCATGATGGATCTCCCCCTGTGACACCTTCTGGTGGGACGGCCCGGCCCGTGGCCACGACCTGAGCTGAGCATTTCCCGTCACCCCCGGTCGATAATCGCAACGCCAGGGACGACCGGTGGCACGGGCTGTGGCGTTAATCACACGAGGGGGCGCACGGGGCGCATGGGTAACGCTCGTTGTGCCTGAGCGGCGTGGTGGCAGTAGGTTGATCGGTCGTGGAGGAGTTGGACCGGCAGATCGTGGAATTGCTCGTCGCCGACGGGCGGATGAGCTACACCGACC
Organism: Streptomyces silvisoli; assembly: GCF_029269905.1. NCBI lineage: Bacteria > Bacillati > Actinomycetota > Actinomycetes > Kitasatosporales > Streptomycetaceae > Streptomyces > Streptomyces silvisoli. Next base: position 107,944 of record NZ_JARJBC010000003.1, on the reverse strand, counting down.
TGGGCAGGGCCACCGGCCTGTCCACCTCGGCGGTGCACCAACGGGTACGGCGACTGGAGCAACGGGGGGTGATCCGCGGCTACGCGGCGATCGTAGACCCGGAAGCGGTCGGCCTGCCGCTGACCGCGTTCATCTCGGTGGCGCCGTTCGACCCCAGCGCGCCCGACGACATCGCGGACCGGCTCGCCGACGTACCGGAGATCGAGGCGTGCCACAGCGTCGCCGGTGAGGAGAACTACATCCTCAAGGTGCGCGTCGCCACCCCCGGCGCCCTGGAGCACCTGCTGGCCCGGATCCGCAGCCTGGCGGGCGTGTCGACCCGTACCACCGTCGTGCTGTCCACCCCGTACGAGGCCCGGCCGCCGCATCTGTGAGCCACCCTGGCGCAGGCGCGCGCAGCGCGGGCGCCAGACTGGTGACCATGAACGAGCGCACCCCGGGCACCGTGCTGCTGCGCGGCGGCACCGTGTACAGCCCCGCCGATCCCTTCGCCACCGCCATGGTCGTGGAGGGCGGCACCGTCGCCTGGATCGGTTCGGAAGGCGCGGCCGACGGCTTCGCCGACTCGGTGGACGAGGTCGTGCCGCTTGACGGCGCGCTCGTCACCCCGGCGTTCACCGACGCCCATGTGCACGCCACGGCCACCGGTCTGGCGCTGACCGGCCTGGACCTGTCCGGCGCCCGCGACCTCGGCGACACGCTGGCCCGGGTCACCGGCTACGCGGCCGAGCACCCCGGGCACCGGGTACTGCTCGGCCACGGCTGGGACGCCGCCCGCTGGCCCGGGTCGCGCACCCCGACCCGCGTCGAACTCGACGCCGCCACCGGTGGCCGTCCGCTGTACCTGACCCGCGCGGACATGCACTCCGCCGTGGTCACCACCGCGATGCTCGACCTGGTCCCGGACGTCGAGAAGCTGACCGGCTACCACCCCGAGGGGCCGCTGACCCGGGACGCCCACCACGCGGTGCGCCGCGCCGCACAGGACGCCATCGCGCCCGAGCAGCGCGGCGCCGCCCAGCGGGCCGCGCTGCGCGAGGCCGCCTCGCTGGGCATCGGCGCGCTGCACGAGTGCGCGGGACCGCAGATCAGCGGCGAGGACGATCTGACCGCACTGCTGCGGCTGGCCGCCGAGGAGCCCGGACCGCGGGTACTGGCCTACTGGGCGGAGGCGGCGCTGTCCGGCACCGACGGCGTGCTGGACCGGGTGCGTGACCTCGGCGCGCTGGGCGCGGCGGGTGACCTGTTCGCGGACGGGGCGCTGGGCTCGCACACCGCCTGCCTGCACCAGCCGTACGCCGACGCCGACCACACCACCGGCAGCGCGTATCTGACCGCGGAGCAGATCGCCCAGCACGTGGGCGCCTGCACCGAGGCCGGGATGCAGGCCGGGTTCCACGCCATCGGCGACGCCGCGATCACCGCCGTGATCGCCGGTGTGCGGGCCGCCGCCGAGCGGCTGGGCATCGACCGGGTGCGGGCGGCCCGGCACCGGGTGGAGCACGCCGAGATGCTGGACCAGGACACCATCGCGGCTTTCGCCGACCTCGGCCTGGTCGCCTCCGTGCAGCCCGCCTTCGACGCGACCTGGGGCGGTGCGGAAGGGATGTACGCCGCCCGGCTCGGCGCCGAGCGGGCGCGCACCCTCAACCCGTACGCGGCGATGCTCAGGGCCGGGGTGCCGCTGGCGCTGGGCTCGGACAGCCCGGTCACCCCGCTCGACCCGTGGGGGACGGTGCGCGCCGCCGCCTTCCACCGCACGCCCGAGCACCGGGTCTCGGTGCGCGCCGCCTTCACCGCGCACACCCGTGGCGGCTGGCGGGCCGCCCGGCGGGACGACGCCGGGGTCCTGGTGCCGGGCGCACCGGCCGACTACGCGGTCTGGCGGGCGGGTGAGCTGGTGGTGCAGGCACCCGACGAGCGGGTGGCGAACTGGTCGACCGACCCCCGCTCCGGCACCCCTGGCCTGCCCGATCTCACTCCGGGCGAGCCGCTGCCGCGCTGCGTGCGCACGGTGGTCGGTGGACGGACGGTCTTCGAGCGGCCGAACGAGTGACACCCGTCCCGGCCGTACCGCCGAACGATGCCCACTCGGCCTGTCGCGGCCCGGCCGACGATCCCGCATTGACCTGCTGATTTGCCGAATTGCCGCAGGTCACACGGGTGTTGACAGGCTGCGGTCGCGGGCGAGTAGGTTCGGCCGAGTCCACCAGGACGACCGACCGGGATCCTCCGTGTCTTCCGTCTACCGCCGCTGGGCCATGGGGTGGCGCGCCGCACGGGCGCTCCGCCGCTGGGAGCCAGGTCCAGCGCCCGCGGCACGGAACGCGGCCCCTCACCGCTCGCGGGCGGGCCAGGGGGGAAGGGTGCCGCCCGGGCGGCAGGTGCGACCCGGGTGGGGCCCGGACGTCCAGTAGACAACGGCTCTCGGTCGATCCGCAGCCAGCGGTTCCCAGGTCGGCCCGAAGGGCGTTCCGGTCCCCATCCGCAGTCCACCGCGGCCGCCCGCGGAATCCGCCGCCCGCGACCCGCACGGAAACGCGGAGCGGAGCGTTCCATTTGGCGCGGAAAGGGTCGGCAAAACCTCCCCTTCCCAAGGCTTTGCGCCCCGGCGGCGACGGCGGGCGCTCAGTCGTTGTACGGTCACTGCACGACCATCGCGACTCAGCGTCCCCGGAAGCGCCCCGGCTTCCGCCAGCAACGGACGTCGCCCCTACGCAGAAGAGGAATGGCCGCGACCGTGCCACCGCGACCCGACACCGCCACCGCTCGACCCGTGGACGGTACCCTCGGCGCGCCCGAACCCGGCATCCGGACGGAACCGGGGCACCGGCCGGGGCGGATGCGACGGCTGGTCCGGGCCGCCCGCGCGGACTGGCGGCGCACCGCCCTCGCGGTGGCCGGCGGACTGGCGCTCACCGCCGCCTTCCCGCCCTACGACCTGTGGCCGCTGTCGATCGCCGCGGTCGCCGCGCTCACCCTGCTCACCCACCGCCGTACCGCCCGCCAGGCGGCGTGGACCGGGTTCGCCTTCGGGTTTCCGTTCTTCGTCTGGCTGCTGCAGTGGCTGCACGTGGTCGGCTGGGACGCGGTCATCGGACTGTCCGCCATCGAGGCCGCCTTCTTCGTACCGCTGGGCGCGGGACTCGCGCTGACCTCGCGGCTGCGCTGCCGGCCGCTGTGGGTCGGCTGCCTGTGGGTCGCGGAGGAACTGGTCAGGGACCGGGTGCCGTTCGGCGGCTTCCCGTGGGGGCGGCTGGCGTTCGCCAACGCGGGCTCGCCGTTCACCCCGTTCGCCGCGCTCGGCGGCGCCCCGCTGGTCACCTTCGTCGTCGCGCTGTGCGGCGGGCTGCTGGCCGCCGCCGTGCTCGCCGGGTGGCGCTCGCGCGGCCGGGGCCGGCAGGCGCTCACCGGGCTCGGCGCCGCCGTGCTGGCCCTGTTGGTGGGCGTCTGCGGCTACGCGGTACCGGTGCCGACCAACGCCGACGGGCAGCTGAAGGTCGCCGTGGTCCAGGGCAACGTGGCCCAGCCGGGGATGCACTTCCTCGGCCGCCCGATGATGATCCTCAACAACCACGTCAACGCCACCCTGCAACTCGCCCGCGACATCAAGGCGGGCCGCGCGCCCAAGCCGGACCTGGTGATCTGGCCGGAGAACTCCTCCGACCTGGACCCGTTCAGCTACCCGCAGGCGTACGACGCGATCACCGGGGCGGTACGGGCGATCGGCGTGCCGGTGCTGGTCGGCGCCCTGGTCGACGGGCCGGACGCGGACCACGTGCAGAACGAGGGCATCCTGTGGTCGCCGACCACCGGCCCCGGCGCCTCGTACACCAAGCAGCACCCGGTGCCGTTCGGCGAGTACGTGCCGTTCCGCAAGGAGCTGACCAAGGTCATCCACCGGCTGGACGAGATCCCGCGCGACTTCTACCCCGGCAAGCACACCGGCGTGATGACGATGGGCGGCGCCCGGCTCGGCGACGTGATCTGCTTCGAGGTCGCCTACGACGGGATCGTCCGGGACACGGTGAACGCGGGCGCGCGCGCCCTTGTCGTACAGACCAACAACGCCACCTACGGGCGAACCGGTCAACCCGAGCAGCAGCTCGCGATGTACCGGCTGCGGGCCGTCGAGCACGGCCGGGCGGTGGTCGCGGCGGCAACCAGCGGAATCAGCGCGCTAGTTGAACCCAACGGCACCGTCAAGCAGCGAAGCAAGGAATTCACCCGGGAGGTGCTCAATGTGAACCTCCCGCTACGCGATGGAACCACCGTTGCCGACAGGATCGGCGCGGTACCCGAGTGGACTCTCGCTATGGTGGGCGTCCTGTCCTGCGCCGCCGCGATCTGGCCTGGCAGGCGGGGACGTATGGAGGATAAGGGGAAGTAGTGAACAACGGCGACGGCGTCACCCAAGGCGGCGCCCAGGGGCGGCAGTTCGGCCCGCTCGGCACGGTACTGGTCATCATCCCGACCTACAACGAAGCCGAGAACATCAAGCCGATCGTCGCCCGGGTGCGGGAGTCCGTGCCCGAGGCGCACCTGTTGATCGCTGATGACAACAGCCCGGACGGCACCGGCAAGATCGCCGACGAGCTCGCCTCCGAGGACGACCACGTCAAAGTGCTGCACCGCAAGGGCAAGGAAGGACTCGGCGCCGCCTATCTGGCGGGCTTCCGCTGGGGCATCGACAACGGCTACGGCGTGCTGGTGGAGATGGACGCCGACGGCTCCCACCAGCCCGAGGAACTGCCGCGGCTGCTGACCGCGCTGCAGAACGCCGACCTGGTGCTGGGCTCCCGCTGGGTCCCGGGCGGCCGGGTGGTGAACTGGCCCAAGTCCCGCGAGTTCCTCTCGCGCGGCGGCAGCACCTACTCGCGTCTGATGCTGGGCGTCCCGATCCGGGACGTGACCGGCGGCTACCGGGCCTTCCGCAAGGAGACCCTGGAGGGCCTGGGCATGGACGAGGTGGCCTCGGCGGGCTACTGCTTCCAGGTCGACCTGGCCTGGCGCGCGGTCCAGAAGGGCTTCCAGGTGGTAGAGGTGCCGATCACCTTCGTGGAACGCGAGCGCGGCGACAGCAAGATGAGCCGCAACATCGTCGTGGAGGCCCTGTGGCGGGTCACCACCTGGGGCGTCAGCTCCCGGCTGAACCGGGTCCGCGGCCGCAAGTGAGCGGCGGCGCGTAGCGCCAGGTGGACGGGGTTCGCCGGGCTGCGGTGGGTTCGAGACCGCCGGTCTCGAACGTTGTGGTCGCTCGTCGGCGCGGCGGATCGTCGTTTCCGCCGTGACGGCGAGCACCCCGCGGTGCGCTCCGGTGGTATCCCGTCGGCGCAACCCGGCCACCCCACCGCGGCTTCGGCCCCCAGGGCCCGAGATGGCACCGCCGAAAGCAATCCGGCGGTGCCAGGCACAATTGGGGGTATGACCTTCGGCGCACCTGACCCGTCCCGTCCGTCGCGGCCCACCCGCTCCCGTCCCCGGCCGCTCGTCCCGCTCGCGGTGGCGGTCTGGGCGGTACTGGAGATCTGGCTGCTCACCGTGGTGGCCGGAGCGATCGGTGGCGGCATGGTGCTGCTCCTGCTGCTCGCCGGATTCCTGGTCGGCGGTTACGCGGTCAAGCGGGCCGGGCGGCGTGCCTGGCAGGGCCTGACCGGGGCGCTGCGCTCCGGCGGCCCCGAGGTGAACTCGGACGGCGCCGGGATGGAGATGCTCGGCGGCCTGCTGATCATGGTCCCGGGCTTCCTGTCGGACGCGGCCGGGCTGCTCTGCCTGTTCCCACCCACCCGCAAGGCGCTGGCCGAGGTCGCGGGCAGGGCGCTTCGGCGGTCCGCCCCCGGGTCGCTCGGCGACACCTTCCAGCAGGCACGTGGCGCGGGGGAGCGGATGCGGATGCGCTGGCCGGACGGCAAGGTGGTGCAGGGCGAGGTGATCAGCGACGGCGGCTCGCGGTCGCCGGAGCCCGGGAAGGACGCCTCCCGGCCGCCGCTGACCCCGTAACCGTACGCAGACGGCCCGGGCGGCGGCACACGCAATGTGTGCCGCCGCCCGGGCCGTGTGTCGCTGTACGCCTGGTCAGGCGGACTTGCGGTTGTCGCGCGGATGCACCGCGATGTTCATGCCGCCGGAACGAAGCACGGCCAGCCGTTCGGCCAGCACCTCTTCGAGTTCCTCACGGGTACGGCGCTCCATGAGCATGTCCCAGTGCGTACGCGCGGGCTTGGTCTTCTTCTCCTCGGGGCCCTCTCCATCCACCAAAAGCGCCTGGGCACCGCAGGCGCGGCACTCCCACTCCGGAGGAATCTCGGCCTCCATTGAGAACGGCATCTCAAAGCGATGTCCGTTCTGACATGCGTACTCCACCGTCTGGCGCGGGGCCAGATCGATGCCGCGGTCGGTCTCGTAGCTGGTCGCCCCGAGTCGCGTGCCGCGGAGAGCTCGCTCACTCATGAATCGTGCCTCCCGGGCTTGTCGCCCACAGGACAGGTGTCGCTGTCGTCGTCATCCGGTCAACGTCCGGTCGGCGGTGAAGATTCCCGATTCGGACATCTGCCCGTCGTCGCCCTCACTGGAGGCGCTAATCGCGCAGCACCGCCTGTTCGTGCCGCCCTTTGTTGTACCCGCCGCCGCCCGTTTTGTCACATCTGACAGGAGATATCACCCGTCGTTTTTGCATCCTCAGCGCGCAGTAACGGTCCATCCGGCTGGTCAACCGCGTACACTACTCCCCTTCCGCCCCAGGAGCTAAATCAGGCCAGGCGCCGAACGGCCCACCGCGGCCACCGCGCGCCGTACCGGCACCCGCGCGAGCAGCACGAAGCCCACCGCGAAGAACACCACCAGCGAGATGATGGCGTAGCGGTAGTCCCCGGTCAGCTGGAACGCCAGGCCGAACAGCAGCGGGCCCAGCCAGCTCGTGCCCCGGTCGCTCATCTGGTACACGGCGAAGTACTCGGCCTCCTTGCCCTCCGGGATCAGATGCGAGAACAGCGACCGGGACAGCGCCTGGCTGCCGCCCATCACCATCCCGATCGCGCAGGCCAGCACGAAGAACCAGGCCGGACGCCCCGCTGGCAGGAAGAACCCGGCGGTCACGGTCGCGGTCCAGGCGACCAGCGCGCACAGCAGGGTCCGCTTCGCCCCGTAACGCCGGGCCAGCCGCCCCATCAGCAGCGCGCCCGCCACCGCCAGCACCTGGACCAGCAGCACCGCCGCGATCAATGTGGTCTGGCTGAGCCCCAGTTGCTGGGACCCGTACAGCGAGGCCTGCGAAATCACCGTCTGCACGCCGTCGTTGTAGACGAGGTAGGCCAGCAGGAAGGCCAGCGTCAGCGGGTAGTGACGCAACTCACGTGCCGTCGAGATCAGTTGCCGCCACCCCTGGCCTAGCGCCGCCCCCGACTCCGCGGCCACCAGCGGCCGGTCCCGCAGCCGCCGCAGCGGTACGACGGCGAACACCGCCCACCACAGCCCGGCCGAGGCCATGCAGATCCGCACCGCCATGCCCTGGGAGACGCCGAAGGAGTCATGGTTCAAGAACAGCGCCAGATTCGCCACCAGCACGATCGAACCGGCCACGTAGCCCGCGGCCCAGCCGCGTGAGGAGACCGTGTCCCGCTCGTCGGGCTCGGCGATCTGCGGCAGGAACGAGTTGTAGACCACGATCGAGGCCCCGTAGCTGACCACGGCCACGATCAGCAGCGCCCCGCCCAGCAGATAGCGGTTCCCGGCCGGGAGGAAGAAGCCGGTGGTGGCGCCCGCGCCCAGGTAGGCGAACAGCGCCAGCACCGGCTTCTTGCGCCCGGTACGGTCCGCGACCGCCGCCGCCAGCGGCATCACGAACACCGACAGCAGCACCGCCGCCGAGACGGTGTACGAGAAGAACGAGCCCGCGCGGACCGGCACGCCCAGCGGATGCACATAGCCCTGCGCGTCGGCCGCGGCCTTGGCGATTTCGGTCAGATACGGACCGAGGAAGACGGTCAGCACACTGGTGGAGAAGACCGTGATCGCGAAGTCGTAGAAGTACCAACCCCGTTGCTCGCGCCGCCGCTCCCGCGGCGAACGGCCGACGGCCGGTGCCGTCGCGGTCGTGGTCGCGTCCCGTCTGTCCTGCCCGCCCAACGCTGTCCCCTTGTCGTCCCCCGTGGTCCCCGACCCCGGGGTACCGGCCGTTGTCCCAGACCGTGTGGGGGCTCAGCCCTGCGGCCAGGCCCCCCGCTCGGCCAGCACGGCGCGCAGCGTCTCGATCTGGTCGGTCATGATGCCATCCACACCGAGGTCGAGGAGCATGCCCATCCGCTCGCGGTCGTTCACGGTCCACACGTGCACCTGAAGACCCCTGCGGTGGGCGGCGCGCAGGAACCGCCGGTCCACCACGCGCAGGCCCGACTGGCACTCCGGTACCTGGACGCACGCCGCGGCGTTCACGGCGGCTGGCGCGGGCAGCCGTCCGCCGAAGCTCAGCAGCCGCAGCGCGGCGACGCCCCGGACGCCGAGCGAGGTCGCCAGCCGTGGACCGGCGAGCGCGCGCACCCGGTCCACCCTGGCCTGGGAGAAGGAGCCCACGCAGACCCGGTGCCAGGCGTCGGCCCGCTCGATGGCCCGTACCAGTGGTTCGATCGCCGCGGCGGCCTTCACATCCACGTTGAACCGGGCCTCGGGAAAGGCGTCCAGCAACTCGTGGAACAGCGGAACCGGCTCCTTGCCCGCCACCTGGGCGGCACGCACCTCCCGCCACGGCAGATCGGCTATCGCCCCGCGGCCGTCGGTGACCCGGTCCAACGTCGCGTCATGGAAGGCGACGAGCTGGCCGTCGGCCGTTGCGTGCACGTCGGTCTCCAGATAGCGGTAGCCGAGGTCGACCGCACGCCGGAAGGCGGTCAGGGTGTTCTCCAGGCCGTCCGCCGTACCGCCGCGATGGGCGAAGGCGAGTGGTCCCGGCTGGTCGAGGAAGGGGTGACGGGGTGCGCTCACACCACGCAGTATCGCGCGCTACGCACACGCCCTGGCCGGTGCCTGCGCGTCCCGGGCCACCACCGTGCCCTCGCCCGTCCCGGGCAGCGCGAAGACACCGAGGAACACCTGGGCCAGCGGGCCGATCGCCAGCGCGTACGCGACCGTGCCGACGCCCACCGAACCGCCGAGCAGGAAGCCCGACACCAGCACCGCGACCTCGATCGCGGTACGCACCAGCCGGATGGAGCGGCCGGTGCGCCGGTGCAGTCCGGTCATCAGCCCGTCGCGCGGTCCAGGACCGAAGCGGGCCGAGATGTACAGGCCGGTGGCGATGGCGTTCAGCACGATCGCCGCGGCCAGCAGCGGTACCCGCACGGTCAGCGAGTGCGGTACGGGCACCAGGCGCAGCGTCGCGTCCAGCGAGAGTCCGACCAGGAAGACGTTGGAGACCGTGCCCAGACCGGGCAGTTGCCGAAGCGGCCACCACAGCAGCAGTACCAGCGCCCCGGCGATGATCGAAACGGTGCCGATGCTCAGCCCGGTGTGCCGGGTGACGCCCTGGTGCAGCACGTCCCATGGGTCGAGGCCGAGTCCGGCGCGGACCAGCAGGGCGTCGCTCGCGCCGTACAGCACGAGTCCGACATAGAGGTGGACGAGACGACGGCCGATGCGTGAACCCCTGCGGGGAAAACGCGGACGGGAAACCAGCAAAGCGGACACCCCCCTGGTGAAGTGGCTGGCTCCGTGTCACTCTGAAGTACGGCCATGGTCCAATTCCACGGCCAATCCAGGGAAGGTGGACTGGTCCTGATGGCGCAGTGGACTGCCGCGGTGAGTGCCGCACAACTGGCGCGGCTGCTGGCTCCGCACAGTGAGCGGGGCGGACGCGGTGACGGCCGCAAGGTCCCGGCGTACCGGGGGCTCGCGGACGGCGTACGGCTGCTGGTGCTCGAAGGCCGGGTGCCGGTCGCGGCACGGCTGCCCGCCGAACGGGAGCTGGCGGTGGCGCTCGGCGTCAGCCGTACCACGGTGGCCGCCGCGTACGAGGCACTGCGCGCCGACGGGTTCGTCAAGTCCCGCCGGGGCGCGGGGAGTTGGACCGCCGTACCGGACGGCCGCCCGGTGCCCGCGGGAGGCCTGGAGCCGCTGCCGCCGGAGACCGCCGCCTCGGTGATCGACCTCGGCTGCGCGGCGCTTCCGGCACCGGAGCCCTGGCTCACCCGGGGCATCCAGGGCGCGCTCGCCGAACTGCCCGCCTACGCCGCCACCCACGGCGACTACCCGGCCGGAATCCCCGCGCTGCGCGAGGCGATCGCCAACCGCTACACCGAGCGCGGTGTGCCGACCATGCCCGAGCAGATCATGGTGACCACCGGTGGGATGGGCGCGGTGGCCGCCGCCGCCCGGCTGTTCGCCGGGCGCGGGGAACGGATCGCGGTGGAGGCGCCCAGCTACGCCAACGTCCTGCAACTGTTCCGGGAGAACGGCGCCCGCCTGGTCCCGGTGGCGATGGCGAACGGACTGGCGGGCTGGGACCTGGGGGCCTGGCGGCGGGTCATGCGGGACGTCGCGCCGTCCATGGCCTACGTGATCCCGGACTTCCACAACCCCACCGGTGCGCTGGTCGGTGACGACCAGCGCCGCGAACTGGTCGAGACGGCGCGTGCGGCGGGTGTGGCGCTGGTCGCCGACGAGACGATGGCGGAGCTGTCCATCGACCCCGAGGGCGGCATGCCGCGCCCGCTCGCCGCCTACGACCGGGGCGGCGGCACGGTGGTGACGGTGGGCTCGGCGAGCAAGGCGTTCTGGGCGGGGCTGCGCATCGGCTGGGTACGGGCGGCGCCCGAACTGGTGCGGCGGATGGTGGCCGCCCGGGCCTACCTGGACCTCGGCTCACCGGTCGTCGAGCAACTCGCGGTGGTGTGGCTGATGCGCGGCGAGGGCTGGGCGGAGGCGGTGGCGCTGCGCCGCGCGCTCGCCCGGGCCAACCGCGACGCGCTGGTGGACGCGCTGCGCAGGCGCACCCCTGACTGGGAGTTCGAGGTCCCGGCGGGCGGTCTGACCATGTGGGTGCGCACCGGTGACGTGTCCGGCTCCCGGCTCGCCGTGACGGGGGAGCAGTACGGGGTGCGGGTGCCGTCCGGCCCGCGCTTCGGCGTGGACGGCGCGTTCGAGGGTTACATCCGCCTGCCGTTCTCGGCTGCCGCCCCGGTGGCGGACGAGGCGGTCTCCCGCCTGGCCGCCGCCGCGGAGGCGGTGCGGTCCGGGGGGCCGATCGACCTGCAGACCGCCGGATCCCTGGTGGCGTGAGCCGGGCGTCGGGGGGCCTGCCCCTAGAAGACATCCGCTCGACTCAACCGCCCCCGGTTTCGGGGGACTTGGCCATGGAGACGGGCTGCGGATGGGCGGTGGGAAGCAGCGCCAGCACCAACTGCCGGTGGGCGTCGGGGGTGTCCTCGTCGTACGGATCCGGCGTGGCCGGAACCTGAAGTCGCTGTACCGGGCCGTCGCCGAGCCGGGCGTACCCGCGCCCGGCCGGCACGTGCGCCGCGGGTGTGGTGCACGGCAGCGCGCCGAGCACGTCCCGGATCTGCGCGGCGGGCAGGGCGCCGAGCACCACCCGGGCGTTGACGTGCCGCAGCTCGCCGAAGTCCAGCGCCTCCGCCTGCTCGCCGAGGGCGACCGCGACGCCCGCCGCGCGGCCGTGCCGCAGCGGCACCTCCAGCAGCCGCAGCGGATCCGTGCGCCCTTCCGCATGGGCGAGTTGGGACAGTCCGCTCGGCCGGTCCACGATGATCCACAGCGGTCGCCGGGTGTCCCGTGGCGCGGGCCGCCCGGCCTGCCGGGCCCGGCTGACCGCGATCAGCCGCCGTTCCGTCTCGTGTGCCGCCCACTCCAGCGTGGCGAGCGCCCCCGCCAGCCCGCTCTCCACCGCGAGCACCCCCGGCCGCCCGGACAGGAACAGGTACTCGCCGGTGCCGCCGCCGTCGATGGCCAGCAGGTCACCGTGGTGCAGGGCCTGGAGGGCGATGGACCGCAGCAGGGTGGTCACCCCGCTGCCGGGGCGGCCGACCGCCAGCAGATGGGGTTCGGTCGAGCGCGGCCCGGTCCGCCAGACCACCGGTGGCGCGTCCCGTACCGTGTCGTCGACCCGTACCGGGATGGTGCGGCTCGCGGAGTCCGCGTCGGTGAAGCCGAGCACCGTCTCACCGGGCGCGGTGACGAACCGCTGGGCGACGATGGTGGTGGGCAGCGGCGGCAGCGCGGTCAGGGTGAGGTGGTTCTCCTCCTCGTTCCAGTCGAACCGGTACTCCCGCCCGCGCCCGGCCTTCGCGTGCAGCAACTGCTCGATGCGCGCCCGCGATTCGGGCTCGCCGTCGGTGAAGTACGCCGGGTAGCGCAGCCGCAGCGCGACCAGCCGTCCCTGCGCGAACTGGTACGCCACGAAGGCGTGCCGCCAGTCGCCCTCGTGCCGGTAGAGCGGCCGGGGATCGCCCTCGGCGCTCAGGTACGGCACGAGCGCCTCGTAGAGGCACCGCAGCCTGACGCGCTCGGCCTCGCTGGGACCCTCCGGAGCCCGGACGCGGTCCCGGCCGAGCCACGCGGCGGAGCCCATCAGCCCCACGCCGACCAGGACCGGACCGTACGGCAGCAGCGCCACGACGAACAGCGCGGCGGCGGAGACGAACAGCGTGGTGTTCCTGCGGTCCCTGGGGGCGGTGGACCACCAGCGGTGCAGCCAGGCGGCCTGGCGGCGCAGCCCTCGGGTGATCGTGATGATGGGGTGCAGGACGTCTGTGGCGTTGTCGGCGGCGAACCGTGCGAGGTCGCGGCCACGGTCCCAGGCGGGCCGGTTGCTCAGGATGCCGGGGAGGGGGCGCCGGGCCACATGGACTCCAAAGCGGGCCGAAGGGGTGGGTGGGCGGCGCGCCCGGAGCGGGGCAGAACCGCTCCGGGCGACCGGTGCGGTCCGGCTAGATCTTGATCCCTCCGATGAGGCTGGCGAGGCTCGCCCCGCCCGCCTTGATGCTCGGCGCGATCGCGGAGCTCGCGAGATAGAAACCGAAGAGTGCGCAGACGAGGGCGTGGGACACCTTCAGTCCGTCCTTGCGGAAGAACAGGAAGACGATGACACCGAGCAGTAGGACGCCCGACATGGTGAGGATCATGGGGTTTCTCCAGTGGGGTGGGGGCGGTCACCATGAGTTCTTCCAGGATTACAAAAAGTAATAATCGCTTAAAGATGCCGTTCGGGTGACTTATTTGTTTTTTCACCGCTATGGCCCCTTCTGTGGAAAGCCGCGCCCGTCGCCAGCATTTCCGGGTTCGCGGTGGACCATGTCCCCGCCGGGTACGGCGACGCAAAAGCCGCCCGTGCGGGTGATGTGACCTCAACTGCGGCCGAGCGCAGGCTCGCCGCCCCGCTCGGGGTGCGGCGGAGTCACCATGCATATGGTGAGGCGGCATGGAATCGCCCCTCCGTACCGTGACAAGCGACCCAGGAGCCGGTAGAGATGACGCACCCCACGCCCGAGAACGGGACCGAGCCCGCGCACGACCCCGAGGTCATCCAGCTCGCGGCCAAGGTCTTCGACCTGGCCCGACAGGGCGCCACCGACACCCTGGCCGCCTATGTGGACGCGGGTGTTCCGGCGAATCTGTCCAACGACAAGGGCGACACCCTGGTGATGCTCGCCGCCTACCACGGCCATCCGAAGGCGGTCGCCGCGCTGCTCGCCCGGGGCGCCGACCCCGACCGCCCCAACGACCGGGGGCAGACCCCGCTGGCCGGAGCGGTCTTCAAGGGCGAGGACGAGGTGGTGCGGGAACTGTTCGAGGCGGGCGCCGACCCCAACGCGGGCACACCGACCGCGCTTGAGACCGCCCGGATGTTCGGCAAGGACGAGCTGGTCGCCCTCTTCGAAGGCCGCTGACCGCCGCGGCCGGGGTCAGACCCGGAAGGTGACCGTCACCGGCGCGTGGTCCGACCAGCGCAGCGTGTAGTCCGCGGCCCGCTCCACCGTCGCGGAGTCGGCCCGCGCCGCGATGCCGGGGGTGGCGACGACGTAGTCGATCCGCCACCCGGCGTCGTTGTCGAACGCCTTGCCGCGGTACGACCACCACGAGTACGGGCCGGTGACGTCCGGATGCAGTGAGCGCACCACGTCCACGTAACCCGCCTCGTCGAAGACCCGGGACAGCCAGGCGCGCTCCTCCGGGAGGAAGCCGGAGTTCTTGGTGTTCGCCTTCCAGTTCTTCAGGTCCGCCTCGCGGTGCGCGATGTTCCAGTCACCGCACACCAGTACCTCGCGCCCCGCGGCGGCGGCGCTGGCGCGCAGGTCGACCAGATGGGCGAAAAACTCCTTCATGAAGCGTTCCTTCTCCGCCTGCCGCTCGGTGCCCACCTCGCCGGACGGCAGATACAGGCTGGCCACCGTCACGCCGGGCAGATCCACCTCGACATAGCGCCCCGAGGTGTCGAACTCGGCCGAGCCAAAGCCCACCCGCACCCGTTCCGGTTCCTGTCGCGAGTACACCGAGACGCCCGACCGGCCCTTGACCGAGGAGGCGGCGTGGACGGTGTGCCAGCCGTCCGGCTCGCGCACCTCGGCGGGCAACTGAGCGAGCTCGGCGCGCACCTCCTGGAGACACACCACATCGGCGCCGGTCGCCGCCAGCCAGGGGCCGAACCCCTTCTTGGCCGCGGCGCGCAGCCCGTTGACGTTCACGGTGGTGATGGTGAACAAAGCATGCTCCTGGGTCGCGGACAAACGCCGCGCCAGCCTACTCGACGGTCGTTTCGGTCCCCGTACCATGCCCGGGTGGACATACGAGCGGAGATACGCACCGTGCGCTACGACCACCCGGACGCGGTGGCGCTGACCGAGCGGGTGCAGCAGGAGTACGTGCTGCGATACGGCGAGCCGGACGCCACGCCGATGGACCCGGCGCACTTCGATCCGCCGAACGGGCTGTTCCTGGTCTGCTACCTCGACGGCGATCCCGTGGCCACCGGCGGCTGGCGCGCCAAGGACGCCTCCCCGGACGGCCACGAGGACGGGGACGCCGAGCTGAAGCGGATGTTCGTGGTTCCGGAAGCCCGCGGCCGGGGGCTGGCCCGCCGGGTACTGGCCGAGTTGGAGACCAGCGCGGCCACGGCCGGACGGCGGCGGATGGTGCTGGAGACCGGAGAGCTGCAGCCCGAGGCGATATCCCTGTACACCTCGTGCGGATACACACCGGTGGCGAAGTTCGGGGTGTACCGGGACGCGCCGCTCAGCGTGCACCTGGGCCGTCCGCTGACCGGTGTAGGGGCCTTGCCGGAGCGGTCCGAGGCCCGTTAGCGTCCGGTCGCACCATGACCTTCGCCATCGCGCCGATGACGGCCGAGCACATCCCGGAGTCCGCCGCCCTCCTCGACCGCTGGTACACCCGGGCCCGCCGGCCACGCGGATATCCGGCGCCCGAAAACCCCTACGACGGTGAGGAGTCGCTGGCCAAGCTGCTCGCCGGACCGGGCACCGAGGCGGTGGCGGCGCGTGGCGGGCGGGGCAGGCTCGGTGGCTACCTCATCCTCGCCCCGGACCAGCAGGACGGCGACGACCGGCCGGACGAGCACCGGCATCCGCACTCCGCGCTGGTCGCCCACGGCGGGCACGCACTGCACCCGGGCCGGGAGCCCGAGGCGCTGCGCGCGCTGTACGCGGCGGTCGCCGAACGGTTCGTGGCGGGCGGCCGGCTGGTGCACCACGTCGACCTGCCCGCCGACGACACCGTGGCGATGGCCTGGTTCCGGCTCGGCTTCGGCCTTGAGCGGATGCGCGGGCTGCTGCCGGTGCGGGCCAGCGGCCGTCAGCCGCGCGGGGTGGACGGGCTGTCCATCCGCCGGGCCGGCGCCGCGGATCTCGGGCCGATAGGGCGGATGGCCGCCGCGTCGGCCGAACACCGGCGGCACGCGGCGGTGTTCCAGCCGCAGCCCCAGGAGGCGCTCGACCGGCTGCGCACCCGCTACGCCGAGGCGCTCGCCGAGCCGGACAGCGCGGCCTGGCTCGCTGTTCGCCGCGGTGAGGAGGCCGGGATGGTGGTGCTCACCCCGGCCCGCCCGGGCCCCTTCACCCCCGAGTCGGCGGTCGAGCTGGCCGAGGCGTACGTCGAGCCGGACACGCGTGGCGAGGGGGTCAGCCGGGTGCTGCTGGCCACCGCGCTGGCCTGGGCGTACGACCGCGGATACCGCCATATGGCGGCCAACTGGCCGACTGCCTCCCCGCTTTCGGCGGGACACTGGCCGGCCCTCGGCTTCACCCCGGTCGCCTACCGGCTGTGCCGGGTGATCGACTCCCGTATGGCACCTGGCAGTTGATCATGGCTCGAAGCGCCCCTCGCTGAAGTCCCCGCTGCGGACGGCGCCAACTCGCCCAGCCGGTAGAGGGCGTTCGCTGCGGGCCACTGTGCCGGTCCTCCGGCCGAACTCCGGATCGCCGTCGTCGACCACACGCGGTCCCCGCTGGCGCGGCCGGGCGCAGACAGTCAGCTGCGCCGTGTGCTGGGCGGGCCGGGAGCGCGGGAAGTCCCCGGCGGCCGCGTCGAACGCCTTCACATCACTGGTGGTTGTCCATTCCATACCGCATCGTGGCGCATACAGGGAGTTGCCGGCATCCGAATTCCGTGGCACTACTGAGAGTTGTCGCACAGTCAACTGCACGGGCTTCTGCATGTGCAGCGCGCTATCATTCCCGCCGGTGAGAACCGCACGTCCCAGGAGGTATCCGTGCGCCGCACATACAACGGCATGGCAGCGAGTGAACTCCAGGGCGCCGTCTGGCAGAAAAGCCGGCACAGCAACTCCCAGGGGACGTGCGTCGAGTTGGCCGCGCTGCCTGGTGGCGATGTCGCGGTACGCAACTCCCGTTTTCCCGAGGGCCCCGCACTGATATACACGAGAGCGGAGATCGAGGCGTTGCTTCTCGGGGTGAAGGACGGGGAGTTCGACCATCTGGTCCAGGGCGCTCCGTAGAATCCCGTATTCCGCAAAAGCGCGGCCGCGGGCGGAAGCGAAGCCACGCGGCCGGGCCGAAGCGGAACCGGAGCCCGAAGCAAAGCGGAATCAGTTAGTTGGACGGGGCCGGGAAGAGAGCCCAGACGACCTTCCCCGCACCCGTGAGGGGATGCCACCCCCAGGTTTCACAGCACGACGCGATCAGATGCAGCCCCCGGCCCGACTCCGCGGTGAAGTCGGGGGCCCTGGGCACCGGCCCCTGGCTGCTGGGATCGCGTACCGAAACCACCACCCGCGAGGTCCAGCGCGCGAGGCCGAGCCGGACCACGGGGGGCGGTGAAGTCTGCGCGGCCGTCGGGTGCGGCCCCGTGTCCGTCCCGACGCCGTGCCGCAGCGCGTTGGTGACGAGTTCCGATGCCACCAGCGCGACGTTGTCCACCAGTTCGCACAGCTCCCATCGGCGCAGCGTGGTGTACGTGAAGTGCCGCGCCTCCCGCACCGATTCGTAGGCGGCGGTCAGCTCGCAGGCCGACGACGCCAGTCTCTCGGACGGGAGCACCACGTCCCATAAGGGCGCGAGCGCCACCGAGCCGTCACTTCCCATGACCGACACCTCGGGCTGTTGTGGGCCTGGTCGACAAGTGCACGGTTCACATCGTCCACAACCGGCAGGCAGTATGCAAGAGCGGATGCACGTGCAGATGCCGGGTTGGCATATGCACGGGCAGACTCATGTGCACCGTTCGGTTACAGCTGGCGGGAAGCGGAGTCCGCCGCGGCCGGGAGGTGACAGACTTCGCCTGATCCATGGATGGAGAGGCTAACCACATGACGACAGATCAGCCGGGGAGTGGATCGGTGGTCCGCCGGATCCTTCTCGGCTCCCAACTGCGCCGATTGCGGGAGTCGAAGGGCGTCACCCGGGAGGACGCCGGGTACTCGATCCGGGCGTCCGAGTCCAAGATCAGCCGCATGGAACTGGGGCGGGTGAGCTTCAAGGAACGCGATGTCGCCGACCTGCTCACGCTCTACGGGGTGACCGGTCAGACCGACCGCGAGGCGCTGCTCGCGCTGGCCAGGGAGGCCAACGTCGCGGGCTGGTGGCACTCCTATGGTGATGTGCTGCCCGGCTGGTTCCAGACATATGTGGGCCTGGAGGAGTCCGCGTCCCACATCCTCACTTTTGAAGTGCAGTTCATACACGGTCTGTTGCAGACCGACGAGTACGCCCGCGCGGTAGTCCGCCTCGGCCAGCCGAACGCCTGCGACGACGAGGTCGAGCGCCGCGTCGACCTGCGGATGCGCCGCCAGAAGATCCTCACCGGAGAGCGTTCGCCACACCTGGTCGTCGTGCAGGACGAGGCCGCGCTGCGCAGGCCCTTCGGCGGGCCCGAGGTGATGCGCGGGCAGATGCGGCGGCTGCTCGAACTCAGCGACCACCCCGATGTCTCGCTGCACGTCGTGCCGTTCGAGTTCGGCGGCCACGCGGCGGAGTGCGGGGCGTTCACCATGTTGCGCTTCCCGGAGAGCGATCTGCCCGACGTGGTGTACCTGGAACAGCTCACCAGCGCGCTCTACCTCGACAAGCGCGACGAAGTGGCGCAGTACGCCCGGCTGATGGACCGGCTGCGTACCGAGGGGCTCACCCAGGCGGGCACCCGGGACCTGTTGCGGACCATCCTGCGGGACACCTGATACACCCACCGTGATCCACAACTTCCTTGGCACATCAGTACCATGAGGCCGCATCAGATCAATGGGTGTGTCCACCAGGTCCGCGTGAAAGGGATGGCATGTCCTATTCGTCCGAGCTGGCGCTCCAGTACATCGACGGGCAGTGGAAGCCCGGCAGCGGCTCCTGGGAGATCATCGACTTCAACCCGTACAACGGGGAGAAGATCGCGTCCATCACCGTGGCCACCGTCGCCGAGGTCGACCAGGCCTACCGCGCCGCCGAACGCGCGCAGAAGGAGTGGGCCCAGGTCAATCCCTACACCCGGCGTCTGGTCTTCGAGCGGGCCTTGCGGATCGTTGAGGACCGTGAGCACGAGATCACCGAGATCATCATCGATGAACTCGGCGGCACCCGGGTCAAGGCCGGATTCGAACTCGCCCTGACCAAGGACATGTTCCGCGAGGCGATGCACCTGTCCCTGCGCCCCGAGGGGCGGATCCTGCCGTCACCGGTGGACGGCAAGGAGAACCGGCTCTACCGGCTGCCGGTCGGCGTCGTCGGAATCATCAGCCCGTTCAACTTCCCGCTGTTCCTGTCCCTGAAGTCGGTTGCCCCGGCCCTCGCGTTGGGCAACGGCGTGGTACTCAAGCCGCACCAGAACACCCCGATCGTCGGCGGCACGCTGATCGCCAGGATCCTTGAGGAGGCCGGGCTTCCACCGGGGCTGCTGAACGTCGTGGTCACCGACATCGCCGAGATCGGTGACGCGCTCATCGAGCACCCCGTGCCGAAGGTCATCTCCTTCACCGGATCCGACAAGGTCGGCCGGCATGTCGCCCAGGTCGCCGCGGGCCACTTCAAGCGCACCGTGCTGGAACTCGGCGGCAACAGCGCGCTGATCGTGCTGGACGACGCCGACCTCGACTACGCGGTGGACGCCGCGGTCTTCAGCCGCTTCGCCCACCAGGGTCAGGTGTGTATGGCGGCCAACCGGGTGCTGGTGGACCGCTCGGTGGAGAAGGAGTTCACCGAGCGGTTCGTCGCCCGGATCCGCGGCCTGCGGGTGGGAGACCCCAAGGATCCGGCCACGCACATCGGCCCGCTGATCAACCCCAACCAGGCTGATGCCATCGAGGCGCAGATCATCCAGGCCATCGACGGCGGCGCCACCGCCCTGCTGCGCGGTCGCACCGAGGGCACGCTGATGGAGCCCTCCGTGCTGACCGGGGTGCCCGCGGACGCGCCCATCCTGTCGACGGAGATCTTCGGCCCGGTGGTGCTGGTCATCCCGTTCGACGGCGAGGACGAGGCGGTGCGGATCGCCAACGACACACCGTTCGGGCTCAGCGGCGCCGTGCACACCGGCGATGTCGAACGCGGCGTGCGGGTGGCGCAGCGGATCGACACCGGCATGATCCACGTCAACGACGGGACCATCGCGGACGAGCCGATCGTCGCCTTCGGCGGGGAGAAGGCCTCGGGCGTGGGACGGCTCAACGGCGAGTCCACCATCGAGGCGTTCACCACGCTCAAGTGGATCGGCGTCCAACACCGGCGCAGCGCCTTCCCGTTCTGAGGCCCTCCCGTTCGGCGACTCAGTGGTGGAAGCCCGGCTGCTCCTCGGCGCCGGACAGGTGGCGGCGCCGGATGTCGGCGAGCGCCCCCTTCAGATCGCTGATGAGCAGTTCGGCGAGGTCACGGCTGACCCCGTGCCGTACCACCACGCGTTGTACGACGACGTCCTGCCGGTCGGCGGGCAGCGGATAGGTCGGCACCTGCCAGCCGCGCAGCCGCAGCCGCTCCGACAGGTCGTACAGCGTCCAGTCGTCACTGCCCGGGCGCGGCGGCTGGGTCAGCGTCCAGCACGCCACCGGCAGCCCGGATCTGCCGTCGTGCAGCACGGTGAACGGCCCCAGTTCCGCGACGGCGTCGGCGAGCCGGGTGGCGACCTGGGCGCAGGCGCCCTGTACCGCGGTGTAGCCCTCGCGTCCCAGCCGCACCAGGTTGTAGTACTGGGCGATCACCTCCCCGCCGGGGCGGCTGAAGTTGAGGGCGAAGGTCGGCATGTTGCCGCCCAGGTAGTCGATGTGGAAGATCAGTTCCTCCGGCAGGTACTCGGCGTCCCGCCAGACCGCCCAGCCGACGCCGAGCGGTGAGAGGCCGAACTTGTGGCCCGAGGCGTTGATGGACTTCACCCGGTCCAGCCGGAAGTCCCACTCCAGGTCGGGCTGCAGGAACGGAGCGACGAAGCCGCCGCTCGCCGCGTCCACGTGCACCGGGATGTCCAGGCTGGTGCGCCGCGCCAACTCGTCCAGCGCGCGGGTGATTTCGGCGACCGGCTCGTACTTCCCGTTGAAGGTGACGCCGAGGGTGGTCACCACGCCGATGGTGTTCTCGTCGCAGTACTGGGCGAGTTGCTCCGGCCGCATGGTGAGGCTGTCCGGCAGCAGCGGGATCTGCCGCAGCTCCACGTCGAAGTAGCGGCCGAACTTCTCCCAGCACACCTGCACCGGGCCGCACACCAGGTTGGGCCGCTCGGTGGGCTGCCCGGCGGCCCGCCGCTTCGCCCGCCAGCGGCGCTGCATCGCCAGGCCCGCCAGCATGGCCGCCTCGCTGGAACCAGTGGTGGAACAGCCCACCGCGGACGTACCGTCCGGCGCGTGCCACAGATCGGCCAGGACGTGCACACACCGCGACTCGAGCTCCGCCGTCTGCGGGTACTCGTCCTTGTCGACCAGGTTCTTGTCCAGGGTCTCGGACATGATGTCCCGGACCTCGGGCTCC
The DNA here is from genome assembly GCF_029269905.1 of Streptomyces silvisoli. Taxonomy (NCBI): domain Bacteria; kingdom Bacillati; phylum Actinomycetota; class Actinomycetes; order Kitasatosporales; family Streptomycetaceae; genus Streptomyces; species Streptomyces silvisoli. Next base: position 86,531 of record NZ_JARJBC010000003.1, on the reverse strand, counting down.
GTCCAGGTCGTGCAGAACGTGGCGAGGTTCTGCCGGGAGTTGCCGTCCAGCAGCAGTTCGTCGTTGATCAACTGGTACGCCGCCCGGGCCGGCATGGTGCCGTCGGGGATGCGGTAGCGCGGGAGCGGTTCGAACGCTCCGGGCAGCGCGTACAGGTCGTCGGGTGCGTATTGCCGCGCTTGGTCGACGCGGTGCAGTGGCATGGCACAACCTCCTGACGGTGGGTTCCATCCTGCCCGGGGCGGCTGCCGGTCATCCGTTCGCAATGCCGGGCGGCGTCCCTTCTGGACCGTTCGGACGCCTCGCTGGTACGGCGTACGGCGGTAGGGCGCGGCCCGCCCGGACCTTCCGGCGGCAAGCTCAGATCTTCCTCAAGGAATCATGAAGGGCATTTGCCGCCGAAGGCCGAGGGGTAACGTCAATGGGGTTGCTGAATTTCCCTGGACTTCGCTCAAAAAGCCTCGGTTAAGGAGATTTTGACGGCATGCATGACGTTCCCCGGGAAGCGGTCCGCGTCACCGACGCCGTAAAGGTGTCGCTTTCCGCGGATCTGCGTGCGCACCCTGGCCTCGGAGGCGTCACCCCGGATTCCGACCCGCGCGCCTACACCGAGACGGGCGCCAAGCACCTGCGGAATCATCTGCCCGCCGCCGTACTGGAACAGTTGAAGGCGTGGCGCCGGGAACCGTCTCCCTGGCTGACGGTGTCCAACCTGCCGGAAACGGAGGAATGGATTCCGACGCCGGGCAACGGATTCAGCGATGAATCCACCCTCACCGTTCCCAACCTGGTCCACTTCGGGCTGCTCCATCTGCTCGGCCTGACGCCGGTGGCCTACCGCTGGGAGAACGAGGGACGCCTCATCCGGAACGTCGCGCCACGGCCCGGCTCAGGGCGGGCACTCACCTCCTGGGGCTACTCCGCACCGCTCGACTGGCACACCGACGACTCGATCCTCGACCACACCGAGGGCGCCGAGGCGTCGATAGCGATCCCGCACTACCTCTCGTTCTACGGGATGCGCAACGAGGAGGAGGTTCCCACCGACCTGCTCCCGCTCGCCGAGGTGCTCGCCACCCTGCCCCAGTGGGTCGTCGACGACCTACGGCTTCCCGAGTTCCTGGTGACCGCCCCGGAGTCCTACGCGGCCAGTGCCGACGGCGGCCCGATGGCCCGCGAGGGCGTGCCGCTGCTGTGGACGCTGCCGGACGGCCACGACGCCGTACGGTACGGGCCGGGCCGGATCACCGGCCTGACGCTGCGCGCCACCCGGGCACTGACCCAATTCGAGCGGCGGCTGGGCGAGTTGGACGGCGTCGCGGTACTGATCGGTGCGGGGGACTTCCACATCTTCGACAACCGCCGAGTGCTGCACCGCCGAGTCCCGTTCCAGCCTGCCGCACAGGGGACGGCGCGCTGGCTGCGGCGCTGCTACGCGCAAAGCCGCGGAGGGCAGTAGGCGGTGCGGTTGTCGGGCGGCCGTCGGCACGGATGCCGACGGCCGCCTTCCGCTGCCCGCCTCGCGCGCCCGGACAGGCTAGTGTCACGAAACCGGCGAAATGCCGCATCGAGTGTGCTGTGCGAAGCGGCCCGCACGTCGCTACCGTGACGGTGGTGGTGACCTGTGTCCGGACCGACAGCGCCGGGTCCGGCCGGATCCGGGGGTTGCCTCCCGGACCCCCACCATAAGGAGGGCCATGAGCGGCGGTGAGCGCAAGACCCGGCCCGGCCCGCTGCGACGCGTGGCGATGCGGGTGCCCGCCTGGGCCGGCGGGTTCTTCGGTCTGCTCGGCATCGCCTGCGCACTGTCCGCGCTGGTCAGCCCGGTGCGCTGGCTGCTGTCGCCGGTGCTGGAGCTGATCGACGACTGGATCGTCCCGGCCTCGCCCAACCTCGCCTACGCGGTCTTCCTGCTGCTGCTCGCCGGTGCGCTGCTCGCCCGCAAGCGGGTCGCGTGGTGGGTGGTCACCTTCTACACCGGCCTGGTGCTGCTCGCGGAGATCCTCACCATCGACCTCGTCGGCCCGGTGGACGCCGCCGTCTCCCTGGTGATCACCGGCCTGATCATGGCCGCGCTGCTGCTGTCCCGCAAACAGTTCGCGGCCCGGGTGCGGCGCGGAGCCTTCTGGCGGGCACTGGGCGTACTGGCCCTGGGGCTGGCCGTCGCGGTGCTGCTCGGCTGGGGCCTGGTGGAACTCTTCCACGGCGGACTGCCCGCCGCGCAGCGGCTGCCGTGGGCCGCCAACCGGGTCTTCGGCGGACTGATCAGCGGGCGCCACTTCCCCCAGCACCCCCCGATGGCGGTGAGCTTCCTGCTCGGGCTGTTCGGCGCCCTGGCCCTGCTCAACGCGGCGGCCGTGCTGTTCCGTTCGCAACGGGCGCAGGCCACGCTGCACGGTGACGAGGAGGCCCGCCTCCGCGCGCTGCTCGCCCGCCACGGTGCCCATGACTCGCTCGGCTACTTCGCCACCCGCCGGGACAAGGCGGTGGTCTTCGCGCCCAGCGGCGGCGCCGCGGTCACCTACCGGGTCGAGGCGGGCGTCTGCCTGGCCAGTTCGGACCCGGTGGGCGACCACGGGGCGTGGGACGCGGCCGTCGAGGCATGGCTGGGCCTGGCCCGTAAGTACGCCTGGGTCCCGGCCGTCATGGGCGCCAGCGAGGAGGGCGCCAAGGCCTACGCGCGCGCCGGGCTGAACGCACTGCAACTCGGCGACGAGGCGGTGCTGGAGACCGCCCGCTTCGACCTGGCCGGACGCGACATGCGGGTCACCCGGCAGGCGGTGAACCGGGTCCGCCGCACCGGGATGACCTGCCGGATCCGCCGCCACGGCGACCTGGCGCCGCAGGAGATGGAGCGGGTCATCGCGCTGGCCGACGCCTGGCGGGACACCGAGGTCGAGCGCGGCTTCTCGATGGCGCTCGGCCGCCTCGGCGACCCGGCGGACGCCGACTGCCTGCTCGCCGAGGCGGTCGACACCGAGGGGCAGACCGTGGCGCTGCTGTCCTTCGTGCCCTGGGGCTCGGACGGCATCTCGCTGGATGTGATGCGCCGGGACCGCAACGCGCCCAACGGGGTCATGGAGTTCCTGGTCACCGAGATCGCCGAGCGGGCACCGCGGCTGGGCATCAAACGGGTGTCGCTGAACTTCGCGGTGTTCCGCGCGGTCTTCGAACAGGGCGCGCGCATCGGCGCGGGCCCGGTGCTGCGGCTGTGGCGCAGGATGCTGCTGTTCTTCTCCAAGTGGTGGCAGCTGGAGGCGCTGTACCGGTCGAACGTGAAGTACAAGCCGGACTGGTATCCGCGGTTCCTGTGCTTCGCCGAAGGGCGCCAGGTGGCCCGGATCGGGCTGGCCGCCGGGATCGCCGAGGGGTTCGTGGACTTCCCGCGCTTCGGCTGGCACAAGGGGGTACGCCCGCCCGTCAGCGCCGAGCCGCTGCCGCCGCTCACCGAACTCGCCCACGGCGCACCCGACGAGACGGCCGCCCTGGCCGCCGACGAGCTGGCGGCGCTGCCGGAACAGGTCCGGGTGCGCCGCCACAAGCTGGACCGGCTGATGGCGCGAGGCGTCGAGCCGTATCCGGTGGACGCGGCCAGGACCCACACCCTCGCCGAGGTCCGGGCCGCCCACCCCGACCTGCCGCCGGGGACCCGTACCGGCGAGCGGGTCGCCGTCACCGGTCGGCTGATGATGCGGCGCGACTTCGGCGGTGTGGTGTTCGCGGTGCTCCGGGACTGGTCGGGGGATCTGCAAGTCGCCCTCACCCGGGCCGACTTGGGAGCGGAGGAGCTGACCCGGTTCACCGGCGACACCGACCTCGGTGACCACATCGAGGTGCGCGGCGAGGTCGGGACCAGCGAGAAGGGCGAACTGTCGGTCTTCGCCACCTCCTGGCGGCTCACCGCCAAGTGCCTGCGTCCGCTTCCGGACAAGCGCCGGGGCCTGACCGACCCTGAGGCCCGGGTGCGCCAGCGCTATGTGGACCTGGTCATCCGCCCCGAGGCCCGCGAGGTCGTACGGGCCCGCAGTGCCGCCGTCCAGGCGCTGCGCCAGGGCCTGCTGGACCGGGGCTTCCTGGAGGTGGAGACCCCGATGCTGCAGCAGATCCACGGCGGCGCCAACGCCCGGCCGTTCACCACCCACATCAACGCCTACGGCCTCGACCTGTACCTGCGGATCGCACCCGAGCTCTACCTCAAGCGGCTGTGCGTGGGCGGTGTGGAGAAGGTCTTCGAGATGGGCCGCACCTTCCGCAACGAGGGCACCTCGTACAAGCACAACCCCGAGTTCACCATGCTGGAGGCGTACCAGGCGTTCGCCGACTACCGGGTGATGCTGGACCTCACCCGGGAACTGGTGCAGTCCGCCGCCGTCGCCGCCAACGGCGCGCAGATCGCCCGCAGGACCGCCGCCGACGGCACGGTCACCGAGTACGACATCTCCGGCTACTGGCCGGTCAAGCCGGTCTACGAGGCGATCTCCGAGGCGCTGGGCGAACGGGTCGGCCCGGATGCCGACACCCTCGCGCTGATGCGGCTGTGCGACCGGGCCGGGGTGCCGTACGCGCCCGGCACGAGCCATGGCGATCTGGTGCTGGAGATGTACGAGCGACTGGTCGAGGAGCGCACCACGCTGCCCACCTTCTACACCGACTTCCCGACCGATGTCTCCCCCCTCACCCGCCAGCACCGCACCGATCCACGGCTCGCCGAGCGCTGGGACCTGGTCGCCTTCGGCACCGAACTGGGCACCGCCTACTCGGAGTTGATCAACCCGGTGGAGCAGCGCAGACGACTCACCGAGCAGTCACTGAAGGCCGCCGGGGGCGACCTGGAGGCGATGGAGGTGGACGACGACTTCCTGACCGCCCTGGAGTACGCGATGCCGCCAACCGGCGGCCTGGGCATCGGAGTTGACCGGCTGGTGATGTTCCTGACGGGCCTGACCATCCGTGAGACACTGCCGTTCCCGCTGGTACGGCGCCGCTAACCCAGCGCCTCGGCCTGCTCGTACAGGTCGTGCACCCGCTCGCCGAAGACGCTGCTGTACGACACGTCCGGTGTCGAGCCGCCGTTGCGGTAGCCGCCGATCACTCCCACCACCGAACCGCCGCCCGACCGGTCGGCGTTGGCCAGCCAGGGGCTGCCGCTGGTGCCCGAGGTGAACCCGGGGCAGACGACCCGCAGCTGGTCCACCCCCCGGCGGGTCGCCGGGCGCGCCGTGCCGTCGCAGGAGATCGCGTCGTTGGCGTTGCGCGGATACCCCACGAGCCGGATCGGGCCGCTGTCCCGCCCGGTGCTCAGCCGGTTGCCGCCCACCACGTCCTGGATGTTGCGCCCGTCGAGCGGATCGATCACCAGGAACGCCACATCGGCCGAGCTGTCGGTGGAGTCGGCCCACTCCGGCGCCACCAGGGCGCTGCGGACCCGCCACAGCCCGGCCGGGCTGCGGCCGTCCCGGTAGCCGGGCGCGAAACCGAGGCCCGAACGGTAGCCGCTGCCCGCGCCGCCGTGCACACAGTGCGCCGCGGTGATCACCAGGTCGCGGTGCGGGCTGTCCACCACGCTGCCGGTGCAGTAGTGGTGCGGCTGGCCGGTGAGCGAGAAGACCGCGCCCACCCGGTAGTCGGGCGGGAAGGTGGTCGTCGGCGTGGGGCTGGCCGCCCGCAGCGCCGCCACCCGGCTCGCCGGAGCCGGGGTGCGGCGCGGGCGGTGCGGCGTGTGCGCGGGGGAGCGGTGCGCCGTGGCCGAGGGGTGGGCGGCGGGGCCGCCGACGGCGGCGGACGACAGGATGGCCGTGGCCAGGCAGGCGAGTACGACGCCACCCGCGCGTGCTGCCGCAGCCGTGCCGATCCGCTCCACCGCTGGCCCTCCCATGACCTCTGGTTAAGGCAGATGATCCGACGGTGTACGGCGCGGTCAGTGCTGGACACTCCAGGAGTCACTCGTACGGTGGAGGTCGAATTTCCTGTCCCCCCGCCCCGCGGGGGCGGAAACCGGCGTCGGCGGGCCACCCGGAGGTTGACGGCGAACGGGTGCGGTGGGCGGGAGGGAATCAGTACCGCAGGCTGAGAGCGAGTCCCGTGCCGTCAATGGCCCCAGACGGCACGAACGTCACTTCCCCGCTGTGCTCCAACTGCCGCTCCACCAGTTCGTCCACCGCGTCCTGGACGACCGTCCCCCTGGCGTCCGGCCGGATCTCACCATCAGCTCCGATGACCTCGACATGTTCCCCATCGACCCGCGCGGCCACGCGGTACGTCTCGTCGACCACGAGGTGCCTGCCCCGGCCCTCGCTCACCAGGTTCCAGGCCTCCTCCAGGCCGCCCGCGTACCGCTTCTCCCCGCGGGCGGCGTCCAACGCCTCCAGTGCGGCCTGTACCCGCCTGGCGTGGGCTCGTTCCCACGCCGTCCGCAGCACCGCCGCCAGCTCCGCGGCGGACGCCTTCTCGAACCCGGCCGCGTCCGTGTCCGTCTCGGGGTCGGCGAGGACGTCGCGATGCCGGGTCACCTCGCGCATCCGGTGCAGGTGCGACTGCATGCCGACCAGGAACACCGGCCTGCGCCTGCCGTTGAGCACCTGGCCCAGCGCCTCGTCCACCGCCTCGAAGAACCGGCGCAGCCGCTCCTCCCTGAGCGGGCTCGGCCGCACCCCGATGCCGCCCTTGAGCGGCGCCTCTCCCTCCTGGCCCTGCGCGGCGATGGGGAAGCGGCCCTCCGTCACCTCACGCAGCCACAGCGGCGAGCCGTCCCACAGCCGGGACGGTTTCTCGGCCAGCACCAGCGCCCAGTACGGCTCCAGCATGGAGGTGGCCGCCACCAGGTTGCGGGTGAGGAAGGTGGTGCCGAACACGACCTGCTCGGTCACCGGTTGCGGCAGCAGCCAGGTGTGGTGCTCGCCCGGCGCCACATGCAGCACCAGCCCCTCGCCGGACATCTGCTCACGCTCCCACTCCAACTCCTCGATCGCGGCGTCCAGGTGCTTTTGCAGATCGATGCGGCGGGAGTGGGTGACTTCAGGATCGTCCTCGGCCTGCTTGCGGGCCCTTGCCACCAGATTGCGCAGCCGGATCGGATCCTGTGCCTTCTCCGGCTGCGCCCGGTGGACGGGCAGTACCAGGGAGACGGCGGGGTACTCCCGTGGACGGCGAAGTTCCGCGAGGATCGAGGGGGTGACCCAGGAGACGTCCATCGGATTCTCCCTAAGCTCGTCGATCTGAGGCTCGTCGCGCTCAGCCCGTCGATGGCCTGGCAGCGCACGGGCGGCGTGCGCCCGCTGGCGGCGTCCTTCCATCCTCCGCGCAATGGCCGCCGAGTGCGACTCGGCGCCCCGGTCCCGCCGTCCCCCCGACGGGCTACGCCTGCGCGCGCGCCGCGCCCGGCTGTGCCCAGGGTGTGAGGGGTACTCGGGCGCATCCCGGGCAGAAGCGGGGCGAGTAGCACCCGCGAGGCGCTGGAGGACGTCATGAAGCAGCACACCGCACGGCAGCCCCTGCCCACCCCTTCCGGCCCGAACGTGCGGCATCCGAGGCCATCGGCCGTGCGGGCCGCGCAGCCTCCTGACGCCGTGCGGTCCATGAGCGTCCCGAGGTTCGAAAAGGACCCCACTCCGCGCCCGGACCCCGCGCCCCCCTCGCCGACTCCGCCGCCCGGTCCCGGGCCCGTGCCCGGCCCGGTTCCGCCGGGCCCCTCGCCGAACCCCATCCCGACGCCGCCGCCCGAGCCCGTGCCGGGCCCCGAACCGGAACCTGTGCCACCGTCTCCGCCGCCCGGCCCCACACCAGGCCCGGCGCCCAGCCCGGTGCCGGACCCCGGGCCGCTGCGGTAGCAGTCGGCGTTGCCCGGCCAGCGCGGTCCCCGCACCGCGGAACACATCGCCCTGGTGCTGCTGGCAGCGGCCTCCGGGGCGGTGGACGCGCTGGCGTTCACCGTGCTCGGCCATGTCTTCGCCGGGGTGATGACCGGCAACCTGGTGCTGCTCGGCATCGCCTTCGCCTCCGGCCGCCCGGCCGATCTGGCGGCGCCGCTGGTGGCGCTGGCCGGGTTCGTCGCGGGCACCCGGGCCGGCGCGCTGATCTGCCGCGGCGCCGCCCCCGGCGCACGGCCGGGGTGGCCGGCGCAGGCACTGTTCTGCCTGGCCGGGGAGACCGCGGTGCTGGCGGCGTACGCCACCTTGTGGGCGGGCAGCGGCGGAGCGCCCGGCGGGCTGATGCGCCAGGTGCTGCTCTGCGTGGCCGCCGTGGCGATGGGCGGCCAGTCCGCCGCGATGCTCGTCGCGGGGCGCGCAGCGCGGCCCTCCACGTACTTCACCGGCACACTCGCCACGTACGTCGCCAGCGGGGCCGGTGCCGCGGTCGGCGCGGCGGACCGGTGGGTGCCGGTACGGCTGGCCGCGCTGGTGGCGGGCGCCGCGGTGGCCGCCGTGCTGCACCACTGGGCCCCGGCCTGGGCGGCGGTGCCCGCCCCGGTACTGGTCCTGGCGGCGGTGCTGGGAGCGACGTACCGCCCGCCCCGACCGGCCAGGAAGACGGTCCCGGAGCACAAGGGGTAAACCCGTAGCTAGCGGGCACGCGACCATTGGCACCGTCCGAGGAGGAAACCGCCATGGCCATCGCAACCGTCAACCCGGCGACGGGGCAGACCCTGAAGACCTTCGAGGCGCAGGGTCCGGACGAGATCGAGCAGCGGCTGGCCCGCGCGACCGCAGCCTTCCGTGACTACCGCACCACCGACCTGGTCACCAGGGCCGAACTGCTGCGTGCGACCGCCGACTTGCTGGAGCACGAGCAGGACGAGATCGCCCACACCATGACGACCGAGATGGGCAAGACCCTGGTCGCCGCCCGAGCCGAGGCCGCCAAGTGCGTCAAGGCGCTGCGCTGGTACGCGGAGAACGGCGAACGGCTGCTCGCCGACGAACGCCCCTCCGCCGCCGACATCGAGGACTCCGGCGCGCGCGCCGCGTACGTCCGCTACCGGCCGCTCGGTGTGGTGCTCGCGGTCATGCCCTGGAACTTCCCGTTGTGGCAGGTGATCCGCTTCGCCGCGCCCGGACTGATGGCGGGCAACGTCGGGCTGCTCAAGCACGCGTCCAACGTGCCGCAGACCGCCTTGTACCTCGGTGACCTCTTCTATCGCGCGGGTTTTCCCGAAGGGTGCTTCCAGACGCTGCTGGTCGGCGCGGACGCCATCGAGAAGATCCTTCGCGACCCCCGGATCGCCGCCGCCACGCTCACCGGAAGCGAACCCGCCGGACGGTCGGTGGCCGCGATCGCCGGTGACGAGGTCAAGAAGACCGTGCTGGAACTCGGCGGCAGCGACCCGTACATCGTGATGCCCTCCGCCGACCTGGACCGGGCGGTCCGCACCGCGGTCACCGCCCGGGTGCAGAACAACGGTCAGTCCTGCATCGCCGCCAAGCGCTTCATCGTGCACTCCGACGTGTACGAGGGGTTCGTCGAACGCTTCACCGCGGCCATGGCGGCGCTCACCGTCGGCGACCCGATGCTGGAGAGCACCGACGTCGGACCGCTGTCCACCGAGCGGGGCCGCGCCGACCTGGAGGAACTCGTCAACGACGCCGTCGGGCAGGGCGCCACCGCACTGTGCGGCGCCCGGCGCCCGCCGCACCACCGCGTGGGCTGGTTCTACGAGCCCACCGTGCTCACCGGAATCACCCCGACCATGCGCATCCACCGCGAGGAGGCCTTCGGGCCCGTGGCCACGCTGTACCCGGCCGACGACCTGGACGCGGCGGTGGAACTGGCCAACGACATACCGTTCGGCCTCAGTTCCAATGTTTGGACCGACGACGAAGCAGAACAGCGGCGTTTCATCAGGGACTTGGAGGCGGGCGGCGTCTACTTCAACGGCATGACCGCCTCGCACCCCGCGATGCCATTCGGCGGAGTGAAGCGCTCCGGTTACGGACGCGAGCTGTCAGGCCACGGAATGCACGAGTTCTGCAACGTCACCACCGTCTGGTACGGCGCCTGACGTGGCGGCGAAGCCGAAACTCGCCGTGCGCGCCGGACGCCGCACCGTCGAGGTGAGCCGCCCGGACAAGGTGCTGTTCCCCGACGACGGCCTCACCAAGGCCGACCTCGTGGAGCACTACCGCACCGTGGCCCCACGGATGCTGCCGCAACTGCGCGGTCGTCCGCTGATGCTGGAGCGGCATCCGGACGGCATCAACGGCGGCCGGTTCATGCAGAAGGACGTGCCCGACTACTACCCCGACTGGATCCGGCGGGCCGAACTGCCGAAGCAGAACGGCACCGTCACCCACGTCCTGTGCGACGACACCGCCACCCTGGTCTACCTCGCCGACCAGGCCTGCCTCACCCTGCACCGCTTCCTCGCCAAGGCCGACCGCCCGCGCTGCCCGGACCGCCTGGTCTTCGACCTCGACCCGCCGGGCGAGGACTTCGCCCCGGTCCGCGAGGCGGCCCGGCAACTGTGCGCCCTGCTGGACGAACTGCGGCTGCCCGCCGCGCTGATGACCACCGGATCGCGCGGACTGCACGTCATCGTGCCGCTGGACCGCAGAACGGACGTCGACGAGGTCCGGGACTTCGCCCGGCGCGTCGCGGACACCCTCGCGAGTCGCCACCCCGACCAACTCACCACCGCCCCACGCAAACAGGACCGCGGCGAACGCCTCTACCTGGACATCCAGCGCAACGGCTACGCCCAGACCGCGGTCGCCCCGTACACCGTCCGCGCACTGCCCGGCGCACCGGTCGCCACGCCCATCGACGGCTCCGAACTGGACGACCCCGAACTCCACCCCCGCCGCTGGACATTGACCAACATCGCCGAACGCCTCACCGAGGATCCCTGGCGCGACGTCCTACGCCGCGGCCGCTCGCTGCGCGCGGCGTGGCAGCGGATGTGAGAAACCGAGGGGGGGTTCTCGGCGAACCCGTCATCAGCAGGCTCAGCGCTGCGGCGCCACGTTCCAGGCCGTGATCACCGGACGGTCGTGTTCGCTGCCCAGGCGGCTCACCGTGGCGGTGTCCAGCCGGAACAGCGCTCCGCCGGACGCCGAAAGACCGAGCCGCCGGGCGGTGAGCACCCGCAGGAAGTGCGCATGCGCCACCAGCGCCACGTCCCCGCCGCCCGCCGCCTCCGCCAGCGCCGCGTCCACCGCCTTGAGCACCCGGTCGGCGCGCTCGCCAACCTGCGCCGGAGACTCACCGGGATGCTGCGCGGGGCCGGGCGCCACCCCGTCGGTCCACAGGTCCCAGCCGGGCCGGGTGCGGTGGATCTCCTCGGTGGTGATGCCCTCGTAGCCGCCGTAGTCCCACTCCCGCATGTCGGGCTCGATCACCGGATCGCCCAGCCCGGCGAGTTCCGCGGTGCGTAGCGCACGCGCCATCGGGCTGCAGAACGTGACGGCGATCCGGCGGTCGGCCAGCAGCGGTACGAGCGAGCCGGCCTGCTCCTCGCCGCGCGCGGTGAGCGGCAGATCCGTCCAGCTGGTGTGCTTCGACGCCCGGCTCCATTCGGTCTCGCCGTGCCGGATGAGGATCAGCTCGCCCATGTGCGTCCTTACGTCGTGGCCTGCGTGCGTCGTCGGCCTTGGTCTTCCCCTACCGGCCATCTTCGCCGATCATCGAAGGCGGCCGGTCACCCGGGTGGACGGGGGCACGGGCGGGCGACCGCCGATGGCCACAGGATGGGGCAAGTGCACCGTACGAGCCACGCAGAGCGGGAGGCCGGATCGTGACCACCGAGACCGAGGAGTACGACGTCGTCGTACTCGGCGCCGGACCCACCGGGGAGAACCTCGCCGACTACGCCCGGTCCGCCGGCCTGACCGTCGCCTTGGTGGAGAGCGAACTGGTGGGCGGCGAGTGCTCGTACTGGGCGTGCATGCCCAGCAAGGCCCTGCTGCGTCCACCGACCGCGCTCGCCGAGGCCCGCAGGTCACCGGGCGCGCGGCAGGCGGTGAAGGGTCCGCTGGACGTGGCGGCGGTGCTCGCCCACCGCGACGAGTACGCCTCGTACTGGAAGGACGACGGGCAGGCCGCCTGGGTGGCGAAGGAGGGTATCGACCTGGTGCGCGGCCACGGGCGGCTGGCCGGGGAGCGACGGGTGACGGTCGACGTGCCGGGCGGCGGCCGCCGCACCCTCACCGCCCGGCACGCGGTCGGGGTGTGCACCGGCAGCCGGGCCGCGGTGCCCGACCTGCCGGGGCTGGCCGAGGCCAAGCCGTGGACCAGCCGGGAGGCGACCAGCGCACGACAGGCACCGGGGCGGCTGGCGGTGGTGGGCGGCGGTGTGGTCGCCGCGGAGATGGCCGCGGCGTGGCAGGCGCTGGGTTCGCGGGTGACCATGCTGGTGCGCGGATCGGGGCTGCTGGCGCGGATGGAGTCGTTCGCCGGTGAACTGGTGGCCGAGGGGCTCACCGACGCCGGGGTGGAGATCCGTACCGGAGCCCAGGTGTCCGAGGTGCGGCGGCCGGATCCGTCGGGACCGGTGACCATCACGCTGGCGGACGGCGGTGAACTCGTCGTCGACGAGGTGCTGTTCGCCACCGGGAGGGCGCCGCGCACCGAGGATCTCGGCCTGGAAACAGTGGGTTTGACTCCCGGACAGTGGCTGACTGTTGACGACACCTGCCGGGTCACCGATGTGCCGGACGGCTGGCTGTACGCGGCCGGAGACGTCAACCACCGTGCGCTGCTGACTCATCAGGGCAAGTACCAGGCGCGGATCGCGGGCGCGGCGATCGGTGCGCGGGCCGGCGGCCAGCCGGTGGACACCGCCCGCTGGGGCAGCCACGCCGCCACCGCCGACATCGACGCGGTACCGCAGGTGGTCTTCACCGACCCGGAGGCCGCCTCCGTCGGCTGGACCGCGGAGCAGGCCGAACGGGCCGGCCGCCGGATCCGCACCGTGGACTACGACATGAGCAAGGTCGCCGGCGCGGGCCTGTACGCGGACGGCTACCGGGGCCGGGCGCGCATGGTCGTGGACCTGGACCGAGATCATCTGCTCGGCGTCACGTTCGTCGGCTACGGCGTCGGGGAACTCCTGCACTCGGCCACGGTGGCGGTGGTGGGCGAGGTCCCCATGGACCGCCTCTGGCACGCGGTGCCCTCCTACCCGACCATCAGCGAGGTGTGGCTGCGGCTACTGGAGAAGTACCGCTCCACGGCGGGGACTTGAGGCGCGTTGGGCGTCCCGGCAGCCGGACGCGGACGGCACGTTGATGGTGTGCCGTCCGTGCCGGTGAATGAGGTTCTCTGAGGACTCGGAAGCGCGAGCGATCAGCTTATCGTCAGCTGCTCGCGCAGACGTTGCCCGCCGCCGGGTTGAGGATTCCGATGACGTTGATGGTGTTCCCGCACAGGTTGATCGGCAGGTTGACGGGAACCTGGATCACGTCGCCGGAGATGACTCCGGGCGACCCGACGGCACTGCCGGTGGCGCTTGAGTCGGCAACGGCGGTGGTGGCGGTGGCCACGGCGCCGGTCAGGGCCAGGGCGGCGGCGATGACGGCACTACGAACACGCATGGTCTCTCCCGAGGCGTTTGATGGAAAACCGATGGGACAATCACACCGGCTGGGGTGTCCCATTCCTCCGTATTCACCGGAGTGGGGGCGTGTCGCCCCGCTCTGCCCGCCCGTGGGCGCGTCCGGGCCTTGTCACCGGGGGTGTGGTGGGCCGCTCGTCGTTGGCGCGCCGGTCCGCCCCCGTGGCGTACGACGAGGTCGTCGACGGCGTGCGGACCTGCTCCTTGACGGGCTGTCAGTGCGCTGGTCCGACGGTCCGCTGGCCGTCCACCGGCGGCGCGCATGCCCGTTCACGCCCCGCAAGCCCTCGCCCCGTGTGCCCAACAACCGTGTGCCGCCAGCTCGTTACGGGTAGCCTGGGAGTGGGGGAGCCCAACCCGGCGCACTGAGTCCTCATCTGCGAACGAAACCGCGGGACCCATGACCATCAACCGGCCGGGGCCTGGGTCGGATGGGGGGAAGAAGGGTGCGTGCCCGATGAATCTCGGGCTCCTGTCCGCGGCGGCCGCGGTCGTCTACGCCGCGACGGTCTCGCTGCTGGCCATCACCGCCACCTTCGCCCGACGCGCTGTACGGCGGCGCGAGGCGCGGGCCACCTTGCTGCTGCTCGTGCCACGACGGCACGCCGACTGCCCGGCAGGTGTTGAGCGGACCGGCCGGGCAGCGGGAGGCGGCGTCGGCGGGCTCAGGCCCGCGGCCAGGTCGGAAGCGCGGGACGCCGCCAGGTCTCGTTGGTGACCGCCGCGAACGACGCGTACCAGGCGAGCACCGCGGTGACCAGCCCGAGCCAACCACCCACCTTGGTGGTCACGGTCGACTGCGCGAACTCGCCCGCCGACAGCGCGATGAACGTCAGCGACAGGAAGGCGAAGACGCCCAGTACCGCGCCGCTCGTCCTCAACGCCGCCACCGTCATGTACACCGTGAATACGGCCCAGACCAGCAGGTACAGGCCGGTCGCCTGGTGGGCGCCGGCCAACGGAAGGTGCGGTGCCACGAACCTGACGTACCCCGCGAAGGACAGCCAGAAGGCGCCGAAGGAGCTGAACGCCGTCGCGCCGAAGGTGTTGCCCTTGCGGAACTCCCACATGCCCGCGAGGAGTTGGGCCAGGCCGCCGTAGAAGAGGGCCAGCGGGAGGACGGCGGCCGACAGGCTCGCGTCGACCAGGTTGGCGTTGAAGCAGCTGAGGACGAAGGTCGTGCTGGCGAACCCGGCCAGTCCGAGCGGACCGGGATCGGCGATCGAGTCGACTGAGGCCTGCCGGGGTTGATCGAGTTGGGTGGTGAGGTTGGGGTTGGCTTCGACCATGGTCGTACTCCTTGCTCTCGACGAGGCGGCCGGGCGGGCCGGGATGCCGTGGATGCGAGGGTTCCGTCCTGCGTGAACCAGCTGTGTGCGCCGTCGACCGGAGGACGCGCCTCCAGGATGCCCGTGTCATGCTGACTTCACCCCTCTCATCGGCCGGGTTCACCCCGCGCGCCAGTCATTGGCGCGTACAACCGGCGCGTGACTCCCGTAACGCGCTCCCGTGTTGGCGTTTTGAAGGGCAATGGCCTCCTAGCGGCGTGCGGTTGGCCTTCCGGCTCAGCGTGGCGGGTGCGGCGTTACGATCCAGTGCCCGCCGCTCCCGCACGAAGGACACACAACGTGACGCCGACGCCCGACGACGACCTGCGCCAAGTCGCCGCTGTCGGCCCGTTCTTCGGCGTACGGACCGGGGCGACGCCGGGTGGGCCGGGCGGCGAGGGGTACCGGCCGCTCGCCGACTTCTACGCCGGGCGGGGCCCGGGGGCGCCGCTGGGGGAGCGGTTGGCCGCGGTGGCCGAGCGGCTGGGCACCGATGAGCCGAGGGTCGCCGCCTCGCTGGTCTTCCAGGGGCTGGCCGCCCGGCTGTGGTCGCTGGCGCTCGGCTCGGCGGCGCTGTGCGGCCGGATTCCGCCGCTGACCGCGCAGCGCCTGTGGTGGCAGCCGGACCGTATGGCACCGCACGACCTGTGGCTGCCGGACCCGCTGCCGTCCCCGACCGGAGGCGCCGATGCGGCGCGGCGGCTGGCGACGGCGGTGGCCGAGGGCCACCTGGCGCCGCTGCACACGGCGATCCGCGCCCTGTGCCCGGTGTCGCCGAGGCTGCTGTGGGGGAACGCGGGCTCGGCGCTGGCCGGTTCCGTGCGCGTACTGCACGGGTGGTGCCGCGCGCACGGTCGTCCCGACCAGGCCCGTCACGCCCTCGACCTGGCGGAACGAGTGCTCGCCGCCCCGCCGCTACAGGGCACCGGAACGCTGCGGACGCCGCCCGGCGACCCGGATCCCGTCTTCAGCCGCCGCAGCTGCTGCCTGTACTACCGGGTCCCGGGCGGCGGCCTGTGCGGCGACTGCGTACTTCGGAGGCGGCGCTAGGCCCCGCTGGTCACCGTCGGGGCGGAGAGCCCGGCCAGTAGCCGGTCGAGCACCAGGCCGGCCTCCTGGCGGGCGCGCCCATGGTCCTCCGCGCGGGCGATGTAGAGGCTGGCCTCGGAGATCAGCGCGGCCAGCATCCTGGTCAGCGGGGCCAGCGGCAGCTCCTCGATCTGGTTGTCCCGGATGGCCTCGGTCAGCGCCTCCGCCAGCAGCAGGTAGCCGTGCTCCTCGACCAGGGCGTCCCAGGCGCTGTGCCCCAGCACCGCGGGCCCCTCGATCAGCACGATCCGCTGGAAGTCGGGGTCGGTGCAGGCGTCCAGGAAGGACTGGAACCCGGTGCGCAGCAGCTGCCAGGCGTCCCCCGGCTCCCGTTCGGCCCTGCGGGTCTCCTGTTCGACCAGCCGCTCGGCCATCTCCTGCGCGCACTCCGCCATCACGGCGCGGAACAGGTCCGCCTTGTCCCGGAAGTGGTGGTAGAGCGCGCCTCGGGTGACCCGCGCCGCGCCGACGATGTCCTCTGTTCCGGTGGCGGCGTAGCCGCGCTCGGCGAACAGCCGCCTGGCCGCCTCCACCAGGGCGCGCCGGGTGTCGCTGACGTGTTCCGCCCGGCGGCTGCCGCGGCCTGCGGAAAATCGGGGGCCTTTCATACGGACATCCTGTTCCATACAGACTGTATGTTGGAAGGGGGCCGGGCTCCTGCGCATCGCCGGTCCCGGCTCAGGGTCAGCAGTAGAGGGCTCGGGAACGGAGACATGGATCATGGCACTCCCGCTCAACCTCACCGTCAAGATGGGCAGTTACCTGCTCAAGCAGAAGCTGCTGCGGCGTGAGAAGTTCCCGCTCATCGTGGAGGTGGAACCGCTTTTCGCCTGCAACCTGAAGTGCAACGGCTGCGGCAAGATCCAGCACCCGGCGGGTGTGCTCAAGCAGCGCATGCCGGTCGCCCAGGTGATCGGCGCGGTGGAGGAGTGCGGCGCGCCCATGGTCTCGCTGGCCGGTGGCGAGCCGCTGATGCATCCGCACATCGACCTGATGACCCGCGAGCTGCTCAAGCGCGGCAAGTTCGTTGTGCTGTGCACCAACGCCGTACTGCTGCCCAAGCACCTGCACAAGTTCGCCCCGCACCGCAACTTCGCGTGGATGGTGCATGTCGACGGCCTGCGCGAGCGGCATGACGAGTCGGTGAGCAAGGACGGCGTCTTCGACCAGGCCGTGGAGGCGATCCGGCAGGCCAAGGCGGCCGGTTTCGCGGTCTACACCAACTCCACGTTCTTCAACAACGACAGCCCGCAGGACGTCATCGAGGTGATGGAGTACCTCAACGACGAACTGAAGGTGGACCGGATGGAGCTCTCGCCCGGTTACGCCTACGAGAAGGCGCCCGACCAGGACCGCTTCCTCGGCGTCGAGCAGACGCGGCAGCTGTTCCGGAAGGCGTTCGCCGACGGCAGGCGCCGCAAGTGGCGGCTCAACCACTCCGAGCTGTACCTGGACTTCCTTGAGGGCCGTACCGACTTCGAGTGCACGCCGTGGGCGATTCCCTCGTACTCGCTGTTCGGCTGGCAGAAGCCCTGCTACCTGATGGCGGACGGCTACGCGGCGACGTACCAGGAGCTGCTGGACGCCACCGACTGGGACAGGTACGGGCGGGGCAAGGACCCGCGCTGCGACAACTGCATGGCGCACTGCGGATACGAGCCCACCGCTGTACTGGCCACCATGGGCTCGCTCAAGGAGTCGCTGCGGGCGATCACCTCGGGCTGAGTCCGGCTCGTCCAGATCTTGTCGGGCGCGATCAGGGGCCGCAGGTCGCGCCCGGCGAGGCGGCCGCCGACCGGCAGGGTGCCGTACGCGGACGAGGGACCCGCCAGGCGGCGAGCCCCTCGTTCATCCGATCCGTCGGGTGTTACTTGTCTTCGGGCTTGTCCCTGAGGTCCTGCGTCTTGTTGGGCATGTCCTCCTGGGGCTGCGCGGCGCTCTCCCCGGCCTTCTCGGCGCGCTGGGCTTCGCGCTGCGCCCTGGCCTTCTCCGCCATCTCCTTGGCCTTGCGCTTGAAGTCATCCGTGACGCCCATGTCCGCACCTCCTGTGGATCCCTGGGTGCTCCCCAGGCTGGCACGACGTGCCCGAGTATGCATGTCGGGCGACCCGTCCGCCCGTCCGCCCTCGCGTACCAGGCCGCCGGTGATCCGCCACAGGCCCGCGACCTCGTAGTACGCCCCGTTCACCAGCTGGAGCAGCAGCAGGGTGACCGGCCACAGCGCGCCGCCCAACGCGGGCACTGTGTCGACCGGCAGCGTGTACGCCATGGTCACCCGAATGGCGGCGTCCGCCAGCATCGCCACCGACCAGATCACGGTGGACACCCGCCAGATGCGGCGGAACGCGGGCTCCCGCTCCCACAGCACCTCCCAGGGGGTGCCGTCGGAGCGGAACCGGCCCTCAAGCAGTGGCCGCGCGCCGTGGTAGACCAGCGGCTGACGGGCGACCTTCACCGAGGCCAGGAACCACAGCCCGCCGACCGCGGTCACCCAGCCGTCCTTGGCCAGCATGAACCGGGTGCCCCCGGTCACCAGCGAGGCGGCAAGGCCCAGCAGCATGGTCGTCGCTATGAAGACGGCCATGCCGTCGAGTCGGCGGTCCCGGAGCAACTGCACCGCCGCGCTGGCCAGCGGAGCGACCGCCGCGGCCACCAGCGCCGCGTAGGTGCTGACGCCAGCGGCGCGCAGCCCGTAGAACACCACCAGCGGAAGCGCGATGTCGACCACCATGGTCAGCACCGCCCTACCGGCGGGCGCGCTCATGACGACCGCCGGGTGGCGAGCGCGGCGATGGTGGTGATCTCCTGGACGCACTCCTCGACGCTCAGCCGCGGCGGCTGCCACATCCGTACGATCGCCGCGTCGATCGCCGACTTGATGGTGAGCGCCATCAACTGGGTGTCGAACGCCCGGAACTCGCCGCTGCGTTGCCCTTCGCGCAGGATCGGCTCCAGGGCGTCGACATTGGCACGCGCCGAGGCCGCCATGCCGTAGCGCAGTGAACCATCACTTCCGCGGGCGTTCATCGAGATCTCGTACAGCGCCTGAACATGCGCCGGATAGCGCGCGATCCAGTGCAACTGCGCCTTGATGCGGGCGTGCAGCGCGCCCGCGGCCGTGGTCTGCTCCGCCACCCGCTCGGCGATCATCCGGTCCGCGCTTTGTGCGATCTCGACGACGATCTCGTCCATCAGTTCGTCCTTGGTGCCGAAGTGGTACGAGATCAACCGTGTGCTGGAGATTCCGGCTCGCTCTGCGATCCGGGCGAACGAGGCCTGGGCGTAACCGAGTTCGGCGATGGTCTCGATCGCCGCCGCCACGATCTGCGACCGTCGTGCGGAGGCGGCGAGTGAGCGCTGTGCTGGTTCCGAGGTGTCCCCGGTGTTCCCCCTTGTTACTCGCATGAGTAACTGATTCCTTGGCTGAGTAACGCCCAAACGCGGGCGGGCTCAGCACTTCGGGGTCTCGACGGCGTCGTCGCTCTCGGCCGTGCCGTCCAGGTGCTTGAGTGCCGCGCGGGCCGCGATCTGGTCGGCGCCGAGGGTCGACCAGAAGGGGTGGACCGTCACCGCGTGGGCCAGCTCCCGTTGCCGGGCCCACAGCGCGTCCACCGTCTGCCGCTCCTCGTCGGTCCAGGCGGGCGTCGCCGGATGTTCGAATCCGTCCTCGTCGACGAACGCCTCGGTGCCCGCGGGGCGGGGCGGCAGGTGCGCGTGCAGGGCGGTCAGCTCGTTCCGTACGGCGTGGAGCTGGCGTTGCAGGGTGCGGAGGTCGTCGGGGAAGGGGAAGGAAGCCACATCAGAATAGTACCTCTGTTCGATTATGTTTCGCCGTAGAGTCATGGCATGGCTTCAGACGAGGGGACCGTACGGGTCGACAGCTGGATCTGGTCGGTACGGCTCACCAAGACGCGTTCGCTCGCCGCCGCGGCGTGTCGTGGCGGCCACGTCCGGGTGAACGGCGAACGCGTCAAGCCCGCCTATGCGGTGCGCTCGGGGGACGAGGTGCGGCTGCACCATGCCGGGCGGGAACGGATCGTGGTCGTCACGCGCGTGGTGCGCAAGCGGGTGGGGGCGGCGGTCGCCGCGGAGTGCTTCATCGACAACAGCCCGCCTCCTCCTCCGCGTGAGGAGTTGGTGGCGGTCGGTCAGCGCGACCGTGGCGCCGGGCGGCCGACCAAGCGCGAGCGTCGCGACCTCGAACGCCTACGCGGGCGATGAATAGCGCCGGGACGGAGTCAACTGGTGGGCGGAAGGCGCCCGCTGCGGCGGCAACTCCTATGTCGCCGCGGGGTGAGAAGCTCGACGGCGTGGCCCGGCGGTGCCGAACCAACCGCAACCGCGGGGCTGTTGGGCCTCCGTGGGTTGCGGTTGTCGCACTGCCGGACCACGCCGTCGTGGTCGTTCATCCCGTCGCGGCGGCCTAGCGGACGGTCACGTTGAAGACCGCGGAGGCCGTGTTGCCGCTGACGATGCGCAGGTCGTTCTTGCCCTTCAGGCCGAGCTTGACGCCCAGCGAGTAGGAGCCGTTGCGCGAGACGGGCGCGGAGGCGGGCAGCGTGACCCACTTGCCGTGCTGCTTCTGCTGGAGCGTCACCTTGCTGCCCGCCTTGAGGCCGGTGGTCTTGCCGGTCACCCGGAACAGCTGCCACGCGTGGACCGACGAAACCGACGGCTTGGCGGTGATGCTGGCCTTGGCGGCGACGGCCTGGTGTGCGGCGGCGGAAGGCGCGGTGTGCGCGGCCGGGGTGGCCGCCATCGCGGTGCCCGCCAGGGCGACGGAAGCCGCGCTGAGGGCGCCGATGGCGGCGATGCGCAGGGAGTGCCGCTTGGTGACGATCATGGATCTGTCCCTTTCGAAGTGGAACATCATTCTTTGCGCCGAAGGCGAGGTAAGTGCCATTGGCGTGGTCTCATCAGAAAAGACGTTCCATCACACGAATGCGTTGTAGGTGCTTTGTCACTGTCTTGCAACAGCCAACTCAGAGCCGGATCGGAGGGTCCGGCGGCCGGGTGGGCGTCGAACTGGCGTGAGGTCGTGTCCCGTCCCCGGGTGAACGCCTCTCGCGCGTTGTGACCGCCCGCCGAAGTTCGGCGTTGTCGGTATATGACGACCGTGACAACGCACTGGGGCCTCCTCGGTGGCTTCTCCGTATGGCACGAGCGACCGCGGTACGAAGAATCGATTCCGCGCCCGGCGGCCTCCGCTGACGCCCTGGCCGCCGAGGCGCCGATCTACGAGGCGCTGGCGCGCGGCTGGGTGCGCGCCGGGCGCAGCGTGCCGGGTCAGCACGACAGGGAGTGGGCGGCGTTGGCCGAACAGCCGCCTTGGCCGAGCGGTCCCCGGCGACGCGCCCTGGCGCCTGTGGTGGGACGGTGTGACCACGCGGTGCTGCCCAGGCTTTGACGGGGCGCGGTCACACTCCGGTCGCCCCGTCGATCCGTTCGCGGATCAGATCGGCGTGACCGTTGTGCCGGGCGTACTCCTCGATCATGTGCACGTAGATCCAGCGCAGGCTCACCTCCCTGCCGAGCAGCGTGCCGGTGTCCTGAAGTGAGCGGGCCGCCGCGATCTCCCGGGCCTTGGCGACCTCCCCCTCCCACAGGGTGAACGCCTCCTGGGACGTGGCGTCCTCGGCCACCTCGAAGCCGCCGTCCGGCCCCTCCTCGTCACTCCGCTCGCCGAAGATCGGTGAGACGTCCTCACCGGCCAGGATCCGACGGAACCAGTTCCGCTCAACCTCGGCCATATGCTGGACGATTCCCAGCAACGACATAGACGAGGGCGGCGCCGACATCTCCCGCAACTGGGTCTCGTCCAGGGCGCGGCACTTCATGGCGAGGGTGGTCCGGTGGAAGTCGAGCCAACTGTCCAGCGTGGTGCGCTCATCGGCGTTGAGTGGCGGGATGGGGCGTTCCGGTGTCGACATCATGGGCGCCATCCTGTCACCGGGGTCTGACAACGCCGGCGGCGAGCCGCCATCGGCTCGCATCAACTCCACGCGTTCCCCGGGGACTTGGCGACCGCTGGTGATGGTGCTTCAATGCCCGGGGTAAGTTAGGAAACTTTCCTAATGGATCCCATGGGACGGAGAGACATATGCGCCATCACCGCGCGGCACGCTCCCGCAAGCGCGTGACCCTGCTGGTCTCCGCCGGTGTGCTCGCCGCCACGGCCACCCCGCTGGCCGTGGCCGCCGCCGGAAACGCCACCGAACCGACCCCGACGGTCAGTCGGGCCGGAGCCGAGAAGGCGTCAGGGGCCGGGCTGAACGACCCGCGCAAGAAGGAGATCGCGATGGAGCTGGTCTCCAGCGCCGAGAACTCCACGCTGGACTGGAAGGCCCAGTACAAGTACATCGAGGACATAGGCGACGGCCGCGGATACACGGCGGGCATCATCGGATTCTGCTCGGGCACCGGTGACATGCTCGAACTGGTCACCGCGTACACCCGCACCGAGCCGGGCAACGTGCTGGCCAAGTACCTGTCCGCGCTGCGCAAGGTCAACGGAACGGACTCACACGCGGGCCTCGACCCGAACTTCACCAAGGACTGGAAGAAGGCCGCCGCCGATCCGGTCTTCCAACAGGCCCAGAACAACGAGCGCGACCGCGTCTACTTCAACCCCGCCGTCTCCCAGGCGAAGGCGGACGGGCTGGGCACGCTAGGCCAGTTCATCTACTACGACGCGATCGTGATGCACGGCCCCGGCAACGACAAGTACAGCTTCGGCTGGATCCGCAAGACGGCGATGCGCAACGCGAAGACGCCCGCACAGGGAGGCAACGAGACCACGTACCTCAACGCCTACCTCGACGCGCGCAAGGTCGCCATGAAGTCAGAGGAGGCGCACAGCGACACCAGCCGGGTCGACACCGAGCAGCGGGTCTTCCTGCGCAACGGCAACCTGAACCTGGACCCGCCGCTGCACTGGAAGGTGTACGGCGACAGCTACTCCATCGACCACTAAGACGTGTGCGGTGGGTCAGCACGGGCCCTGCGAGGCCCCGCTGGGGGTGTCCCCAGCGCCGGACACCGCGGGTTTTGCACCGGCCCATCTGGACACGACCTAGCACCGCTCGTCCCGCGAGGCCCGTGGCTTGGTGCCGTGCGGCGGGCCAAACCTCGTGGGGGCCTACGCCCGTCTATCGCGTGAATTCGCTCGGCGTGTCTGCCTGGTTGACGGCCGCGGTGGACAAGCTGATCGCGGGGCGAGCCGGGTCGTATCGCGACCAAGGGGGGCGCGATACGACCCGGCTCGCCGGGGGAAGCACGCGACGGGAGGGGGAGGCTCATGTTCGCGTGGGGTGCGGGTCCACCCGGCCGGCTCCGCTGGGGCTGGCTGCGCCACTTGGCGGCGGTACTGCTCGGCGGCGCGCTGGTGTTGGTGTGCGGGGGCGTCGGGTGCGCCATGGGCTGGCCGGGCCCACCGGTCCCGGGAGCACGGGGAGCCGTGCCGTCCGGCTGGGGAGTGCGACCTCCGCCGGGGCTGCCGGGCTTCGGCCGGTTCACCGCCCGGCACTTCTGGCCGTCGGGCCTGCCCGGCATACGCCGCCCGTTGCGCTGCCCGCACGGGCTGGGCCTGGTGCTGCCCGACATGGGCCCGAGGTCCTGCGAGGCGTCCGTGCGCGCCGCCGCCTGCGCCCCGCTGCGCTCCGTCGACGTCTCGGGCAGCGTCGCCACCGTACGCACCGCCGGCAACGCGCCGGTGCTGCGTCGGCTCACCGGGATGGCCAACCACAGCTGCGGTGTGCCCGCCCCACCGCTGCCCGCACCGCCTCAGCCCGCACCGCCGCAGCCCAATCCACCCGCACCACGGCCGCAGGTCGCGCCCAGCCCACCGGCGGTGCCCGCACCGCCACTTGCCAGCGCGCCCCCCTCGCCGGTGGTGAGAGCGGCCGTACCGCGTCCGGTGGCGTGGCTGCGCCACGTGCCGGACGGACAGGTCGCCGCACCGGCCGGGCTGTCCACCGTCGGAGCGCTCTTCCTGGTGCTGCTCCCGGCCGTGGTGGCCGGGGTCGCGGCCGGAGCGCGCTCCGGCTCACGCGGTCGGTGACCGGGGAAGCGATGGCGTCGTCCACCGGCAACTCCGTTGCCGGGCACGGCAGTTGAGGAGGTTTCCGTTGTTCGCTCTGCTCAGCACCCTGGGTGTCGTCCTCGGTGGCGGCCTGGTGGCGGTGGCCTGTGTGGTGGTCAAGCACCGTGTCTTCCCGCCGAAGGCGGACGAGGAGCCCCGGGAGGCGCTCGCCGAGTACATCTCGATGATGATCGGGGTGATCTACGCGCTGGTGCTCGGGCTCGCGCTGGTGTCGGTGTGGGACACCCACTCCAGCGCCGAGGAACACGTACAGACCGAGGCGGGCGCCCTGCACCAGGTCTATCTGCTCGCCGACGCCCTACCGCCCGCCGCGGAACAGCAGGCCAGGAGCACGGCCGTCTCCTACGCCCACCAGGTGACCAGCGGTGAATGGTCCGAGATGATCCGGCGCCAGCCGCTCGACCCGTCGGGCTGGCAACTGCTCAACCGGCTGCGGGACACCTATGAGACGGCGCAACCCACCGGTGCCGCCCAGCAGAACGCCGGGCAGGAGGCGATGGCCCAGTTGTCGGTCCTGGATGAGGCGCGCCGTGGTCGGGAGGCGGACGCGCAGAACCGGTTGTCGAGCGTGCTGTGGGCGGGACTGTTCATCGGCGGGGTACTGACCGTGGGCTTCATGTTCCTGTTCGGGGTACAGCGCCGGGCCAGTCATCTGGTGATGGTGATGGGCCTGTCCGGGTTCATCGTCTTCCTGATCGTGCTGATCCACCAGCTCGACATGCCGTTCGGCGGCGCGCTGGGCGTCAACGCGGAGGCGTTCACCCGGTACTTCCCAGGCTCAACCGGCTGATCGCGTCAGTGGTGCTGGCTGATCACCGAGAACAGTCCGCCCTCGACGTCGCGTACTCCGGCGACCCGGCCGTACGCCGAGTCCTGGGGCTCGCCGGTCACCTCGCCGCCGAGCTTCACGGCCTTCTCGACCGTCGCGTCGACGTCGGCCACCGAGAAGTAGACGTGCCAGCGGGGGCGGACGCGGGGGTCCATGGCGGCCTCCGTACCGCCGCCGGACAGCGCCGCCACGCTGTGCCCGTCCACCCGCAGCACCACCCGGTCGTGCTCGTAGCGCACCTCGTAGCGCTTGGGGTCCTCCTGGTCCCAGCCGAACACCTGGCCGTAGAAGAGGGCCGATTCGAAGGCGTCCCGGGTGCGCAGCTCGATCCACACGGGAGAGGCGATCGGCCGCTCCCGGGTGCGGGAGCTGGCCCTGCCCTCCCAGATGCCGAAGGAGGCGCCCGCCGGATCGGAGGCCAGCGCCAGCCGCCCGGCGTCGAACTCCAGCGGGCCCACCGCCACCGTGCCGCCGCGCTCCCTGATCGCGGCGGCGGTGGCGTTGGCGTCCTCGGTGCCGAAGTACGTGGTCCAGGTGACCGGCAGCTCCCAGCGCTTGGCCACCTCGCCGATTCCGGCGACCTCCCACCCGCCGGAGTACACCCGAAGGTACGGCCCCCAGCGCTCGGGCCCCGGCTCGAAGCGCCAGCCGAACAGCGGCCCGTAGAAGCCGGTGGCCGTGCCCAGGTCGCGGGCCATCAGACCGACCCAGCACGGAGCGCCGTAAACACAGCCTTTCCGCATAATGGTCACGTCGACTCCCGCCGGGCAAGCAACACCAACCGGCCCTCGCGGACCGCACTCAGCTTATGCCCGGCGATCTGTCGCCGCTCGCCGTGCGCGGGGCGTGTTCAGGGCCGTTGCGTCGGAGTCTGCGCATAGGTGATGGCCGGGTCGGTGACCGCGACGGGGGCCACGGCCTCGTTGATCCGCGCCATCAGCTCCGGCTCCAGCCGGACACCCGACGCCTTGGCGTTCTCGCCGACCTGTTCAGGGCGCGACGCACCGACGATCGCGGCGGACACGTTCGGGTTCTGCAGCACCCAGGCGACCGCGAGCTGCGCCAGCGAGAGCCCGGCCTCGGCCGCCAGCGGCCGCAGCGCCTGCACCCGCTCCAGCACCTCGTCGCGCAGGAACCGGCTGATGAAGTCGGCACCGCCCTTGTCGTCCGTGGCCCGCGAGCCCTGCGGTGGCCGCTGGCCGGGCTGGTACTTCCCGGTGAGCACGCCCTGGGCGATCGGCGACCAGACGATCTGGCCGATACCCAGCTCCGCGCAGGCCGGAATCACCTCGGGCTCGATCACGCGCCACAGCATGGAGTACTGCGGCTGGCTGGACACCAGCGGAATCCGCAGTTCCCGGGCGAGCGCGTGCGCCCTGCGGATCTGGTCGGCGGTCCACTCCGACACGCCGATGTAGTGCGCCTTGCCCTGGTGGACGATGTCCGCGAAGGCCTCCATGGTCTCCTCCAAAGGCGTGAACCGGTCGAAGCGGTGCGCCTGGTAGAGGTCGACGTAGTCGGTCTGGAGCCTGCGCAGCGAGTTGTCGATGGACTCCAAGAGGTGTTTGCGGCACAGCCCGCGGTCGTTCGGGCCGGGGCCGGTGGGCCAGTAGACCTTGGTGAAGATCTCCAGTCCCTCGCGCCGTTCGCCCTTCAGCGCGCGACCCAGCACGGTCTCCGCGCGGGTGGCGGCGTACACGTCCGCGGTGTCGAACGTGGTGATGCCGGCGTCGAGTGCGGCGTGGACACAGTCGGTCGCGGTGTCCTCCTCGACCTGGGAACCATGGGTGAGCCAGTTGCCGTAGGCGATCTCGCTGATCAGCAGGCCGCTGCGGCCGAGATGACGGTGTTCCATGAAAGCCGAATCTAGCTGTGCCGCCCGTGGACGCGGGCCACCGACTTGTCCGCGTCGCGTGACCGCCGCCTTCCGTACCACCGGCCGTCCGCGTACGAACGCGCGACACAGCCGCGTCGACCGGGTAGGTATTCCGTGGGAGGAGTCATGGCGACCGCAGAACTGCACATCCCGGTTGGCGACGGAAGCCTGCGCGCCCTGCGGTTCGGCACCGGACCGCGGCTGGTGCTCGCCGTGCACGGCATCACCGGGTCGGCCATGGCGTTCCGGGCCGTGGCCCGCCAACTGCCCGAGGAGTACAGCCTGTTCGCCCTCGACCTGCGCGGCCGGGGCGGCAGCGCCGGGCTACCCGGACCGTACGGCCTCGGTCGGCACGCGGACGACGTGCGGCGGGCGGCCGAACTCCTCGGTGTGGAAGACAAGTTGACGCTGGTCGGCCACTCGATGGGCGCGTACGTCGCCCTACGGGCCGCGGCGGCGTGGCCGGAACTCTTCGACCGGCTGCTGCTGGTGGACGGCGGTCTGCCGCTGCCGACGCCGCCGGGCGCCGATCCCGACCGCGTGCTCGACGCGACGCTCGGCCCGATGCTGGGCCGCCTTGGCCGCACGTTCGACAGTGCGGCGGCACATCTCGACCTCTTCCGCGCCCATCCCGCGCTCGGGCCCTACTGGAACGAGGACATCGAGGCGTATGTGCGCGCCGACCTCACGGGAGCGGACGGTTCATGGCGCTCACGAGTGAGCGTGGACGCGGTCCGCGCGGACGGCCGGGACCTGCTGACCTCGTCAGCCCGTGTCGCCGCGGACCTCGAACGGCTGTCGCTTCCGGCGCTGTTGGTGTACGCACCGCTGGGCATGTTCGACCGGGCGCCGGGACTGCTGCCGACCGGTCTGGTGGCACGGTGGCGCGACCGCGTCGCGTCGCTGCGCACCGAACTGCTGCCTGGCTGCAACCACTACACCATCGTGCTGGGCGAACCGGCGCGGCTGCTCGCCCGACGGCTCGCCGAGCGGCAGGGTGACGCGCCCTCGTAACGGTGAATGAAGCCGTCCCAAGATCCGCTCCACTACCACTGAGCCCATGACCACTTTCCGATGCGGAACCGTGGCGGGCGCCGCGTGAGCGGTGGCGAGCCGACGCGGTTGGTCGACGAGGTCACCGCGGGGCCGAGCGGCGCGATGACCCGCGAGGGCGTCATCCTCACCGGCACCCTGACCGTCGCCACCACGGAGCTGCCCGCCAAACGCGCCCAGGTGACCTTGCGCGAGGCCGGCTCGTCGGAGTGGCACACGCTCGCCGGCAGCCCCTTCCCTGTCCCGCCGGAGGGCATCGGGGCACTGCACACCATCGTGGTCGCCGCCATCGGTGCCGGATCCCGGCCGTCCGGTTGACCCGCCCGCCAACCGGACGGCCTGGAGGGCTCAGTCGTCCGGGACCATCGCCTCGACACAGGCGGCGACGGTGAGCGGCAGCGCGTCGTCCTGACCGGGGATGACCGTGAAGCCGTCGTGCGCGCTCAGCGGCGCCAGCGGCGAGACCAGGGCCGTGGGCACGGTGGCGACGCGCTGCTCACCGCTCATTGCCCTGTTCGGCAAGGGTGTTCCAGAACATCAACTCGTACGCCTGGAGCAGCCGTCCGTAGCGGTGTGCCAGCGGAGTGACGCGACCGGCGTCCAGCCCGGCCTGTACCGCGGCCAGCGCCTGCTGTTCGAGTTGCGACGCGGGTTCCGCGAAGAAGTCGAAGAAACCACATGCCTCGTCGCCGAAGCCGTACCGCTCGCGCAGCGCCCGGCCCATCGTCCGGCAGTAGCCGCCCCACGCGGCGAAGTTGGCGGTCAGCGCGATCACCACGTCCACCGGCTCGGCGTTCAGCGCGAGCCACGCCGCGTACGCCGGGTACGCCTGGCAGCCCGGCTTCGGCTGGTAGCCGTCCACGGACTCGTCGTCAAGACCGAGGGCGTCGGCGAGCGCGCCGAGCCTGTCGAGCGCGATGTTCTCCCCGTGCGCGAGGCTGGTGAAGAAGGTGGCGGCGGCCGGATCGGCGGCGCAGCGCTCGGTCAGATGCAGGAAGCTGCGGCGGTCGCTGGGGATGACGTGGTGCTGTTCCATCGCGAACGCCGCCAGCGTCTCGACCGGCGCCTGCCCGGCGGCGATACGGGGGACCAGCCGGTTGGCGCCGGTGCCAGGGGCCAGTTCGCGGACGGCAGCCGCGAGGACCTCCTGTGCGGTACGGGTCACTTTTCCACCCTTTCTTCCGAGTTGGGGAGATTCGCCGTGCGGTCACGCCCCGGCCGCGCCGAGCAGGGTGCCCGCCGTGTAGGTAACGGCCATCGCCACCGCTCCGCCCGCGGCGTTGCGCAGTACGGCCTGCCGGGCCGGGGCGTTGCCGAGCCGGGCGCTGGCCCAACCGCACAGTACGAGCGCGCACAGCACCGCGACCACCGTGACGGCCAGGCGCACCGACGCCGGGGGCAGCACGATCGCCAGCAGCGGAAGCAGCGCACCGCAGGTGAACGCCGCGAAGCTGGCCCAGGCCGCGTGCCATGGGTTGGTCAACTCCTCGGGATCGATGCCCAGTTCGACCCGCGCGTGCGCGCCCAGCGCGTCGCGTTCGGTGAGTTGTTCCGCCACCTCGCGGGCGAGGTCGGGGCTGATGCCGCGCCCCGCCAACAGGCCGGTCAGCTCCTCCAGTTCGGCCTGTGGGGCGGTGGCCAGCTCCTCGCGCTCCAGGGCCAGCGCGGCCTTCTCCGAGTCGCGCTGTGTGCTCACCGAAACGTACTCGCCCGTCGCCATCGACAGCGAGCCCGCCAGCAGTCCGGCCAGTCCGGCGGCCAGCAGTGTCTGCCGGGACGTGGTCGCCCCGGCCACGCCGACCACCAGCCCGGCGATGGACACCACGCCGTCATTGGCGCCGAGCACCGCCGCGCGCAGCCAGTTGAGCCGGGTGCCCAGGCCGCCGGTGTGCGGTTCGTGATGTCCGGCACTCGGCTCGCCGGGTGAATTGTCCTTGTTCACCTGGTGAGCATCTCACTGACCGGCCGTCACCAAGCGGTATTCCGGGAGGCCTCGGTGGTACGTCGCCGATCGGGCTTCCCGTCCGTGGAAACTAGAGGTGTAGTGTCCTGGTTATGCGGATGGGTGAAGGAGTCGAGTGGGGGCTGCACTGCTGTCTGACACTGGCCTGGCTCGGCGGACAGGATCCGGTGTCGACGGCGAAGCTCGCGGCGCGGTTCGACCTGCCCCAGGCGTATCTCAACAAGCGGCTGCAGGCACTGGTCCGTGCGGGCATCCTCACCTCCACGCCCGGCGTCCGCGGCGGGTTCCGGTTGGCCAGGCCGCCGGAGAAGATCACGTTGATGGACGTGGTCGCCGCGATCGAGGGCCCTGACGACGCGTTCCGCTGCACCGAGATCCGGCAGCGAGGAGATGGCGCGGAGCTTCCGGTGCGGGAGTTCCGCGCGCCGTGCGGGGTGGCCACGGCCATGCGGCGGGCGGAACTGGCCTGGCGGCGGGAGCTGGCCGGGCAGACACTGGCCGACATCATGGCGGCGTCGCCCCCGGTGGCGGCGGAACGGGCGCGGAGCTGGTACGAGCGCGTAAGCGGCTGAACGCCGCTTACGCGGTCAGGTCGGCCTTCCGGCGCGGCCGAGGGGGGGCGCGGTCGGGACTGCGGTTGCGCTGCCGCGCGGGGCTGCTTTGGTTGTGTGGGGTGCGGTTGCGCTGCCGCGCGGGGGCTGGTGGCTTCTGGTCGTTGCGGTGGGGTTGGGACCGCCGGTGTGCGTGGTCCGGGCTGCTCGCCGTCGGGGCGGGAGATGATCGCGGGTCCGGCGTGCGATCGTCGCGGAAAAACCCACGTCAGGGCGTCCCCGTCAGGGCCGGGACAACCGGCGCCGGAGCGTGTGAGCCGCTGGCGGTCCCCGTGCGATCCGGCTGCGGTGCCGTGGCTCCGGGGCGTCCCGGCAGCGGAGCCGCTGTGCCGGGGCCTCGGGATGCCGTGGGGGGTGATTGCGGGTGCAATGGAGCTACCGGATCCCGCCCGGTGGCGAGGAGGCCTACGGCCATGACTGCTGCGACGCGCCTGCTCAGGGCCCTTCCGGCGGTGCACCGTGACCGCCTGATGGAACTGGCCAAAGAGGTCTCCTTCGACCAGGACTCCCGGATCTTCGAGGAACAGGGCACCGCTGACCGGTTCTGGGTCATCCGATCCGGCGCGGTCACCCTCGACCTGCGAATACCGGGGCGGCGCCCGGCCACCGTCGCCACCCTGGGCCCCGGCGACCTGCTCGGCTGGTCATGGATGTTCCCGCCCTACACCTGGGACTTCGGTGCGGAGGCGCTGAGCCCGGTGCGCGCCTATGAGTTCGACGGGGCGCGGGTGCGCGCGCTGTGCGAGGAGGATCCCGTGCTGGGCTACGCCCTGGTACGGGCCGTGGCAGAGGTCCTCGCCCACCGGCTCCAGATCGCCCGCTCGAAGCTGATGGACCTGCAGACGCAGCGTGGCGGCTCCTGGTGACCAGAGACCCGATTCACCCGTTCGGCTGATTGCGTCGAGTACCGCACACGAAGGGAACGACACCCGTGATCCGCGCCAGCGAGCTTTCCAACCCGGCGGTCCGCGCACTGGTGGACGCCATCAACTCCGGCGACCAGCAGGCCTTCTTCCAGACGCTGACAGACGATGCGACCATGTCCGACGACGGTTCCGACCGCGACCTGCAGCAGTGGACGGACAGGGAGATCTTCTCCTCCAACGGCCGCATGAACGTGGAGTCGCAGTCAGCCGACGGACTGTCCCTGGTCGCCAGCTTCCGCAACGACACCTGGGGCGAGATGCGCACGGCGTGGCGGTTCACCGTCACCGACGGGAAGATCAGCCGGTTCGATACCGGACAGGCCTGAGCTACCAGCCGGTATGCCTCCCGTGCGCCGTTAGAGTGGGGGACTCCCGATATCTGTGGTGGTGGATGTGATGGCAGGGCCGCGCCCGGTCCCTCCGGCGGGCCGCCGGGATCTGGGCGACCGCGGTGATGTGCTCGCGCTGCTGGACGACTTCTACCGTGCCGTCCTCACGGATGACGTACTGGCCCCGGTGTTCGAGGGGGTCGGCGCCGACGTCCCCGCGCATCTACCGGTAATCGCCGACTTCTGGGCGGGGCAGTTGTTCGGCCACGGTGCCTACCGGGGCGGACTGCTCCGCGCGCACCAGCGTGTGCACGGTGAACACCCGCTGAACCAAGGGCACTTCACCCGCTGGCTGCTGCTGTGGAACCGTGCCGTCGACGCGCGATGGTCCGGTCCCGTGGCGGAACGGGCCAAGGCCCAGGCGGCGCGGATCGCCACCGCGATGCACGGCCGCCTGGAAGGCCAGCGGTCAACTCCCCAAGAGGTACTCGGCGCTTCGGCGCCGCGCCTTCCCGTCGTACACCAACCACACTCACACTAGCCCGAGTTGGGCCTCTGCATTCTGAACTGTTTAGTGATGCTAAATCAATTCTGCTAGAAACTCTCGCTGGTGCTGTACCGTGGGCAGGCGTCAGGCTTGACGCATGATCACAACGGGCTCGGTTCTCGGTGTCTCGGCGGTGGCCCTCGGCATGGTGCTCACCCCGGGACCGAACATGATGTATCTGGTCTCGCGAAGCCTCACCCAGGGACGTAAGGCCGGTCTGGTCTCCCTTGCCGGGGTCGGCGTCGGCTTCCTGTGCTACCTGGGCGCCGCAAACCTCGGCTTGTCGATGGTGTTCGTCGTGGTGCCCGCGCTGTACGTCACCGTGAAGCTGGCGGGTGCCGGATATCTGGCGTACCTCGCCTGGCAGGCCCTGCGGCCCGGCGGACAATCGGTGTTCACGCCGAGCGAGTTGGCGCCGGACTCCACCCGACGGCTTTTCGCCATGGGCCTGATGACCAGTCTTCTCAACCCGAAGATCGCGGTGATGTACCTCTCGCTCATACCGCAGTTCATCGAGCCGCAGGAGGGCCATGTGATGGTCCAGGGCTTCGTCTTCGGTGGCATCCAGGTGGTGGTCAGCCTGGCGGTCAACTGCGCCATCGTCCTTGCCGCGGGCACCATCGCGCGCTTCCTCGCCCGGCGTCCGACATGGCTGCGGGTCCAGCGCTACCTGATGGGCACGGTGCTCGGTGCGCTCGCGGTCCGGCTGGCGGTGGACAACTCCAACCCCACACCGGCCTGACGGGCCACGGTCAGTTCTGCGGCGGCCGGTCGCGTCGCCCCCGGCGCCGGTCTCGCACCATGTCCACGGTGAGCACGACGGTGAGCAGCCAGGTCGCGGCGACGGCCGCGATCACCGCGGGAGCCAGCGAGGCGACCGCCATCACCATCAGCGCCGTGGACGCCACCGTCACCAGGACCACCAGCAGCGGCCGCCACCGACGCAGCCAGCCGGTGGCGTTCGGGAGCCGCCGCAGGCGCATCGTCCGCAGTCGGCGATCCAGGCCGTCGTCCTGCCGCAGCATCGTCTCGATCTGCTCCAGAGCCCGGCGCTCCTCGTCGGAGAGTCGATGTCCGTCCATCGCCGACACCTCCGTGACCGCTCCCGAAGGCCTTTTCTTCCCACCTTCTACGGTAGCCGCAGCAGCGCCCGTGAGCGCTGGAGTTTCACAGTTGATCTGTTCCGGATCCGGGGCCGGGTGCCCGGTGACCACGACCGTTGCGCCATCCGTAGGCCGGTCCGTGTCGGGGGCCGTGTGACCGGGGACGTATGTGGCTCCCACGGCGCCGACCGGTGCGCACAGGAGAGGAACGGAGGGCGTGATGGTACGTAGCCGGGCATGGGTCTGCGTGGCGGCGGCCGGACTGGTGATGGCGGCCGGACTCGCTGGTTCCGCCGCCGCGGAGGATCCGAGCGCCGCACCGGGCGCGCCCAGCGCCGCGGCCGGTCCCGCGCCGTCGAACAGCCCCGCCGCGTCCAGCGCCCCCAGCCCGTCGAACAGTCCCGGCGCCTCGGACAACCCGAGCGCGTCGGGCAGCGCCAGTCCTTCCGGCGGCAGCGCCAGCCCGTCGGACAGCGGGACGCCCACCGTCGGTCCCGGTGACGCCGCCTTCCTCGGCGCGCTGCACCAGGGGGACCTCGCCGAGGTCAACGCGGGTCGGGACGCCGTGCCCCACGCGGCGGCGGCTTGCGTGATGCGGGTCGGCGCCGCACTCGTGCGTGACCGCGGCGCGATGGACAAGGCGGTCAGCACGCTCAGCGGACAGCTCAAGATCGCACTTCCGCCCAGTCCCACCCCGGCCGAGAACGACCAGCTCGCCCGGATCGGCAGGAGCGCGGGCACATCCGGCTACGACACCCAGTGGCTGCGCGCCCGGTCGGCGGCGCACACCGACACCCTCAGACTGATCGACCAGGAGATCGCCTCCGGTGGGCCGGGCGACCATTCCAAGGTCGTCGCCGCCGCCCAATCCGCCCGCCCGCTGGTGGTTCACCACCTGGCGATGGAACGCAACTGCCATCCGCTGGGCGCCTCGGGCGGCCCCCAGCAGACGGCGTCGGGTGTTTGGAAGTCGCCGCACGGCAGATGGAGCGCCACGCACGTCTCGGTGCTCGTGGTGGGTTCGCTGCTGGTGATCGCCGCCTCGGCGTGGGCCACCCGCAGATGGCACCGCGACCTGTCCCGCTGACCGCGGCAAGTGCGATGCGGGCCACGGGGAGTTGAACGCCCTTCGGGCTCAGCCGCCGTCGCCGTGGGGGCGGGTGAGGATCTCCAGATTGTGCCCGTCCGGATCGTCGAAGTACGCCCCCCGGCCACCGTCGCGGTGGTTGATGCGGCCCTTCTCGGCGTGGCGGGGATCGGCGTAGTACGTGATGCCCGCCTGCTTGATGCGTTCGAAGATCGTGTCGAACTCGTCGTCCGACACCAGGAACGCGTAGTGCTGCGGAGTGATCGGTTCCGTACCGCTGTCCGCGAAGTCCAACGTGACACCGTTCGCCGCCGTCACGGGCACGAACGGCCCGTAGGGCGCACCGACTTCGAGACCGAGCACGGAAGCCAGGAACCGCGCCGACGCCTCCTTGTCGTGCGCCGCGACGATGGTGTGGTTGAGCTGGATCGTCATGGCGAAAGCCTCCAAGCATGGGTGGCTGAAGCCCTAAGAAAAGGGTAGGCCCACTCCGCGCCCGCCCGGCACCCCCACCGGGCGAAGCCGGGGCACCCTCTTGGGCAGGTGCCGCGCTCCAGGAAAAACCATCGCCCACCCCCGCCACAGGAGATACCCTGTGATCATGAAGCGCGCCGCTGTGACGACGACGCCGGACCCAGTCCCGGCGCGCTGACACCTGCCAAGAAGCCCCGGGGCGAGTGCCCCGGGGCTTCGTCGCGGTCACTCGCTCTGGCAGTACCGAGGAGACCGCCATGCACGACCACCGCAAGCTCGGCCGCGAGCTGGACCTTTTCGACTCCGACCCGCTGATCGGCGCCGGGCTGCCGTACTGGCTGCCGAACGGCGCCGCGGTGCGGCACGCCCTGGAGGAGTACATCCGGGAGGCGGAACGGCGAGCGGGCTACCGCCACGTCCACTCGCCCGTACTGGCCAAGCGCGAGCTGTACGAGATCTCCGGGCACTGGGCGCACTACCGCGACGACATGTTCCCCGCGATGGAACTCGGCGGTGAGCAGTTCGTACTGCGCCCCAGCCTGTGCCCGCACCATGCCCTGATCTACCGCTCCCGCGAGCACAGCTACCGCGAACTGCCGCTACGGATTGCCGAATTGGGCGGAATGTTCCGCTCTGAACTGTCCGGTGTCCTGGGTGGGCTCACCCGGGTGCGGGCGATCCAGCTCAACGACGCCCATGTCTTCTGCACCCTGGAACAGGCCGCCGACGAGGCGCGGGCGGCGCTCGAACTCATCGACCGCGCCTACCGGGTCATGGGCATCCGCGCCGCCAGGTACCGCCTCTCGCTGCCCGGTCCCGGGGGCAAGTACGTGTCGGATCCGGCGATGTGGCGGCGCGCCGGAGCCCTGCTCACCGAGGTGCTCGACGCCATCGGGGCGCCGTACGAGGCCGAGGAGGGCGAGGCAGCCTTCTACGGGCCGAAGATCGATGTGCAGATCGCCGACGGGAGCGGCCGTGAGTCGACCCTGTCCACCGTTCAGGTGGACCTGTACCAGCCGCGCCAGTTCGACCTGCACTACATCGGGCCCGACGGGGCGGCGCACCGCCCGGTGATGGTGCACCGCAGCATCATCGGCAGCGTGGAGCGGGCGGTGGCCCATCTGATCGACACCCATGGCGGCGCGTTCCCCGGCTGGCTGGCGCCGGTCCAGGTGGTGGTGCTCCCGGTATCCGACGACGAACTGCCCGACGCCCAGGCGCTGGTACGGCGGTGCGTCGAACAGGGCCTGCGCGCGGAGTGTGCCGCGCCGGATCGCGGTTCGCTCAGCGCCCGGGTGCGCGCCGCGCGACTGGTGCCTTACCAGGCCGTGATCGGCCCGAAGGAGGCCGTCGACGAGCGGGTGGCGCTACGGCTGCGTGACGGCCGCCGGATCGATCCGCTGCCGGTGTCCGAGGCGGTGGACCGGATCGCCGCACTGGTCGGCCGCAACTCCCTTGAACTGTGGGAGGAGTGATGTTCAGTCAGGCAGCAGTACGGCCACCCCGTTGACCTTGCCGGTGGCCAGGTCGGTCAGCGCCCGGTCGGCCTGCGCCATGCCGTACCGCTGGACGTGCACACGCGGCCGGACCCGGGCCGCCTCCGCGAGGTAGGCCCGGCCGTCCGCACGGGTGTTGGCGGTGACGGAGCGGACGGTCCGCTCCTGGAACAGGTGCCGCGCGTAGTTCAGCGACGGGATGTCCGACAGGTGGATGCCCGCGATGGACAGCGTGCCGCCCCGGTCGAGCGCGGTCAGCGCGACCGGCACCAGTTCACCGGCCGGTGCGAACAGGATCGCCGCGTCCAGTGGTTCCGGCGGGCTCGCGGTCGCCGGGCCCGCCGACGCGGCACCGAGTTCCAGGGCGAGCCGCTGGGCGTCCTCGCCACGGGTGAGGACGTGCACGGTGGCGCCCTGGGCCACGGCGAGTTGTGCGGTCAGATGCGCGGAGGCGCCGTACCCGTACAGGCCGAGGCGGCCACCCGGCGGCAGCTCGGCGCGCAGTAGTGCGCGGTAGCCGATGATGCCCGCGCACAGCAGGGGCGCCAGTTCGTCCTCCGGCCAGCCCTCGGGCAGCGGGTAGACGTATCGCGCGTCCACCACGGTGTGCCCCGCGTATCCGCCGTGGATGTCCCAACCGGTGTAACGGGACTCGGGACACAGGTTCTCGCGTCCGGAGCGGCAGTACGGGCAGACGCCGCAGGTGCCGGCCAGCCAGGCGGCGCCCACCCGGTCACCGGGCCGGAAGTCGCGTACGGCGGTACCGGCGGCCAGCACCCGGCCGACGATCTCATGGCCGGGGGTGCACCGCGGGCGGCGCGGCGGCAGATCGCCCTCGGCCAGATGCAGGTCGGTCCGGCACACACCGCACGCGTGCACCTCGATCAGCAACTCCTCGTCTCCCGGCGGCGGGACCTCACGTCGCACCCGGCGCAACGGCGCGCTCGCCATGGGGCCCGGGGTTTCCACCACCCACGCCAGCGTCACGGTCTCATGCGTCATCGGCCGCCTCCTCCCGTGCCAGAGCGGGGATGGCGCCGCCCGCGAGCACCGCCTTCCTCCGGCGGGGCGAGAGGTGGTGGTGTACGCCGTACTCCTCGTCGCGGGTGGTGTTGCGAATACGCAGCCTCGGCTCCGCGTCCGCGGCGAGCGCGGCGTGCAGACCGGTCAGCCGCAGCCGATCACCCGGCCGGACACGGTCGTAGTCCGCCGGATCGTCGAACTCCAGGGCCAGCACTCCGAAGTTGGCCAGGTTCTGCCAGTGGATCCGCGCGAAGGACTTGGCGACGACGGCTCGTAGCCCCAGGTAGCGCGGGGTGATCGCGGCGTGCTCACGGGACGAGCCCTGGCCGTAGTTCTCACCGGCCACGATCAGATGGCCGCCGTCCTCCCGGGTGTCAGCGGCGCGCTGCGGGTACTCCGGATCGATCCGGGTGAGGGTGAACCGCGCGAGCTTGGGGATGTTGGAGCGGTACGGCAGCGCCTTGGCACCGGCGGGGGAGATCTCGTCGGTCGACACGTTGTCGCCCGCCTTCAGCAGTACCGGCCCCTCGATGGTGTCCGGCAGCGGATCGAAGTCCGGCAGCGCGGAGATGTTCGGCCCGCGCTCCAGCTTGACCCGTGCCGCCTCGTTCGGCGGTAGCGGCGGCTCCAGCATCGCGGGGTTGACCGAGGCGCGTTGCGGCAGCTCGGGTGCCCGGTAGCCGATTCCGCGGTCCTCGGCCCAGTCGCGCGGGTCGGTGATCACCCCGGTGAGCGCCGAGGCCGCCGCGGTCTCCGGGGAGCACAGCCACACCGCGTCCTCCTCCGTGCCGGAACGGCCGGGAAAGTTGCGCGGGAAGGTACGCAGCGAGTTGCGCCCGGCGGCCGGTGCCTGGCCCATGCCGATGCAGCCCAGGCAGCCCGCCTGGTGGATCCTGGCGCCCGCCGCGATCAGATCGAACGTCGCGCCCGAGCGGGTCAGGTCCTGGAGGATCTCCCGCGAGGTCGGGTTGACGTCGAAACTCACACCCGGCGCGGTCTGCCGTCCCCGGACCATCGCCGCGGCCATCGCGAAGTCCCGTAGCCCCGGATTGGCCGAGGAGCCGATGACCGCCTGGCTGATCGACTCACCCGCCACCTCCCGGACCGGCACCACGTTCCCCGGCGAGGTGGGTTTGGCGATCAGCGGCACAAGAGCGCTGAGGTCGATCTCGTCCTCCAGGTCATAACGCGCGCCGGGCTCCGCGCTGATCTCGCTGAAGTCGTCCTCGCGCCCCTCCGCCCGCAGGAAGTCGCGTACCGCCTGGTCCGACGGGAACACGCTTGCCGTGGCGCCGAGTTCGGCGCCCATGTTGGCGATGACATGCCGGTCCATCGCGGTGAGGGACGCCAGACCGGGACCGTGGTACTCCAGCACGCGGTTGACCCCGCCGCGCACCCCGTGGCGGCGCAGCATCTCCAGGATGACGTCCTTGGCGCTCACCCACGGCGGCAGTTCACCGGTCAGCCGTACGCCCCAGATCCGCGGCATGGTCACGTACAGCGGGCGGCCCGCCATGGCCAGCGCGACCTCCAGACCGCCCGTGCCGATCGCCAGCATGCCCAGGGAACCGCCCGCGCAGGTGTGGGAGTCGGAGCCGATCAGGGTCTTGCCCGGGACCCCGAAGCGCTGCATGTGGGTGGGGTGCGACACCCCGTTGCCCGGCTTGGAGTACCAGACGCCGAACCGGCGCGCCGCCGACCGCAGGAAGTCGTGGTCCTCCGCGTTGCGTTGGTCGGCCTGGAGCAGGTTGTGGTCGACGTACTGCACGCTGACCTCGGTGCGTACCCGGTCCAGGTCAAGCGCCTCCAGCTCCTGCATCACCAGGGTGCCGGTCGCGTCCTGGGTGAGGGTCTGGTCGACCCGCAGCGCGATCTCCTCGCCCGGTTCCATCCGCCCGGACACCAGGTGGGCGGTGATCAGCTGGTGGGCGACGGTCCCCTTCGCGGGCGTCTCCATGAGTTCCCTCCCTGTCGAGTGGGGGATCCACCGGGCGTACCCCCTTGTCCAGCCTGGCGCGTACCGGCCCGTCCCGCACGTGCGGGACGGGCCGTATCGGACGGCGTGGAACGGGTATGCCTAGGGGCAGAACGTACGGATCGAGGTGACCGTGATGCTTGTGTTGGGAATGTTGCTGGTGGGAGCGACCGCCGCCTTCGTAGCACTGGCGATCGTGGAGAACTTCTCAGGTGGGCCCGGTTACAGCGTGACCCTGTTCGGCCAGCATGTCGCGACGCTCAACGCCTTGGAGACGTTCCTGGCGGGCCTGGCGCTGGCCCTGGTGTTCTGCTTCGGCCTGGCGATGATGACCGGCGGTGCGCTGTGGATGCGGGTTCGGCGCCGCAGGCGGCGTGCCCGCCGGGCGGTGCGGGAGCCCGATGTGACGACCGCCCGCGACACACAGGGCGAGCCGACCGCCGCTGAGGCCGGTACCACGACGGGCAAGCCACGGCATCGGCACGGGCTGCACATCTTCGGGCACTGAGCGGAGCGGCGGCACTCGGTGCGCGGTCAGCCCGCGCCGTTGGTGTGGAAGGCGTCGCACAGGCCGGTCAGCGAGTCCCGGGACACGATGCTGTCGCTGAGCGCCTGCTGGGCCAGCGGCAGGCCACCGCAGTGGCGCTGGCCCGTCACTCCGGTGCCCAGCGGCCCGGCCGCCGACGCGGTGCCTACGGCGGTCAACACCAGACCGGCGCCGAGCACGGCGGCGGCCGCTGACCGATGAACGTTGCTGACCCTGACCATGGGACTTCCTCTCCTCGCTGAAGGCTTCTGCCCGAAAGAACGGAAAAGTCCGCGACGGGTCACTGGTGCGTCGCCCTACGACGGCAACCCCGGCCCGCTCAACGGGGTGAACTCCACGACCTCCGGCCGCCCGGCGAGCTTGTTCAGCACGTCCTCGACGGTGAACTCCCGCTCCGGCGTCACAGCGGCCAAAGCGGCGTTCACACTCTCCTGATCGGCCCACATCTCAACGACCCGCACCACGTCCACGTCGCCCTTGTCCTGGCAGATCACATACATCTGGCAGCCCGGTGCCGCCTCCAGCACCGACGCGACTTTCGACAGGACGTCAGCCAACTCGCCCCCCTTGCCGGGTTGCGCGCGCATGGTGACGAAACGGCCGATTGTAGGCGTGGACATATCGGGATGTTACCCAATGGAACGGATGGTGTTCCGCTACCGTACGTGTCGGCGGGCCCCCGGACTCACTGGCGTGAGCCCGGGGGATCGGCCACCTGCACGACCGCCAGTCGCGCCTCTCGTCCTACGAGGTCAGCACCAAGTCAGCACCGTTCATGTGCTCTGGGCTCCTCCTGCCAGGTGCTTCCTGAGGGCCGCATGGACGACCTGCCTGCAGCGCTCGCAGCCGTCCTGGGTCAGGTGACCGTACTGGTCCACGGTGATCTTGATTGATGAGCCCGGCCACCGGGTTCCAACGCCCGTACGCTGGCATGGGGGGACCGCCCAGTCTCCAGTCGTGGACGTCTGCTGCTGGCGAACTCAGGTGGCAGACCTCACCTCCTGCTCGGGTGCTCGGGCAAACTGCCACCCGCTCTGTCGCTCAACTGCCCTGCGGGAGCGCTATTGCGTAACTCGGCTGAAGAGGTGGCAGGGATGGGAGATGTCGGCTGCTTCACGGTGCCGCCCGGAAGGCACTCCGCGATGTCGGGCGTGGGTTGAAGATGCAAGCAGCGTTGCGGCGGCGAGGGATGAAGATCAGGGCGTACAGGCGCTTGGGTGAGACGGTGCCGAGGTGGGGAAGTCGGCGGCGATGATGCCGTGGGCCTGGGCTGTGAGACGGGTTGTTCGCCTACTGGGCGTGAACTTCCCGTCGTTCGGCATCGCGAATGGCGCGAGCGGCGTTGATGAGTCCGATGTGGCTGAAGGCCTGGGGGAAGTTGCCGAGGGCCTCTGCTGTGGTGGAGTCGGTCTCCTCGGCCAGCAGGCCCAGGTCGTTGGCGTGTGTGAGGGCGGCTTGGAAGGCGCGTCGTGCACGGGTGGTGTGGCCGGTGAGGGCGAGGGCTTGGGCGAGCCAGAAGGTGCACAGCAGGAAGGTGCCTTCTTCTTCCTGCAGCTCGTCGGTGAGGTAGCGGCGGACCAGGCCGTTGCGGTCGGCCAGTTGGGTGGCGATGGCCAGCACGGTGGACTGGACGCGGGGGTCGTGCGGCGGCAGGAAGCCGACGATGGGCAGCATCAGCGCGGAGGCGTCGAGGTCGTCACTGTCGAATGCCTGAGTGAAGGCGCCCAAGGCGGGGTTCCAACCGCGTTGTTCGATGGCTTGGCGGATCTGGTCGCGCTCGTGCTGCCAGTGGGGCAGGCGTTCGTCGGCCTGGAGGATGGAGGCCATGGCGATGGCGCGGTCGAGGGCGACCCAGCACATCAGTTTCGAATGGAGGAAGTGCCTGCTGGGTCCGCGTCTCTCCCAGATGCCCTGGTCCGGTT
The DNA here is from genome assembly GCF_029269905.1 of Streptomyces silvisoli. Taxonomy (NCBI): domain Bacteria; kingdom Bacillati; phylum Actinomycetota; class Actinomycetes; order Kitasatosporales; family Streptomycetaceae; genus Streptomyces; species Streptomyces silvisoli. Next base: position 44,709 of record NZ_JARJBC010000003.1, on the reverse strand, counting down.
GGGCCCACCGCTGAGCGGCTGTCTCGGCCGCCTGGACCAGGAAGGTGCGGGTGGCTGGGTCGAGAGGCTCATCGGGCGGCAGGGTCTGGTGAGCGGCGTCGAGGAGTTCGCCGTAGACGTCGAGTTGGCGTTGGCGCCAGGCGTCATTGCCGATCCGGACGGGGCCGCTGTCGCGCCAGCCGGTCAGGTGAGGCAGAGGCCGCTCGCTCAGATCGCGTTCCCCGCCGATGCCGTACATGATCTGCAGGTCGACGCCGCGGTCGAGTTGGGTTGCCGCGGCCCGGGCGAGGAAGCCGAAGAACCGGTCCTTCTCCTTCTCGCAGGCGGCCGTGGCAAGCGCCTGAACGGTGAAGCTCGCGTCGCGGACCCAGGTGTAGCGGTAGTCCCAGTTGCGCATCCCGCCCGTTCTCTCGGGCAGGGAGGTGGTGGCCGCGGCGACGATGGCCCCGGTGGGGGCGAAGGTCAGGGCTCGCAGCACACGCCCGCTGTGACCCACCTCGTCCTGCCAGGGGCCGACGTAGCGGCGGTGGAGCTTCGACCAGGAGCGCCAGCCTTCGATGGTGTCGGACATGCGGCGCCGGATCCGCCCCGCCCGCCAGCCCACCGGCTCCTTTTCCCACGCCGATCCGACGTGCAGGGCGAATCCGAGGCGGTGCCCCGCCGAGAGCGGGATTCGGCCGTGCGCTGTGGAGCCGCTCACCCGCAACTCGACGGGGCCCGACAACAGCAGAACATGGGCGCCCCCGTACGCCGCGAGCCCGCCTCGCACGGCTGACAGGAGTGGGTGGACGAGTCCGAACTCCGGGCGCGGCGCGTAGGCGATCTCGATGTTCACCCGCCCTTCGGTACAGGTGATCTGCCGCAGGAGCGTTCCGGGGGAAGCGGTCCCGAGCGCGTGCCCGCGTTCGCGCCGTCCCAGGGCAAGGGCATCGTGCAGGACCGCCGTACCCGCGGTCGTGCGGAAGGTCGTCTCCAGAACAAGGGTGTCTTCAACGTAGCGGCGGCTGATCTCGCACGGGCCGGTAGGGCGGATGGACCAGTGGCCGGCGTCCTCGTCGAGGAGTCGAGCGAAGATCGCCGGGCTGTCGAATCGCGGCAGGCACAGCCAGTCCACCGAGCCGTCGGAGGTGACCAACGCGGCCGAGCGGCAGTCGGACAACAGAGCGTGGTCACCGATCGGTCGCGCACTCATACGTCGCAGCCCGTCCACCTCGGGCCGGGCGCGGCCCAGCTGGGACGACGTGAGAAGTCGCCTGTGCCGCAGGCCTGTCCGGGTGCCTGACGGGTGTCATTTGATCCCAGCCTCTCTGCACAGCGGATTCCCCCACCCAACCAGCACGATCGGGGGGTCGCACGTCCCGGCTGCCGGTGATTGCCCCGTATGGGTGGCACGACCTGATACCGCGCCCTGCACCTGGCGTCTGGTCGGCGTACGTCGTGTCTCCTCGCCACCGCGTGATCAGCCTCCCTCAGCAACGACGTCCCGAAGTTGAGGCCTGGTGGCGGAGGGCGAGGAAGCATCGGTGGCGACATCTCCACTGGTCGGTGACGCTGAGGGCAAGGTCCTTGGCGATCCTGTGAAGCGCTGGTGCTCCCAGGCGCGCCCAGCGAAACGGCGGCCCTCTGTGGCCGTGGACGTCCTCGAACCACGCGGTGCAGAGTTCCTCGACGTCGTGACGGTCGACCTCGACGAGGAGGACACCCGTCGGGGCGACGAGCTGGACACACCGGCGCAGCAGGGCGCGCGGGTCGCCGTCGATGCCGATGTTGCCGTCGATGAGCAGGATGGTCTGCCAGCCTCCCTCGGCCGGTAGCCGGTCGAACACCGATCGGCACAGCGCGATCCCGCCGAGGGCGGTGGTATGCGCCACCACGCGGGGAGCCACATCGACACCCAGCGCGAAGATTCCGCGACTCAGGAGTGCTCTGCACAGTCGGCCCGGTCCGCAGCCGACGTCGAGAACGGGGCCGGCGCAGCGACTGAGCACGGATTCGTCGGCTGCGGTGGGTTGCGCGTACCAGCGGTGCACCGGCATCCGGGTCCGATGGCCGTCCGCCAGCCGCAGGTACATCGGTCCGTGGCCGGTTCGCAGGGCCTGTGCGTAGGGGTCTGCACCGGGGCAGGGCGATGGGTCCTCGTCGGACGTCATGGTGCGGCGTCTTGACCCGGTGCGGGTCGTTCCTCGGCGGCGCGCGCGGCCCGCCGGACGCGGCGGAGCTTGAGGGCGAAGGCCAGTGCGGAGGCGGCGAAGAGCACGGCGGTGATGGCCAACCACCGGCCGAGGTAGACCCCTTCGGGCAGCCGTGCGGCACCGGGGTAGGGGATCGACAGGTCGAAGATGAGGGGGAACCAGACGAGCAGGAGCACGCCGGAGAGGAAGGTGGGCACGCGCAGGTAGTTGATCCACGGCACCTGCGGTTCGGGGGTGGCCTGGTGCCGGAGAACGGTGTGGGCCGACAGGTCGGCCAGGGAGTACAGGGGCAGCAGGATCAGGTCGTGGAGGATGGCCGCGCCGACGAACCAGATCGCGACGTCGAGTGGGCGGACGGCGAACAGGCGCACCACGGCGTAGCCGGTGAGGGCGAACGAGGCGATCAGGACGAGAAGGTGGAGAGGGCTGGAGCCGTACCAGCGGACGAAGCGGGTCATGGTCAGGTCCTGAAGGTGAGCCGGTGCACCCATTTGGTGTTGTTCACGCCGGGGTTGGCTGGGACGATGATGCGGGCTGGGTAGCCGTGGTCGATGGAGAGGTCCGCGCCGTTGACGTGCAGGGCGAGCAGTGATCGCGGGTCGTGGATCTGGTTGCCCCGTAGCACCACCGAGGCGTAGGGGCCGGGTGGTTGGACGGACTCCACCAGGACGCTTCCGGCGTCCGGGAGGCCCGCAAGGGCGGCGAGATCGGTCAGCCGAAGGCCGCTCCAGTGCTGGTCGGGGGTGGACCATCCCTCCACGCAGGCGATCGGCAGTGCGGCGGCATGCTGGGGCATCGCCAGGAGTTGCTCGCGCGTGAAGACCAACGGCGGCCGACTACCTCGTAGCTCCAGCCGCCAACTCGGACCGAGGTGTGCCGGATTGACGCCGACGGCCGCGGCGGTCTTGTTGATCTGGAAGCCGTTCGGGCCGCTGCCTGGGGCGCGGTTGTGCGGCGCGAGAAGAGCGGTGTTGCGCGCCCAGCCGCCGATGCTCTGTCCCGCGGTGACCACCAGGAGGAGCAGCGATCCGCCGCCCACCATGGTCAGCGCGCCGCGCCGGGTCATCGTCGGCGGCGCGGGAGCCTGCGGCACCAGGCCGTCGGGGTCGGGGGGCTCGGGCCGGGTGTGAGCGAGGTCGGTGCGCAGTTCAGCGGCCAGGCCGCGGGAGCGCAGGGCGCGGCTCATCCGGCCGAGCCTGAGGCATACGTGGACGACGAAGGCGGCGATGAACACCCAGGCGCCGTAGAAGTGCAGGGTGTAGAAGGAGCCGGGAAAGACGTAGTACAGCTGGATGTTGAGGATGCCGGTGACGAACTCGAAGATCACCCCGCCGACCAGCATCAGCAGGGACAACCGCTCCAGCCCGTGGGCGACGGTGCGGACCGGCAGCCACTCGAACAGCTTCGGGATCACCGACCACAACTTGGCCAGCAACACGGGCACGAGCACCACACCGAGCGTCACGTGCACGCCCTGGGTCAGCCGGTACAGCCAGTACGGATGCGTGGGCCAGTCGAACAGGTAGAAGCCCAGCAGGCCCTTGTCCGGCGTCTGGTCGTTGATGCGGTCGAGTCCCGGGTTGTAGGCGGCGTAGGAGAGCATCCCGGTGACGAACAGCAGCGGGATGCCGATCAGCAGCACCAGGCCGAACACGGACGTCAGCCAGGGCCCGCGGATGGGACTGCGCCAGAAGCCGGGGCGGAACGGCCCCGGGGGCGGGGGAGTCTGCTTGAGCCGCCGCACCAGGGCCCGGGCACCAGCGGCCCCCGTGGCGGCCCGCGCCGCCATGGCATCGCGAACACGCTCAACGCGCCCCGGCGTGTGGTCCTCATCCGACCTCGGGCGCCGCGGCCCGCCGGAGCCCGGGGCCGACGGCCGTCCGCCACTGTCCATCGGCCACCTCCTCTGTCCCCGAGCCGACTCTCAAAGGGGTGGCTCGAACCCCACCGCTCCGTAACCGCCTGTCACATCGTCGCTACAAACTGGCACAGATGGGTCGGCTCTCCGTGTCTGCCATGCATGCGGGCGTCCGTCGCCAGCCGAACGGTCGAACCGGCGCTCCGCACAGTTCCCCGGATTCCCGCACGCCGGCCTCATGATGGTGGGGTGCCATGCCCCAGCGCACGGCACAGCGCCCCCAGGAAGCCCGGCCGCACCACGCTGACCAGAGAAGCGGTCTCGTTCGTCATCCGCTCGCGCCTGAGGTGTGGGTAGCCGATGCCATGCGGCCGGCGGACGTGCATGCGGGTGCCTCAACTGTCGGCGGCTGTTCGTGTGGAAGTCGGGGTCAGCCTGACGAAGGGGACGTGGTCGCGCCCTGCGAGGTAGAAGTCGTCTTTGGTGCCGTTGACTTCCAGGCCGCAGATCCGCATCAACTTGGCGGCGATGCGGGGATGTTGGCTGGCGTAGTCGGCCATGGCGCGGCCGGATGCCTCGGAGGTGAGCGGAGAGGCGACGGCAGGGGTGCGGCGGCGTCCCACCTGGATGGTGACGGCCGGATTCCGGCAGATGTTGCGGTACCACTGGGCGCGGACGCCGAAGCCCGAGGCCACCAGGTAAGTGTCGGATCGCGGGTCGTACCCGGCGACTTCGAGGACGACCTGGCGAAGCTGTCCCGTCGTCCGCCCGGTGTGCGTGAGGAGCAGGAAGCGCCTTCCGAGCAGCCACCCCAGACGCCATCGGTAGAGGTGGATCGGGGCGCGCACCACATGCCGCCGCAGCCCGGCCGGTGACGGAAGGTCCTTCGACTTACGAGGCATGGAACTCCCCTTCTTCACCGGGGCCACGACAGCCTCCGACGGTCCGAACCCATAGCGGACACTTCGGATCCCCCAAAGCAGCCGCGCGACATGAGCGGGCTTCAGCGGCGCCCCAGCCAGCGCCCGACGACCCGCCACCCGCACTTGACGCATTGGGGTGCGCCAGCCGGCGTGTAGGGCGGTAGCACCCAGAAGCCCCCGATCTGGAAGTACTCCCGCACCTCCCCGCTCGGTGTCTCGCAGTGACGGACGTCGTACTGCCGCTCCCACTGGTGGCCACACTTCGGGCAGATGAACTCGACGAGGTCAACTCCCTTCTCGACATCCATGCGTCCCCCTCCGGCGGTTTCGAGCCCCACATGACGTCCATCGCATAAGCCCATTATTGCCATAGGCAAAATTGGCACAAGGCAAAACGTGTGCTGTTCGCGCGGCTGAGCCGATCCCCTTCACTGGCGGTCTCCGCGGGCCCGCACCACGGGTGCCCAGGTCGCTTGGTCCGCTGTCAGTGCCTGTCGGCGATTTCGCGGTCCGTCCACCCCAGGACGGCTTCTGGACACTTCCGGGTGGGTGTACCGACATCCGCGCAGGGCGCCCTTCCGCTCACCGCCACGGCCCGCGGGACGGAGGTCGGCAGGAAAGTTTCGGTGGCGCAGTCATCCCAAGTCCCGTTGTCCTACGCCTCGTTCGGTGCGGCCGGTTGTGGGACCGGCCGCACCTGAGGCGCGCGTCAGCGCTTCTCAACGAGCTTGGCGAGCTTGTCGATCGACATGCTCCAGCCCAGTTCGTTGTCAGCCGGTGACATTCCCGGAGGGAGGTTCTCGTGCACACCGGTCAAGTCGGTGCCGTCGCCAGCGTCCGCCAGCGTGTAGGTGATCGTCATCTCACCCCTCATGGCTGGGTCGTCGGTCTCGAACTCCAGCACTTGAACGACCGCGGTGTCGGGCACCAGCTTGACGAACCGGCCGTGAAACGTGTCGGTCCGAGCACTCGTCTTTCCCACGGTCGTGGGCACGTCGTAGGTCAGCGAGATCCGGAAGGCGCCGCCCTCACGCGCGTCGAACGAGTGGACGTGGCTCGTCATCGAGTCGGGCACCATCCACTGCTGGACGGCTTCCGCACTGAGCAGCGCACGGTAGACGACTGCACGCGGGGCCCGAAGGCGGCGGTTCAACCGAGTAGTGCCCACGGAGGAACTCTACTGACTTCGGCTCGTCACGGACCGGCCGGTTCACCCGATGTAGACACTGGATCCGAAGGCGAGCGCGGTTCCGCCGGGTTGGATGATCTCCTGCACGTCTCCTGAGCAGTTCAGGTCCGAGTAGACATAGGCGATCCCGTCTGTCTGGTTGACGATCAGCGATGCGAGGGTTCCAGTCGCGAAGCAGCCGCTGGGGTTGTTGTGGCCGACGCCGTTGATAACGAGGTTTCCGGTGGCCGCGTAGGCGGAGCCTGGAATGGCGAGGGCGAGCGTTCCGGCGGTGACAACGGCTCCGAGGGCGGTAGCGATGCGTCGCATGGCGGTTCCTTCCGTGCGTCAGGGCCACTTCCGTTGCGTGGCCCACCCATCACCGACCGTATGGGCGGTCACCGTCGAGGGGCACCGGTGCGTGGAAGTACCGGGAGTGGCAGCGGAGTTACGCGGATTCAGCAGGTGTGTCGGTGGGGCGCGGGTGTGTGTTGAGGCGGGGAGCGCAGCCTGCTCGCCCGTGCATCACTCCGGTCAGCTGCGGCGTTCGGCCCCGACCACCCGTTCGGACGATTTACGTCCAGCGAGGTGGATGGCGACGGTGGTGTCAGCGCGTCGGCCGTGGGTTTGAGCGGATTCGGTGTCGTGACGCCGTCGGTGACACGGATACGAGCACCGAGCACCAACTCCGTGCGCCAGAAGTCGGAGAAAGCCGTGCAGATACTGATCATCGCGACCGGCACCATGGGTGATGTCGCGCCGTACACGGGTTTGGGGCTCAGGTTACGGCAGGCGGGTCACCAGGTGGCGATAGCCACCCACAAGGGATTCGAGGACCTGATCCGCTCCTGCGGACTGGAGTACCGGCGTTTTCCGGGCGACCCCTGGGGGGCGGCCTCGACGATGGGGGTTCGTGTCGAACAGTCGGCCACCGGCCTTCCGCCGAGGCTGGCGGTGGCCCGGCTCATCCCCTCCCTGCTCAGGGACTGCGGGCAAGGTGTGCTGGATGCGGCCCGCCAGGGCGCTGACGTGCTTCTGGTCAGCCAGGGAGTGGCGCCCCTGGGCCGGGTCGTGGCGGAGGGGCTGGGTCTGCCGAGCCTGGGGGTCTTCGTGGTGCCGCTCATGCCCACGGCCTCCTTCCCCCCGGTCGGCGTCAGTCTCAGGTCGCTGGGTGCGCGGGGGAACCGGGCCGCGGGCGATGTGATGATGTCCCTGGCCATGCGCTTGTACGCCCCGGAGGTCCAGCGCTTACGCACGGAACTCGGCCTGCCCGGCCGCGGCGCGGGAATCCGCCGCGAAATCCTGCGGCGTTGGCCCATCTGGCACGGGTTCAGCCGACATGTGGTTCCGAGGCCGCCGGACTGGCGCCCAGGCCTGGAGCTGTCCGGATACTGGTGGCCCGCGTCGCCGCGGCAGTGGCAGCCGCCTCCACAACTGGTCGACTTCCTCGGCGCCGGGCCACCTCCGGTCTATGTCGGCTTCGGCAGCAACGCTCCGAGCCACGGCGAACGGCTCGGCACGGTGGTCGTCTCCGCGTTGCGCCGCGCCGGTGTGCGAGGAGTGGTTCAGAGGGGCTGGGCGGGGATGGAAGCGACGGCCGACGGTGACATCCTCTCCATCGGAGAGGTGTCGCACGAGTGGTTGTTCCCCCGTACCGCCGCGGTCGTGCACCACGCGGGCGCCGGTACCACTTCTGCGGGGCTGCGAGCGGGGGTTCCTGCCGTGCCCGTGCCCTTCCTGTTCGACATGCACTTCTGGGCGGCGCGTCTCGTCGCCCTGGGCGTCAGCCCCTCGGTGGTGCCCTTCTGCGCACTCTCGGAGGAACGGCTCGCCAACGCCATCACGATGGCCGTTCGCGACCCCGAACACCTGCGCAAGGCAAGAGCGGTGTCCTGCCGACTGGCGGATGAGGACGGTGCCGCTCCGGTGATCGAGGCGATCGACAACCTCGCCAGGTCGGCTTGACGGCCGACGCATCGCGGGCCCACGACGCTCAGCGGCCAAGGCAGCGGTCTCCGTTGTGGCTGTCCGGGCGCCGAGCGGTGCGCGTCCGCCGCGGGCCGTGCGCCGAGAACAGAGTTGGAAAGGAAGCCTCGGCATGAACCCGGGCAGACCATTCGAGCCACCTTCGCAACCGCGCACGCAGCGGACCGCGAAGACCACCGCACGCCCCGCTTCCGCACGCCTGCCCTCGCTGACCGGTCTGCGGTTCGCCGCCGCGGGCGCAGTGGTCTACACCCACGCCAGACTGCTGGTCAGTCCGCACCTTGTCGGCACGTTCGGTCCCGAAGTATGGGTGAGCATGAGCTCTGTGTCGCTCTTCTTCATCCTGAGCGGCTACTTGCTCACCCACTCAGCGCGTCCGACCGACACCGCGTGGACTTTCTGGCGGCGACGCGCTGCCAAGATCCTGCCCAACCATGTGTTCACCTGGTGCGTCGCGGTGGCGGTGCTGGTGGGCGCTGGTGGCGTGGCCGCCATCAGCGGCGCCGGAGCAGCGGCCTTGGTCGCCAACCTCTTGCTGGTGAACACCTGGATTCCCAGCAGTCGTTTCGTGTTCGCCGGAAACCCCGTGTCGTGGTCACTGGCCGCCGAGATGTTCTTCTACCTGCTCTTCCCCGTGCTTCTGCCGAGGGTGGAGCGGCTGTCGCGGCGTGGGTTGCTGATCGGCTCGGCCATGGCGATCGCGGTCGTCTGGACCTGGCCGGTGCTCTGCGGGTTCGTCATCAACCCCGCGGGTGCCTTCTTCCCCGGCTACTGGTTCCTGTACGTACTGCCCGTCACGCGTCTACCGGAGTTCCTCCTTGGCATGATGGTGGCCCGTCTCTCCATGACTGGCGGTCGGCTTCCCCGGGTCGGTGCCGTGCCGGCCGGGCTCAGCGCGGTGGGCATGGTCGTCTTCAGTGGCGACCACCTCTCCCACACCTTCATGTACGCGGCGGTGAACGTGGTGCCGCTCGCCCTCCTGGTCCACGCGACGGCGCGGCTCGACCTCGAAGGCAAGCCGTCGCTGCTACGCGCCCGACCAGTGGTGTTCCTCGGCGAGATCTCATACGCCATGTATCTCGTTCACGCGCTGGTGCTGACCGCGGCGTTCGTATGCCTGACCGATCGCGGATGGAGTCGTGGCGCCGCGGTTGTCGTCGCCCTGCCCCTCGTCCCGCTTGCGTCCTGGCTGCTCTACGTGACGGTGGAGCGGCCGTGCATGCGTCAGTTCGCTACTGCGCGCCGCTGTCATACGAGGGAGCCCTCGAACAAGTGAACGTACAACATAACTCCCGGTGGCCGACGGGCGTTGCTTGGTGGCCGCACCGCACCGCACCGCCCCGCCAGCGGCGTCACCCGCGCTCAGGCGGGCACACCTCACCAGGTGGCGGGGGGAGGTGTTTGGGGATCCGGTGGGGGGCGCGTTTCGCTCGCGCGCTGGTCGTGCACCGAGCGCCGGTACCGCGCACCTGTCACCATGCATCGCCAAGCGTGTTCATGTGGATACATTGAGTGATCCTCGGCTCCTGCCGAGCGGAATGGCTTGGCGGAGCGTAAGAAGCCAGACGGCAACTGGTCGTGTATCAGCTTGGCTCGACAAGGAGAGGTCCATGCGGCTGGAACAGTTGACACCCGCACAGGTCGACCTGCTCATCGAGGCGGAATGCACCGCGGCCGAGAAGGCCGAGGTGAGGGCGGCGGTCCGGCAGTTGAGGGATTCGGTCTTCGCGTGTCTGAAGCAGTCCGCCGACCAGGGCGTCGCGGAAGGGCTGCTGCTCGCCGGCGATCTGCAGAAGGTCCGTGCGGGTTTCTCCCGCAAGGTCAACCGGATCGCCGAGTCGGCCCGGCGGCGTTACCTCGACCGAACCCTCCATGGCCGCGAAGTGGGAGACTCGTTGGGCAGCTGACGGGAAGGGGAAACGGGTGGTCGCCCCCAGTGCGCCGCGTGACGCGGGCGGTGCTGGTGTGTCAGGCTCTTGCGCCAGCCGTCGCGGTGGAGTGAATTCGCGCGGACGCGGGTGTGACCGGCCTTGCGGCCGGTGTAACGGGACTCGCAACAAGGTGCTAGTGCTGGTAAAGGCGTGCGGGCGAGCGCCGGTTGGTGAATCTGCGGATTTCAGGGGTGGAGCCACGGCGTGGGTGGTATTTTCCGAAAGGAGCCCGCTTACAACGGGCGCAATGTTTATCCGGCGGTTCGTATCCGGGGCGCCGGGGGCGTCCTTCCAGTCGCCATGCTGAGGCGACCTGCACGGGTCCCGTTCGCCGTGATGCCTGACGAAACCTCTGCCGGGCAGATGTGGTAGTCGCGCTGCGCTCGATCGCTTACACCTCGAACCTATGGGCAGGATTGCGCAAGGGTGGTTTCGGGGCGCGTTGATGTACGGGGTGGTGAAGGCGGCGGCAACGCATATGCTGCCCACCACCTGACACCCATTCGCGCGGACGGTTAAGTAAAGTCTTGAGCCTCTTGGTATGTTCTCTCGGCATATGCCCCCATAATCAACCCGGGGATGCGGTGTGTGTCGGAGTGCACGCAATTGAGGGGACCGCGGATGGAGATTTTAATTGAAGGGGAAACGACGATGTCGGCCCGATCGATCCTTGCGCGCCAGCCGAATGAACGGCTGCAGGCCCTCATTCAGGAAGCGGGAGTCTCCAACGCCGGCTTGGCACGACGCGTCAACCTGTGCGGGGCCGAGCACGGACTCGATCTGCGGTATGACAAGACGTCCGTCGGTCGATGGGTGCGTGGTCAGCAGCCACGCGGTCGGGTCCCCGAGATCATCGCCGAGGCCCTGGGGCGCAAGCTCGGACGAACGCTGTCGGCCGAGGAGATCGGCATGGCAGGCGGCAAGAACCCGGCGTCCGAGGTTGGTTTGCACTTCGCGCCCACCGTGCCCGGCGCGGTCGAGCAAGTGTGTGACCTCTGGCGCAACGACGCGGGAGGCCGCAGCCTCGTGAGCGGGGGGACGCGTCCGGTCTCGGCGTTGGTCGAGCCGAGTCGGGACTGGCTGATCACCGAGCCGGACACGGCCGTCGCGAGGTGCGGTGGGGTGCGGGTGGTCGCCGCGGATGTGGCGGCGGTCCGGAAGGCGACGGAGTACGTGGTGGAGCTCGACCACCGGTTCGGCAGCGGACATGTGCGCCCGATCGTCGTGCACTACCTCGACAGCGTCGTGTCCATGCTCCTCACGGGCTCGTACGGAGAGGAGATCGGGCGGCAACTCATGACGGCCACAGCCCGGTTGACCGAGCTCGCGGGGTACATGGCTGTCGACACCGGCCGCCCTGGACTGGCCCAGCGCTACTACATCCAGGCGCTACGGCTGGCGCAGGCCGCGGGCCGCCGAGGCTACGGCGGCTATGTGCTGGCGTCCGGGATGAGCCATCTCGCCGGGGCCCTCGGCAGCCCCCGGGAGGTCGTGCAGTTGGCGCGGGTGGCTCAGGAGGGTGCGCGTGGCCATGTCACACCCACCTCGGAAGCGATGTTCTACGCGGCCGAGGCGCGGGGGCACGCGTTGCTCAGGGACGTACGGTCGTGCCAGGCGACAGCGGACAAGGCGATGGAGGCCCTGGAGCGCGGCAACGCGCAGGAGGATCCGGAATGGATCAGTCACTTCGACAGGGCCTATCTGGCTGATGAGTTGGCGCACTGCCACCGCGATCTGGAGCAGCCGGAACTCGCCGCCCGGTGGGCCGAGGAGGCGCTGGCCGGACATCCGGACACGCGCGTACGGCGGCGTGTCATCGACATATTGCTCCTTGCCGGCGCGCAGCTGACGACCCGGGACGTGGAACGGGCCTGCGAGACCGCGACGCGCGCCGTCGATCTGCTGTGCGGGTTGCGCTCCACCATCGGCACCGCGTACCTGGGCGAGTTCCGACGGCAGCTTGACCCATACAGACTCGTGCCGGCCGTCAGGGAGTTCGAGGAGTGGCTTGAGGGACGTTCACTGGAGGCATGCCCGGTGAACGGATGCCTGACCCCTTGCGAAGAGCAGGGCCGCGTGCCCAGTCAGCGCCAAGGGCCGTGGGACGTCAGGCCGTGACCTGAACGCCGCCTACGGGACGCCGTCGGCGGGAGGAGGGAGAGAGGCTGCGTGCGGCAGCGCGCCGACGGCCAGGTCGTTCCGGTCGCGTAGAGGGGGGATGGCGACCTGAACAGTCCTGACCGTCGGCTGTCCCTGCCCGCGCGCACCGTTCTCCGCGCGGGGACTGCTTTTCAGGTTTCCTGGCCGAACTCCTGGTGACGGCTTGGCGGTACGGGTACCGCCGCCCAGACGGAGCAGCTGCCGTCCGCGGCGAACCGCCTGCCCCAGCCGCGGGAGGCCCCGGCGACCAGAGTCAGTCCGCGGCCGTGGTCCCTGGCGCCCTCGGTGCGGCTGTCCGGCCGACTGGACCACGTCCCGCCCTGATCACGCACCTCCACGTAGAGCACACCGCCCGCTTTCCACAAGCGGCAGGTGATGTGTGAACTCTCCGTGTGCCGGACGGCGTTGGTAAGCAGTTCCGAGAGCACCAGCTGAATGGTGTACCGCGCGTCCTCGTCATCGATCCGCGCCGTGTCCATCCAGTACAAGGCGAGTCTTCGGCAGACTGGGACCGCCCGGTCCAGCGGTGGTGTGGAGATTACGAGGGGGGCTCCTGTCGGACGTCGGCCGAGCCGGGCCAACGCCTCCTCCGTGTCGGGCCACTCGTTGATCTGCCGGACGGTGAGCTCGATCTCGTTGGCGCGCGTGGTCGTCGGCAACATGGTGACTTCTCCCGTGAGTTGGGGGTCGGAAAAGAAGCCGCCTGCTACCTCTGGGGCCGGTCACCCCTGAAGGGTCGCAGTAACTCCTGGTGCGACTTCATGTGGGGGTTGGTGACACGCCTGCTCCGTATCGCCGTTCACTTGGCGGTACGGCTCCTCCGGTCGGGCCGGGGCGACGCCTTCCACGCCCGGGCCCGCCGGAGAAGCACCTCCGGGATGTCAGTGGAAGCAGCCGGGCACCGGTGATGGGCTACCGGCGCAGTTGGTCGGGGTGTTGTCGAAGACACCCGTGAGCACCAGGGACACCGTGCCGCCGTTGTTCAGGATGCCGCCGGGAGCGGTGGTGGCGTGGTTGTCCGTCACCGCGTCCAGGGTCAGTCTCACCGTTCCGCCGACGGTGGCGATGCCTCCACCGGATGAGCCCGCGCCGGTGGCCGAGTTGGAACCGAGGCTCGACAGGTCGCCGGTGACGCTGCCGCCGTGGTTGAGGATGCCTCCGCCCTGCGAGTTCGCGCCGGTGGTGGTGTTGTCGTCCAAGCTGCTCGCCCGCAGCGCGGCGGTCGCGGAGGAACCGTTGAAGATGCCGCCGCCCCCGGTGGTCGCCGTGTTGTCGGTGATCCGGGTGGCGAAGGTGTTGAGTGTGCCGGTGTTGGCGACGCCGCCGCCGTTGCCGCCGGTGGAGTTCTTCGTGACCTGGACGGCGTTGAGTGTGAGGATGCCCGCGTTGCTGATGCCGCCGCCGTCGCCGGTGGGGTTGCCGCCGCTCACGGTGAGGCCGCCGAGGGTGAGTTTGCCGCCTGAGGCGACATCAAGAAGACGGAAGGTGGCGGTTGCCGACGGGGCGCGGGTGATGGTGTCACCTGAGCCGACGACGCGGATGTCGCCGGTGATCTGCGGCAGGCCGTCCTCGCCTGTGACCGGGGTGGTGATGGAATAGGTGCAGCCGGGGGTCAGTAGTAGTTCACCGCTGCCCGCTGTGTTCGCGGCCGTGATCGCGGCCTGCAGCGCCGTTGCCGAACACGGGACGAGTACCGGCTGCGCCGCCGCCGGGGTGGCCGTCATGAGCGCCGACGCGACCATGCCCGCTGACGCCAGGCCGATCAACTGGAATTTCCTGCGAGGATTCATGACCTCTCCTGTACGCACGCTGTGCGTGGCTCTGCGAGACTCTTGTGCCTCTGTTCCCGAATTCGTCGGAGAACGCCTTGTGGTGTCTTCTGGAAACCGAGGTGAGGGCCTCTTGGGCCGTCCGTCCCGCTTTCCTTAATTGAACCAAGTGGCCGATTATCCCGGAAGTCGCAGGGTGGGCAAGGTGGATAAAGAGGAGCTTTTCAGGAGTCAAGGAGTATTAAGTGAAGAATACCGTTCATGGTATTCGGATGCCCCTTTTCCTGGGACGCGGCGGCCCGGATAGTGCGCCTGCGCGCACTATCCGGGCCAGGTGATCGTCGTTTCGCACTACTTGCCGGCCAGCTCCAGGCCCATGTGCTGGGCCAGGCCGTCCGCGAGCGCTGCGAGTGTGGGGTGCTGCCAGACGAAGTTGCTCGCCAGCTTCACGCCGAAGGCGGATTCGAGACGCACCCTCAGTTCCATGGCGAGGAGTGAATCGAAACCGAGTGCCTTCAGCGGCGTCTGCGGATCGACGGCATTGTCGCCCAACCTCAGAACGGCTCGGATGTGGTCGGAAAGGAAGGTCTCCAGTGCCGTACGGCGAGCCAGCCCGGCGGGCATTGCGGTCAGCCGCGCCCGGATGTCACTGGACTCCCCCGGAGCCACGGCCGTTTGCTCCTCGCCCGGCAGGACGAGGCGGAAGAAGGCCGAACCGCGCCCGGCGCCGGGTACCCATGTGCTCGGTTCTCCCGGAATCACTCCGGTTTGCACCCGCCGGTGTGCCAGGAGGGCGTGCAGGGCTTGTAGGCCCTTTTCGGTGGGGATCGTCCGGTAGCCGCGGGCCGCGAAATCGGTGGCCACGCCCGTTTCGCCCCACGGCCCCCAGTTGACGGCCAGAGTGGGCATTCCACGGGATGAACGCCAGGCTGCGAACCCGTCCAGCCAGGAGTTTGCGGCCGCGTAGGCGCCCTGGCCGGGATTGCCGAGCAGCGAGGCCATCGAGGAGAACACGGCGAACCAGTCGAGGGTGTGCCCCGCCGTGGCCCGATGGAGGTGCCAGGCACCGGTCACCTTCGGCGCCCACACCTGACGCAACTGCTCGTCGCGGATGTTGGCGACCGAGGCGTCGTGGAGGACCATGGCACAGTGCGCCACACCCCGCAGCCGCAGATCGTCGGCACGAGCGGCGGCCACCAGGCGCTCGGCGGTGCCGGGCACGGCGATGTCGCCCAGCGTGACCGTGACCTTGGTACCTCGCGCGGCCAACTCGCCGAGCACCTGCGACGCGGCGGGTGAGGGAGGGGTGCGGCCGTTGAGGACGAGGTGGGCGGCGCCCTGCTCCGCCAGCCAGCGAGCGGTCTCCAGCCCCAGCCCACGCAGACCGCCGGTGACGATGTACGACCCGCCCGGCCGCACGGTCAGCGGCCCGTCGGGCAGCACGGCGGTCGTTTCGCCGCTGTCGGGAACCGTCAGCAGCAACTTGCCGACATGGCCGGCGCCGGCCATGAGCCGGAACGCGTCGGTGGCTTCGGAGAGCGGAAACGCCGTGCAGTACAGCGGTTTGAGTTTGCCGCCTGCGAACTCGGCCAGAACCTCACGCAGCACCTTGGCGAACACCTTGGGCCGACTTCTTTGCAGTCCGATCAGGTCGACGGCGCGCATGGTGATGTTGTGGCGGAACGGCTTCAGGCCCAGCGGGGTGTCGGCGATGATGTCGCGCACCCCCAACTCGATGAAGCGGCCGAACGGACGCAGGCACTCAAGTCCCGCCTGGATGGCGGCTCCTGACAGGGAGTTGAGCACGACGTCCACGCCCTCACCACCGGTGGCCTCGCGCACCGCGGCGCAGAAGTCGAGCGTCCGGGAGTCCATCACGTGGGGGATGCCCATGGCGTGCAGATGTCGCCGCTTCTCCTCGCTGCCCGCGGTGGCCAGCACTTCGGCGCCGAGCAGTCGAGCGACGGCGATCGCGGCGAGGCCGGTTCCCCCGGTGGCCGAGTGGATCAGCACCCGTTCTCCCTGGGCGAGGCGACCGACGTGGCGCAGGGCGTACCAGGCGGTGAGGAACGCGATCGGCAGCCCGGCCGCGGCGATCGGGTCGAGCCTGCCGGGAATGCGCGCCACCGCGACCGCGGGAACGGTGACGAAGGAACCGAAGGCGCCGCCCCGCAGGTCGACGGTGAGTACCCGGTCACCCACTCGCACATGGTCGACGCCCCGTCCGACCGCGGTGACCACCCCCGCGCATTCGAAGCCGATCCGGTAGCGGATGTCCTCGTCACCCGGCAGCAGGTCCATGGCGGTGAGGACATCGCGGAAGTTCAACCCCGCGGCCATCACCCGCACTTCGACCTCGCCACTACCCGGCGGACGCCGTCCCGTCGCCGCGAGTTCCAGACTGTCCAGGTCACCGGGGCGTCCGACACGCAGCCGGAACCCGTCCACACCGTGGTGGACCGTGCAGGCCGCGGCCTTCTTCCGCTCGGCACTCGTCAGTGGGGCGCTCGCCAGTTGGGCCACGTAACGATGGCCGCCGCGCAGCGCGACCTCGTCCTCGTCGCCGTCCGCGAGGAGTTCGTCGGTCACGGCCGCCCACTCGGGGTCATCCGGGTCCGCGTCCACCCAGGTCGCCCGCACGTCCGGGTGCTCAAGTGCCAGGACGCGCACCACACCGCGCAAGGCGCTCGGCCCGAGGTCCGTCGTCTCCCCGGCCGCCACGGGGCGGGCGCCGCGGGTGACCACGAACAGCCGCGGGGCCTCCATCGAGTTGGTGGTGACCGCCTGGGCGATGCCGAGCAGTCTTCGGGTGCGCTGTAGTGATACTTCGGGGTCCGCGCTCGGCTGTTCCGCGCACACCACCAGCACGCCCCGGGGCGGGGTGGGCAGGGTCGCCAGTCGGCGGGCGAAGGAGTCCCGGACGGAGTCGAGCTCCGCGTCGTCCAAGGCGGCGTCACAGACCTCGGCCTGCGCCCCGGCAGTCCGTAAGGCGGCCGCCAGCCCGTCCGCGCCGCCGTCCGCCTCACCGATGACCAGCC
Organism: Streptomyces silvisoli; assembly: GCF_029269905.1. Lineage (NCBI taxonomy): Bacteria > Bacillati > Actinomycetota > Actinomycetes > Kitasatosporales > Streptomycetaceae > Streptomyces > Streptomyces silvisoli. Next base: position 27,684 of record NZ_JARJBC010000003.1, on the reverse strand, counting down.
AGTTCCCCGGCCGCTTCGCCGGAGTTGACGCGCGGCGCTCGGCCCTGTTCCAGCCGACCTCCAGGAACCACCGGTCGACCTCGGCGTTCTCCTGCGCGGCCCGGCGGGTGAAGAGCAGACCGTCGATGGCCAACACGGGCTTGCCCGCCTCGTCGAGCAGACGTACTTGTCCGACGAGGGCGTCCCTCGTCGCGTCCACCAGGCGGGCGTGGCAGTAGGCCGCTTCGGCGGGGTCACCGAGCAGTCGCGCCGCCTGCATGCGGACCGGCAGGACCAGCCCGCGGTCGCCGTCCTCCTGGGTCAGTTTCGCCACGACGACTTGTGCGCACTGGTCGACGAGCACCGGGTGGATCCGCAGCGAGGGGTCCGGTGTCCGAGCCGCTTCCGGAACGTGCACGCGGGCCCAGAAGCTCTCGCCGCGACGCGAACCCCGCAGCTCCTTGATACCGCTGAACGCGGGACCGTGCTCCAGACCGCGGGTGCGCAGACCCCGGTAGAACTCGGCGGGATCGAGCGAGACCGGGTGGCGCATGGCCAGCGTGACCGTGGACGCCGCGTGCGGCTGGGCCGGTGTGTACAGTCGGCGCAGCGTCGCGGTGGCCAGCAGCGTCCACTCTCCGCTGTCACCGTGTCCGAACACCTCGCACGCCGCCCGGTCCGGGGCGGCCATGGTGACGGTGGTGCTGATCGGGGTCCGCTCTCCGAGTCGCAGCAGTTCGTGGAACCGCAGGTCAGTGACCTCGACCTTCTCCGGGGGCTCGCCGAACGCTTCGCAGGCGGCGCTCAGCGTGACGGCGTAGTAGGCGGCACCGGGGAAGACGGGTGTGCCGTGGACCCGGTGGTCCGCCAGCCACGGCAGCGGTGCCGTACCCGCGTCGCCGTGCCAGCAGTGGCGGACCGGCTTCCCTGGCACCTCCGTGTGGCGGCCGGGTAGTGGACTTCCCCCCTGGTCCGTCCCCAACTCGGCTCGGGCTGGGGGTGTTTCGACCCAGTGGGGCTTTCGGTCGAAGGTCATGGTGGGTACGTCGACGAGGTTGCCGTCCCCGTACAGCACCGACCAGTCCACCTCGACCCCTGCGCAGTGCAGCGCCGCCAACTGGTTCCGGAAGGTGGCGGGTTCGTACTCGCCGCGGCGCAACGTCGGCAGCACCACCGGGTTCTCGACCAGGCCGGCCAGGTTGCGGCTGACGGAGTGGGTGACCACGGGGTGCGGGGCGATCTCCACGAACACCTGGTGGCGGTCGGCCGCGGCGGCGGCCACGGCCGCGGCGAACCGCACCGGTCGTCGCAGGTTCGCGCACCAGTACTCGGCGTCGAAGGCGGGAAGACTTCGCGGATCGTCGAGCACGGTGGAGTAGAAGGGGATCTCCGGGCGGTGCGGCGTCAGATCCGCGCACCCGGACCTGAGGTCATCGAGGAGCGGTTCCACCTGGGGGGAGTGGGAGGCGACGTCGACAGCGATCAAGGACGCCGGAACACCTCGCCCTTCCCAGTGCGCGACCAGCCGCTCCACCTCCTTGGCGTCGCCCGCCACGACGGTGGAGTCGGGTGCGGCGTGGACCGCCACCGCCACCGAACCGACGGCCGCCAGCTCCGCCTCCACCGCGTCGGCCGCCTGCCCGACCGTAGCCATGGCACCGGCTCCGGCGATCCGGGTCAGCAACTCGGACCGTCGGCAGATCACGCGTGCGCCGTCCGCCAGGGAGAGCGCACCGGCCACCACGGCGGCCGCCACCTCGCCCATGGAATGGCCGATGACCCCGGCCGGTTGGACGCCATGGGCGCGCCAGAGGGCCGCGAGCGCCGTCTGTAGGGCGAACAGCACCGGCTGCACCCGGCCGCAGCCGGTCACCGGCCCGCCGAGGCGGACGGCGTCGAGGACGGAGAAGCCGGACTCAGCGGCGATCAGTGCGTCGGCCTCCGCCAACGCCGCGGCGAACGCCGGTTCGCCTTCCAGCAGGCCGCGTCCCATGCCCGGCCACTGTGAGCCCTGTCCGGAGAAGACCCACACGGGCCGACGGGAGACCGCGGCACCCACTGCCCCCGCGAACACGCCTGGATGCTCCCGTCCGACCGCGAACGCCCGCAGCCCGTGGAGGAGTTCACGGCGATGGGTGGCGACCACGCCGAGCCGTCCACGCCCCGCGCTGCGACGCACGGCGAGCGTATGGGCGATGTCACGCAGTGGCACGAGGGCGCCGTCGTCCTCAAGCCAGTTGGCGAGTCGCCGCGCCGCGACCGGCAGCACGGCGGCGGATCCCGCCGGGACCACGAAGACATCCGGTGGTGACTGCGGCGCCTGCCGCGGATGCGGCACCCGTCGGTGCGCTGGTGTGTTGGATGCCTGTTCAAGCACCACGTGCGCGTTGGTTCCGGAGAACCCGAAGGAGGACACCGCGGCCAGCCGCGGCGGGTTGCGCACGGGCCACCGGGTCAGTTCGGCGGGCACGAAGAAACGCGTTCCCTCCGCGTTGATGGCCGGATTCCATCGATTGAAGTGCACGTTGGGCGGGATCAGGCCGCGGCGCAGGCAGAGCACGGCCTTGATCAGACCGGTGATGCCGGCGGCCGGTTCCAAATGACCCACGTTGGTCTTGACCGATGTCAGGGCGCACCGGTCCGAGCCGCTGCCGTACACCCGCGCCAGGCTGGCGAACTCCGTCGGGTCTCCGACCGGGGTGCCCGTGCCGTGCGTCTCGATCATTCCCACGTCGCCTGGCTGGACTCCGGCCCTGGCGAGCGCCTCGCCGAACAGGGCCTCCTGGGCGGCGGCCGAGGGGGCGGCCAGGCCATCGGATCGACCGTCCTGGTTGACCGCGGATCCGCGTACCACAGCCAGGATGCGGTCGCGGTCCCGGACCGCGTCGCTGAGGCGTTTCAGCACCGCGATGCCGCATCCCTCACCGCGAACGAATCCGTCGGCCGCGGCGTCGAAGGTGTGGCAGCGCCCGGAGGACGACAGCATGCCCATCCTGGTGAACGACAGCGTGGTCCTGGAACCGATGATGAGGGTGACGCCTCCGGCCAGGGCCAGGTCGCATTCGCCGGCGCGCAGCGCCTGGCAGGCCAGGTGGACGGCGACCAGCGAGGACGAGCAGGCCGTGTCCAACGCGACGCAGGGGCCGCGCAGTCCGAGCAGGTAGGAGATCCGCCCGGCGGCGACACAGTGCCCGTTGGTCAGGATCGAGCCTTCGAGTTCCAGGGGATGTCCGGCGAGACGATCCATGTAGTCGTTGTAACTGAGCCCGGCGAAAACCCCCGTGGACGTGCCGTCGAGCCGGTCCGGGACCAAACCTGCGTGCTCCAGTGCCTCCCAGGTGACCTCCAGCAGCAGCCTGTGCTGTGGATCGAGTACATCCGCCTCGCGCCCCGACACACCGAAGAACTCGGCGTCGAAGTTCGCCACGTCGCGCAGGAAGCCGCCTCGGGAAAGCCCCGTGGCCTGACCGGTCCACTCCGGCCACAGGTCCTGACGCTCGCGTGGTGGTGCTCCGACGGCCTGACGCCCCTCGGCCAGCAGACGCCACAACGCGGTGGGCGAGTGGACTTCGCCCGGAAGCCGACAACCGAGGCCGACAACGGCGATGCGCTCTGATGGTTCGCTGGGCGTGGGCATGTGCTGGCTCATCGGGGACTCCGTACTTGGTTCGGTGCTGCGTTGTGCCGGTCCAGCGGGGCCGGAAACGGTCACGCGGGGCGGGCCGCTGTGCGCGGCACCGGCCCTCAGATGGGTTCCGCGGCGGCTAGGCGGCGTCCGGACTGCCCAGCAAAATCACGTTCTTGACGCCGCCGACCTGGTAGTTGAAGGTCAGCGCGTAGTCGAAGTCGAGCGGCCGGGTGCGCATGCCCGGTACCGGATCGAACGTGAGGCCGTCCGCGGGCTGTTCGCAGTTGGCGGTGGGACACACTTGGCCCTGCTCCATCATCAGCAGGGTCAGCGCGACACCAAGGCAGCCCGCGGGAGCCCCGTTGTGGCCGAAGCAGCCCTCCTGAGAAGTCATCAGGACCGAGGACCCGGGGCCGTACAACTCCCTGACGGTGTTGGTCTCGAAGGCCGTCACCACCGGGTTGCCGTCGCTGCCGCCGTGGACGTACGGAACCTGCTCGATGTGCCACCGGTTCCCTAGGCACCTGCGCACCGCCGCCACCAACTCGGTGCCCGAGTCGTCGGACGCCAACGGGTTCGCCAGGCCGTCCCGGCTCATGGCGGTCGCGAGGACCTGGCCGTAGACCCGGGCGCCGCGCCGCTCCGCGTGTTCCCGGCTTTCCAGGACCAACGTCGCGGATCCCTCGCCGTGGTTGATGCATTCGGCGCGTCGGTCGTACGGCCGCATGAGGGCGTCGAAGGACGGCACGAATTCCGGCATGCCATCCGAACGGATCGACTCGTAGGTCTGTTGCGCGCCCCGCAGAAGGCGTTGGATGTTCTGGATCAGGCCGATGTTGAAGACGTCGACTCCGGTCACCACCGCGATGTCGACCTCGCCGTTGGCGATGAGCCGCTGGGCGTTCCCGACCTGCACGGCGGAGGAGGCGCAGCCGCACGACACCGTGAAGGCGGGGCCGTTGGAGCGCGTCATGGCTCCCTGCACCAGTGCGACGTCGGACGGGGTCACCGCCTGTTCGGCGGCGACGAAGAGTTCCATCGCCTCCATGGCCGTGGTCTTCTCCGGATCGGCCCGCTGAACCGAGAGGTAGCTTTCGATGTTGGCGTCCACACCGCCGCGTCCGACCAGGATGGCCGCGTTGCTCAAGTCGCCCGCGCGGAAGTCGAGTTCGGCGTCGGCACACGCCTCTGCGAGGGAGACGAGGCCGAAGCGGTGCGCTGAGGTGTAGTGGCGGGAGAAGAACGACGGGATTCCGGGCAGGCGTTCGTCGAACATCGCGGGGGACAGGTTCACCGAGCCGTAGTAGATCTCGTCCCGCACCAGGCAGGAAAGTCCGTGGGCGGCGACGTCCCACACCTGTCCGGCGGTGAAGACGGGTTCAAGGTGGCCGGGCAGGCAGAAGCCCATGCCAGTGACCATCGCGTTCCGTGCTCTGGGGCCGCCCTTGGCGGTAACCGCCGAACCGCTTGGCGTAATCATGTCGTGCTCCTGAGGCAGAGAGGCAGCATCTTCGTGGTTCCTCTGCTAATTCGACCTATGTCGTCGTTGACACGTGCACTGCCGCTACTCCGCAATGAACGTGCGGCAGCGCCATCGATACACCGGGACCTGCTCGCCAGCCACTTCCGCGTATTCCTCGGTGAATTCGAAGTGCTCGTACCCGTTGCCGTGGGGCACCTTGACCTGGCTCTGATCCTCTGGGGCCGGGGCCGTCCACACCCGTGGAGTCCCGGGTGGGCCGCCGACGAGCACCACGTATTTGTTTCGAGACATGATGCGCCTCTCGGTGGATCAGGTGGCGAGTCCCCTCTTTTGCCGACTCCGAATTGGCTGTTAAAAACGTTACCCGCTCCGGTGGTCGACCCGAAAGGTCGCGTGGGGATCGGTGTGGGTTGCCCATGGCGTCTTCGTGGTGAAAGTAGTTCGGTGCGACGGAGGCAGTCACCGTCAACTGGGCTGAGATTGGCGGGATCGGTATGTGGAACCTGTCCGGACGAGGAGAGGGATGCCTCGTCCGGACAGGGGCTTGTGCTGAGCAAGGCACCAAGTGCGGCAGTACCGTCGGGGCCGCTTCGTTCTTGGACGCCTCGACCGCTCGATTTCACGGTCTGGCGCATCAGCCGGTGCCGACGAAGCGGCACCGGCTGATGGATCCAATTCCTCCACCGAGGGTGCCCATCGCGGCACCGCGGCTTGTCCCGCCGCCAGGCTCCAGGTCGGGTCGGCGGTTGAGTCGGGTGCCACGCCCCCCGGGGAGGATGGGCGGCCCACCGGTTTGGATGTGACTATTAATTCACCGCGTTGAATCCGTCGGCAATGGGCTTGGGATGAAGTCACCCTAATGGAAGAGCGCATGTCATGGGGTGATTTCGTGCACTACCGTGTGCACCACGGTAGTGAGCCCCGCCATATGTCGGCAGGTTGGAATTACCATCGCCAACTCCCATGCTATACAAGGGATTTCGCAGCACGAGGCCGCCTGCTCGCGGAAATGTCCCCTGAGGCGTCAGCCCCCGCCGGAGGACCGGCGGGGGCTGACGTCATCGGTGACAGGGCGTCACGGGGAGGTGTAGGTGAAGCCGCCGGGCACCACGGCGGAGCCGACCGGGGTGGTGACCGTCACGGTGGCGTTGCCGACCACACCGGCGGGCGTGAGCCCGAACACCGCGGTGCCGGCACCGTTCACAACGATTCCGGTGGCCGGGTTGCCGTTGAAGGTGACCGAGGTCGTGCCGGACAGGTTGGTTCCGGTGATGACGAACGCGGTCCCGCCTGCGATCGAACCGCTGGGCGGGACGATACCCGTCACTACCGGCGCCACCGCGGCGGTGTAGGTGAAGCCGCCGGGCACATTGACGGAACCGGCCGGGGTGGTGACGGTCACGGTGGCGTTGCCGACCGTACCCGCCGGGGTGACGCCGGTCAGCACGGTACCGGTGGGGTCGACCGTGACACCTGTGGCGGCGTTCCCGTTGAACGCGACCTTCGCTCCGCTGAGGTTGGCGCCGATGATGGTGAACCCGGTGCCGCCGGTGGCCGGGCCGCTTGTCGGGTTCAGGGAGAACACGACGGGAGGCTGCGCGCCCAGGTAGGTGTACATGGCGGGCGCGCTCGGACCGGACGCGGTTGTGACGACGACCGGTACGGTCCCCGCGGCGTGGGCCGGGGCGAGAGCGATGATCACCAGCCCGATCGGGTCCTGGAAGAGGATGGTGGCCGGCGTGCCGCCGAAGGTGACCGACACGGCGTTGGCGAGACCCGAACCGAGGATCAGGACGGGATTGCCACCGGTGGTGGGCCCGGACGTCGGGACGATCAAGCCGATACTCGGCGCGGCCAGAAGGCCGGGAAGCAGGGAGGCCGCCCCGGGCGCCTGGATGCCGTATGGCACCACCGATGTCGGGATGTGGGTCGGGATGGACATGGGTGTCCTCCTCGTTGAGGTGGAAGGTGGAACGGTCGGCCGCCGCACACCGTTCGGGTGCTTGCTCGCGGTGGCGGTGAACCGGTGCCGCTGCGACGCTCCTGACTTCGTGGAGCATCGGCGGACATGGCCGGTGGCCGAAGGGGAACCAGTGGTCGTCGGGCCCCCGCGCAATGCGGAGGGGACCGGATCGAACCCGTAACGGCCGGGAGGAGATGGGCGGTCAACCGGCCGGGTTGATCCCATTAGCCCATAAGAAGTTGATCCCGGACAAGGAAGCCGACGCCGGTTCACCCGAACAGCGGGAGCGTCCGCCCCCGGCGCCCTGACTACCGGTCGCACATCTGCTTGTCACCTCAGCACCGTGTGCTCCGGACACCACCTCGTGCCACTCGGGAACACTCCCCGATGCGAGCAGCAGCCACCCCTTGTCGGAGGTGAACTGCATTGAAAAAGCGTCTACTTGCCGTGATGGGACCGCTCCTGGCCGCCTTGCTCGCCCAGCGCACGGCGTCAGCGCGACCGTACTCGCCCAGCTGGCACCTCGTCTTCGCGGACGCGTTCAACACCCCGACGAGGCTCGGCTCGTTCTCCGACTGCGGCCACAACGTGGACACACCGGCCGCGGTGCCGCGGGGCCGGTGCTCGGCGGCCGCGGTCCCGAAGAGGTTGATGGGACTGCGCTACGGCAAGCCCGAGGAACGCTTTCGTGTCGTCGGCGCCACATCGGGTTACAAGTCTGGCCATCACTGTACGACGACCGGGCCCGCCCGCTGACCTGCAAACATCCCCAGGTCAGCGGGGCGACAGCCCTATGTCCATCACCGTGCTGGAGGACTTGCGGAGCCAGCGGCGTGGTCATGTAGGGCCGTATCGCTCAAGACTGAGCGGGCCCGGGCCACGGCTGATTCCCAGCTCTCGGTGACCGAGCGGAGGAAGGACAGATTGCCGGCAGGGAGCTGGGCTGTCAGCTGCCGACGGGCTCGCAGCAGTATCGAAGGCAGGTGGGTGCGGCTCGCGCACTCCCCGTCGGCGACGGCTACCGCGATCTCCAGATGCCGGAAGCCGGAACCGCTCGCTCCCTGTTCGTGCTCCCGCCGCAGACGGGTCACGGCGGCCTCTGGACTGGCATACGGGTAGCCCCCCTTCGCCATACAGACGCGCCACCGGGCGAGTGCGGCCTGGTAACTGGCGTCCCGCGAGGCCTTGCGACTGAGCTGGTCGTCGAGCTGCTGGGGCACGTATGAGATCGCCGCCCACGCCTGCACATCACCGGCCAGTGCCCGCCGGGCACGTGCGACACATCCGGCCGTGGGCACGGCGGCCCTGCCGGTTCCGTACAGCGCGACCGCGGTTCTCGGTGCCCCCGGCCCGAACTGCACGTCGTTGAAGCGCTTCTGGTCCCTGGAGGGCAGCGAGGAGACGTAGGCGTTCGGGTTCGCGGTGGCCGCGGAGCTATCGCCGGGGGTCGATATTCCGTAGCCGTGCTGCTTACGCCCGTCGAGGTCGATGGCAGCGGCCTCGTTCTCGGGCACCGGCAACGACACCTTCGGGGTGGAGGGAAGGCGGAACCCCGCTCTGCTCAGGCATTCCCTGTCCAACTGGTCGAAGGCCGCCTGTAGTTGTGCCGCCCCCGTCGGCCAGCGGCCTGATCTGGTGGCCAGGTCCGTCATCGTGGTGGACACCCCGGCGGGCTCAGGAGCGGGGCCGGTCGACTGCGTGGCCGCTGTGCAGCCGACCGCTCCCGCTACCAGGGCACATCCGGTCAGGAATGCCGCGGCGGCCTTGCTGATCAACTGGGTGTGCACCAGTGGTTGGAGCTGATGCTGTCGTTGAACGACGGGTCGTTGTAGCCGGTGGCGAAGTCATCCACCCGGTCGCCGATGGACAGGCTGTGGTAGCGGCCGGTGTATCCCGCGTCAGTCCAGAAATAGACCGTGCACTGGGTGCCTTGGTTCTCGATGGAGCTGATGCAGTCGTTCCACGTGCCCGGATACGCGGTGCAGCCGGAACTGTTCGACAGGTTCATGTAGTTGGAGTTGTTGCCGGACACCTTGCCCATCGCGCCGCCCCGGTACGAATCCACCCAGAAACAGGCGTAGCCACTGCTCACCGGGCAGGTGTTGATCTGGGGAGTGAGCGACGTCGTGCCGCCTCGCGGTGCCGCCGTAGCTGCGGAGGCTTCGGCAGTGGCGCCGCAGCCCAGGGAGACGGCCGCTGCCAGGGCCGCCACGGTCCCGGCTACTTGTCTCTTTCGCATAGCGCTCGTTCCTTTCGGAAACCTCGAAGGGATCGCAGGGCTTTCGGTAGTGCGATCAGGCGCGTGCTGTGACACGCCGATGCTGCCTCATTCGTGTCGGTGCGCACACCGGGAAACTGGCCATCCCACCAGCGGTGGGCTGCTGCTGCTGCAACGTCCACGTCACCGGAGCCGTTCTGGGGGTCGGCCACCGCCGGGAAGTTTCTCCATCCGGGCAGGTAGTCGACCGATCCCGCTTCGGCTGCGGTGGCGGCCTGCCAGTCGGTGCCCGGGTCGGTGCTCGGGGTCTGTCGACGCGCCCCGTCCCAGCCTGGTTACTCCTCGGGCGCGCAGGAGTTGAGGTGTCCGCGAGATCACGCACCGGAAAGCCGCAAGCCAGCCCGACCGTCGGCAAGACGCTCCTGGAGAGCCCCGGCCGACTGGCCGGTGGGAAGGCCGACCGAGCCTCGTCACGGCGTGCAGTGGGGCCCACCTGGGCAGGGGCGTGGGACGACACCCTGCCCAGGTGGGCGGTCCGTGCGGCTGGTCGCGAGGGACCAGGCCGTCAGCGGCTTGGGCGGCGGGTTAGATGCCGGGCCCGGCGGTGTAGGTGAAGCCGCCGGTGTCGGTGACGCTGCCCGCGTTGGTGGTGACGACAACGTTCGCGGCACCGGCGGTTCCCGGCGGGGTGACCGCGGAGAGGGTGGTGTCGCTGATGACGGAGAACGGCGCGGGCGCGCCCGCGAAGGTGACCGACTGGGTGGTGGTCAGGTTCGTGCCGGTGATGGTAACCGCGGTTCCCCCGGACGTCGGACCGGAGGCTGGGGCCACCGAGGTGATGGTGGGCACGTCGACGTAGGTGTACGACAGGCCGTTGTTGGTGCCGCCAGCGGTGGTGACGCTGACGCCCACCGGGCCAGCCGCCGTGCCCGCGGGCACCGTGACGGTCAGTTGGCTGTCGTTGACCACGGTCGGGGTCGCGGCGGCGGTGCCGAAGTGCACCGCGGTGGCCGTGGACAGGCCGGTGCCGTTGATGGTGACGGTGTTGCCGCCGGCGGTGACACCGGAGACGGGAGTGATGCTGGACTTGAACGGCGCGCCGACGTAGAAGAACGACACCGGGTTGCTGGTGCCGCCGGGGGTGGTGACCGTCACCGGGACCGTGCCGGTACCGGAAGGTGAGGTCACGGTGATCGAGGTGGCCGTGTTGGCGGTGATGGTACCGAGTTTGGATCCGAAGTGCACGGCGGTGGCACCGCTGAGATTGGTGCCGGTGATGGTGACCACGGTCCCGCCACCGGTGGAACCCTGGTTCGGGGAGATGGGCATGACTGCCTCCTTCGTGTGACGTGCGTGAGTGACGCTGGACTGACGTGGATGAGCGAGACGCGACGAGCTGAAGACGGCCCTGGGATCCCAGGGCACCGAGCCTCGTTACGTATGGCCGCCGCCGGTGAGCCGCATCACGATGCCCATCGCGCCCACCTGCCCACCGATAACTTCACCTTCAGTGGGACACATTGGGCAGTGGCTACCCGCCGGCTGCCGTGCACCGTCGCCGCGGGGAGAGCCTCCTGTAGGGGCGACGCCGGTTGCGGACTCTGATCGAGCCGGTCAGCCGGTGCAGCCGGGCACACTGCCCAATGGGGCGCAGTTGTCCGGGGTGTTGCCGTTGACTTTGCTGACCAGCAAGTTCACCGCGCCGGAGTTGACGTAGATGCCGCCGCCGGAGTTGGTGGCGGTGTTGCCGGTGACGCTGCTGGTCATCAGGGTGACGCTGCCGTTGTCGACGTAGATGCCGCCACCGGCGATGGCGGTGTTGCCGGTGACGCTGCCCGCCGTCAGGGACACCGCACCGCCTCGGTCGGCGATGCCTCCGCCGGGGAAGGGAGCCACGGCGTTGCCGCCGCTGATGGTGATCCCGGTCATGTTGAGCTGGCCCTTGGTCCCCGGCACATTGGCGGTCCCGTCGACCTCCAGGATCCGGAAGGCGGAGGCGGACGGGTCGCGGGTGATGTTGGTTCCCATCCCCAGCATGGTGATCGGGGTGGTGATCGGCGGCAGTCCCACCGGCCCGTCCGACGCGCTGCCGTGCGCGCTGGTCAGCGTGTACGTGCAGCCCGGAGTCAGGAGCAGGGTGTCTCCGCCGTTCGCGTTCGCCCCGTTGATCGCGTTCACCAACGCGGTCTCGCTGCACAACACCGGGACCTGGGCGTGTGCGGTGGTCGGGGCCGCGGCCAGCGCCGCAGATAGGGCACCGACACCCATGACGGACCATAGCTTGCGGGCAGTTGGCATGACACGCTCCCTGCGTGAGGTTGCGAGCCACCACACCAACCAGCACCAACGAACAGCAATGGCTGGTCGATCCACGTCGTCCTCAGCCAAGGGAGCCCACGCGGCACATCAGCCGCCGCCACCACAAGAGCCGTGGCCGGGTAAACGAATAGGCCGCTTGCCACTCCCCCGGAGAGGATGGGCAGCCCACCGGATTAGACATACTCAGTAATCCATCAGAGTGAGCGGGCCTGCAATAACGTTGACGCCAAGTCACCCGAATGGAGGGGCGTACGGCCGGGTCGGCCGCCAGAACACCCAGGGTTCAACCTGTCACCCTCAGGGCCGACGAGCCCCTCACCCTGGCCGTACATCCAGTCGCGCGGGGAGGCGAGGCTGACGGGGGGTGGTCGCCATCCACCAGTTGTGGCTCGGTTTCTCGACGAAGAGGCTCGCGGTCACCGTCACCAGGACATCGAGCTGGCTACGCGGCCTGTGGGGCCCGCAACCATCCCCGCCCGCAGTGGTTGAGCACGGCGGTCCAGGCGATCGACTGGCAACGCCCCGGCTAATCTCTCGCCCCATGCTGGTGGCCCTGGTGCGGGCGGACAACGGCGAACGACCAGCTGTGTCCGGTTCAGGGTCGGGCGACCAGCGGTCAGTTGATCCAGAACCGGAGGTGCCTGATGAGGCGAGTGAAGAACGGCTGAGGGCTGCTGCAAGACGGAGCGGTGACGGCGGTATCGGCGTGGGTGCGTGGTCGAGCGCCGTCCCCATTTCGCGGTGTGCCGACCTCAGCAGTCATCCCCGACGGCGATGGCACGCGGCCTGGTCGTGGCGTCACACCGTCCCGATGGTCCGACCCGTCACCTCGCTGGGTGTGATGCGGATCCACAGGTCGCGTCGGCCCCCTGCCCAGGGCTGGGCCCCTGGCCGGTCAGCCAGAGTGCGCACGACGTCGGGGTCGGTGACGTGGTCTGCTGTGCCGGTCACAAGTACGCTCCATCCGTTCCTCGACTGCTCGTCAAGGTGGTCGGTTTCGAAGGCGAGTTGGTCTCCGGCGGACACCGCGGCCGCACCCTCCGGGTCGGTGCGGTAGACGATGGTGTGGGCGTCCACCAGGAAGTTGACCGGGAGCACCACGGGACCGGTGTCTGACGAGAGCCCCAGGCGGCCGATGCCGTGTGTGCCGAGTCGCTCCCAGCACTCGCGTTCGGACAGCCGTATGAGCACGGGATGAGCCGCCGCGGGTTGCTGACCAGGCGCTGCGTCGCGGCGGCCCGCCATCAGCTCCTCGTAGGGCATCTCCAAGGCGGCCGCCAGCCGCATGAGGGCGGCGGTGTCGAAGTCGTCGCTGGACCTCTCGAGCTGGCGCAGATAGGCGACGGACATGCCGGCCCGGCGGGCCAGCTCCTCCTGCGTCATCCCGAGCTGCCGACGACGCACGGAGGCGCGGGTGGCCATGGTGTCGCCCTGGGACGAGGCGCTGGCTGAGTCCTTTGGCGGCATTCCTTCGCCGTGCACGCTCGTTCCTCCGCATGTCTGCCCGTTGGTGTCCGCACCGGTAGGCGTCGCCGACGCCGCCTGGCTACTCCCCTTCCAGGGGATCAGAGCCAGCGGCATCCCGCCAGCGCTGAACGACCGCCTGAGAGGTCTCAGACCCGCGGGCCCACGGCCAGCGCTTCGGGGTTACGGTCCGGAACGCGGGACGTCAGGGAAGGATTCGATCCTCCCGCGGCTTCCCTGCTCACGCCGGCGCGAGGCCGCGCGACCGCATGGGCTGCCGCCGCTGAACGCCCCCCGGGCCCGCGGTGGCGCATCCGGGCGACCCATCCCATCCTGAGGTCAGGCCACGTCAGCAGCGCAGTCACCGGTGGTCCCGACAGGAGTGCCGCCCACTCGGTGTGTGGAGACCCGAGCGGAGAAAGTGAACCGCCATGTCAGAGCAGGAACCATCCGGCAAGGAACCCCGGACCGGCGGGCCGGAGCGCAGTGACTTCGGGCGTCGGGTGGCTGCGCGGCGTCAGGAGCTGGGGTTGACGCGGGACGAGGTGGCCGCTCGGGCCGGTGCGGCGGCGGGGTACATCAGGTACGTCGAGGAGCATCCAGCTCTGCCCGACGTCGGGTTGTTGCTGCGGGTCGCCGGGGCGTTGGAGACCACCGTGATGGAGCTGTGTGGTGGCGACGCTGACCTGCCGCCGGGGCTCGGCGAGGCCGCGTACCACCCTGAGCTGGTGGCGTTGGACGAGGCGCAGTGCCGTGCCCGGCTCGCCACCCATGGCGTGGGGCGGGTCTCCGTGACGACCGAGGCGGGACCGGCCATCATCCCCGTGAACTACTCCGTCATCGATGACGCGGTGGTGTTCAGAACGGCGCCGGGCACCGCGCCCGCGTCGGCGTCCGGAACCAAGGTCGCCTTCGAGGTGGACCACATCGACGAGGCGCTGAGTCAGGGATGGAGCGTGCTGGTCGTCGGGATGGCCCAGCGGGTCACCGACCCCGCGACCATCGCACGGCTGGTCGCGGAAGCACACAGCAAGCCCTGGGCGGGCGGCGACCGCGACACCTGGATCCGCGTCGAACCGGAACACATCACCGGCCGCCTGATCCAGGTGGGCTGATGGCATCGGCGGGCGCGCCTGACGCGCCGGGTCGGAAGGCCGGGCATGTCTGACTGGGCCTGGGAGTACGAGGGGTACGACCCGGCCCAGGAACGGCTGCGGGAAGCGTTGTGCACCCTGGGCAACGGCTACTTCGCCACTCGCGGCGCCGCCAGCGAGTCCTCGATGGGACCGGCACACTACCCCGGGACGTATGCCGCGGGCTGCTACAACCGGCTGGTCTCGACCGTCGCCGGACGACAGGTCGAGAACGAGGACCTGGTGAACCTCCCCAACTGGCTGCCGCTACGGTTCCGGATCCACGCCACGGACGCCGGGAGCGGTGGGTGGTTCCACGCCGACGACGGCTACCTGCGGGAGTACCGGCAGAGCCTCGACCTGCGCCGCGGCGTGCTCACCCGGCACATGCTCTTCGTCGACGACCAAGGCCGTGGCCTGGCCGTCGACCAGCAGCGCCTGGTCCACATGGCAGACCCCCATCTGGCTGCCCTGCGCACCCGCTTCACCGCGCAGAACTGGGCGGGTGAACTCGATGTCGAGTCCGCCATCGACGGAGACGTCACCAACGCGGGCGTCGCCCGCTACCGCGACTTCGAAGGCCACCACCTGACTGACTGGCGGACGGGTGCCGTCGATCCCGAGACGGTGTGGCTGCACTGCCGTACGTCCACGTCGGACATCGCCATTGCCATGGCCGCGCGTACCCGTGCCACGACGGGCACGCGCTCGGCCGTACGACCACGCGCCGAGCTGCGGCCCCGGAGCGTCACACAGCTGCTCGTCGTGCCGGTCAGGCGAGCCAAAGCGGTGTACGTCGACAAGACCGTCGCCCTGCACACCTCGCGGGACACGGCGATCAGCGACCCGCTGCACGCCGCCCTGGACCGCGCCGGCACCGCGATGGCGTTCCCGGAGCTGCTCGCTGCACACCACGCGGCGTGGGAGCACCTCTGGCAGCGGGCGGAGCTGCGGGTGCGGGGGGAGGCGGGGCGGATCCTGCGCCTGCACCTGTTCCATGTGCTCCAGACGCTCTCGCCGCACACCGCGGAACTCGACGTCGGCGTGCCCGCACGGGGACTGCACGGCGAGGCGTACCGCGGCCATGTCTTCTGGGACGAGTTGTTCGTACTGCCCTTCCTGAACCTGCACTTTCCCGAAGTCTCCCGAGCACTGCTCGTGTACCGCCACCGAAGGCTGCCCCAGGCCTGCCGCGCGGCCCGCGAGGCCGGGCGAGACGGTGCGATGTTCCCCTGGCAGTGCGGCAGCGACGGCCGGGAGGAGGCGCAGACGCTGCACCTCAACCCGCGTTCCGGTCGCTGGCTGCCCGACCACTCCCGGCTCCAGCACCACGTCGGCTCGGCCGTGGCCTACAACGTGTGGCAGTACTGCCAGGCCAGCGGCGACACCGAGTTCCTGCACACCAAGGGGGCCGAGATACTGCTTCAGATCGCTCGCTTCTGGGCCAGCGCCGCCGAGCTCGACGCTGGAAGCGGGCGGTACCGGATCCGCGGCGTAGTCGGTCCCGACGAGTACCACGACGCCTACCCGGACGCCACCAAGCCTGGCCTCGACGACAACGCGTACACCAACGTCACCGCCGCCTGGGTGCTGCACCGCGCCCTCGATCTGGCGCGCACCCTGCCGGTGCCCCGCCGCCAGGAACTCTTCGAGCGCATCGCCCTGGGCACTGAGGAGCTGGACCGCTGGGAGGAGGTGTCCCGGAAACTGCGTGTGCCCTTCCACCAAGGGGTGGTCAGCCAGTTCGACGGCTACGCGGAGCTCGTGGAGTTGGACTGGCAGAAGTACCGCGACCGCTATGGCGGCATCCAGCGTCTGGACCGGATCCTGGAGGGCGAGGGCGACACGACCAACCGGTACAAGGCATCCAAACAGGCCGACGTTCTCATGCTCGGCTACCTGTTCTCGCCTGGCGAGCTCTCGCGTCTGTTCCGGTTGCTGGGCTACGACGTGGACGACGACACCTGGCGGAAGACCGTCGACTACTACCTGCGCCGCACCAGCCACGGCTCCACGCTGAGCGAGCTCGTGCACGGCTGGGTGCTCACCCGGACCCGGCGCGCCGGAGCGTGGCAGTACCTGCAGGACGCGCTCGCCGAAGACGTGACCGATCTCCAGGGGGGAACCACGGCTGAAGGCATTCACCTGGGTGCCATGGCCGGGACGTTGGATCTCGTGCAGCGCGGCCTGACCGGTCTGGAAACCCGGGAGGACGCGCTGTGGCTGGACCCCGCCCCGGTGCCCGAACTGTCGGAGTTCAGCTTCTCCATCCGCTACCGAGGGCACTGGGGCGTGGCTCTGCACATGCGGCCCGGACAACTGCGCATCAGCGTCCCGTCCTCCGAAGAACAGCCGATCCGCGTCGTCCTCCCACATCGGGAGGTCAGCGTCGCGCCTGGTCACGCCCGATGGCTGGACCTGGTCTAGGGCGGTATGGCCGTACGACTGGCCCGGTGGGGGCAAGGCGAGCAGCATGGGAATCGCCCGAACGCCATCGGTTCGCGGAGGTGAACCGCGATGACGCTGCCCATACGGCAATCGAGGCCACCTTGAGCGAAGGGTTGCTGATGGTGACCATTCCCAAGGCTCAGGCCGCCAAGCCACGGCACATCGAGATCTCCCAACCTGGTAAGGCGGAAACCTGACACGAATCGAGCGCACCAACATGACGGCTTCGGCACTCGCCGCAGACGGCGTACATGCGCTGCTTGCCGATGGCACGACTGTACGGATCCGACCGGTACGCACCGGCGACCGTGACGGCGTGCGGGCGCTGTACGAGTGCATGTCCGACGAGAACCTTCGGTTCCGGTTCTTCGACGTGAGCCGCCGCCCGGCGGAGCAGGCGGCCGAGCGCGTCGCTCACTGTGACAAACCCGGTTATCAGGGGCTGCTCGCTGTCGTCGACGACGCGGTGGTGGGCATCGCGGAGTACGAGGCGGACGATCCGCGCGCCGGTTCGACGAGCGCCGAGATCTCCGTGGCGGTCGCGGACGCCTGGCACCACCGGGGTGTGGGCACACTGCTGCTGGAACACCTGGTGCACGCCGCCCGCGAGGCCGGGATCACGACGTTCACCGCTGACGCGCTCGCCCACAACGCCGCGGTGCTGAAGGTCTTCGCGGACCTTGGGCTGCGCGTGTCCCGGCACTTCGAGGGGCCCGAAGTGCGGTGCAGCATACGGCTGGACGAGGACGAGACGTATCTGTCGGCCCTCGACCTTCGTGCGGCGAGCGCGGACCGCGCGAGCCTGTCACCGCTGCTGAGACCACGTTCCGTGGTCGTCGTCGGGGCGGGCACCAAAACCACCTCGGTCGGCCGGGCGGTGCTGCGCAACATCCGCCACGGACGGTTCAACGGGCGCGTCTGCGCGGTGAATCCGCATGCGCACGCCATCGCTCGCACGCCCGCCTACCCGTCCGTGAGCGACCTGCCACACCCACCCGACCTGGCGGTGATCGCGGTGCCCGCGGGTGCCGTGGCGGACGTCGCCGAGCAGTGCGGCCGTAGGGGCGTCCGCGCGCTGGTGGTGTTGGCCTCGGGGTTCGACGCCGAGGGAGCGTCGGCACTGCTGAAGGTCTGCCGCCGCTACGGCATGCGGCTGGTGGGGCCGAACTGCCTTGGCCTGGCCAACACAGAAGAAGCAGTGGCGTTGGACGCGACATTCGCCGCTCACCCACCACTGCCGGGCAGTGCCGGGGTCGGCGTGCAGTCGGGCGGGGTCGGCATGGCGCTGCTCGACGGGCTGTCGCGGCTCGGCATCGGAGTCTCCTCCTTCGTCTCGCTCGGCGACAAGCTGGACGTCTCCAGCAACGACCTGCTGTGCTGGTGGGAGGGCGACCGCCACACCGAACTGGCCCTGCTGCACCTGGAGTCCTTCGGCAATCCGCGCGCCTTCTCCCGTACGGCACGCCGGGTGGCCCGGCGCATGCCGGTGCTCACCGTGGACGCCGGGCGTTCCGCCGCTGGCCGCCGGGCCGCCGCCGCGCACACGGCCGCGGCGGCCACGCCCACCATGACGCGGGGTGCGCTGTTCTCACAGGCAGGGATCACCGCTACCCGCACCATCGCCGAACTCCTGGACACCGCGGCCCTGTTGCACTCCCAACCGCTGCCCACCGGTGGCTCGGTGGCCGTGGTGACCAACGCGGCCGGTGCGGGAGTGCTCGCCGCAGATGCCTGCGTCGAGGCCGGGTTGACGCTCCCCGAACTCCCCGCCAATTTGGCCGCCGGCCTCCTGGCCGATCTGCCCGAAGGAGCCTGCGCCGGGAACCCGGTCGACGCCACGGCGGTTGTGGGTGCCTCCGCACTGCGGTCCTGTGTGGACCGGCTCACCACCCACGGCCGTGTCGACGCGGTGATGGTCGTGCTGGTGCCCACGGCGCTGGTCAGAGCGACTGGTGATGATCCCCGCCTGGCCCTGAACGGGCGCCGCTCCCGGCCGGTGGCAGCGGTTCTGCTCGACCAGGCGGAAACCGTCCGCCTGCTGCGTGCCGAGGGCGGCGGGGCGGTGCCCGCTTACGCCGACGCCACATCCGCGGCCCGAGCGCTCGCACACGCGGTGACCCGTGCCGCGTGGCTTGCCGAGCCACCGGGGACGATTCCGGAACTGCCTGGCATCGATTGCGAGGGTGCGACGTCGCTGGTGGACGCCTACCTCGCGCAGCGCCCGGAGGGCGGCTGGCTGCATCCGCGCCAGTGCGCTGAACTCCTTTCGTACTACTGCATTCGGCAGTCGCCCTGGAGTTGGGCGGAGAGCGAGGAGGAGGCGGTCAGGGCCGCCGCGCTTCTGGCCGGTCGCGACGGACTTGTGGCGCTCAAGGCCCACTGGCCAGGCCTGATGCACAAGAGCGACCAGGGTGCGATCGCTCTCGACCTGGCAGGCGAGGTCGCTGTACGCCGAGCCCATGCCAGCCTCGTGGCGCGCTTCGGGGACGTGATGACCGGTGTGGTGGTGCAGCCGATGGCACCGCGGGGTGTGGAACTGGTGGCAGGGATCGTGCAGGACGCGGTGTTCGGCCCGCTGGTGCTGTTCGGTCTCGGCGGTACGGTCACCGATGTGCTCGCTGACCATGCGGCCAGGCTCGCGCCGCTGACGGACCGTGACGTCCACGCGCTGATCCGTATGCCACGCTGTGCGCCGTTGCTGTTCGGTCAACGGGGGGGCGGGCCGGTCGACTTGGAGGGGCTGGAGCAGCTCTTGTCGCGACTGTCGCGGATGGCGTGCGATCTGCCCGAACTCGCCGAGGCCGACCTCAACCCCGTGGTCGCCCGTCCCGACGGCGTCCTGACGCTCGACGCCCGCGTCCGGTTGCTGCCCCGCCGCGCGCAGGACCCGTATCTGCGTCGGCTGCGCTGAGCCTCAGCCGTGCCGCGCGGTGCGCCGACGGACCAGATAGCGACGCGCCTCGTCGGCGCCCCAGACCACGAACGGGTAGGGCACCAGCAAGAGCAGGTCGCCCACCGGGAGGGCGGCGGTGCCCAGCAGGCTCTGGAACGGTGGGGCGTAGACGAACACGGCCGCCAGGAACAGTTCGGCCGCGATGCCCCACAGCAGGTAGCGGTTGGACAACACGCCGACCGAGCGGAGCGAGGCGCGCTGGGTGCGGACGGCGAACGCCGTACCGATCTGACCGGCGATCATGCCCAGGAACGTCATTGTCGTCGCCTGCCGATAGGCGTGGTGCAGGGGTGTGCCTTCGCCGACGGGAGCTCCCGGGTGCCAGCCGGCCGAGGACAGTACGTAGAAGTACCCGGCCATCTGCAGTGCGCTGACCATGACCCCCAGGAAGAGCCAGGCGCGCACCAGCATCGGACCGCGGATCACCCCTTCGGAGCGGGGGCGTGGCGGGCGGTGCATGAGGCCGGGTTCGGCGGGATCCCGGCTCAGGGCGAGGGCGGGCGCGGTCTCGCTGCCCACATCGAAGGCGAGCAGCTGAAGGATCGTCAACGGCAGGGGAACGAGTCCGCCGCCGAGCGCGAAGACCAGGAACGGTGTGACCTCGGGTGTCGCGTGGGCGAAGATGTAGATGATGAACTTGCGGACGTTGTCATAGATCCGCCGCCCGGCCCGCACCGCTACGACGATCGAGGCGAAGTTGTCATCGGTGAGCACCATGGTGGACGCCTCCCGGGCGACGTCGGTGCCGGTGCGTCCCATCGCGACGCCGATGTCCGCGCGGCGCAGCGCCGGGGCGTCGTTGACTCCGTCGCCGGTCATCGCCACCACGTGTCCTTGGCCGCGCAGGGCGTCGGCGATGCGCAGCTTCGTCTCGGGAGACGCGCGGGCGAAGATGATGTCCGGTTCGCTGGACAGTAGTCGGGCCAGTTCCGGCTCGGTCAGGCGGTCGAGTTGTTCGCCGCTGACGGTGGTGGGACTGTCACCGCTGATGCCCACCCGGCGGGCGATCGCGGCGGCGGTGAGCGGGTGGTCGCCGGTGATGACGATGACGCGGATACCCGCCGTGCGGCAGCGCGCCACGGCCTCGGCCACCTCGGGACGCGGGGGATCGAGCATGGCGATCAGTCCGACGAAGCACAGTTCGTGCTCGGCGTCCGCACGCCGGTGCGGCGGCCTGATTCCAGCGGGCAGCGGGCGCTCGGCCAGGGCGAGGACTCGTAGGCCGTTGGTGGCGAAAGCGTTCACCTGCGCGGTGATCAGGTCGTGGTGGGCGGCGTCCAGCGGCACTGGGCGCCCCTGGGGGCCAAGAAGCGTCGTGCAGTGCGGAAGCAGTGCCTCCGGCGCTCCTTTCGTGTGGACCACGAGTCGATCGCCGTCCCGGTCGATGGTGGACATCAGCTTCAGTTCGGGATCGAAATGGAACTGCCAACGTCTCTTGCCCTCTCGATGGGCCGCGTCCGTCTCGGCTCCCAGCGCACGGGCCGCGAGAAGGACGGCCACTTCGGTCGGATCGCCACTCGGCTCCTCACCGGGTGTCAACCGCGCGTTGTTGCAGGCCGACGCGATGCGGGCCAGGGTGGGCAGGAGTTCACCCGCCGCAGTGGTGCCCGAGTCGGCTTCCAGGTCGTGAACGCCGGACGCGGTCCACACTGCGATCGGCCGCATCCGGTTCTCGGTGAGCGTGCCCGTCTTGTCCGTACAGATGACATCGGTCGACCCGAGCGTCTCCACAGCGCTCAGCCGCTTCACCAGCGCGCCCCGGGAGGCGAGCGCCCGGACGGCCACCGCCAGCGCCAAGGTGATCACCGGCAGCAGGCCCTCGGGCACCATTCCGGCGAGCAGACCAGCCGCGAAGACCAGCGAGTTGATCAAGGACAGATGCACACCGAAGGTGGCCACGGGGATGAACGCCAGCGCCAGCGCCACCGAGACTGCGGCGATCAGCCAGGCCACCCGCCGGACCTGGCGTTCCAGCGGACTCGGCTCCTGCTTGACCCGCTCCGACAGCGCCGCGATCCGTCCGAGTTCGGTGCTCATCCCCGTGGCGAAGACGACACCACGCGCTTCGCCGCCGGTGCAGTTCGTGCCACTGAAGACCAGGTCGTGCGCCCTGAGAACCGGGACGTCCACGTCCAGGATGGAAGCCGAACGCAACGTGGGAACCGACTCCCCGGTCAACGTCGACATGTCGGCTTCGATGGCACCAGCGAGCAGGCGGATGTCCGCCGCGATGCGATCCCCCTCCTCGATGATCGCGATGTCACCCGGTACCAGTTCGGCCGCGTCGACCTCCCGTGGCTCACCGTCTCGCAGGACTTTGGCCCGTTGCGGGATGTACTCGGCGAGTGCCTCCACCGCGCGCTCGGCGTGGACTTCCTGGATGAACGCGAAGGCCGCGTTGAGCACGATGATCAGCACGACCGCCGCCGCGACGACCAGCGAACCGACGATGACCAGCAGCGCGGCGGCCAGCCACAGCAGCAGTGCCAAGGGGTGGGTGAACTGGCGCGCCAACTCGACCGGCCAACGCACCCCGCGGCGTCGCCGCAACGCGTTGGGCCCATACTGCGACAACCGTCGCTGGGCCTCGATGCTCGACAGCCCGGCGGACGAACTGCTCAGGTCCCGCAGCAGGAGGTCAGCCGCCTCTTCGGGGTTCACCCCAGGGGGCCGTACCCACGTCTCGTGCTGACTCCTCATCAAGCCCCCCGGCGAACCCTGAGGTCGAGGAAGTGGGCCGAGCAGGAGATGCACGGGTCGTGGTTGCGGATGACCCGTTCGCACAGGGCGGTCAGCTCGGCGTCGGTGGGCTCACCGGTGCGCAACAGGTGCCGTACCGTGCGGCGCAGGTCCTCCTCGATCGCGCCCTGGTTCTGGGCGGTGGGCGGGACGAGGTTGGCGTCGGTGACGGTGCCCCGCGCGTCCAGGGTGTAGCGGTGGTACAGCAGACCGCGTGGTGCTTCCGTCGCCCCGTGACCGGTGGCGGCTCGTGGCGGGACCGCCACGGCGGGGTGAGCCGGGGGCTCGTAGGTGTCGATGATGCGCAGTGCCTCGTCGATGGCGTACAGCACCTCGACGGCTCGGACGATGATGCTGCGGAACGGATTGCGGCACACCGTGCCCTGTTGGGGGTCACCGAGCCCGGCGTCCCTTGCGGCTTCCAGGGCGATGGGGGTGAGCCACCGGCCGCTGATGGCGTAGCGGGCCAGTGAGCCGGTCAGGTGGCGGCGTCCGTCCAGTACGGAATGGAGTGCGGTGGAGTAAGGCACCTGGCGTTCGACGACGTGGTCGCCGAAGTCGTGGACGTCGAAGGTCCGGGTCGGTAGTGCGCGGTCGGTGTCGGCCGGGAGCCCGGCCGCGCTCGGAGCGTCCATGGCGGTTGGGGTGCCGGACTCGATGGCGTAGGTGCCGGGTTCGGCCAGGGCGAGCAGTTCGTGATCGCACCCCGCGTCAGGGAAGTCGAACCCCGACACCCAGCGCACCAGCTCCACCGCGGCGTCCCGTTCCCGGCGCAACCGCTCGGCGAGCGGGCGGAGTTCGGTTTTGGCGGGGACGCGGTGGAAGCCGCCGACGCGGATGTTGATGGGGTGGATCGAGCGGCCGCCCAGCAACTCGATGATGGCGTTTCCGGCCTGTTTGAGCCGTAGGCC
The DNA here is from genome assembly GCF_029269905.1 of Streptomyces silvisoli. NCBI lineage: Bacteria > Bacillati > Actinomycetota > Actinomycetes > Kitasatosporales > Streptomycetaceae > Streptomyces > Streptomyces silvisoli. The sequence continues at coordinate 4,446 of NZ_JARJBC010000003.1, read as the reverse complement.
GCGTTCTACGGCGGCGCGCTGGACCCTGGCCAGTTCGATGACGCTGTCGCAGTCGAAGAAGTCGGGCGCGTGCAGCAGGTGGATGTGCAGGGTCTGGCTCTCGATCCACTCGCCGCAGTACAGCAGCCGCCGCAGTGCCGCCAACTGGCCGTCGACCACGGCCCCGCAGGCGTCCTCCACGGCGCGGCAGGCGCTGAGCTGGTAGGCCACCGGGCAGATCCCGCACACTCTGGAAGTGATGTCCGGGGGTTCGGTGTGGGCACGGCCGCGCAGGAACGCCTCGAAGAAGCGCGGCGGTTCGTAGATCCTCAGCCGGGCCTCGGTGACCTCACCGTCGTGCAGGCGTAGGTGCAGCGTGCCCTCTCCCTCGACGCGGGCCAGGGCGCCGAGCTTCAACTCCCTTGTCTTCACCGTTGGGTCTCCTCGCGCGAGGCGGCGTCGAACTCCGGGGAGGCGGTGTTGAACGTGCGCAAAACCCGTACTACGTCGAGGGTGTCCATCCCGTCACGGCGCAACAGCGGAATGAACGCGGGAAAGTTGGTGGAGTTGGACGGGCCGAAGCAGCCGTAGCAGCCCCGCCCGTACGCGGGGCACAGCGCGCCGCATCCGGCGTGTGTGACAGGACCGAGGCAGGGCGTGCCGTGCGCCACGATCACGCAGGGCGTGCCGCGCAGCTTGCACTCGAAGCAGACGCTGTGTTCCGGAACATCCGGCTTGCGCCCGGCGAGGAACGCGGTGATGACTTCCACCAACTGGCCCCGGTCGATGGGGCAGCCGCGCAGTTCCAGGTCCACGGGGACGTGCGCGCTGATCGGTGTGGAGGTGGCGAGCGTGGTGATGTACTCGGGTCGGGCGTAGACGGCGGTGCGGAACTCGGCGACATCGGCGTAGTTGCGCAGCGCCTGCACGCCTCCGGCGGTGGCGCAGGCGCCGATGGTCACCAGTCGTCGGGAGGCGGAGCGGATGTGCTGGATCCGCTCGGCGTCCTGCCGGGTGGTGACCGAGCCCTCGACCAGCGACAGGTCGTAGGGGCCTGGACCGGCGGCGCTGGACGCCTCGAGGAAGTAGGAGATCTCCGTCTCCTCGGCGATGCCGAGCAGTTCGTCCTCGCAGTCCAGCAGGGTGAGCTGACAGCCGTCGCAGGAGGCGAACTTCCACACGGCGAGCTTCGGCCGCCGACCGCCTTCGGCCGACATGTCACAACTCCCTTACGAAAAGAAGTGTTTGGGCGTGAGTCCAGGTGACGACGGGGCCGTCGCGGCAGAGCAGCAGCGGGCCGAGCTGGCAGTGGCCACAGTGGCCGGTCGCACAGTGCATGGTGCGTTCCAGGGAGACCCGGATCCGGTCCGGATCCACCGCGCGGTGGACCAACTCGCGGGCGGTGGCCCGGATCATCACTTCGGGTCCGCAGACGAAGGCCACCGAGTTGGCTGGATCGAAGGCCGCCCGGTCGAGCAGCGCGGTTACCACACCCACATCCCCGGTCCAGGTGGCGTCGGGCCGGTCGACGGTCACCAAGGTCCGTGCGGCGTCCCGCCATCGGCGCGACTCCTCGGTGTAGAGCAGATCGCCGGGCGTGCGCGCTCCGATCAGGACGTTCAGCCGTCCATAGCGCTGCGGCGCGGCGAGCGCGTCGTGTACCAGGGGACGCAGCGGCGCCAGACCGATGCCGCCGGCCACCACCAGCAGGTCCCGCCCGGACGCGGCGTCCAGGTCCCATGCGGTACCGAACGGGCCGCGCACCCCCACCCTGGTACCCGGCCGCAGCGACCGCAGCGCCGCGGAGGTCGCGCCGACGGAACGGACGGTGTGGGTGAGGCGGTGCCCGTCGATTCCACACACCGACAGCGGAATGTCACCGACCCCGAAGGCATAGACCATCGCGTACTGGCCCGGTGCGAAGGCCGGAAGCGGCGAACCCACGGGCTCCAGAGCGATCGTGGCGGTGTCCGCCGACTCCGCCGAGCACTCCACCACCCGGTACGGAACGGGCACCGTCGCCACGGACGCATGCGGAGCGAGAACCGTCATCGGGCCGGGCCGCTCTCGAAGGATCGTGGTCCGTACAGGTCGAGCAGCCGGGTGCGGGCGGATTTGAGCCGCCGCCCGATCACCTGGTCGCCGATGGCGCGGAACAGGGCCAGCCCGGCCGCCGGGTCCTCGTCCATCGCGGCGCGCACCTGCGGAGCGTCGAACTCGTAAGCCTCCACGGCGGTACGGGTCAGCGCGCCCAGGTGCCATTGGTACGGCTCGAACAGCCAGGACCAGCCGAGCAGTTCACCGTCACCGATCGTCTCGACCACGACCGCGCCCCGCCCCGGGATGTGCACGTCAAGCGCGATCAGCCCGGTGCGCACGAGCCAGAAGCGGTCGGCCGCACCGCCTTCCTCGAACAGACGGGTGTCGCCCGAGAAGGAGGCGTCGTGCGCGAAGCCGAGCAACCAGCCACGCAGGGTGGGCGGTAGGGAGCCGAGGAAGTCCGTCATCGCGGCTGCCCCGTTGCCGCCGCCCGCTCCGCGTTGAGTGCATGCGCTTCCTCGGTGATGTCGATGCCGGTCGGGCACCACACGATGCACCGGCCGCAGCCGACGCATCCGGAGCTGCCGAACTGGTCGTGCCAGGTGCCGATCTTGTGGGTGAGCCACTGCCGGTAGCGGCTGCGCGGCGAGCTACGGACCGAGCCGGCGCCTGCCAGATGCGTGAAGTCAATGTCGTAGCAGGACTCCCAGCGGCGCCACCGCTCGGCGTGGTCACCGGTGAGGTCGGTGATGTCCTCGGTGCTGGTACAGAAGCAGGTGGGGCACACCATCGTGCAGTTGCCGCAGGTGAGGCATCGTGCGGTGACGTCGTTCCAGCGCTCGGCGTTCAGTGTGTCGCGCATCAGCGTTTGCAGGTTGACCGGCGGCATCGTGCGGCCCATGTGGTCGGCCGCCTCGGCGACCCGCTCACGGGCCGCGGTTCGGGTGGCCGGGTCGGCGGGGCGTCGCGGCAGTTCGGCCAGTACGGACTCGCCCTCTTGGGTACCGGCGCGGATCAGGAAGCGGTGTCCGTTGTCGTCGAGCACCTCGGTCAGCGCCAGGTCGTAGCCGGGGCCCACGGCGGGGCCGGTCCCCATGGACACGCAGAAGCAGGTGGCGCCCGGTTCCGTGCACTCCACGGCGACCAGGAAGGCCCGCCTGCGGCGCCCCCGGTACCGGGCGTCGGCGTGCGGCCCGGCGGTCAGCACCCGGTCCTGCACCGCGATGGCGCGCAGGTCGCAAGGGCGCACCCCGAGGAAGGCGTAGGCGGGCGGCGGTGTCCGGTCCTCGTTGAACTCCAAATCGCCGTCGGCGGTGCGAGCGGCGGTCCACTGCCGCTCCCGTGGCGGGTGCAGGAAGGTCTTCCAGGACTGCGGGCCCGCGCTGTGCGCGAAGGCGGCGCCATCCGCTCGCTCCCGCAACCGGTAGTGACCCGCTTCCAGTTCGACGCCCCAGCCGTAGGGGAGTTCGTCGCCGCTGGAGAGCTCGGCCAGAACGATCGCTCCGTCGCGGACGGTCGGTCCGATGACCGTGCGACCACGCCTGGCCAGGGCGGTGATCAGCGTGTTCAGCCCCACCTTGTCGATCACCGCGGCGCCGTCGTCTGCCATCACCGACCTCCTGGTTGTCCCGTTCGGCCAGTATGTGTGGACTGCGGCCGCCGGGCGGGGGCCGACTTCCGGGGTGTGGTCCGAGTGGCCCTGTCGTTCCTTCGTACGGTCGTCAGTGCGGGCCGGGAGGCATCCCGGGACCTCCGGCCCATCCCGGTTCGGGCGGTGTGGGCGGACGCTGGCAGTAGGAAGTCGCGTCGTACGCGGAGAAGAGGCCGCCATGCCGCACAGCCCGCACATTGTCAGTGACGTGATGACACATACCGTCGTCGCTGTGGGTCGGGACGCGTCCTTCAAGGAGATCGTCCAGACCATGCAGCAGTGGAAGGTCAGCGCGCTGCCCGTCCTCGAAGGCGAGGGGCGCGTGATCGGTGTCGTCTCGGAGGCCGATCTGTTGCCCAAGGAGGAGTTCCGTGACAGCGACCCGGCCCGGATCGAGCAGTTGCAGCGCCTGGGGGATCTTGCGAAGGCGGGCGCGACGACCGCTGAGCAGTTGATGACGACCCCCGCGGTGACCGTCCACGCCGACGCCACGCTCGCGCAGGCGGCACGGGCCATGGCGCACGCGCACGTCAAACGCCTGCCGGTGATCGACGCCGAAGGCCATCTGGCGGGTGTGGTCAGCCGTGGTGACCTGCTGAAGGTCTTCATGCGCGGTGACGAGGACATCGAGGAGGAGATCCGTCGAGATATCGTCGGGCTGCTCTTCCCTGGCGGCTCGCCTCCGGTCGACGTCACCGTTGACCAGGGCGTCGCTACCCTGCGCGGCCAGGTGCCGGACGCCTCGCTCGTGCCCATCGCGGTCCGCCTGACGCGTG